>NZ_JBVIVP010000005.1:0-52346 GCF_055595445.1 Streptomyces sp. NPDC040432 | reverse complement strand
GTCGGCCTCCGACGCCGCCCGGTCCGCCCGGCGCTCCCGGCGCTCCCGGCTCGGGGCAGCCGCCCGCGCCGCCCGGTGCCCCCGGGGGCGGTGCCCACCACGCGGCGACGATGCTCGCCGGGCCCGGTGTGCCGCAGCCGCCCGGCCCGCCCGGTGCGCCCGGCGGCGGGCTCGATCATGCCGCGACGATGTTGGCCGGTCCGGCCGTCGGACAGCCCCCGACGCCCCCCGGCCCGCCCGGGCCGCCGCAGGGCGGCGCCGCGGGGCGGCCGCCGGTCCCGACCGGCGCGCCCACGGTCGGCCCCGGCTACCAGGCCGTGCTGCGCTACCGCGCGCCCGACGGCTCCGAGCAGCAGCTCATCCGTCGCTCGGCGCCCGGTACCCCGCACCCCGAGTGGCAGATCCTGTACGAGCTCCGCGCGATGAACGTGCCGCCGCAGCAGGTGCTGGAGCTGCACACGGAGCTGGCCTCCTGCGAGCTGCCGGGCGGGTACTGCGCCCGGATGATCCGGGAGACCTGGCCGCAGGTGCGGATCACCAGCGTGGCCCCGTACGGAACGGACCACGCGGGCCGTCAGCAGGGCGTGCGGCACCTCCTCACCCATCAGGGTGAGCTGCACCAGGTGGCGGACGGTCCGGCGCGCCCCGCGCCGGTACGGGCGCCGCTGCCCCAGGTCCCGCTCCAGCCGGCCGTTCCGATGGAGGTCATCGGGCAGGAGCTGGCGGGCGCGTTCGGGCCGCAGGGCGTGTTCCGCTTCGATCAGCGGGCGGTGTCCCGACAGGGCGTGCCCGACATCGTGGCGCAGACCCTGATGTGGGCGGGCCTGCCCGTCGATTTCGGGCCGTTCTTCTGGGCGCAGGCCGCTCCCGGTCAGCCGGTGCCGACGCTGGCCGAGCTGGCGGCGCAGAGGCAGGTGCAGCCGGCGTCCGACGCGGGCTCGTACCTCGTCGTCGGCAGCGACTTCGGCAAGGCGCTCTGCGTGCAGTACGGGACCGCGCACATAGTGGCGGTGCCGGTGGAGGCCGGTCCCGGCGGGGCGCCCGTGCCGCCGCAGTTCGTGAACTCCAGCCTGCCGCAGTTCGCCCGGTCGCTGGCCATGCTCGGTCACATGTGGCGCTTGAGGCAGCATCTGACGCCGGAGCAGGCCGGCCGGTGGACCGTCGATTTCCAGGCGAACCTCGCGGGGCTCGACAGTGCGGCGTTGGCGTCGCCGGAGAACTGGTGGTCGGTGCTGCTGGAGCAGATGTGGGACGGGTTGCTCTGATCGGATGATCGGATCGGTGGCCGGGCCGGGACCCCTCGAACGGGGGACCGGCCCGGCCATTCCGGCTTCTGCGAGCAAATGACGCATCCTTGACGGGAATCCCCGCGAGAGAGGCGCTTCCAGGATGAGTGCACCCATGTCACCTCACGGACCTCAGGGTTTGGCGACCGTACGCGGCCGCGGCTACCGGGTCGAAGACGTCGACCGGTACCTCGCGCGGCTCTCCGGCAGCCGGGACGAGGCCTGGGAACGGGTGGCGCGGCTGACCGTCCTGGAGAAGCAGATGGAGGCCGAGGCGGAGCGGCTGCGCGAGGCCGTGACCGCCCTGGCCCCCCAGACGTACGACGACCTCAGCGAACGCGCCCGGCGGATCCTGCTGCTCGCGCAGGAGGAGGCGGACGTCCTGCGCCGGGACGCCCGCACCGACGCGGGCGACGTGCTGGGCGCGGCGGAGGCGCACGCCGACCGGGTGGCGGAACTGGCCCGCCACGACGCGGAGGCGGTGCGCGAGCAGACCGAGGTGCGGGCGCGGCAGGGGCTGCTGCGGGCGCAACGGGAGGCCGACGACACGCGGGCGGAGGCGCGGGACGACGCGGCGGCGTGGCGGGCGGAGGCCCAGGCCGGGCTGGTGGAGATGCGGCGCCGGTCGGAGGCGCTGCTCGCCGAGCGCGAGCAGGAGCAGGCGGAACGCCGGGACGCGGCGGAGCGGGAGCTGACCGGGCGCGCGGCGGAGATGGAGGCGCGGGCCGCCGAGCAGGAGCGGTACGCGCAGGCGCGGCTGGACGAGGCCCGGCGGGGGTTCGCGGAGGCGGAGGAGTCCGCGCGGCACGGGCAGGAGGACGCGGAGGCGCGGGCGGCGGAACTGCTGGCGGAGGCGCGGGTGCGGGAGGAGCGGGTCGGGCGGGAGACGGAGCGGGTCCTGCGGGAGCACGCGGAGGCGCAGGACGAGATGCGGGCGCACATGAACCATGTCCGGTCCAGTTTGGCGGCGCTCACGGGGCGGGCGCCGGCGGAGGGGTGACGTTGCCCTGGCCGGGCGGATGCTTGGGGGGCGGTGCCGGTGCCGGGGTCGGGGGCTGCGGGTGGGTCGGGGCCGGGGCCGGGGTGGGGTGTCGTCCGGGACGGGCATGATTTATGGCGCCCTGTCAGGGGCTGCGTTGGTGGGGCGGTGGCGTGCGCCAACAAATCACGTTTTGGTCCCGGACGACACCCCACCCCGTCCCCGGCCCCGACCTGGCGTTTGTGATCCGGGCGTTCTTCGTGTCAGGGGTGGGCTGCTTCAGGGGGTGAGGGTGTTGAGGAAGGTGTTGATCAGGGGGGTTATTTCGGGGAGGTGGGTTTCCAGGGCGAAGTGGCCCGCTTCGTCGAAGAGGTGGAGTTCCGCTTCGGGGACGTCGCGGAGGTAGGCCTTGGCGCCCGCCGGGGTGAAGAAGGGGTCGCCCGCGCCCCAGAGGACGAGCAGGGGCGGTCGGGTGGTGCGGAGCCAGGACTGCCAGGCGGGGTAGTGGGCGAAGTTCGCCGCGTAGTCGAAGGCCAGATCGGCCTGGGCGTCGGCGCGTCCCGGCAGGCCGAGGTAGTGGACGTCCAGGGTCCAGCCGTCGGGGGAGATCCGGGCGGTGTCGGCGACGCCGGTCTCGTACTGGAAGCGGGTGCCCTCCTCGGTGAAGAGGCCGCGGACCCTGTCCTCGTCGCCGGGGACGTCGCGGCGCAGGCCGGCGAACGCGCGGGCCGCGTCCGAGAGGCCCTCCTCGTACGCGTTGCCGTTCTGGACGATCAGGCCGGTCACCCGGTCCGGGTGGCGGGTGGCGAGCCGCAGGCCGACGGGGGCGCCGAAGTCGAAGACGTAGAGGGCGTACCGGTCGAGGCCCAGGGCGTCGGTGAAGCCCTCCACGACGTCCGCGAGGCGGTCGAAGGTGTACGTGAAGTCGTCGGGGGTCCGGGTCCGGCCGAAGCCGGGGTAGTCGGGGGCGATCAGGCGGTGCGGGGTGCCGTCGAGGGCGTCCATCAGGCGGGCGAACTGGTGGGAGGAGGTGGGGAAGCCGTGCAGGAGGAGCAGGACGGGGGCGTCGGCGGGGCCGCTCTCGCGGTAGGCGACGGTCACGCCGTTCACGTCCACGGTGCGGTGCAGGACGGACATGTAATGCCTCCAGTGGCTTGGGTGGCATTAGCTTTGCTCAGGATTGCTAATGGGTCAAGGGGGGTTGGTATCATTAGTCCATGACCGTTTTTCCGCTCACGGGCGAGCACCTCGCGCTGGACCTGCTGAACACCCGGCCCACCGTCGGCGACCTGATCGCCGATCCGGAGGGGCTCGCCGCGTGGCTTGAGGCGGAGGCGGGGCGGGTCGGGCCCGTGGGTGAGGTGGGGGCCGTCGAGGTGGCGGCCGTGCGGGCCGTGCGGGAGGCGGCCGGCTCGGCGCTGGCGGCCGTCCGGCGGGGTGAGCGGCCTCCGGGCGATGCGCTCCGGGTGTTGAACGCCGCCCTGGCGGGGGCCCCGGCCCACCGGGAGTTGGTGTGGGGCGGGGAAGGTGGGCTGGAGTCGGTCGCGATCCGGGAGGCGGACCCCGGTCGGAGGCTGGCGGCGGAGCTCGCGGAGGCCGTCGCGGACCTGTTGGCCGGGCCTCGGGCGGCGGAGGTCCGGGAGTGCGAGGCCCACGACTGCGCCCTGTTGTTCCTGCCCGCCAACCCGAGGCGGCGCTGGTGCGTGGCGTCGGCCTGCGGCAACAGGGCGCGCGTCGCCCGTCACTACGCCCGGCGCAAGGAGAGCCCGTAGCGGTTCAGTCGTGTTCCTTCAGGACGGGGAACTCGCGGGGTGCGACCAGCAGGAGGACCAGCAGCGCGGCGAGGGCGGCGGCCGTCGCGCCGAGGAAGATGTGGTCGACGGCGGCGGCGACCGCCGAACGCAGGTGGGCGGTGGTCGCCGCGGGGAGGGAGTCCGGGGATGCCAGGGCCTTCGAGACGTCGTCCAGCCGGTGCGGGAGGCCCGGCAGCGGGGCGTCCGCCAGCCGGGCCGCGATCGTCGCGTTGGCCACGGCGCCGAGGAGCGCCGCGCCCACGCTCTGGCCGACGGTGCGGCAGAACAGCACCGAGGCCGTGGTGGTGCCCCGTTCCTCCCAGCCCACGGTGGACTGCACCCCGATCATCAGCGGCAGTTGGAAGAGGCCGAGGGCGAAACCCAGCAGCAGCATGATCAGCGCGGGCTGCCAGGCCCGTGCGGGCTGGGGGAGCAGCGTGAAGGCGAAGAGGATCACCGCGGCGGCCCCGATGCCGAGGACGGCGGTGTCGCGGAAGCCGATGCGGCGGTAGACGTGCTGGCAGAAGGCGGCCGAGATGGGCCAGCTCAGTGTCATCAGGGCCATCACGAACCCGGCGCCGACGGGGCCGAGGCCCAGCACCGTCTGCGCGTACGTCGGCATGAACACCAGCGGGGCGACCATCAGCAGGCCCAGTGAGCCCAGGGCCAGGTTCACGGCGGCGATGGTGCGCCGGCGCCACACCCACCCGGGCAGGATCGGCTCCGGGGCCCGGCGTTCCACCCGGACCACCACCGCGGCCAGCACGGCGGCGGCCCCGAACAGGGCCAGCGAGGGCGCGGAGAGCCAGGGCCAGGCGACGCCGCCCTGCACCAGCGCGAAGAGCAGCACCCCGCCGCAGGCGAAGACGCCGAGGGCGCCCGCCCAGTCGACCGGGCCCCGGCGACCGGGGGAGCGCACGGGTTCGACGAGGTGCCGGGCGGTGAGCCACAGGGCGAGCCCGGCGAGCGGGACGTTGATGAGGAAGGTCCAGCGCCAGCCCGCGTACGCGGCGAGCAGGCCGCCGAGCGCGGGCCCCAGCAGCGAGGACGAGGCCCAGACCGTGGTCATCCGGGCCTGGATCCGCGGCCGTTCCTTCAGCGGGTACAGGTCGGCGGCCAGGGTCTGCACGGTGCTCTGGAGCGCGCCGCCGCCCAGCCCCTGGACGATCCGGAAGGCGATGAGCGCGGCCATGTTCCAGGCGGACGCGCACAGGACGGATCCGATGAGGAACAGGGCCGTCCCGAAGAGGAGGACGGGCTTGCGGCCGAAGGTGTCGCTCAGCTTCCCGTACACGGGCAGGGTGACGGTGACGGCGAGGAGGTAGCCCGAGAACAGCCAGGAGAAGACGGAGAACCCGCCGAGGTCGCCGACGATCTGCGGGACCGCGGTGGCGACGACCGTGGTGTCGAGGGCGACCAGGGCCATGCTCAGCATCAGCGAGACGACCACCCGGGTCGGCGGGCGCCCCTGCGGGCGTCCGGCCGCGGGCTCGTCGCGGGGACGGCCCGACCGGTCGGCTGAAACGTTTCCTCCGGGGAGGTTCGTCCCGTCGTCCACAGGGGCCTCCCCCTGGTTCCCCTCCGCCGCCACCGCGTCGCCTCCCCCTTCGTGCCCCCGGCACCCGGACGCGGAGAACACCTTCTCACCAGGGGTGTGTCCGACGGTATCCCTCACCCCGGGCGGCCCCGGGGCCCCGGATCCCCTAGGGGTCGCTCCCCCCAACGGGCCAGGGGACGTTCGTCCCGGCGGATGAGGCCGAACGTCCCGCCGCGTCCTTAACTGATTCATACGAGCGGGGTGGGGTTAACCCCCCGGTGGATACGGCGATGGGCACCAGCGCGCCGGACACCCCCCGCGCCACAGACTTCACCACGGCGACGCACGCACGCACCAGCGCGCACCGGGCGCGCAGCGAACAGGGGAGAACACCGTGACAACCGCGATGACCGAAACCAGGCACGGGAGTACCGGAGGGAACGGCGCGGTCGCGGCCCGGGCCCGCCAGGTCGTCAAGGCCTACGGCTCCGGCGAGACCCGCGTCGTCGCCCTCGACACGGTCGACGTGGACATCCACGCGGGGCAGTTCACCGCGATCATGGGCCCCTCCGGCTCCGGCAAGTCCACGCTCATGCACTGCCTCGCCGGCCTCGACACCGTGACCAGCGGGCAGATCTTCCTCGACGAGACCGAGATCACCGGCCTCAAGGACAAGAAGCTCACCCAGCTGCGCCGCGACCGCATCGGCTTCATCTTCCAGGCCTTCAACCTGCTCCCCACGCTCAACGCCCTGGAGAACATCACGCTCCCCATGGACATCGCGGGCCGCAAGCCGGACCCGCAGTGGCTGGCGCGGGTCGTGGACACCGTGGGTCTCGCGGGCCGTCTCAAGCACCGCCCGACCGAGCTCTCCGGCGGTCAGCAGCAGCGCGTCGCCGTGGCCCGCGCCCTCGCCGCCCGACCGGCGATCATCTTCGGCGACGAGCCGACCGGAAACCTCGACTCCCGCGCCGGCGCCGAAGTCCTCGGGTTCCTGCGCCAGTCGGTGGACGAGCTCGGCCAAACGATCGTCATGGTCACGCACGACCCGGTCGCCGCCTCCTACGCGGACCGCGTCATCTTCCTCGCCGACGGTCGCATCGTCGACGAGATGTACGGGCCCACCGCGGACCAGGTCCTGGACCGCATGAAGGACTTCGACGCACGCGGGCGGACCTCGTGACCGTCATGAAGACCGCCCGGCGCAACTTCGTCGCGCACAAGGGCCGGATGGCGCTCTCCGCCATCGCCGTACTCCTGTCCGTCGCCTTCGTGTGCGGAACCCTGGTGTTCACCGACACGATGAACACCACCTTCGACAAGCTCTTCGCCGTCACCAACTCCAACGTCACGGTCACCCCCAAGGAGGCCGTGGCCGGCGAGGAGACCCCGGCCACCGGCAAGCCCCGGACGCTGGACGCCTCGGTCGTCGACAGGTCCGCGAAGGCCGAGGGCGTCAAGGGGGCCCAGGGCGGCGTCCTGTCCATGGCCGTCACCGTGGTCAACGCCAAGAACGAGAACATGGGCTCGACCACCGGCGCCCCGACCATCGCGGGCAACTGGAGCGACAACGAGCTCAAGTCGATGAAGATCACCTCCGGTCACGCCCCGCGCGGCCCCACCGAGATGATGGTCGACAGCGACACCGCGAAGAAGCACCACCTCGCGCTCGGCGACGAACTGCGCACCATCGCCGTCACCGGCGACACCCGCGCGCGGATCAGCGGCATCGCCACCTTCACCGTGACCAACCCGGGCGCCACGATCGTCTACTTCGACACGGCCACCGCCCAGCAGCGACTGCTCGGCGCCCCCGGCGCGTTCACGCACGTCAACATCACCGCCAAGGACGGGGTGAGCGACGAGCAGCTCAAGCAGAACGTCGCCAAGGCCCTCGGCGCGGACGCCTTCACGCTCCAGACCGCCAAGGAGGCCGCGGACGCCAACCGCAAGGACGTCGGCTCCTTCCTCGACGTCATGAAGTACGTGATGCTCGGCTTCGCCGGCATCGCCTTCCTCGTCGGCATCTTCCTGATCTTCAACACCTTCTCCATGCTGGTCGCCCAGCGCACCCGCGAGATCGGCCTGATGCGCGCCATCGGCGCCGACCGCGGACAGATCAACCGCTCCGTCCTCGTCGAGGCCTTCCTGCTCGGCGTCGTCGGCTCCCTGCTGGGTGTCGCCGCGGGCATCGGCCTGGCCGTCGGCCTCATGAAGCTCATGGGTCAGATGGGCATGGAGCTGTCCACCGACGACCTGACCATCGCCTGGACCACCCCGGTCGTCGGCATCCTCCTCGGCGTCGTCGTCACCGTCGTCGCCGCCTACGTACCCGGCCGGCGGGCCGGCAAGGTCTCCCCGATGGCCGCCCTGCGCGACGCCGGAACCCCGGGTGACCGCAAGGCCGGCATCGTCCGGGCCGTCCTCGGCCTCGTCCTCACCGGCATCGGCGGCGCGGGCCTGTTCCTCGCCGCGGCCGCCGAGAAGGCCTCGACCGGCTCGCTGTGGCTCGGCCTCGGCGTGGTGTTCAGCCTCATCGGCTTCATCGTCATCGGTCCGCTGCTCGCGGCGGGCGTGGTGCGGGTGCTCTCCGGAGCGGTCCTGCGGCCCTTCGGCTCCATCGGCCGGCTCGCCGAACGCAACGCCCTGCGCAACCCGCGCCGCACCGGTGCCACCGCCGCCGCCCTGATGATCGGACTGGCGCTCGTCGCCTGCCTCTCGGTCGTCGGCTCCTCGATGGTGGCCTCGGCCACCGACGAGCTCGACAAGTCGGTCGGCGCGGACTACATCGTCAGCTCCGAGACCGGACAGCCGGTCATGCCGCAGGCCGAGCAGGCCATGCGGGCCAACCCGCGCCTCGACCACGTCACCGCCTACCGGGAGATCCCTGCCAGGATCACCGCCCCGGACGGGAGCACCGAGGCCGTGGGCCTCGGCGCCACCGACCCCACCTACGCCCAGGACATCCGGCGCAAGATGGTGGCCGGCGAGCACGCGGCGGCGTACGGCAAGGACGCGATCGGCGTCGGTTCGATCTACGCCGACGCGCACCGCGTCAAGCTCGGTGACGAGCTGACGGTCGCCTTCGACGGCGGGAGGACGGTCAAGCTCAAGGTCGCGGCCATCACCAGCGACGAGGGCAACCTAGACAAGGGCATGACGTACATCAGCACCGCCCTCGCCGAGGCCTCCGTCCCGGCCGACCGGATGCCGCGCCCGTTCATGCTGCTGGCCACCGCCAAGGACGGCCAGGCCACGACCGCGTACGCCGAGGTCAAGAAGGCGCTCGCGGAGTACCCGCAGTACACCGTGCGCAACCAGGCCGACTACAAGCAGGCCCTGAAGGACCAGGTCGGCCAGCTGCTGAACATGGTCTACGGCCTCCTCGGCCTCGCCATCGTCGTCGCGATCCTCGGCGTCGTGAACACGCTGGCCCTCTCGGTCGTCGAGCGGACCCGCGAGATCGGCCTGATGCGCGCCATCGGCCTCTCCCGCCGCCAGCTGCGCCGCATGATCCGCCTGGAGTCGGTGGTCATCGCCCTCTTCGGCGCCCTGCTGGGCCTCGGACTGGGCATGGGCTGGGGTGCCGCGGCGCAGCAACTGCTCGCCCTGGAGGGCCTGAAGGTCCTGGAGATCCCGTGGCCGACCATCCTCGGGGTGTTCGCCGCCTCGGCCCTGGTGGGCCTGTTCGCCGCACTGGTACCGGCCTTCCGGGCGGGGCGGATGAACGTACTGAACGCGATCTCCGGCGAGTAGACCCGCCGGACGGTCGTACGGGGGGACGCGACCCCGGGCAGCCCGCAGGGGCGGCCCGGGGTCGCGCCGTGCCCGGGGTGCCCGGGCGGGGGGTGCGGGAGCGCCGCCGCGCCGGTGCCGGTCGGGCCGGACCGTGCTCAGATCCGGCGCAGGACGACCGTTCCCCGGGCGGTGCCCACCAGCGTGAAGCGGGCGTCCGGGTGCAGCTGCCGGGCGTAGCCGATCGGGTCCTCGCCGGCCCAGCCGGAGGCGTTGTCGTAGACGAGGTAGTCGGGCAGGACGCCCTTGGTGTCGCCGATCCAGAACACCCGGCAGCGCGAGGTCAGCCGGGTGATCGGCGCGATGTCGCTCTCCACGCTCGCGCCGTCCGGGATCCGGGCGAGCAGCCGCTCGACCGCGCCGACCCGCGCGGGTCGCTCGTAGGTGGCCGCTTCCCCGAGCCGGGACAGGGGCAGGGTGGTCGCGCTCAGCGCGAGCCCGGCCGCGAGCAGCGCGGCCGGCACCTGGAGGGAGTACGCCCGCAGCCACGGGCGGGGGGACCGCCGGGAGGCGTCGAGGGCGTCGGCCAGGGCGAGGGCGACGATCGGCATCAGGACCGCGCTGTAGTGCCAGTCGGTGGACCAGTAGTGCTCGTCGCCCGACAGGAACCGCCACCCCAGGGTCGGCGCGGCGACCAGCAGCAGCGGGGAGCGCAGCGAGAGCAGCCCCGTGGTGGGGATCAGCACCCAGGCGAGGGTGGAGAGCTTGGTGCCGAGCCCGTCGAGGGGGCCGGGGCCCGCGCCGTCGAGCTTGTCCCAGTAGGCGTAGCCGTCGGAGGCGAAGGCGGGGATCACGACGGTGAACACCAGGGCGGCGACCACCACACCGAGGACGGCCACCGCGACCGCGGCCCGCGCGGCCCACCGGTCGGTCCGCCGGGCCCGCCAGGCGACCACCAGGGCCAGGGCCGCGAGGGTGACCCCGAGGTCCTCCTTGACCAGCAGCAGCGGCAGCCCCCAGGCCAGCGAGGCCCACCACCGGCGGGCCACCAGCGCCTCCAGGGCGAAGGCCAGCAGCGGCACCGCGAAGCAGATCTCGTGGAAGTCGAACTCGACGGCCCGCTGGATCCCCCAGGACAGCCCGTACGCGGCGCCGAGCGCGAGCCCGCGGCCCGGCCCGAGGAACCGGGCCGCGGCCCGGGTGACGGGCACCGCGGACACCGCGAACAGCGCCGCCTGCACGACGAGGAGCGTGACCGGGGTGGGGAACGCCCGGTAGAAGGGGGCGATCAGGGCGATGACGGGGCTGAAGTGGTCGCCGAGGACGCTGGCGCCCGGCCCCTTCAGGTCCACCACCGGCGGTCGGAGCCAGGCGTAGGCCCGGACGGCCTGCTCGAAGATGCCCAGGTCCCAGGAGAGGTTCTCCATGCGCCGGTGGCGCGACACGGACAGCACGGCGTACGCGAGGAACAGCGCGGCGGCGAGCAGCCACGCGTCCCGGCCGGTGCGGGACGCACCCCCCGGCCCCCGCGCGACGCCCGGCCCCCGTACCGTCCCCGGCGCCCGGACGACCCGGCGCGGTCCCGGTACGACCGGGGCGCGGGGCGGCGCCGGGGTCGCCGGGAGCGCCCCGGCCGTCGTCGGACTCCCGGATGTGGACATACGTTCAGATTGTCATTCCGGTCGGACGGACCGGGCCCCGGCCCCCTGTTCCGGCCGTGGCCGAAAACCCCCGGGGCGGCGCCGGACGGGCGGGCCGAGCCCCGGTGGGGGACGGTGGAGGAGGGGCGGGCGGGCGTAGGGTGGGAACCCCCGGCCCGTTCACGTGTCGGGTCCTTCGCGTTGCCCCGTACCCGCCCCGCCCCGCTCTTCCCCTGCCCACGGACGAACTCGTCACCGGACGGAAAGCCCCCTTCATGAGCCTGCACGGACTGCTCGACGCCGTCACCCGGGATCCCGCCCTGACCGAGGCGGTCACCGCGGCCGGGGACGGCAACCGGATGCACGTGGACCTCGTCGGCCCGCCCGCCGCGCGGCCCTTCGCGATCGCCGCGCTGGCCCGGCGCACCGGGCGCACGGTGCTCGCCGTGACGGCCACCGGGCGCGAGGCGGAGGACCTGGCCGCGGCGCTGCGGTCGCTGCTGCCGCCGGACGGGGTGGTGGACTACCCCTCCTGGGAGACGCTGCCCCACGAACGGCTGAGCCCGCGCAGCGACACCGTCGGCCGCCGCATCGCCGTCCTGCGCCGGCTCGCCCACCCGAGCGCGGACGACCCGGCCGCCGGACCCGTCTCGGTGGTCGTCGCGCCGATCCGCTCCGTGCTCCAGCCGCAGGTCAAGGGCCTCGGCGACCTGATCCCCGTCAGCCTGCGGCAGGGGCAGAACGCCGACCTCGGCGAGGTCACCGCCGCCCTCGCGGCGGCTGCGTACGCGCGCGTCGAGCTGGTCGAGAAGCGCGGCGAGTTCGCGGTGCGCGGCGGCATCCTGGACGTGTTCCCGCCCACCGAGGAACACCCGCTGCGCGTCGAGTTCTGGGGCGACGACGTCGAGGAGATCCGCTACTTCAAGGTCGCCGACCAGCGGTCCCTGGAGATCGCCGAGCACGGGCTGTGGGCCCCGCCCTGCCGCGAGCTGCTGCTCACCGACGAGGTGCGCGGGCGGGCCGCCGCGCTGGCCGAGCTCCACCCCGAGCTGGGCGAACTGCTCGACAGGATCGCCGAGGGGATCGCCGTCGAGGGCATGGAGTCCCTCGCCCCCGTCCTCGTCGACGACATGGAACTGCTGATCGACGTCCTGCCCGCCGGGGCGATGGCCGTGGTCTGCGACCCGGAGCGGGTCCGCACCCGGGCCTCCGACCTGGTGGCGACGTCGCAGGAGTTCCTGATGGCCTCCTGGGCGGCCACGGCCGGTGGCGGCGAGGCCCCCATCGACGTCGGCGCGGCCTCCCTGCGGGGCATCGCGGACGTCCGCGAGCACGCCCGCGAGCTCGGCATGATGTGGTGGTCGGTGTCGCCGTTCGCCGCCGACGAGGACACCCTCGGCGGGGACACCCTCAAGCTCGGCATGCACGCCCCGGAGGCCTACCGCGGCGACACCGCCCGCGCGCTCGCCGACACCAAGGGCTGGATCGCCGACGGCTGGCACACCGTCTACCTCACCGAGGGCCACGGCCCGGCCGCCCGTACCGTCGAGGTCCTCGGCGGCGAGGGCATCGCCGCCCGCCTGGAGTCCGGCCTCGCGAAGCTCGAACCGTCGATCGTGCACGTGGCCTGCGGTTCCCTGGACAACGGCTTCGTCGACCCGGCCCTGAAGCTGGCCGTCCTCACCGAAACCGACCTCACGGGCCAGCGCACCGCGACCAAGGACCTCGGTCGGATGCCGACCAGGCGCCGCAAGTCCGTCGACCCCCTCACCCTGGAGGTCGGCGACCACATCGTCCACGAGCAGCACGGCGTCGGCCGGTACGTCGAGATGGTGCAGCGCACCGTGCAGGGCGCCACCCGCGAGTACCTCCTCGTCGAGTACGCCCCCGCCAAGCGCGGCCAGCCCGGCGACCGCCTGTACATCCCCACCGACCAGCTGGAACAGGTCACGAAGTACGTCGGCGGCGAGGCCCCGACCCTGCACCGGCTCGGTGGCGCCGACTGGACCAAGACCAAGGCGCGCGCGAAGAAGGCCGTCAAGGAGATCGCCGCCGACCTGATCAAGCTGTACAGCGCCCGTATGGCGGCCCCCGGCCACACCTTCGGCCCGGACACCCCCTGGCAGCGCGAACTGGAGGACGCCTTCCCGTACGCGGAGACGCCCGACCAGCTCACCACCATCGCCGAGGTCAAGGAGGACATGGAGAAATCCGTCCCGATGGACCGGCTGATCTGTGGCGACGTCGGCTACGGAAAGACGGAGATCGCCGTCCGGGCCGCCTTCAAGGCAGTCCAGGACGGCAAGCAGGTCGCCGTGCTCGTCCCGACGACCCTGCTCGTGCAGCAGCACTTCGGCACGTTCTCCGAGCGGTACGCGCAGTTCCCGGTCATCGTGAAGGCGCTGTCCCGCTTCCAGAGCGAGACCGAGTCGAAGGCCACCCTCGAAGGACTCAAGGACGGCTCGGTCGACCTCGTCATCGGTACCCACCGGCTGTTCTCGCAGGAGACGAAGTTCAAGGACCTGGGCCTGGTCATCGTCGACGAGGAACAGCGCTTCGGCGTCGAGCACAAGGAGCAGCTGAAGAAGCTCCGCGCCAACGTCGACGTGCTGACCATGTCCGCCACCCCGATCCCGCGCACCCTGGAGATGGCGGTGACCGGCATCCGCGAGATGTCGACGATCACCACCCCGCCGGAGGAGCGGCACCCGGTGCTGACCTTCGTCGGCCCGTACGAGGAGAAGCAGATCGGCGCGGCGATCCGCCGCGAGCTGCTCCGCGAGGGCCAGTGCTTCTACATCCACAACCGGGTCGAGTCCATCGACCGGGCGGCCGCGAAGCTGCGCGAGATCGTGCCCGAGGCGCGGATCGCGACCGCGCACGGCCAGATGTCCGAACAGGCCCTGGAGCAGGTCGTGGTGGACTTCTGGGAGAAGAAGTTCGACGTCCTGGTGTCGACGACGATCGTCGAGTCCGGCATCGACATCTCCAACGCCAACACCCTCATCGTCGAGCGCGGCGACAACTTCGGTCTCTCCCAGCTGCACCAGCTGCGCGGCCGTGTCGGCCGTGGCCGCGAGCGCGGGTACGCGTACTTCCTGTACCCGCCGGAGAAGCCGCTCACGGAGACCGCGCACGAGCGGCTCGCGACGATCGCCCAGCACACCGAGATGGGCGCCGGCATGTACGTGGCGATGAAGGACCTGGAGATCCGCGGCGCGGGCAACCTGCTGGGCGGGGAGCAGTCCGGTCACATCGCGGGCGTCGGCTTCGACCTGTACATCCGGATGGTCGGTGAGGCGGTCGCGGACTACCGGGCCGCCGTGGAGGGCGGTGTGGAGGAGGAGCCGCCGCTGGAGGTGAAGATCGAGCTGCCGGTCGACGCGCACGTACCCCACGACTACGCGCCCGGCGAGCGGCTGCGCCTCCAGGCCTACCGGTCCATCGCCGCGGCCAACTCCGAGGCCGACATCAAGGCGGTGCGGGAGGAACTCACCGACCGCTACGGCAAGTTGCCGGAGCCGGTGGAGAACCTGCTGCTGGTGGCGGGACTGCGGATGCTCGCACGGGCCTGTGGGGTCGGCGACATCACCCTCCAGGGTCCCAACATCCGCTTCGGGCCCGTGGAGTTGCGCGAATCGCAGGAGCTGCGGCTGAAGCGGCTCCACCCCGGGACGGTGCTGAAGCCGGCCACCTCGCAGGTGCTGGTGCCGAGGCCGAAGACCGCGCGGGTCGGCGGCAAGCCGCTGGTCGGGCGGGAACTCCTCGGCTGGACGGGGGAGTTCCTCACCACGATCCTCGGCTAGTGACCGGGTGCGCACGCGCGGGGAGGGCGTCGGCCGTGGCCGACGCCCTCCCCGTTCCGCGGGCGGGTGTTACTTGGTGGGGTCGTCGTCGATACCGAGGCGCTTCTCGGCCTGCTGCTGGGCCTTGTCGATCTGATCGGCGTACTTGTTGCCGGTCCTCTCGTTGGCCTCCTGCTCCAGGTTGTCCGAGATGTCCTTGCCCTTGGTCCTGGCCTGGTCCTTGAACCTGTCGAAAATCCCCATGCGTACGCTCCCTTTGATGCCCCTTTTGTGACGTTACGCCGGTTGCGGCGGGTTCGCTCGTCCGAGGTCGGGGCCGCCGGTCCGGCGTTCCGCGAGGTGCGGGGTTCCTTCGATCGGCATCCGGTCGGTGACGGGGCGGGGAACGGTGTCCGGCCGGTGGGCCCGGGGTCAGGACTTCTTCCAGGTCGCGCAGCCCGTGGTCTTGAAGTAGGCGTCCTTCGCGGAGATCGTCACGACGGCCGGGCCCTCGGGGTTCTCGTTGGCGATGATGGAGTCCAGTTCGTGGTCGGCCGACTTGGAGCGCTCCCAGTAGCAGCCCGCGGCGCCTTCGGCGAGGCCGGTGGACTTGTAGGTGCCCGGGGCGATGTCGGAGCCCACCTTGTACATGCCGCCCTCGCCCGAGAACTCCGTCTTCGGGGCGGTGCCCGCGGCCTTGGGGTCGACGGCCTCCCAGTCCTTGCAGCCGGAGGACTTGAAGATCTTGTCGGTGGCCTCGATGGTCACGTAACTCGCGCCGGTGACGTTGTCGTTGGCGATGATCGACTCCAGTTCGGCGTTGGAGTCCTTGGCCCGTTCCCAGTAGCAGCCCAGGCCCGTGTTGCCGGTGGTGCGGTAGGTGCCGGGCTTGACGTCCCCCGGGACCTGGAAGGTGCCGCTGCCGCGGATCGCGGCCTTCTTCTCCTCGGCCTTCTCCTCGGCCGGCTTCTGGCTGCTCTGCCCGCCGGGCCCGTCGCTCGACTTCGCGCCCGGCTGCCCGCTCTGCGCGCCGGCGGAAGAGGCCCCGGGCGTGCCCCCGTCCGTCTTCGCGCTCGCGGCGGCGGTCGGCTTCCCTCCCGTGGTGGCGTCCGTTCCGGTGCAGGCGCCGACCGTGACGAGGGCGAGGAGCGCGCCGCAGCCCGTGAGCACCTTGTTCCGGGCGGATCGGCTCTGGTGCGGGGTGTGGGACATGGAGTGCTCCTGACTGAACTCGGTTTCGTACGCGGCTGGTTGCTCGCGACGCCGTGCGACGGGATCATCACAACAGAGCCTGTGAACCGAGTCAACAAGATTCATTGCTTTGCTTTGGATTCACGCTGTGAAGTGGTCGTCTTCGTGTGCGCCGGTATGCTCCCGGCATGTTGGAGGAGAGCCCCGCAGAGGTCACCGCAGAGGTCACCGCAGAGATCGCCGCCGAAGTCACCGCAGAGGTCACCGCCGCCGAGATCGCCCGCCTGGCCGGCGTCGGCCGCGCCGCCGTGAGCAACTGGCGCCGCCGGCACGCCGATTTCCCCAAACCCGTCGGCGGTACCGAGACCAGCCCCTCCTTCGCCCTGCCCGAGGTCGAGGACTGGCTCCGGACCCAGGGCAAGCTCGCCGAAGTGCCCCTGCGCGAAAGGGTCTGGCAGCAGGTCACCGCCCACCCCGGCGGAGCCGTCTCCGCGCTCGTCGAAGCGGGGGCCGCGCTGCTCGTCGTACGGGACCGGCCCGCCGAGTGGCTGGAGCTGACCGCGGTCTCCGACCCCCGCATGGCCACCCTGCTCGGCCCCGTCCGCGACCGGGTCCTCACCGCCCGCCTCGGCCCCGGCCACCCCCTCGCCGACACGGCGCCCCGGGCCGCCGACATGCCGTTGCTGCGGGCCGCCGCCGAACTCGCCGCCGGACCAGGGGCCCACAAGGCCTTCGAGTTCCTCCTCGGCCGTCACCTCGACGCCAACCCCCGGCAGTACACCCTGACCCCCGACGGCTGCGCCGCCCTGATGGCAGCCCTCGCCGGACCGGGCGTCCGCAGCGCGCTCGACCCCGCCTGCGGAACCGGCGGCCTGCTGCGCGCACTGACCGGCGCCACCACCCTGCACGCCCAGGACGCCTCGCCCGAACTGGCCGCCCTCACCGCGCTGCGCCTGGCCCTGCACGGCTCCGCCCAGGTCCGCGCGGCGGCCGCCGACAGCCTTCGCGCCGACGCCTTCGCCGAGCCCGCCCTCGACGCCGTCCTGTGCCACCCCCCGTTCAACGAACGCAACTGGGGACACGAGGAACTCGCCTACGACCCCCGCTGGGAGTACGGCCTCCCCGCCCGCACCGAATCCGAACTCGCCTGGATCCAGCACGCCCTCGCCCACCTCCGCGAGGGCGGCACCGCCGTCCTGCTGATGCCCCCCGCCGTCGCCGCGCGCCGCTCCGGCCGCCGCATCCGCGCCGACCTGCTGCGCCGGGGCGCCCTGCGGGCCGTCATCGCCCTCCCCGCCGGGGCCGCCCCGCCCTACGGGATCCCGCTCCAGCTGTGGGTGCTGCGCCGGCCCGCCCCGCACGCCCCGGCCCCCACCGGACTGCTGCTGGTGGACACCGCGGGCCTGGCCCCCGACGGCCAGGCCCGGGCCGCGTGGCCCGCCGTGCACGGAGCGGTCCTCGACGCCTGGACCACGTACGACCGCACGGGCGCCGCCGACCTGCCCGGGCTCGGCCGCGTCGTGCCCGTGGTCGAGCTGCTGGACGACGACGTCGACCTCACCCCCGCCCGCCACCTCCCCCCGCCCGGCACCGGGGGCGGCCCCGCCGAACTGGCCGCCGTCCGCGAACGCCTCACCGAGAGCCTCACCCGCGCCGCCCGGCTCACCCCGCCGCCCGCCCCCGCCGACGCGGCCCCCGCCCGACTCCCGCAGACCACCATCGGTGAACTCGCCCGCGCCGGAGCCCTGCTGCTGCACACCGGAACCGGCACCGGCAGCGCCGCCGGCCCCGACGCCGACGAACCACCGGTGCTCACCGAGCACGACGTGTACGCGGGCACCGCCCCCTCCGGCACGCTCGCCACCGGCCCCGAGGAAGCCTTCCTCGCCGCCCCGGGCGACGTCGTCGTCCCCGTCGTCGGAGCGGCCGGCGCCGCCCGCGTCATCGGAACGGACACCGCGAGCGGCGCCGGCGCGGCACTCGGCCGCAACGTGCAACTGCTGCGCCCCGACCCCGCCGCCCTCGACCCCTGGTTCGTGGCCGGATTCCTGCGCGGCACCGCCAACACCCGGCGCGCCAGCAGCCACGCCTCCACCGCCACCCGCCTCGACGTCCGCCGGTTGCGGCTGCCCCGGCTGCCCCTGGCCGAACAGCGCCGCTACGGAGCCAGGTTCCGGGAGCTCGCCGAGTTCGAGGACGCGCTGGCGCGCGCGGCACGGCTCGGGGAGCAACTCGTCCAGGGCCTGTACGACGGCTTGTCGGACGGATCCGTCCCGCCGGGGTGACCCCTGTGCAGCGACCCTGCAACGGTTGGGTCCATCCCCTCACGGACGGCCGGAAAGGCTGTATACGCTCAGACCCGCAAACCGTCCGCACGGCCCGTCAGGAGCACCGATGCACGCCCCCGGCATCCCGCCGCAGCAAGGCCCCCACGGCCACCGTCCCACTTCCTCCACCGTGGTGACGCTGCGCGTGCTGTTCGCGGTGCTCCCCGTGATCAGCTGCGGCTTCCTCGCCTGGGGCGCGATGCTGCGCCTGGCCCTGGTGACCCGCAAGACGCGCGACTGGGTCCTGCTCGTCGTCAGCGGCGTGCTCGCCGTCGTCTGGATGACCTTCATCCAGCTCGACCCGACCGCCGAGACCAACGGCTGGCAGGGCAACCTCGGGGCCGGTGGTTCGATCCTCACCGGCTTCGCGACCTGCGTCTACTTCCTCATCGTCGACATCAAGCACCACGAGGCCCTGGCAGCGGCGGGCCCCGCCCGGGGCTGGTACCCGCAACCCGCCCAGCCCCCGTACATGCCGCCGCAGCAGCAGACCAACCCCGCCTACGGGTACCCGCCCGCGCACACCCCGGTGCCCACCCCGGCGCCCAGGCCGCCGCAGAACCCGCCGCACGCGACGCCGCCGCCCAGGATCGGGCAGGTCCGCGCCGAGCTCGACGAGCTCAGCGAACTCCTGCGCCGTCCGCAGCAGCCGCCGCAGCCCGGGGGCCCGTACCAGGACCCCAACGACACGGCCCGCCAGGACCGTGACAAGTGACCGAGGAACGCCTGATCGGTGAGCGCTACCAGCTCGCCACCATCCTCGGACAGGGCGGCATGGGCCAGGTCTGGACGGCCTACGACCGCCGCCTGGACCGCCGCGTCGCCGTGAAACTGCTGCGCCCCGACAAGGTGGCCGGCCCCGGCACCGTCGCCGAGGAACTGCGCCGCCGCTTCGTGCGCGAATGCCGCGTCACCGCCCAGGTCGACCACCCCGGGCTGGTCACCGTCCACGACGCGGGCAGCGACGGCGACGAGCTGTACCTCGTCATGGGCTACGTCGAGGGCTCCGACCTCGCCGACCACCTCGCCGAGCACGATCCCTACCCGTGGCCCTGGGCCGTGTCCGTGGTCGCGCAGCTGTGCGCCGTCCTGTCGGCCGTGCACGCGGTGCCGATCGTCCACCGCGACCTGAAGCCCCGCAACGTGATGATCCGCCCCGACGGCACCGTCCTCGTCCTCGACCTCGGCGTCGCCTCCGTCATGGACACCGATACCACCCGCCTCACCAGCACCGGATCGCCCATCGGCAGCCCCGCCTACATGGCACCCGAGCAGGCCATGGGCGGCGCCGTCGGCCCGTACACCGACCTCTACGCCCTCGGCGTGCTGCTGTACGAACTCCTCAGCGGCAACGTCCCCTTCGCCGGCTCCACCGCCCTCGGCGTCCTCCACCGGCACCTGTACGAGCCCCCGCTCCCCGTGCGCGGCGCGCGCCCCGAGATCCCGCAACAACTGGAGACGCTCCTGATGCGCCTCCTCGCCAAGGACCCCCAGGACCGGCCCGGCTCCGCGCAGGAGGTCTACGAGGCCCTCGCCCCGCTGCTGCCCGCCCGCGGCAGCCGCGGGCCGGCCGGGCCGCTCGACCCGACCCGCCCCTTCCTGCGCCCCCAGGCCCCCTGGCCCGACCGTGCGGCCGTCGTCCCGCCCCGGCCGGCCGACCCGCCGGCCCCGCCCCGGCCCGACATCCCCGGCGCGGTCGACGAGGCCCGCAAGCTCCTCGACCAGGGCCGCCTCACCCAGGCCGTGGACATCCTCGGCGGCATCCTGCCGGCCGCCGCCGCCGAACACGGGGAACACTCGCCCGTGGTCCGCTCCCTGCGCAAGCAGTACGCGGCCACCCTGATGGACGACGGCCAGTACCGCCGGGCCCTGCCCGAACTGCGCCGCCTCGCCGACGAGTTCCCCGCGGGCGACGCCCAGGCGCTGCGCTTCCGCTACGACGCCGCCCAGTGCCTGGAGCAGCTCGGTGAACCGGCCGCCGCCCTCGCGGAGTACCGGTCGCTGCTCCCGCTCTTCGAGAACCACTACGCCAACCCGGACCCGGGCCTGCCCCTGGAGGTCCGCCGCCGGATAGCGCACCTGCTGCTCTCCCTCGGGGACCGGCAGGGCGCCCACGACACCCTGGTCCGCCTCCTGTTCGACGCGGACCGCGTCCACGGGCCGGGCCACCCCCTGCCCGTGGAGGTCCGCCGCACCCTCCAGTGGCTGGGCCAGGTCCGCTGACGCGCCGGCCCGGCCCGTCGGCTCAGACGGCCGGGCCCCACCGGCGCCGGTGGGCCGCGCCCAGCAGGACGGCCAGTGCCGCCGCGGCCACCGCCGCCCCCGGCAGCAGTCCCGGCGGGCGGAACCCGCAGTCGAGGGCGGTGGTGCGGCCGTCCAGCTCCACGGCGACCAGGCCCAGGCGCGCGCCCGCGGGGCGGCCGTTGCAGCTCCAGCCCGCGACGGCCGGCACCGACAGGACCGCCGTGCCCGTGCTGCCCGGGGGCAGGGTCGCGCGCACGCCCGAGGCGGAGACGTGTACCGAGGTGGCGGCCGAGGCGCGCAGCGCGGACACCGCCGCGTCCAGCCGGGGCCGGTCCAGGCACGACAGGCTCCAGGCCGCCGGTGCGGGCCGGTCGAAGACCAGCTTCGAGGCGGGACCGTGCGAGACGCCCATCGGCTGGAGCGCGGCCCGGTTGCGGGGCGCCCAACCGTTCAGGCGGAAGGCGGGGCCGTCCGCGAGGCGGGCCGTGGCGTTGTACTCCGGCGCCCAGAGGAAGGCCTCGGTGCCCGCCCGACAGATCCCGGGGGCGACCGGATCCTCGTAGACCCGTGCGCCCAAAAGCAGTTCCTGGTTGGCGAACGGCGAGTCCCCGTAGGTGGGGGACGGGCCCGCGGGACGGACCGTCACCAGCGGCGGGACGTCGGCGCGGGCCACGCTCCCGTCGGGCCGCAGCCGGGCACCCACCGCGAACACCGCGTCCGTCACCGGGCTGTCGAGGCTCTGGACGTTGCGGCCCCGCGAGGTCCAGCCCGCGCCCAGCGCCGCCATCGAGCGGGTGAACACGTCCGGGGTGTGACTGCTGTAGTACGAGCCGCCCTCACCGCCCAGCAGCATCGGGTCGTTGCCCGACAGCGCCGGCCGGCCCGGGTCGGTCCGGTACGCGGGCCAACCGTCGGCGTCGGCCAGGGCCGCGGCGCGGGCGGTGTGCTCGGCGCCCCACGACGGGTAGTCGTCCAGCCCGCCCAGCTTCCCCCTGTGCCCGTAGGCCGCCGTCGCGGCGGCCTGCGCCCCCAGCACCGCGATCAGCAGGGTCGCCGCCACCGGCGCCGCCCGCCGCCGCCCGAGCGTCCACCACGCCCAGGCGGACGCCGCCAGCCCGACGCCGAAGAGGGTCGTGCCCCACCCCGTCGTCAGTCCGCTCCCGGCCGCCGCCACCGCGACGGCCGCCACCAGGACGGCCGCGCCACCGGCGAGGGCCCGCACCCCGGGCAGCCCCGCGGCCAACCCCGTCCAGGCGGCGATCACCACGATCCCGGCGAGGACGAAGGTCTGCCGGTACGGGCTGCCGTTCGGCGTCGCGAAGACGTGCCAGGCCAGATGGGTCGGCGCCCACTGCAGGGACACCAGTACGGCGGCCACCAGCCCCGCCCACCACCACCGGGTCCGGGCCGGCAACGCCCGGTGGAACGGCAGCGCCGCCACCAGCAGCAGGATTCCGGTGCCCACGAACAGGGCGGGGGAGGAGAAGGAGTACGTCCCCGGCAGCAGCCGCGCCGCCAGGTCCGGCCACGGCACGGGCCGGAACTCCTTGAACCAGCCCGGGTAGGCCTGCTTCGAGCTCAGGAGCAGGGGCACCAGCAGGGGAGCCGTAAGAGCCGTCCCCAGCAGCGTCGTCACCGCCGCCCGCCCGCACACCCGTACCCGCTCGCGGACGTCGTCCCGGGTCAGCACCACCCGGACGAGCAGGACCAGCCCCGCGCCCAGCGTGGCCATGTACGCGGTGTAGAAGTTCGCCGTCCAGCACAGGGCCACCACCAGCGCCCCCGCCACCGGCCGGCGCGTGCGCAGCGCCCATTCCCCCGTCAGGCACAGGAGCGGGAAGGCGATCAGCCCGTCCAGCCACATCGGGTTGTAGGACGCCTCCAGCACCGACCAGCCGCACAGCGCGTACGAGGCGCCCAGCAGGCCCGCCGCCCAGCGCGGCCCCCGCCGCTGGGTCCGCAGCAGCCAGGCCATCGCCGCGGCGGCGGCGGCCGTCTTGAGCACGGTGACCACGTACACCGCGAGGTCGATGTCGGCGCGCGGGAAGAACGCCACCAGGACGGCGAAGGGACTGGACAGGTAGGTGCCCAGGTCCGGCAGGAAGCTCGTGCCGTACCCGGAGCGCCAGTTGAGGAGGAGTCCGCCCTCGGCCCGCCCGTGCAGCAGGTCCCACAGCTGCGCGTGGAAGGGGACGAACTGGTTCCCCAAGTCGTTCACGCTGCGGTGGCGCGGACCGTACGGGAAGACGCGCGCGGCGGCGTCCCCCGCGCAGACGGCAGCCGTCGTGATCAGGGCCGCCAGGGCGGCCCCGGCGAGGCCGGCGCGCCGGTCGGACCCCGGGCGGGGACCGGCCGCCGCGGAGTGGGTCGGGGCCTGCCCGGCGTCCGGCGCGGGGTCCTGCCCGGGTGCCGCGGAGCGGTGCGGGGCGTGCTGCGATGTCGACATGGTGGGTCGACCTTCCCAGGAACGGAGGGCCCGGTGGTGGCCGGGGAGTGAACTCGCACCCCAACACCCCCGGAATCGTTGGTCGAACCGGTGGCTCGGGCCACCCTGACTGCATACCATCGATCACCGCACGGCCCTTGTGCACCGACGCACAATCTCCCGGCCCTGGAGGCTCCTTTGCACCGTCGCACAGCGCTCTCCGTCTCCGCCGCCCTGCTCGTGGCGGCCCCCCTGCTGTCGGCCTGCTCGGGCGGCACCCGCCCCGGCACCGCGGCCGTCGTCGGCGGGGAACGCATCACCACCTCCGCGCTCCAGGCCCAGGTGAACGACGTCCGCACCGCGCAGAACCGTTCCGAGCAGGGCGCCCAACTCATCGAGGCCACCGCCGGCCTGGAACGCACCAAACTCAACAAGATGATCCAGAGCGCCGTCCTGGAGCATGCGGCCGAGGACGCGGGCGTCTCCGTGACCACCAAGGAGATCGAGGGCGTCCGCAAGGCCCAGCTCCAGCAGGCGGGCGACGAGAAGACCCTGGAGGCGGCGGCCCTCCAGCAGGCGCAGCTGGCGCCCGGCCAGATGGACGACGACGCCCGCTTCAAGCTGCTGCGCGACAAGCTCTTCGCGCACTACGGCAGCCAGGAGAAGGCCCTGGCCCAGCTCGGCGCGGCCGCGAAGGCCCTCGACATCGAGGTCAACCCGCGCTACGGCCGGTGGGACGCCCAGCAGATCCTGCTCGGCGACCAGGAGACCCCGTGGATCACCCAGCGCACCCGGCCCGAGCAGGCTCCCCCCGCCGGGGCCTGAGCCCGCGCGGCGGAGGTAGGTTCGGAGGGTGACCGACCACACCGCCGAACCCGCCCCCGCCGCTCCCGTGCCCGCCGAGGGGGACGCCCCCGTCCCGGCCGGCCGGATCGTGCTGCTGACCGCGAGCCACCGGGTCGCCCCCGGACTGCTGTCCTGGCCCGCCTGGCAGACCCTGCACGGAGCGGACCGGGTGCTGTGCGCCGACCCGGGTCATCCCCAGTTGCCGTACCTGCGCGAGGCGGGCGTCACCGTGGAGCGGGCGGCCCCCGACGCGCACGAGCTGGTCGAGGCCTGCGCCGGCGGCCGCACGGTCGTGGTGATCCCGGGCGGGGAGGGCGACGGCCGGCTCACCGACGGCCTGGCCCGCCTCGCCGGGTCCGGCCGCGTCTCCATGCCCGACCTGGAACTGCTGCCCGGCTCGTACGACCTGCCCGGCGCCCGGCTGCTCGACGTGGTCCAGGTGATGGACCGGGTCCGGCGCGAGTGCCCCTGGACCTCCCGGCAGACCCACGAGGGGCTGGTCAAGTACGCGCTGGAGGAGGCGTACGAGCTGGTGGAGGCGATCGAGGGCGGGGACCGCGCCGAACTGCGCGAGGAACTCGGCGACGTCCTCCTCCAGGTCGTCTTCCACGCCCGCATCGCACAGGAGGGTGCGGAAGCCGAAGCCGACCCGTACGGCGACGGGGACGGCGACGGGCCGTTCTCGATCGACGACGTGGCCGGGGACCTCGTCGACAAGCTGATCCGTCGGCACCCGCACGTCTTCGGCGACGAGAAGGCCGACACCCCGGAGGAGGTCCACGCGCACTGGCAGGCCACCAAGGCCGTCGAGAAGCAGCGCGCGTCGGTGACGGACGGGATCCCACTGGCCCAGCCCGCCCTCGCCCTCGCGGCCAAGCTGGCGGGCCGGGCCCGGGCGGCGGCGGTGCCCGTGGAACTGCCCCGGGGCGAGGGGATCGGCTACGAACTGCTGGCGCTGGCGGCGCGCGCCGAGGAGGCGGGAACCGACCCCGAGACGGCGCTGCGCGCGGCGGCCCGCGCCTACCGGGACACGATCCGGGCGGCCGAGGGCGTCGGGTAGCGCTCCGGCGGGGGAGCCCGGCGGAGCGTCGGGCGGGGGCCGGGCGGCCCCTCAGCCATCGTGCGGGGAGCGTCCCGACGGGTTGTGCCAGTGCGTGGCGGGCCGGTTCAGGAACCACTCGCCGAAGCCCGTCGGCCGGTTCGGGGCGGCACCGACGGGGGGAACGGCGTCGTGGAAGAGGCGGTCCGGGCGGGCCCCGAGCCCTTCCAGCAGTTGAACGGTCTCGTCGACGAACTGCGGCGGTCCGCTGAGGTGGACGTCCTGCTCCGGCCAGAGCCCCCGGTTGCTGAGCGCGGTCGCCAGCCGGTCGGTCGCCTGGTTGCGGTGCCGGCCCGGGGCCGGCGTGATGTAGGTGACGGCGAGCCAGCCCAGTGAGGCGGCGTACGCGTCGATGAGCGGCCGGTCGTAGAGGTGCGCGGCGTCCCGGGCGACCACGAAGAGCCGTACGTCGTGGTCGGGAGGCCGTTCGACCAGGTCCTCCAGCATGGCGCGGACGGGTGCCCAGCCGGTCCCGGCGGCGATGAGGGTGAGGGGCCGGTCGGCGCGGCGCAGGATCGCCGACCCGCCGGGGGCGCCGAGCCGTAGGCGTTCGCCGGGTCGGACGTCGCGGACCAGGGCGGTGCTGAGCCTGCCGCCCTCGACGCGGCTGACGTGGAGATCGACGGTGTCGTCGGCGCGGGGCGCGTTGCCCAGCGAGTACGTGCGCCAGGTGGTCGGCACGCGCGCGCTGCTCACGCTCACGTACTGACCGGGAAGGTGGGCGAGGGGGGCGTGCGGCCGCAGGGTCAGTACGGCGATGTCCTCCCCGTACTGGAGGTGTCGCACGATCTCGGCGTCCCACCAGGGCGGTGAGTCGTCGGCGGCGGCGCCGGCCGTCATCACGTCGGCGATCACCTGGTAGGCCTCGGCCCAGGCCTTCTCGGTGGCCGGGTTCCACGCCTCGCCGGAGGTCTCGGCGAGCGCGGCGAGCAGGCTGGCGCCGACGGCCGCGTAGTGCTCGGGTCCGACGAGGAACTTGCGGTGGTCGCGGCCGAGGTCCTGGAGGTAGGGGACGAGGGTCTCGTCCTCCAGGCGCGAGATCACATGGGTGAGGGCCGCGAAGAGCCGGTCCCGCTGCCGCTCCATGTCCTCGGAGGCGGCCGGGAAGAGCTCACGGATCCCGGGGTTGTGCCAGAACAGGTGGGCGTAGAAGTACTTGACCGCGTGCTCGGCCCTCCTCTCCACCACCGCGAAGCTGCTTTTCAAGATCCTCACATCCACAAAACCGAAAGTAGGAACGGCGGGGAACGGGACGTCAAGGGATGGCCGATCTACGGACAGCCCCGACGAACACCCCATATCGGATCGCCGGTACGGTCCGGGATACGGTCTGCGGGTGCATGAGCAGACCTCCGCGACCCCGGCCGATCCGCCCTCCACCGAGGGTCCGACCCTCTTCGACTGGGAGTTCGCGACCGACCCCTACCCCGCCTACGCCTGGCTGCGCGAGCACTCCCCGGTGCACCGCACCGCGCTCCCCAGCGGGGTCGAGGCCTGGCTCGTCACCCGCTACGCCGACGCCCGGCAGGCGCTCGCCGACCAGCGCCTCAGCAAGAACCCGGCGCACCACGCCGGACCCGAGCACGCCAGGGGCAGGACCGGCATCCCGGGGGAGCGCAAGGCGGAACTGATGACGCACCTGCTGAACATCGACCCGCCGGACCACACCCGACTGCGCCGGCTGGTGTCGAAGGCGTTCACGCCGCGCCGCGTCGCCGAGTTCACCCCGCGCGTGCAGGAGCTCACCGACCACCTGATCGACGCCTTCGCCGCGAAGGGGGAGGCCGACCTCATCCACGAGTTCGCCTTCCCGCTCCCCATCTACGCCATCTGCGAGATGCTCGGCGTACCGCGCGAGGACCAGGACGACTTCCGCGACTGGGCCGGGATGATGATCCGCCACGGTGGCGGTCCGCGCGGCGGGGTCGCCCGCTCCGTCAAGCAGATGCGCACCTATCTCGGGGAACTCATCCACCGAAAAAGGGACGACCTGGGCAATGACCTCATCTCCGACCTGATCCGGGCGAGCGACCACGGCGACCACCTCACCGAGGCCGAGGCCACGGCGATGGCGTTCATCCTCCTGTTCGCCGGCTTCGAGACGACCGTGAACCTCATCGGCAACGGCGTCCACTCCCTCTTCATGAACCCGGAGCAGCGCGCGCGCCTCCAGGCCTCCCTCGCGGCCGGCGAGAGCGGCCTGCTGGAGACCGGTGTCGAGGAACTCCTGCGCTACGACGGCCCGGTGGAGCTGGCGACCTGGCGGTTCGCGACCGTGCCGCTGACCCTCGGCGGTCAGGAGATCGCGGCCGGCGATCCGGTGCTGGTGGTCCTCGCGGCGGCGGACCGCGACCCCGAGCGGTTCGACGATCCGAACACCCTGGACCTGTCCCGCGGTGACAACCAGCACCTCGGATACGGCCACGGGATCCACTACTGCCTCGGCGCCCCGCTCGCCCGACTCGAAGGGCAGACGGCGCTCGCGACTTTGCTGACGCGTCTGCCGGATCTGGAACTTGCCATTCCCCCCACGGACCTGCGCTGGCGCGGCGGACTCATCATGCGTGGCCTGCGCACGCTTCCTGTTCGATTCACACCCCGAAACAACTGAGGCGCATTCCGACGCCGTCTGATCACACGTCAGTCACCGACCGAACTTGTGACAATCGTTCGAAGGCCGCTAGGTTCTGCCGTTACCCCGCCGTTATGCGAAAGGTGCAGCCTCATGCGTTCCGGGAACGGCCGCCACAGACGCCCCCGCCAGGTACCCGCCCTGGTCGTCACCGCCGGAGTCACCGGCTCCGCACTCGCCCTGCCCCTGCTCGCCGCGACGAACGCGAGCGCGGCCGACACGTCCACCTGGGACAAGGTGGCCGACTGCGAGAGCGACGGCAGTTGGAGCGCCAACTACGGCAGCGGTGAGTACGGCGGGCTCCAGTTCACCCAGGAGCAGTGGAGGAACGCGGGCGGACTCGCCTACGCGGAGCGCCCGGACCTCGCCAGCCGCTCCCAGCAGATAGCCGTCGGCGAGAAGGTGCTGGCCTCGCAGGGCCCCCAGGCGTGGCCGCTGTGCGCCGCCTCGGCCGGTCTGACCCAGCAGGGCCCGGCCGCCGCGGTGGATCCGGGTGACCCCCGGCCCGCCGGTCCGGTCACCCCCACGCCCGTCCGGCCCGAGGGTTCGGTGCCCGTCGCCGGCTCCGAGCCCGCCGTCGACTTCGGGGCGCCGACCCCGCAGCCGGGCCAGGAGGGCCCCGCCACCGGTCCGACCGGCCTGCCGGACTACCCGCTGGGCCCCACCAGTGGACTGCCCGTCATGCCCGACCCGGTCTCCCCGGCCCCGTCCACGGACCCCACGGTCCCGCCGACGACCGTGCCGCCGACGACGACCCCGCCGACCACGGCGCCCACCACCCCGGTGGACCCGACGGCCCCGGCCACCCCGACCGTTCCGGGCGACCCCACCGCCCCGGTGGACCCGACGGCCCCGGCCACCCCGACCACTCCGGGAGCCACGCCCACGGCCGTGCCCGCCGGTGTGGTCGACGGAGCGGGCAAGCACCGCGGTCCGGCCGCCGTGGAGGCGCCGGGCGCTTCTGACGCCGCGTCGAAGCCCTCGTACACCGTGAAGGCCGGCGACAGCCTCACCGCGATCGCCGACGCCAAGGGTCTCAAGGGTGGTTGGGGCGAGCTGTACGCGGCCAACGAGCAGGTCATCGGGAAGGACGCCGACCTCATCAAGCCGGGTCAGAACCTGGATCTAACCAAGGAATAGGGGCAGTTCGGCCACCCGGAAAGAGCTGAATGTCCGTTATCGGCAAATGAGACATGCGTCTCTTCCGATCAACTGGCGTGTCTCATTCCGGAACTTCCACAAACCCGCCCCTCACCTGCGTAAACGTACTTTTGAGGATGGCAAGTAGGCCGGTTTCTCCCTGATGTCGCGCGTTGAACATCAGGGGGAGACCTGTCTACCTTCTGAGTCGCTCGCCACCGCGAGCTCCTTCGACCGCATCGCCGAATCCTGCCGGCGGACGGGGGGAACAGTCGTCGCGCAAGCGCCGAAGGCAGGAGCGGGGGAACCAAGGTAGGCGCCGGGAAAGGCCGTTGGGAGACGGCTGTATACCGGCTTGGGGTTAAGCCACGTGCTCGACACGTGACCGGGCAACTCATCCGCCCGAACCCGACAGCTCACCTCGAAGGCGTCGGTGAGGAGAACTCCATGCTGCTTTCCGGCAAGGGCAAGCACCGTCGCGGCTCCAAGGCCGTCCGTATCGTCACGCTCGCCGGTGTCGCCGGTGTCGCCGTCGCGGCCCCGCTGATGGCCGCCGGTACCGCGAGCGCCGCGACCGTCTCCGAGTGGGACAAGGTCGCGCAGTGCGAGTCCGGTGGCAACTGGGCCATCAACACCGGCAACGGCTACTACGGCGGCCTGCAGTTCTCGGCCTCCACCTGGGCCGGCTACGGCGGCAAGGCGTACGCCGCCACCGCCAACCAGGCCAGCAAGTCCCAGCAGATAGCCATCGCCGAGAAGGTCCTCAAGGGTCAGGGCAAGGGCGCCTGGCCGCACTGCGGCAAGGGCCTGTCCAACGCCGCGTACAACGGCGGCGGCTCGACCACCACGCCCGCCAAGCCGAAGCCTGAGACGAAGCCGGCCAAGCCCGCCCCGGCGAAGCCCGCGAAGCCGGCCACGCCCGCCAAGCCGAGCACGCCGAAGGCCGAGCCGAAGCGCACCGAGGTCCCCGTCTCGCGCTCCGAGCGCGTCGAGACCCCGGCCGTCAAGCCGCAGGCCCCCAAGACCGAGGCCCCGGCCACCGGCAACGGTTCCTACGTCGTCAAGGCCGGCGACACCCTGGGCACCATCGCCCAGGCGAACGGCGTCAAGGGCGGCTGGGAGAAGCTCTTCCAGCTGAACAAGGACACCGTCAAGGACGCCGACCTGATCTTCCCGGGTCAGAAGCTGAAGCTCAGCTGAATTCCGGCATAACACCGCATCACCCGCGGTCCCCGCACGATGCCCACCGCCCGGCGCGTATCCCCTCACGCGCCGGGCGGCGGCATGTCCGGGGCCCGCTCCGACCGGCCCTTCGTGGACCGGAAGCCGTTTCTTCAAGAGACCTATGTCCTGGAACGGGGGCATTCAGCCCCTATTTCGTCCCAGGACCCGGGCGGTCGGCGGGCCCAGTGCCCGGAGCCGGTTAGGCTCTAGGCGGCAAGGCCATCCCACGGCCTGACACGCCACCGCACACCCAGCGTCACATCCCAGAAGGAGATGCTCGTGCCGTCCATCGACGTCGTCGTAGCCCGGGAAATCCTGGACTCCCGAGGCAACCCCACGGTCGAGGTCGAGGTGGGCCTCGACGATGGCAGCACCGGCCGTGCTGCAGTTCCGTCCGGCGCCTCCACCGGTGCATTCGAGGCCATCGAGCTGCGTGACGGTGACCCCAACCGTTACTTCGGCAAGGGTGTCGAGAAGGCCGTCCTCGCCGTCATCGAGCAGATCGGCCCGGAGCTCGTCGGCTACGACGCCACCGAGCAGCGCCTGATCGACCAGGCCATGTTCGACCTGGACGCCACCGAGAACAAGGGCTCCCTCGGCGCCAACGCCATCCTCGGCGTGTCCCTCGCCGTCGCGCACGCCGCGTCCGAGGCCTCGGACCTGCCGCTCTTCCGCTACCTCGGCGGCCCGAACGCGCACCTGCTGCCCGTTCCGATGATGAACATCCTCAACGGTGGGTCGCACGCCGACTCCAACGTGGACATCCAGGAGTTCATGATCGCCCCGATCGGCGCGGAGTCCTTCTCCGAGGCGCTGCGCTGGGGTGCCGAGGTCTACCACACCCTCAAGAAGGTCCTCCACACCAAGGGCCTCTCCACCGGCCTCGGTGACGAGGGCGGCTTCGCCCCGAACCTGGAGTCCAACCGCGCCGCGCTCGACCTCATCGTCGAGGCCATCAAGCAGGCCGGCTACGTCCCGGGCAAGGACATCGCGCTCGCGCTCGACGTCGCCGCGTCCGAGTTCTACAAGGACGGCAAGTACGAGTTCGAGGGCCAGTCCCGCTCGGCCGCCGAGATGACCGAGTACTACGAGGAGCTCGTCTCCGCGTACCCGATGGTCTCCATCGAGGACCCGCTGTACGAGGACGACTGGGCCGGCTGGAAGACCCTCACCGACAAGCTGGGCACCAAGGTCCAGATCGTCGGCGACGACCTCTTCGTCACCAACCCGGAGCGCCTGGCCCGCGGCATCGAGGAGGGCTCCGCCAACGCCCTGCTCGTGAAGGTGAACCAGATCGGTTCGCTGACCGAGACCCTCGACGCCGTCGAGATGGCCCAGCGCAACGGCTTCAAGTGCATGATGTCGCACCGCTCCGGCGAGACCGAGGACGTCACCATCGCCGACCTCGCCGTCGCCGTGAACTGCGGCCAGATCAAGACCGGCGCCCCGGCCCGCTCGGACCGCGTCGCCAAGTACAACCAGCTGCTGCGCATCGAGGAGATCCTCGACGACGCCGCCGTGTACGCGGGCCGCTCCGCCTTCCCGCGCTTCAAGGGCTAAGGGCCAATCAGCGCCTCGCGGCGCCGGCCTCCGTACGTCCCCGCACTCGGTCCCGTACCGTGTGCGGGGACGTATTGCGTAGCGCGCACTCAGGGGAGGCGGGACCATGACCGGGAACCGGGACCGGTTCTCCACCTTCTCGACCGCGACCAGGCTCAAGCAGCTCGGTGAGCGGACCGCCGCGCACGTCTACCGCTCGCAGTCGCGGCGCCACGTCCGCCGCAGCCGACTCACGGGCCGGGCCGCCCTGCTCGTCCTCGTCCTCTGTACCCTGGTCGTCGCCCTCGCGTACCCGATGCGCCAGTACGTTTCCCAGCGCTCGGAGATCGCGGACCAGCAACGGGCGGCGGTCGACGCGTACAAGCGCCTCGAACAGCTCCGTGACGAGAAGGCCCGCTGGCAGGACCCGGCCTACGCCGAGCAGCAGGCGCGCAAGCACCTGCACTTCCTGCGTCCGGGCGAGACCGGCTACATCATGAACGACCCCGGGGCCGAGGCCTCGGAGCGCCGCCGCGGCGGGGAGGCCGGTTCCGACCGGCCCTGGTACTCCAACGTCTGGGACGGGGTCGACAAGGCCGACCGTCCCGGCGACTGAACGCGTACCCGCCCGTCCCGCACCCACCACCCACGACACCGAAGAGACTTCCTCCAGGCATGCAGACGCCCCCGCCCCAGACCGACCGGACCGAGCCGACCGACGCGGACATCGAGGCGTTCGAGCAGCAGCTCGGCCGCCCCCCGCGCGGACTGCGCGCCATCGCGCACCGCTGCCCCTGCGGGCAGCCGGACGTCGTCGAGACCGCGCCCCGGCTCCCCGACGGCACCCCCTTCCCGACGCTGTACTACCTGACGTGCCCGCGCGCGGCCTCCGCGATCGGCACGCTGGAGGCCAACGGCGTGATGAAGGAGATGCAGGCCCGGCTCGCCGAGGACCCGGAGCTCGCCGCCGCCTACCGGGCCGCGCACGAGGACTACATCCGGCGCCGCGACGCCATCGACGTGCTCCAGGGCTTCCCGAGCGCCGGCGGCATGCCCGACCGGGTCAAGTGCCTGCACGTGCTCGTCGGCCACTCCCTGGCCGCGGGTCCCGGCGTGAACCCGTTCGGCGACGAGGCACTGGCGATGCTGCCCGAGTGGTGGGCCAAGGGCGCCTGCGTCACCCCCTGCGGGGGGAAGAAGGCCGAGGAGAAGGCGGCGGAGAACACCGAGGGGTCCCTGTGACCCGGGTCGCGGGCATCGACTGCGGCACCAACTCCATCCGCCTGCTCGTCGCCGACTGCGACCCCGACACGGGCGCGATGACCGAGCTGGACCGCCGGATGACCGTCGTCCGGCTCGGCCAGGGCGTGGACCGCACCGGCCGGCTCGCCCCGGACGCGCTGGAGCGCACCTTCGCCGCCTGCCGCGAGTACGCCGCGGTGATCAAGGACCTCGGTGCCGAGCGGGTCCGCTTCGTGGCCACCTCGGCCTCTCGGGACGCCGAGAACCGGGACGACTTCGTCCGTGGCGTCCTCGACATCCTGGGCGTCGAACCCGAGGTGATCTCGGGGGACCAGGAGGCCGAGTTCTCCTTCACCGGCGCCACCAAGGACCTCACGGGCGCGGGCGAACTGGAGCGTCCCTTCCTGGTCGTCGACATCGGCGGGGGTTCCACCGAGTTCGTCGTCGGCGAGGAACACGTACGGGCGGCCCGGTCCGTCGACGTCGGCTGCGTCCGGATGACGGAACGCCACCTCATGGCGGATGGCGTCGTCTCCGACCCGCCCACCCCGGCGCAGGTCGCCGCCATGCGCGCCGACATCGAGGCGGCCCTCGACCTCGCCGCCGGGACCGTCCCGCTGGCCGAGGCCCGCACCCTGGTCGGCCTGGCCGGCTCGGTGACCACGGTCGCCGCCATCGCGCTGGGCCTCACCGCGTACGACTCCGCGGCGATCCACCACTCGCGGATCCCCTACGAGCGGGTCCGCGAGATCACCGGCCGCATGCTGACCTCCACCCACGCCGAACGCGCCGCGATCCCCGTGATGCACCCCGGTCGGGTCGACGTCATCGGCGCGGGCGCCCTGGTCCTCCTCGCGATCATGGAGCGCACCGGAGCGCGCGAGGTCGTCGTCTCGGAGCACGACATCCTCGACGGCATCGCCTGGTCCCTGGTCTGACCGCGCCGCACCTCGCGGCGGACGAACAGCGGTCCTGATCTGCCGCACGGCTGAACGGCGGTGCTCCGGTGAGTCCACCGGAGCACCGCCGTTCAGCCGTGTTCCACACGCGTACTTCACGCCGCGCCCTCACCCCGCTCGCTGAACAGGTCGGCGAGGAGCTCGGCCATCTTCACGGTCGGTCCGCCCTTCGCGAGCACGGCCTCCGCCTCCCGTGCGAGCAGTTCGTCGGCCGCATCTTCCAAGGCGTTGAAATCGGCGATCGGCACGAGGGCGGCCACGGGAACACCGTTGCGGGTGATGATCGTCGGGACGCCCTGCTCGGCCCGGTTGATGTGGTCCGCGAGGTGGGCGCGGGCCTCGCGCACGGTCACAGCGTTCTCACTCATGAATCGAGTGTGTACGCGCAGGCCAGGCGTGTACACACGCGCGGCCCCCGGGGGTCAGGGGCGCCGGTCCAGCGGGGGTTTCGTGGTGCGGACCCAGGACAGGCCGAAGCCGTACCGGCGGTCGATCAGTTCGTGGACGTTCAGCTCCCCGTCCGGCGTGTACCAGTTCACCTCGCGGCGCACCGTCAGGGCGTCCCCGTCCGGGACCGCCATCGCGATCGTGCAGCCCGTCGCCCCGGCCGGGGAATCGTCCAGCAGGATCCGGCACCCCGGACCGGAGGGTTCGGTCACGTCCACCGCGGCCCCGAGCCGGCGGAAGTCGGCCGCGCCCTCGTAGACGTAGACGAAGAACAGCAGCCGGGTGAGCAGCTCGCGGTGGGACAGGTTCACCCGCAGGGTCTCCCCGTCCGAGGAGGCGCCGGTCCGGTCGTCGTGGTCGAGGGCGAGGTACGGCCACTCGGTGAGGGAACCGAAGTCCTCGCCCAGCGCCTGCACGACCGTGGTCCGTCCGTCGCGGAACTGCGCGAACGCGCACAGGTTCACGTCCGCGCGGGCCGCGGGCAGCCAGTTCAGGTTCGCCTGGAGGGTGCCCCGCCCCCGGATCCGCGTCTGTGGCGCGGCCCGCGTGAGCACGGGTGCGGCACTCTCCTCGCCGCGGAGCCTGATCACGCCGCGCGGTCGGTCGGCTGAGCCCATATCTCCCCATCTCCCGCAATCAGTTGATGGAGGATCATATGACGGATCATCGGGTTGGGCTATGATCCGAGCGCGCCGCCGAGGGTCGCCACCCGGGCGGGCAGGGGGTGGGACGCGGCTTTCGTACGGTCGTTCGGACGTACGGCCCGCCACCCCGCGTCTTCCATGGGGGTGGAAATGCCCGTTGGGGCACTGGCGACGCCGTCCGCGGTCGCCTCGCAGCTCGACGACCTCGCCGCGCACCCGGGACTGGGGTCCCGGCGGGACGAGCTGACAGCACTCGCCGACGCCCTCCGGGGCCTCGGCGACGGGGACCTCGAACCCTGGACCGAACTCGACCTCCTCCAGGCCTTCGCCCGGGAGGAGAGCGTGCGGGCAGTCCTGGCCGAGGAACCGGAACACCGGGCCTGGGCCCATCTGGAGGTGGGCATCGGCTGCCTGGTGTTCTTACCCCTGCTGCTCACCTGGCTCGGCCTCTCCCGGGCCACCACCGCCTACGAGGCGCTGATCGGCGCCGACCCGGCCGCTGCCGGCCGGCCCTTCCTCCAGCTCTGGCAGTCGGGTTTCGAGGGCCGGCTCGGCTCCTGGGCCACCTTCGGGCACGTCGCCGGCTCCGCCACCTTCGTGATCGTCCTGTTGGTCCTCCTCGCGGCCGTCCACGGGGTACGCCGCACCCGTACGGAACGCCGCGCCGACGACGCCCGCCGCACCGCCGACGAACTCCTGGCCCGGCTCGTCCCCGTACTGACCCGGGCCCAACTGCTGCTCAACGAGCGGCGGCTGTCCTCCCCGCAGCGATTCACGGCCGAACTCACCGAGGCTGCCACCACCCTCGGCAAGCTCGGCGACAAGGCGGTCCGCGCCCACCGGCAGCTGAACACGGCGGTCACGGCCGTCTCCGACGCCGTCGAGAACGCGGGCAACCGCCTCGCCTCCGTCGACGCCGCCGTGCTCCCGCTGGAGCGGGCCGTCACCCGGGTGGAATCCGCCGTGACGGCCAACGGCGCCGAGGTGAGCAAGGCCGTCGAGTCGCTGAACGAACCGCTGGAGCGCAGCGGGGCGCTCCTGGAATCCGCGGTGAACGGCAGCGGCGTCATGGTGCGCCGGGCGTTGGAGGACGTGCGCGCGGTCAGCGGCGAGGTGCGGGACGCCCTGGGCGCCGCCGGGGAACGGGTCGAGGACTCGGTGACGGTACTCGCCGCCGCCCAGCGGTCGTTCACCACCGGCACCGAGGTCGCAGCGGACGTCTCGGCCCGGGTCCTCGCCCGCCTGGGCGAGGTCACGGAGAGCACGGCCCGCGCGGTGGAGCTCTCGCAGCGGGCGGTCCTCGGGCTGGACGGGCAGACGGAGGCGCTGCGCCGGGCCGCCGAACGCTTCGCGGAACTCGCCGAGGCCGTGTCCCGGGCGGCGGCCGACTTCGCCGCCGCGGCCCCGGCGGCCCGGGTTCCGGCGGCTCCGGAACCGGTCGACGCGGTTCCCGGCGCGTTCCTCCACGACGCGGTCGCCGCACGGGCCGATCACGCGCCCGCCGTGAACCTGGCGAAGACCGAGGACGGTCACCACGAGCGGGCCGCGGACCGGACCCGGGCGGACACCCGATGACGAGGCCGCGCCGGCCGCGGTTCAACCCGTTGACGCTCGCCGGCTGGCTGTTCGCCGACATGCTCCTGGTCCTGGCCCTGGTGGCGATGGGGGACCAGGGCGACCCGGTGAAGGCGGCGACGGCGAAGAAGCCGGGGCCCTCCCCGAGCCCGAGCGCCTCCCCGAGCCCCTCGCCGACGCCCTCGGGCCCCCGGGCCGTCGAGCGGCAGGCCGTGGAACTCGCGTTCGACGCGGCTGCGGGTGACACGGACCGCATCGTGCGCCAGCTCCGGGAGCGGACCGAAGCGCACAAGGGCCGCACCGCGGCCTTCGTCCTCACCTTCGGCCGCAGCCCGGAGGTCGGCTCGGGCGTCGACTACGCCCGACGCGTCAACTCCCTGCTGGCCCAGGCACGTCCGGAGATGTTCACCGGCGCCACCACCCGGGACTTCTTCGTACAGGGCCCGGCCGGCGGCCACGCGGAGCTCGAAATCTACTTCTACACCTACTGACTCCCACTTCCCGGAGGCGCGAGACCGTGCAGATCCTTCCCTTCTACCTGGTGTGCGACGAGTCGGGCTCGATGGCCGGGCCCTCGATCGACAGCATCAACAGCGCCCTGCCCGAACTCCACAACGAGATCAGCACCAACCCGACGGTCGCCGACAAGACCCGCTTCTGCCTGATCGGCTTCTCGGACGACGCCACCGTGCTCCAGTCGCTGGCCGACCTGAGCGACCTCGACACCCTCCCGGCGCTCTCCGCCGGCGGCCTGACCGCCTACGGAGAAGCCTTCCGCACGCTGCTGCGCTGCATCGAGACGGACGTCGCCGCGCTGAAGGCGCAGGGGCACGAGGTCTACCGGCCGGTGGCCTTCTTCCTCTCCGACGGCGGCCCCACCGACGAGGACTGGATCCAGGCCCACAAGGAACTCATCGAGGCGCGCTACCGGCCGAACATCATCGCCTTCGGCATCGGCGAGGCCGACCGGGCGACGATCGGCCACGTCGCGAACTTCCGGGCCTTCATCCAGGAGGACAGGAACGTCTCGCCCGCCGCCGCGCTGCGCGAGTTCGCGGCCAGCCTGACCCGGTCCATCGTGCGTTCCGCGAGCAGCATCACGGCCAACGGCAACGACACGTTCAACCTCGTGATCGACGAGACCGTGCCCGGCTTCATGACCGTCCCGCTCGACAAGCTCTGAGGGCCACCATGCGACAGGAAGCGACCGGTCCCGCGGAGCCGACGGGATCGAAGGAGCCGCAGGAACCGACGGAGGTGCGGCAACCGACGGAGCCGACCCGGGCCCCCGATCGGCCGGCCCCGCCGGAAGCGGCCGAGAAGGCGGACGCGCGGCCTTGGCGGGAACCGTCGGATCGGGCCGAGCCGGCGGAGCCCGAGGAGCCGCACGCCCCCGCGTACCCGGTGGAGCGCACCGGAGGGGGGTACGGGGCGCACGCGGCGGACCCGGGCCGAGCGGAGTCCCGGGCGTACCCGGAGCCGGTCGAGCCGGGCGAACCGGCCGAACCGGCCTGGCGCCAGGGCCCGCCCGGGCCGGAGCCGGCCGGCCCGGTGACCGAGGCCGATACGGAGTACCCCCTGTACCCGCCCGTACCCCCTGCCCCGCCCGCCCCTCCGCAGCCGACCCGGCCTCCCAGGCCGCGCACCCAGGTACCCACCGCCGGAGGCGGAGCCCCGCTGCGGCAGCGGCTCCAGCCGCAGCCACCGACCCGAGCCGCTCGTGCCGTGGTGCCGCTCCATTCCGCTCCGCCGCCCCACCAGGACCCACGGATCCCGGTCGGCCCACCTCACGCCGAACCGCCCCCGGCAGCCCCGCCCCGGTCGGAGCCGCCGTACGAGCCGCAGGCCCCGTACTCCGCGCCGCTGTCGGAGCCTCCCTACCTGCCGCAGGCCCCGCAGCCTGCGCCCCGGTCGGAGCCCCCACACCTGCCGGAGGCCCCGTACTCCGCGCCGCGGTCGGAGCTTCCCTACGAGCCGGAGGCCCCGTATCCCGCGCCGCGGTCGGAGCCCCCGTACGAGCCGGAGGCCCCGTACTCCGCGCCCCGGTCGGAGCCTCCGTACCAACCGGAGCCCTCGTACCTGCCGCAGTCCCGGTACCCCGCGCCCCAGGACCCGCCCCCGCACCCGCCCGGCGCAGCCGTCCGGCGGTGGGGGGATCCGAAGTTCGGCGGGCCGCGGCCTCCGCGGTACGCGCCGGATCCGGGCCGGGCCTCCGCCGCCCGGGCCGACGCGGAGGCCGCGGCCGTGCCCGACACCGTCCTCGACGGGGCCGCGCACGGGCCGTTCACCGTCCGGGCCGCCTCCGTGCGCGGCGACTCCCACCGCTACTACGCCGAGCCCCGCCAGGACTCGCTCGTCGTGGCCCGGCTCGGGGACGCCGAGGACACGGCCGGGCTGCTCCTGCTCGGCGTCGCGGACGGAGTCGGTTCCGCCCCCCGCTCCCACCTGGGCTCGGCGCTGGCCTGCCGGGAGGCCGTACGCCTCCTGGACGACTACGCCGAGGAACTCTCCGAGTGCCTGCGCACCGGCAACCGGCGGGGCCTGAACGGGCTGGCCGACTCCGCCGCCGGCCGGATCGCCGACGCCCTCGTGCGCGCCGCCGGGGCCGCCGGGCACGAGCCCCGGGAGTACGCGACCACCCTGCGAGTGCTCCTCGTCCCCCTGGATCCGGCCGTCCGCGTCCGGGCCCTGCTCACCGTCGGCGACGGCGGCACGGCCCTGCTCCGGGACGGAACCTGGTACCCGGACGCCCGCGCCACCCCCCGGACCCCGGACGGCCGCGGCGCGCCCGCCGGGGACGGGGTCATCGACACGGGCACCGCCGCCCTGCCCTCCACCCGGCACGCCGAGACCGACCTCTTCACCACCCGCCCCGGGGACGTGCTCGTGCTGTGCACGGACGGTCTGTCCAACCCGCTCGGCGGGGACCCCGGCATCCGCGATTTCCTGGGCCGCGTCTGGGGACCGGCCGAGCCCCCGCCGGGCCTGGCCGACTTCCTCTGGCAGCTCCAGTTCCGGGTCAAGTCCTACGACGACGACCGCACCGCCGTGTGCCTGTGGGAGGCGGGAGCATGACCGTCGCCGACGGAGCCGACGTACCGCTCTCCTCGCTGCGCCCGCTGAAGAAGGTCGGTGACGGCGGCCAGGGCGAGGTGAGCACCCTCGAAGGGCAGCCGGGGGTGCTCTACAAGAGCTACCGCGAGCCGCACCTCGTCGCCGGCGACGCCCTGTCCGGCCTGGTCTCCGTACGCCTGGCCCTGACGCCGGCGGAGCGGGACCGGCTGGACGCCTCGGCCGCGTGGCCGCTGTGCCGGGTCGTCGACGCGGGCCGGGTCACCGGCTTCCTCATGAACGAGGCGCCCGCCACCATGCGGTGGCCCGCCGGCGACGGCACGATGCGGCTGACGGAGCTGCAGTACCTGATCCGCGGGGTGAAGGCGCCCTGGCAGGGGCTGCTCCAGCCGACGCCCGCCGAGCGGTACGCCCTGGTGGTCGCGTTCGTCGAGCTCGTCGACCGGCTGCACGCGACGGGCCTGGTGATCGGGGACCTGTCGCAGGCCAACGTGCTGTGGACGGTCCGTCCCGCCCCGGCCGTCCACCTGCTGGATTGCGACGGCATCCGGCTGAGCGGCAGCGACCCCGTGCTGGCCCAGGCGGACACCCCTGACTGGAACGACCCGCTCGCGCCGGCGGGGACGGTCACCGTCGACAGCGACCGCTACAAGGCGGCCCTGGTGATCGGGAGGATCCTGGCGCAGGACGCCTACGTGATGCCGGGCCGACCGTTGGTCCCGCTGCCCGGGGTCCTCGACGACGACCGCAAGGTCGCCGCCGTCCTGGTGCTCTTCGAGCAGGCCGCCGGCGCCCACGGCACGCGCCCGGGCCTCGGGCAGTGGCGGGCCGCCCTGGCGGGTCGGCAGCAGATCAGGCTCGCGGCCGCGAGGGCCCGGCCCAGGCCGGTACTGGACCCGTCGGCGATCGAGGGGCCCCGGACCCGATCGGTGATCCGGCTCCGCGACTGATCAGCCGCGGCTCCGCCGGCCCTCCAGCCCTCCGGCCCGGCCGGAGGATCGCGGTCCGGGCGAGAACGATCAGTGCGGCGGCAGTGCGCAGGACGTGCGGCCGGCCCCCAACGGCCTTTCCGGGGGCCGAAAGTCCCCCTGTCCACATGAACTTCGTGAAGTTCTTCACAAGGAATATGAGCCCGCGGGCCCCCAATGGGGCCGGTTGGTGGCCGGCATGCGGGTTTCGTGAGGGTGTTCGTGCGAACAGTGGACATCGGGTGGGGTCGCCGGTAGGTATCCACCAACCCGGTGGTCTACTCCGCTCACCGGCCTGGAGGCCAGTTCAGGACGGGTGAACAACGATTCCGGCCACCCCTCGGTTCCCGCTCCGACCCATGATCTGGGTCACGTGGGCCGCGGAGTGTAGCAGAGGTGCCCCATCACCTTGTGAAGGGGCTCACGAGCGTCACCCCTGAGGGTGCTGGATACTCATTCTCATGAGCACCACGGAGCGTCCCAGGATCCTCGTTGTAGGAGGTGGGTACGTAGGCCTGTACGCAGCCAAGCGCATCATGAAGAAGATGCGTTACGGCGAGGCGACCGTCACGGTCGTCGACCCGCGCTCGTACATGACCTACCAGCCCTTCCTCCCCGAAGTGGCCGCAGGCAGCATCTCGCCTCGGCACGTCGTCGTCCCGCTGCGACGCGTGCTGCCCAAGGCAGAGGTCCTCACCGGCCGGGTCACGACCATCGACCAGGACCGCAAGGTCGCCGTCGTCACGCCGCTCGTCGGCGAGGCGTACGAGCTGCCTTTCGACTACCTGGTGATCGCGCTCGGCGCCGTCTCCCGCACCTTCCCGATCCCCGGCCTGGCCGAACAGGGCATCGGTATGAAGGGCGTGGAAGAGGGCATCGGCCTGCGCAACCACGTACTCGAACAGCTCGACAAGGCCGAGTCCACGACGGACGAGAACGTCCGCCGCAAGGCCCTCACCTTCGTCTTCGTCGGCGGCGGCTTCGCCGGCGCGGAGACCATCGGTGAGGTCGAGGACATGGCCCGCGACGCCGCGAAGTACTACGCCACGATCAAGCGCGAGGACATGCGCTTCGTCCTGGTCGACGCCGCGGACAAGATCCTTCCCGAGGTCGGGCCGAAGCTCGGCACCTGGGGCAAGGAGCACCTGGAGTCGCGCGGCATCGAGATCTACCTCAACACCTCCATGGACTCCTGCGTGGACGGCCACGTGGTGCTGAAGAACGGCCTTGAGGTCGACTCCAACACCATCGTCTGGACCGCCGGCGTCAAGCCGAACCCGGTGCTCGCCCGCTACGGCCTGCCGCTGGGTCCGCGCGGCCACGTCGACGCCGAGCCGACCCTCCAGGTCAAGGGCACGGACTACATCTGGACCGCGGGCGACAACGCCCAGGTTCCGGACGTGGCCTCCCGCAAGGCCGGCGTGGAGAACGCCTGGTGCCCGCCGAACGCCCAGCACGCGCTGCGTCAGGCCAAGGTCCTCGGCGACAACGTGATCTCGGGCATGCGGGGCTTCCCGCAGAAGACGTACGAGCACTCCAACAAGGGTGCGGTGGCGGGCCTCGGCCTCCACAAGGGCGTCGCGATGATCGTCATGGGCAAGATGAAGATCAAGCTCAAGGGCCGGCTCGCCTGGTACATGCACCGTGGCTACCACGGCATGGCCATGCCGACCTGGAACCGCAAGATCCGTGTCTTCGCCGACTGGACCCTCGGCATGTTCCTCAAGCGCGAGGTGGTCTCCCTCGGAGCCCTCGAAACCCCGCGCGAGGAGTTCTACGAGGCCGCCAAGCCGGCTCCGGCCCCCGCGGCCGCCGCCGCACCGGCCGAGAAGGCCAAGGCCTCCTGACCCGGCGCAGCCCGGCAGGAACCTGAGCACGACCAGTACGTCCCCGAAGGGGCCGCCCGCCATCCGTGGTGCGGGCGGCCCCTTCGGCCTACCCGGAGGAACCAGCCGCTGATTGGCGCGGATCCGAAGTGGGTAGGCCGTTCGGTCGGAACTTCTGGAGGTGCCTGCGATGACCGACGCCGCGCCGCGGCTGGCCGCTCTTGCCGAAACACTGCTGGGCGCCCCCCTGCCCGTCCGCATACGGGCCTGGGACGGCACCGAGGCCGGCCCCGGGACGGGCCCCGTCCTCGTCCTGACCAACAGGCGCGCACTGCGCCGCATGCTGTGGAAGCCGGGCGAGCTCGGCCTGGCCCGCGCCTGGGTCGCCGGCGACCTGACCGTGGAGGGCGACCTCTTCGAACTGCTGGACCGGGTGGGCGGCCTGCTGTGGGAGCGGGAAGCCGCCCCGGCGCCCTCGCCGACCACCCCGCCCACCGGACTGGCCAAGATGGCCGCGCTGCGCCCGTTCCTGCCCGCGCGGGCCACCGGCGCGGTCGACACGGCGGCGCTGCTCCGCGACCCGGACGTACGGGCCGCCGTACGCGAGCTGGTGACCCTGGCGCGCCCGTGGACCGCGCCCGCCCCGCCGCCCGAGGAGACGGCGCGCCGCGGGGGGCCCGCGCACTCCAAGGGCCGCGACCGCCAGGCCATCAGCCACCACTACGACGTGGGCAACGAGTTCTACGAGCACGTGCTCGGGCCCTCGATGGTCTACTCGTGCGCCTACTGGACGCCCGGCGGCACCCTGGAGGACGCGCAGCGGGACAAGCTCGACCTGGTCTGTCGGAAGCTGGACCTCACCCCCGACACCCGGCTCCTCGACGTGGGCTGCGGATGGGGCTCCATGGCCCTGCACGCGGCCCGCGAGTACGGCGTGCGGGTCACCGGCGTCACCCTCTCCCGGGAACAGGCCGCGTACGCCCGCAAGCGGATCGCGGAGGAGGGCCTGACCGACCGGGTCGAGATCCGGATCCAGGACTACCGGGACGTCAAGGACGGCCCGTACGACGCCATTTCGTCCATCGGGATGGCCGAACACGTCGGCGCCGACCGCTACCGCGAGTACGCCCGCACCCTGCACTCCCTGCTGGCCCCCGGCGGCCGGTTGCTGAACCACCAGATCGCCAGACCTCCGGAGCCCGACGAGGAGGCGCACCGGATCGACGAGTTCATAGACGCCTACGTCTTCCCCGACGGGGAGCTCTCCCCGCTCGGCACCACCGTCGGCGAGCTGGAGCGCGCCGGCTTCGAGGTGCGCGACGTGGAATCGCTGCGCGAGCACTACGCGCTCACCCTGCGCGCGTGGGTGACCCGGCTGGAGGACCACTGGGAGGAGGCCGTACGGCTGACCTCGCCCGGCCGGGCCCGCGTCTGGCTGCTGTACATGGCGGCCTCCGCGCTCGGCTTCGAGCACGCCCGCCTCGGCGTGAACCAGGTCCTGGCGGTCCGGCCGCGCACCGGCGGCGCCGCCGACCTGCCGCTGCGCACGCGGACCTGGGGCACGCCGTAGCCGCTCCCGCCGGCCCGGGGAACCACGGGAACCACGGCGGCGACGGGAACGACGGGAAGGGCCCCGGGGCGAACGCCCCGGGGCCCTTCCGTGTCCCTGCCACCGCCGGTCGGCGGGCTACTCGGTCTTGATGGCGGTCAGCATGTTCAGCCGGGCGGCGCTGCGGGCCGGCCACATGGCGGCGAGGACGCCGACCACCGCGGCGAGCAGCAGGAAGATGCCGATCCGGTCGTAGGGCAGGACCAGCTCGTAGTTCGGTACGGACTTGGTGAGCGTGGTGCCCACGGCCCATGCGAGGAAGACACCGATCGCCACGCCGAGGACCGCGCCGAAGAGCGAGATCACCACGGCCTCCAGGCGGATCATGTTCTTGACCCGACTCCGGTCGAGGCCGATCGCCCGCAGCATGCCGATCTCCTGGGTCCGCTCGAAGACGGACATCGCCAGGGTGTTGACCACGCCCAGCACCGAGATGATCAGCGCCATGCCGAGCAGGCCGTACATGATGTTCAGCGCGGTGTTGACCATGCCGCCCATCTCGTTGCGCATGTCCTGCCGGGTGGCGACGCTCATCGCCGGGTTCTTGCCGAGGGCGTCGACGACGGCCTGGTGGTTCGCCTTCGTCTCGCCGCCCGCGGTGTTGACGTACACCTCGCGGATGTACTGCTCCTCGCTGTGCTGGGCCAGGATCTTGTTGTCGAGGACGTACGGGGACAGCAGGCCTTCGAGGTCCTTGTAGACCGCGCCGATCTTCAGCGTGCCCTTCCGGCCGTCGTCGAAGGTGACGTCCATGGTGGAGCCGGCCGTCAGCTTCTGGTCCTTCGCGGTGCTCTCGGCGACCGCGACCTCACCCTTGACGAGGCTGTCGAGCGAACCGCCGATGACCTCGATGTTCAGCAGCCGCCCGATGGTGGCCGGGTTGACGCCCGACGCCGACCGGTAGGACTCGCCGACCTTGAAGAAGCCCTCGGCCTGTGCGGAGACGGCCTCGACACCGGGGGTCCTGGCGAGGGTGTCGGCGACCGCCTGGTCCAGGCTGCCGATGCCGCCGGACATGGTGACCTTGTAGTCGGCCCTGAGCTTGTCCGTGCTCATCCGGTCGACGGCCTTGCCCATGGTGACCCCGAGCACCGACATGGTGGTGACCAGGGTCAGTCCGATGGCCAGCGAGGCGGCGGTGACGGCGGTGCGGCGCGGGTTGCGCACCGCGTTCTGCGCGGCCAGCTTGCCGGGGACGCCGAACACCTTCTGGAGTGCGGGGCGCACGGAGGCGATGACCGGCTTCGAGAGCAGCGGCAGCAGCACGATCATGCCGAGCAGCATGAAGAACGCGCCGCCGCCGATGACCATGCGGCCGTCGCTCTTCATGGAGACGCCGAGGAACACGACGCCGATGCCGAGGGCGCTGATGACGCAGCCGAGCACGTTGCGCAGCACGAGCGACTTGGCACTCGCCGGCAGGTGGGCGCTGCCCATCGCGGCGACGGGGGCGATCCGGCCGGTGCGCCACGCGGGCAGCAGGGCGGCGAGGGTGGTGACGAGGACGCCGATGACCAGCGCGGCGACGATGGTGCCGGGGGCGATCACGAGTTCGCCGCCGGGGATCTTGGCACCGATCGAGTCCATCAGGGTCCGCATGCCGGCCGCCAGGCCGATGCCGCTGACCAGGCCGATGGCGGCCGAGAGGGCGCCGACGACCAGGGCCTCGGCGAGGACCGAGCGCATGACCTGACCACGGTTGGCGCCGACGGCGCGCAGCAGGGCGAGTTCCTTGGTGCGCTGGGTGACCAGCATGGTGAAGGTGTTGTAGATGAGGAAGACGCCGACGAAGAGGGAGATGCCGGCGAAGGCGAGCAGCATGGTGCTCATGCCGCTCATCTGCTTCTTGATGTTCTCGGCCTCCTCGGCGGCGAGCGCGACGCCGGTCTGCGCCTTCGCGTTCTTGGCGAGGAGGGGCTTGACGTCGGCCAGTACCTGTTCGGCGGAGGTGCCGGCCTTGGCGGCGATGGAGACCTCGTCGTAGAAGCCGGGCTGGAGGTAGAGCTCCTGGGCGACCTTGGTGTCGAAGAGCACCAGGCTGCCGCCCGCGTTCACGGCGCCGTCCTCGGTGGTGAAGACGCCGGTGAGGGAGAATTCGCGGACCGGGCCGTTGGTGGCGACGCGGACCTTGTCGCCGACCTCGTACTTGCCCTTGGCGGCGGTCTCCTTGTCGAGGGCGATCTGGTCGTCCTTGGTGGGGCCGGTGCCACCGGTGAAGGTGTAACGGGGGTCCTTGCCGTCCTTGACGGGGGCGTAGTTGGAGCCCTTGTTGGCCCAGCCCGAACCGATCAGCTTTCCGTCCTCGTCGCCGACGCCGGCGAAGCCGGACACGCGGCCCGAGACCGTGTCGACGCCCTTGACGGCCTTGATCCTGTCGAGGGTCTCCCGGCTGATGCCCGGGTCTCCCTCCTTCTGGCCCTCCTCGTTGCGGCTCTGGCCGTACGAGGTGACGGAGACGGCGATGCCGTCGTAGCTCTTGGCCGACTGGCCGGACAGGGCCTTGCTGAGCGTGTCGGTGAAGATGAGGGTGCCGGAGACGAAGGCGACGCCGAGGGTGACGGCGAGCACCGTCATCAGCAGCCTGGCCTTGTGCGCGAGGACGTTGCGCAGGGCGGTACGGAACATGGGGATATCAGTCCTGGTGGGCTGGAAGTCTGGAGGAGGGCTTCGGGGGCCGGGGGCCGGGGACGCGCGGAGTGCGCCGGGCGGTGGCGGCCCCGGGGTCAGCTGGTGCGGCCCTTGGCGTCGAAGGCCTTCATCCGGTCGAGCACGCCGTCGGCGGTGGGGTTGGCCATCTCGTCGACGATGCGGCCGTCGGCGAGGAAGATGACGCGGTCCGCGTAGGAGGCGGCGACCGGGTCGTGGGTGACCATGACGACGGTCTGGCCGAGCTCGCGGACCGAGTTGCGCAGGAAGCCGAGCACCTCCGCGCCGGAGCGGGAGTCGAGGTTTCCGGTCGGCTCGTCACCGAAGATGATCTCGGGACGGGAGGCCAGGGCGCGGGCCACGGCCACGCGCTGCTGCTGGCCGCCGGAGAGTTGGGTCGGCCGGTGCGAGAGCCGCTCGGAGAGGCCGACCATCGCGATCACGGTGTCCAGCCACTGCTTGTCGGGCTTGCGGCCCGCGATGTCCATCGGCAGCGTGATGTTCTCCAGGGCCGTCAGGGTCGGCAGCAGGTTGAAGGCCTGGAAGATGAAGCCGATCTTGTCCCGGCGCAGCTGGGTCAGCTGCTTGTCCTTGAGGGAGCCGAGCTCGGTGTCCCCGATGCGGACCGAGCCGGAGGAGAAGGTGTCCAGTCCGGCGACGCAGTGCATCAGCGTGGACTTGCCGGAGCCCGACGGGCCCATGATCGCGGTGAACTGTCCCTGCGCGAACTCGACGGAGACGTTGTCCAGCGCGACGACCTGGGTCTCACCCTGGCCGTACACCTTGGACAACTGCGTCGCACGGGCGGCCGAGGCCTGGAGGGTGTGCGGGGCGTAGTTCGTGGCGGTCAAGGGGGGACTCCTGTCGGGCGGACTGCGGAACGGCGGGACGGTTCCATCCTCACGGCGCCCCCGGGGGTTCCGGATCAGCCGCGGTGCCCGTTCGCAGGCCCACTGGAGTCTGACCGGGCATCGCCCGGACTCCTCCTTTGGTATGACGGCCACCCTGAGGATGTCCATGTCAGTGCCCGACGGGCACGGGGTGGCCGGGGGTGGCGGAAGGGGGTGGCGGGAGGCAGCGAAATCACGTCAATCACGCCCGGACGACGGGCGTCCCCCGGAACGGTGCCGACCGTGACTTATCGGCCCTGACGCCCCCTCAATCACCAATAAAATCAGACAACATCGGATAGACGACCGTCTGGGGCGGAGGGTGTTCCGGATAGGCTCGCGTCAGCGTTCAAGGCTTTTAACGGGGGCCCGCGGCGCCTTGCCCGGATGGTGGAATGCAGACACGGCGAGCTTAAACCTCGCTGGCCCTCGGGCCGTGCCGGTTCAAGTCCGGCTCCGGGCACACAAGCAGCCGTTCCGTTTATCCTCTGCGCCCGACCGCGCCTTCTCCTAAGATCCTCCTCCAGCGGTAGGGTGCTTTTTTTGCGAGCGCATTACTCTTGGAGACAAGGCTGCGCACGGTGGCCATGGAGGAGTGAGATGAGGAGCAGTAACCCGGTCTTCTCGCGACGGGGGTTCAGCCGCGACAACGGCGGCTACGCGGGCTTCGAGGCGCAGCACGCGCAGGCCGGGACCGCGACCAACCCGTACGCGACGAACCCCTACGCCACCGACCCCACCACGGGGATGCCGGCGGCGCCGGTCAACAGCAACGCGATGACCATCGACGACGTCGTGAGCCGTACGGCCATGACGCTCGGCACCCTGGTCCTGACGGCGGCGATGGCCTGGATCTTCCTCCCGGTCGACGCGGCCAACCTGAACGTGTCGTACGGCATCGCCATCGGCGCGATGCTCGTGGCGTTCGTCTTCGCGATGATCCAGTCCTTCAAGGCCAAGGCCTCGCCGGGTCTCATCCTGGCGTACGCCGCCTTCGAGGGCGTCTTCCTCGGCGTCATCAGCTCGGCCACCAGCACGTACTTCGGTGCCGGTGTGGTCATCCAGGCCGTCATGGGCACGATGTGCGTCTTCGCGGGCGTGCTCTTCGCCTACAAGATGCGCTGGATCCGCGTCACCCGCCGGTTCACGGGCTTCGTGATGGCCGCGGCCGTGGGCTTCATGCTCCTGATGCTGACCAACCTGCTGATCTCGCTCATCGTGGGCGGTGACGGCCTCGGACTCCGCAGCGGCCCCCTGGGCATCCTGTTCGGCGTCATCGGCATCATCCTGGGCGCCTGCTTCCTCGCCCTCGACTTCAAGCAGGTCGAGGACGGCGTCGCCTACGGCGCCCCGCGCGAGGAGGCCTGGCTGGCCGCCTTCGGACTCACCACCACCCTCGTGTGGATCTACATCGAGATGCTCCGCATCTTCCAGATCCTCTCGGGCAACGACTAGCCGGACCGCCTCACGGCACCCCGGCACCCCAGTACGGCTAAGGCCCCGCGAGCACGGCTCGCGGGGCCTTCCCGCGTATCGGGACGGACGTCGGGACGTGGGCGGACGAGGAGGTCGGGGAACGGGCTTCGGGGGGCCTGAAGGCCGTGGCGGCGGCCGTGGCGGGAGCCTCAGCCGAACCGGCGGGCGGCTCTGCGCAGGTCGTGCTCGTGGATGATCGCCTTGGCCTGGCCGTGCGACAGCTCGTGCGCGCCGCGCAGCCAGCTGACCTTCTCCTCGAACCGGAGGAGGGACGGGCCCTCGTCGACGGCACGGAGCCAGTCGGAGATCTCACGACCGGTGCTCTGCGGGATTCTGTCGATCATGTTGCGGTGGGTCTGCTCGGAGAACTCTACGGACATGGGCGCCTCCGGAGGTGTTGCCGTGCTGTTCCCTTCACGCCACCGTGCCGGCGAGTTCGCCCGTTGGCAATGGCGCGGTAGCGGCGCGTAAGGTCGGCCGGGTGCTCGATACCTCACCCCTGACCGTCGCCGTGGAACGATTCGCCGACCGCCTGAGGGCGGCGCCGCAGAGCCGCCTCCAACGCGGCGCGGCGGCCGAGGGGCTGGCCCTGGCCCGGGAACTGGCCGAACGGGCGCAGCGGCTGGAGGAGGCCGCGGGACGGGCCCCGCAGGGGGCGGCTCCGGCGCCCGCGCGCGTGGTGCCGGACGCGGGGATCTTCGTCGTGGGGGACCAGCTGTCGGTGACCGGCCTGGACCTCGCGGAGGCCCTGCGCACCTGCCCGGACGACACGGGAACGGCCCCGTCCGTACTGCTGGACGAGGCCGTGGCGCTGGTGGGAGCGGCGGAAGTCAGAGCGATGCGATGACGCGGTCCGCCAGGATGTAGACGTTGCTCTCGGGGTCCTCGGAGTCACCGCAGGAGAAGGTCAGCGCGTACGCGCCGGAAATGCCGGAGCCGCCCAGCAGGATCGGGGCGGTGCCCGCCCGCAGGGCCTCGGAGAGGCGCTCGGCCGTCTCCCGGTGTCCCGGGGTCATGCAGAGCGTGGTGCCGTCCGTGAAGACGTACACGTCCAGGGTGCCCAGCGGGCCCGGCCGGACGTCCGCGAGGGCCGTACGGGCCTCCGCGAGCTCCTCCAGGCGGCTCACCGTGCGCTCGTGGTCCGCACCGTGGTGGGACTGGACCGGCACGAAGTCGGGGTGCGAGGGGTGGCGACGGCGGGCCGCGGCGAGTTCGGCCGAGTCCTCCGGGTACTCGTCCGCGAAGTCCTCGCCGAGCACCGGCTCCAGCCCGACCAGGTCCGCCTGCCGGGGCAGGAAGACCGGGCTGTCCTCGCCGAGCCCGGGCAGACCGCCCAGCAGCGAGGGGGCGTCGGCGGCGTCACGGGCCTCCTGCGCGGCCCAGAACGCCCGCGCCTCGGCCAGCTCGCGCTCGCGCTCCTCGGCGAGGGCTTCGGCCACGGCGGCTCGTATCTCGGCGGCGGGGGACTCCACGGCGCTGCGGGCGTGCGGGACGGCCGCGGTGCGCGGACGGGCCGGCAGGGCCAGTTCACCGCGCAGGGCGGTGACCTGCTTGCGCAGCCCGTGTACGGCGTGCAGCGCAGCAGCGCCCACGGCCGTGGCAGCGGCCGTGGTCAGCAGCAGGGCAAGAGACATGGCGCTCACTGACTAACTCCCGATTGATTCGATCCCCCGACTTCCTACATCAGCTTGTCCTCTGCTGGGAATGGCGTGCAGTGCATTACGTCATGAATTGGACAGGTCTTTCGTCCTCGGGGCACCGGGGGGAGGGTGCCTGAGCTGGGCAAATGCCGATCCCCCAGGACAAAGGTCACATCCTGGGGGAGATTCGGTCACAGGTCGGCCGCGACGGGGTTAGATCCGGGGTCAGTAGAGCTCACTCGTCTGGAGTATCCCTTGCGGCGTCAGGGGTTCCGCCTTGATCGCCCCCCGAACGGGGCACATGGTGACGACCGGGACACCCTCCGCGACGGCGCGTTCCGCTTCGCCTGCGGCTCAGCTCAGCCGCTGTCTTCTCGGTCGCGTTCCGCTTCGCCTTCGCTGCGGGCGGGTGCCGTCCCTCGTGCCTCGGGGCGGCCCCCACCCTCCGCTACAGCTCAGCTCAGCCGCTCGATGACCATGGCCATGCCCTGGCCGCCGCCCACGCACATGGTCTCCAGGCCGAACTGCTTGTCGTGGAACTGGAGGCCGTTGATCAGGGTTCCCGTGATGCGCGCGCCGGTCATCCCGAACGGGTGACCGACGGCGATGGCCCCGCCGTTGACGTTCAGCTTGTCCAGCGGGATCCCCAGGTCCCGGTAGGACGGGATGACCTGGGCCGCGAAGGCCTCGTTGATCTCGAACAGGTCGATGTCGTCGACGGTCAGGCCGGCCCGCTTCAGGGCCTGCTTGGACGCCTCGACCGGGCCCAGGCCCATGATCTCGGGGGAGAGGCCGGTGACACCGGTGGACACGATCCGGGCCAGCGGGGTCAGGCCCAGGTCGCGGGCCTTCGTGTCGCTCATGATGACCAGCGCGGCGGCGCCGTCGTTCAGCGGGCAGCAGTTGGCCGCGGTGATCCGGCCGTCGGGGCGGAAGACCGGCTTCAGGCCCTGGACGCCCTCCAGGGTGACCCCGGCGCGGGGGCCGTCGTCCTGGGAGACGACCGTCCCGTCGGGCGTGGTGACCGGGGTGATCTCGCGGGCCCAGAAGCCGTTCTTGATGGCTTCCTCGGCCAGGTTCTGGGAGCGGACGCCGAACTCGTCCATGTCCTGGCGGGTCACGCCCTTCAGGCGGGCCAGGTTCTCGGCGGTCTGCCCCATGGAGATGTACGCGTCCGGGACCAGGCTGGCCTCCCGCGGGTCGCTCCAGGAGGCGCCCTCGCTCTGCGCGACGGCGGCCGTACGGGCCTCCGCGTCGGCGAAGAACGGGTTGTGGGTGCCCGGCATGCCGTCCGAGGAGCCGTTCACGAACCGGGAGACGGTCTCGACGCCCGCGGAGATGAAGACGTCGCCCTCGCCCGCCTTGATGGCGTGCAGGGCCATCCGGGAGGTCTGCAGGGACGAGGAGCAGTAGCGAGTGACGGTGAGCCCCGGCAGGTGGTCCATGCCCATCTGCACGGCCACGATGCGGCCCAGGTTGTGGCCCTGCTCGCCGCCCGGGAGGCCGCAGCCCAGCATCAGGTCGTCGATCTCGCGCGGGTCCAGCCCGGGGACCTTGGCGAGCGCGGCCTGGATGATCTGCGCGGTCAGGTCGTCCGGACGGACGTCCTTGAGCGACCCCTTGCCGGCGCGCCCGATGGGGGAACGGGCGGTGGAAACGATGACGGCTTCGGGCATCGGGACTCCAAGGGGTGCGTCGTTGCGGGACCGCATGCGAAGTTACCGCCCCGTACGGTCGAGGTCACGGGCCTCGGCGTGTGATGCGGGTCGCTCCGCGGGCGGACGGGGTCGGGGACGCCCGCCCGGCCCCAGGGCCTGTCGTCGAACTCCCGTCTGCCTCGCGGTGTCCGGCACGCACTCCCGCCGCACCGGGCGGAAGCCCGAGTACGTCCAGTACGCGGGCTTCCGCCCGGCACGCCGGGAGCACGCAC
>NZ_JBVIVP010000004.1:0-567412 GCF_055595445.1 Streptomyces sp. NPDC040432 | reverse complement strand
CCGACGCGCCACAACGTCCTCGCTGTGTAATTGCCTGCAAGCATCACCCGAAGGCGACCCCACAGGTCTTTTTCAAAGGAACCTCATCCACCGAAGTGGACGGGGTATCAACTTTTGGCGTTGATTTTTGGCACGCTGTTGAGTTCTCAAGGAACGGACGCTTCCTTTGTACTCACCCTCGCGGGTTTTCCTCCGGGCTTTCGTTCTGTTGTCCTGCTCTGTTCTTGCGTTTCCGACTCTATCAGACTCTCTCGGGCCCGATTTCCTCGGTGCTTTCCAGGTCCTGCGCTTTCACGCTTTCCCTTTCCGGCGATTCCAACTCTACCAGATCATTTCCGCGCCCTGCTTCTCGGAAGTCGCAGGTACTCGAATTTGAATTCGGTGACCGTTGGGGGTCTTGGCCTTTCGGCGCTCCGCTACGTTAGCGCTTTCCCCTTGCGACTCATAATCGAGCCGTCCGGCGAGTAATTCGGGCATGCCGAAAAGGACCCCGCCAGGGGTAAGTAGTAGGTAGTGGTTTGGCCGTTCTGGGGGTCTGCTGAGGCAGTACCCCGTTCAAGCGGCTCGGACTACGTTAGGCGTCCGGAAGGGCTGAGTCAAGTTGCCCTGCGGCGTGGTGCGTGGGCCCGATAGGGGCTGACCGTGGGGTCGTTCGTGATCCAGAAGCGGTACGGGTGGGCGGCGCCGGCGCCGCCCACTCCCGTGCGCGGACCGTTGCTCACCAGGTCGGCCGGGGTGGCCGTGCCGGTGAGGAGGGACAGGGCGGATTCGGGGTCGTCGCAGAGATCGGTGCCGTCGAGCGAGCGGTCCACGTCAAGGGCCGTGGCCAGCCTGGCCGGACCCTTGGCCAGTTCACGCGGGTTCCTGGCGGAGAGTCGACGTTTGGCCGCCAGGTCCGCTCCGGCGATGACCTCGCCGGCCCGCAGCAGTACGCCGCTCGCTTGGCCGGGCGGGCCGCAGACCAGGTTGAGGCTGAACCACATGCCGTAGATGAAGTAGACGTACGCGTGTCCGGGCGGACCGAACATCGATGCGTTGCGGGGGGTTCGGCCGCGGTAGGCGTGGGAGCCGGGATCGGACCCGCCCTCGTAGGCCTCCACCTCGGTGATGCGCAGCTCCAGGGTGCCCTCCCCGGTGCGGCGGACCAGGGTGCGGCCCAGCAGGTCGGGGGCCACCGTGAGGACCGGTCGGTCGAAGAAGGACCGGGGCAGGGGCGTACGGTCGGGACGCGCGCTCATCCGGTCGAGCGTAACGGAACGCGTCGTCCTGCAACCGGGGCCTAAGGTTCCGCGTTGGTAAAACGGGTAGGCGCGCGAGTCGCCACATCCTTCGTACAGGCCTTAAGGGGAGTTTGAGCATGGGGTTCAGGAAGCTGTTCGCGAGCCTGGGTGCCGGCGGTGCCTCGGTGGACACGATCATCACCGAGCCGAACGTCGTGCCGGGCGGGATCGTGCAGGGCGAGGTCCGGATCCAGGGCGGGTCCGTGGAGCAGCAGATCGAGGGGCTGTCCGTCGGGCTGCAGGCACGGGTGGAGGTGGAGGGCGGCGACCAGGAGTACAAGCAGGACGTCGTCTTCACGAAGCAGCGCCTCGGGGGTGCCTTCCAGGTGCAGGCCGGCGCGCTGCACGTGGTGCCGTTCGGGTTGGAGATCCCGGCGGAGACGCCGATCACCCACTTCGGGGGTCAGCACCTGCACGGCATGAACATCGGGGTCAGCACGGAGCTGGAGATCGCGCGGGCGGTCGACGCGGGTGACCTGGACCCGATCAACGTGCACCCGGTGCCCGCGCAGCAGGCGATCCTGGACGCGTTCCGTCAGCTCGGCTTCTCGTTCCGCAGCGCGGACATGGAGCGCGGCCACATCCGTGGGACGCGGCAGACGCTGCCGTTCTACCAGGAGATCGAGTTCCTGCCGCCGTCGCAGTACCGCGGGCTGAACCAGGTCGAGCTGACCTTCGTCTCCGACGGGCGCGAGATGGACGTCGTGCTGGAGATGGACAAGAAGCCGGGGCTGTTCAGTGAGGGCAGCGACACCTACCGCTGCTTCCAGGTGGGGCTGCAGTCCTATCAGGACACCGATTGGGCCGCGTACCTGAACCAGTGGATCGCGTCCGTCGGTTCGCAGCGCAACTGGTTCTAGGAGCAACTGGTCCTAGGCTCGGGCCGTACGCGCATCCGATCAGGAGGTTCAGCAGTGGTTCAGCAGCACAGGGCGCCCCTCCCCCACGACTTCCACCCGGAGGTCCCCTCCTTCACCGTGACGAGCGCCGATCTGGCGCACGGCGCGGAGTTGGGCGGGGACCAGGTGTTGTCGGGCGGGAACATCTCGCCCGCGTTGCGGTGGGAGGGCTTCCCCGAGGGGACGAAGAGCTTCGCCGTGACCTGCTTCGACCCGGACGCGCCCACGGGCAGCGGGTTCTGGCACTGGGTGCTGTTCGACCTGCCGGTCTCGGTGACCGAGCTGCCGGCCGGGGCGGGCAGCGGAAAGTTCGAGGGGCTGCCGGCCGGGGCCGTGCACGTGCGCAACGACTACGGCACGAAGGACTTCGGCGGAGCCGCTCCGCCGGCCGGGGAGCGGCACCGGTACGTGTTCACGGTGTACGCGGTGGATCAGGAGAAGCTCGGGCCGGACGGAGACGTGTCCCCCGCCGTGGTCGGTTTCAATCTGCGCTTCCACACCCTCGGTCGTGCTCACCTCATCGGTGAGTACGAGGCGCCCGCGGGCTGATCGTTCGCCGAGCGTTTGCCCGGTCCTGGTCTAAAGAAGGCCAGGACCGGGCATTTTTATTGCGTTGTCCCGCGTGGCGCGCGCGGCCAGAGTGGTTCCGGGCCCCGCAGCCGGTGTGGTCGCGGGCCTGCACACGGGAGGTGGGCGAGATGCGGGACACGCTGGTGCTGAATGCGAGCTTCGAGCCGCTGTCGACGGTGACCTTGAACCGGGCGGTGGTGCTCGTGCTCCAGGACAAGGCCGTGGTCGAACAGTCGCATCCCGAGCTGCGTGTGCGGGCGGCCACCATGGAACTTCCGATGCCGCGGGTGATCAGGCTCTGCCGGTACGTGCGGGTGCCCTTCCGAAGACATGCTCCCTGGTCACGGAGGGGGGTGTTGATCCGGGACCAGCACCGTTGCGCGTACTGCGGTAGGCGTGCGACGACCGTGGACCACGTGCTGCCGCGGGCCCAGGGCGGTGGGGACACCTGGCTGAACACGGTGGCCTCCTGCGCCGAGGACAACCACCGCAAGGCGGCGCGGACGCCGGAGGAGGCGGGGATGCCGCTGCTCCGCAAGCCGTTCGTACCGTCGCCCGCCGACGCGATGTTGCTCGCGCTGGGTGTGGGCGGGCGGGATCCGCTGCCGGAGTGGTTGTCGCGGTCCGCGTAGTCGTCCGCCCCGTGCCCCCTGTTGTCGGGTGCACGGGGCGACGTATTTCTCCTACGTCGTTCAGCGGAGCAGGATCTGGACGATGGCGAGGAGTCCGACCGTCACGATGACCCCGCGCAGGACGGTCGGCGAGAGCCGGCGGCCGACCTTCGCGCCGATCTGTCCGCCGAGGGTCGAGCCGACGGCGATGAGGAGCACCGCCGTCCAGTCGAACTCGGCCACGAAGAGGAAGAAGACGGCGGCGATGCCGTTGACGAGGGCGGCGATGACGTTCTTGACGGCGTTGACGCGTTGCAGGTCGTCGTGGAGCAGCAGACCCATGAGTCCGAGGTAGAGCACGCCCTGCGCGGCCCCGAAGTAGCCTCCGTAGGCGCTGGAGAGCAGCATGCCGGTGAGGAGGGCGGGGCCTCCCTCGCGTTCCTCCGTGGTGGTGCCCGCGGCTTCCCGGCGGCGGCGCAGGGAGGCGGCGAGGCGGGGCTGGAGGACGACGAGGACGAGGGCCAGTCCGATGAGGACGGGCACGATCGTGTCGAAGGACTCGGGGGGCAGGACGAGGAGCAGGACCGCGCCCGCGAGGCCGCCGACGAGGGAGACGGCGCCGAGGCGCAGGACGCGGGCGCGCTGCCCCTTGAGTTCGTTGCGGTAGCCGATGGCGCCGCTGATGGAACCGGGCACCAGGCCGAGGGTGTTGGAGACGTTGGCGGTGACCGGTGGCAGGCCGGTGGCGAGGAGCACCGGGAAGGTGATCAGGGTGCCGGAACCGACGATGGTGTTGATCGTGCCGGCGCCGATTCCGGCGGCGAGGACCGCGAGCGATTCCCAGATGGACATGGACATGGACGGAGCCATCCCCCTTGCGTGAGTGAGTCGCCTCCCCGCCATGAAGGTCGAGGGGCCTCACCGATCATGCACGAGGGGAGGGCGGGCTCAGTCGATGGGGGGCTGCTCGCGCCGGTCGTTCGCGCCCGTTGTGTCGCCGCCCTTGCCGCTGTTCTGCGGGTTGAAGCCGCTCGGGTTCCCGCCGCCCATGGGGCCGAAGTTGCCCATGGCGCCCGAGAGGCCCTTGAGCGCGTCCCCGATCTCGCTGGGCACGATCCAGAGCTTGTTGGCGTCGCCTTCGGCGATCTTCGGGAGCATCTGGAGGTACTGGTAGGCGAGGAGCTTCTGGTCGGCGTCGCCGGCGTGGATGGACTCGAAGACCGTGCGGATGGCCTGGGCCTCGCCCTCGGCGCGCAGGGCGGCGGCCTTGGCGTCACCTTCGGCGCGGAGGATGGAGGACTGCTTCTCGCCCTCGGCCCGCAGGATCTCGGACTGTCGGACACCTTCGGCCTGGAGGATCGCGGCGCGCTTGTCGCGGTCGGCGCGCATCTGCTTCTCCATCGAGTCCTGGATGGAGGTGGGCGGCTCGATGGCCTTGAGCTCGACGCGGTTGACGCGGATGCCCCACTTGCCGGTGGCCTCGTCGAGGACTCCGCGCAGGGCCGCGTTGATCTCCTCGCGGGAGGTGAGCGTCCGCTCCAGGTCCATGCCGCCGATGATGTTGCGGAGCGTGGTGACGGTGAGCTGCTCGATGGCCTGGATGTAGCTGGCCACCTCGTACGTCGCGGCGCGGGCGTCGGTCACCTGGTAGTAGATGACGGTGTCGATGTTGACGACCAGGTTGTCCTGGGTGATCACCGGCTGCGGCGGGAACGGGACGACCTGTTCGCGGAGGTCGATGCGGTTGCGGATCGAGTCGATGAACGGGACGACGATGTTGAGGCCCGCGTTGAGGGTGCGGGTGTAGCGGCCGAAGCGTTCAACGATGGCGGCGCTGGCCTGCGGGATCACCTGGATCGTCTTGACCAGGGCGATGAAGACCAGAACCACCAGGATGATCAGGACGATGATGATCGGTTGCATGCGGTTCCCCGTGCCCTTCCGGCTGTCTGTGCTGCCCCGTTGATCGGAGTCTCGCAGACCCCGGGGCCGCGGGTCGGCTGCTTTCTCACATCACGACGGCGGTCGCTCCGTCGATGTCGACGACGTCGACGGACTGGCCGGGTTCGAAACTGGTGTCCGCGTCGAGGGTGCGGGCGGACCAGACCTCGCCGGCCAGTTTGATCCGGCCCCCGCCGCCGTCGACGCGTTCGAGGACGACGGCGGATCTGCCCCTCAACGCGTCGATGCCGCTGCGGTGTTGGGGGCGTTGGTTGCGGTGCCGGTTGGCGATCGGGCGGACCACGGCGATGAGCGCCACGGACACGATCACGAAGACCAGGACCTGGGCGACCACTCCCCCGCCGAGGGCCGCCGTGACGGCCGCCGCCACCGCGCCGATGGCGAACATGCCGAATTCCGGAAGGGCGGTGAGGACCAGGGGGATGCCCAGTCCGACCGCGCCGATGAGCCACCACACCCATGCGTCGATGTCCACATGGTCATGGTAGGTCGGGTGGGCACGGTCGGGACAGGGCGCGACCGGTACGGACCGCTAGCGCAGGGGCAGGCCCTGGGCGGTCCAGCGGTCGTGGTCGTTGCGCTCGACGACCAGCGGGAGGCCGAAGCAGAGAGAGAGGTTGCGCGAGGTGAGTTCGAGGTCGATGGGACCGGCGGTGACGACCTTGCCCTGGCGGATCATCAGGACGTGGGTGAAGCCGGGGGCGATCTCCTCGACGTGGTGCGTGACCATGACCATGGAGGGGGCCAGCGGGTCCCGGGCGAGGCGGCCGAGGCGGCGTACGAGGTCCTCGCGGCCACCGAGGTCGAGGCCGGCGGCGGGCTCGTCGAGGAGGAGGAGCTCGGGGTCGGTCATCAGGGCGCGGGCGATCAGGGTGCGCTTGCGCTCGCCCTCGGAGAGCGTGCCGAACCTGCGCTCCAGGTAGTCGGTCATGCCGAGGCGGTCGAGGAAGGCGCGGGCGCGCTGCTCGTCGATGTCCTCGTACTCCTCCTGCCAGGTCGCGGTCATGCCGTAGGCGGCGGTGAGCACGGTCTGCAGGACGGTCTGCCGCTTGGGCAGCTTGTCGGCCATGGCGATGCCGGCCACGCCGATGCGGGGGCGCAGCTCGAACACGTCGGTACCCGGCTTGCCGAGGGTGCCGCCGAGGATGGTGGCGGAGCCCTTGGTGGGGAAGAGGTAGCTGGAGGCGAGGTTCAGCAGTGTGGTCTTGCCGGCGCCGTTGGGGCCGAGGATCACCCAGCGCTCCCCCTCCTTCACCGACCAGGAGACCTGGTCCACCAGAGCCCGGCCCTCGCGGACCACGGATACGTCCACCAGCTCCAGAACATCGCTCATGAGCGTGTTGTCACCCCTTGCAGTCACGGTTCTCTGTGCGCCGGCAGGCGCAGCCCCTGGGGGAAAACCTACGCCACTCGGGGAGGGGTCCGGTTCCGGGGCCGGGTGCGGGGCGCGATCCGTAAAGTGGGGGGATGCTTTTCGAACCACGTTCAGGGCGGCTGGCCGCCTGGGGGAACGCGCTGCTGGCCGGTTTGGTGTCGCCCGACGAGGCCGCGTCGTCGATCGTCGGTGAGGACGCCGTGCACCGGGTGACCGGGCTGCCGGGGGAACCGGGTCCGGTGGGGCTCACGCTGGCGCTCGGCCGGTTGCGGGTGCTGGGGGTGAGCGGGCTGCGGGTGGCGCTGCCCGCGCCGGGTCATCCGTTGGGGCTGAGCGGGCCGGCGGAGTTCAACGCGCGGGCGTTGGAGGCCGAGGAGGCGGTGGTCGCGGTGGGCGCGGCGCTGGGTCTGGTGCCGGAGGTGGTGGAGGCCGGTCCGGCCGGCGACCTGCACGTCTCGGTGACCTGGCACTGCCTGCCGGTACGGGAGGCCCCGCCGGCGGACGTGCCGTCGCTCGGTGAGGCGGAGCGGGAGCTGGCGGAGGCGTTGCGGGAGGCGACGGTCGTCCTGACCCGGCTGGACGTGGCGGGGTCGGGGCCGGTCGCGGAGGCGGCGCTGTCGGCGTACCGGGCGCGGGCGGAGGCGGGCCGTGAGGTGCTGGCTCCGGGGTATCCGCCGCGGGCGGTGCGGGTGCTGGCGTTGGCGCAGCGGGTGGACCTGTTGGTGTCGCTGGCGTACGAGAACGGGCCCGGGGGTGCGGTGGCGGCCTCGGAGATGGCGGCGCGGTCCGAGGCGCTGCGGCCGGTGGAGCGGGTGGCGCGGCGTGCCCTGGTGGCGGCGTACAACGCGCCGGTCGAGGAGCGCGAGCGGGGCTGACGTCGTTCCCGGCGTGCCGGGCGGGGGTGGTGGAACGCCGCGGCCCCGCTTCCCGGGGAGAGGTGGGGAAGCGGGGCCGCGGGGTGGGTCAGTGGTTGACGCCGAAGTTGCCGAAGGCGGGGTTGAGCAGGCCGATCACGTTGACGGTGTTGCCGACGACGTTCACGGGAACGTTGACGGGGACCTGGATCAGGTTCCCGGAGGCCACGCCGGGCGAGTGCTGGGCCACGCCCTCCGCGGACGCACCGCCGTGCGCCGAGGAGACACCAGCGGCGGCGGCGACGAGGCCGCCCGCGATCATGGTGACGGCTGCGGCCTTCTTGAAGTTCTTCACGTTCTCGTCCTCCAGTACGTCTGCCGCGACCAGCCGTCGCGACACGCCATGGAGAACGCCCCGCCCGGTGGGCGGGATACGCCATGTGGGGTACATACACCCGACCGTATGAATCTCTGCTGAATCACCGCGCGCGTGCAGATGGTCTGATTACTCCGCCATTCCGTGCCTGACCGCCCACAGTGCGGCCTGCGTCCGGTCGGAGAGGTCCAGTTTCATCAGGATGTTCGAGACGTGGGTCTTGACCGTCTTCTCCGACAGCACCAGCGCGCGGGCGATCTCGCGGTTGGAGCGACCGTCCGCGATCAGCCGGAGGACCTCGCGTTCGCGGTCGGTCAGGGAGCCGGGGCGGCCCGCGGTGGCGGGCTGGTCCTCCTGGGCGAGGAGGGCCTGGGCCACCTCCGGCTGGAGCAGGACGTGGCCCGCGTGCACGGAGCGGATGGCTCCGGCCAGGGCGTCCGGGTCGATGTCCTTGTAGACGTATCCGGCCGCGCCGGCCCGCAGGGCGGGGACGACGGTGCGCTGTTCGGTGAAGCTGGTGACGATCAGGACCCGTGCCGGGTTGCCCAGGGCGCGCAGCCGTCGCAGGGCCTCGATGCCGTCGGTGCCCGGCATCTTGACGTCCATGAGGATGACGTCGGGTCGCAGTTCCTCGGCGCGCTCGATGCCCTCCTCGCCGTCGCCGGCCTCGCCGACCACCTCTATGTCGTCCTGGACCTCCAGGAACGTGCGCAGGCCGCGCCGGACGACCTGGTGGTCGTCGACCAGCAGGACGCGGATGCGGACCGGGGTGTCAGCCACCGGGAACCTCCATCTCGATCGTGGTGCCCTTACCGGGCTCGGAGCGGACCTCCAGCCGTCCGCCGGAGCCGCTCGCGCGGTCCCGCATGGAGACGAGCCCGAGGTGGCGGCCCGCCTTGCGGACCGTGGAGGGGGAGAAGCCGCGGCCCCAGTCGCGTACGCGCAGGACGGCGCCGCCGCCCGGGTTCCTGCTGAGGGTCACCTCGACGCGGTCCGCGCCGGAGTGCCGCAGGGCGTTGTGGAGGGCCTCCTGGGCGACGCGCAGGAGTGCCTCCTCCTGGGTCGCCGGCAGGGCGCGCACGCCTTCACAGGTGAAGGAGACGTGCGCGGCGTGGGCCCGGTCCAGGACGCGGACGTGGTCGCGCAGGGTCGCGACGAGCCCGTCGTCGTCCAGTGCGGCCGGACGGAGCTCGGTCACGGCGGCGCGCAGTTCGTCGGCGGCCTCCGCGGCCAGGGCGGCGACCTGATGGAGCTCGTCCTTGGCACGGACGGGGTCGCGGTCGACGAGGGCGGCGGCGGCCTGGGCGGTGAGGCGCAGGGAGAACAGCTTCTGACTGACGGCGTCGTGCAGCTCGTGGGCGAGGCGGGAGCGCTCCTCGGCGATGGTGAGCTCGCGGCTGCGCTCGTAGAGGCGGGCGTTGGTCAGGGCGATGGCCGCGTGCTGGGCGAGGAGGGAGAGGAGCTCCTCGTCCCCGTCGGTGAAGCCGACGGGCCGGTCGGCGGCGTCGGGGTCGTTGTCGGGGGTGCTCCCGGGGGCGGGGCGTTTGTTGGCGAGGAAGAGGGCGCCGAGGGTCTCCTCGCCGTCCCGGATGGGCATGCCGAGGAAGTCGGACATGTCGGGGTGGGCGGCGGGCCAGCCCCCGAAGCGCGGGTCCGCGCGTACGTCGGCCAGTCGTTCGGGGGCGTCCTGGTGGAGCATCGCGGCGAGGACCCCGTGCTGCCGGGGCAGGGGGCCGATGCGGCGCCACTGTTCCTCGCTGATGCCGTCCACGACGAACTGGGCGAAGCCCCCGTGGTCGTCCGGGACGCCGAGGGCGGCGTACTCGGCGTCCAGGAGTTCGCGGGCCGAGGCGACGATCGTGCGCAGTACGTCGTGGACCTCCATGCGGCGGCTCATGGCGAGCAGCGCGGTGCTGACGGCAGCGAGTCCCGTACAGGGTCCGTAGTGCATGGGATCACCGTACCGGCGGCCCTGACCTGCGGGATCGGGCATCCGGCCTAGGTCGGTGGGCCCGGGGCGTACGGCGGAGGGAGGGGGGTGGCGGGGCCGGGGCGTACCGCAGGGGGAGGGGGTGGCGGGGCGCCGGGTACGTCCTGGGGACGAGGCGGGTGGGCGGTGGGCCCTCCCCGAGGAGGACATCCGTCACATTGCGCATTGCTGTCGCAACCGTGGGTGAGACCGTTACGTGGCCGATGTGAGCCCCGGCATAGGACCCACATCACTTACGAAGCTGCGTAGTGGACAGGTAAAGGTCCTGTCAGGTCGGTTGCGCCTAGCGCGGTGCCCGTCATTCCGGATTCGTCCCGGGGCCCTGATCCACTAAGCGGGATCGTACGTCACACCTTTGCCAGGCGTTTTTGCCACCGCTAAGAATGTCGACGTCGCACAGCGCCGCAGGGTCCCGGATCCGAGCGGCGCCTTCCTGCGACTCCCGCTATTCGAAGAGGTTGCCCCGCCATGTCTGCTTCCAGCACTCCCGGTCACAGTCGTCTGACGAAGGCACACAAGCTGTCCGTTGCCGGTGTCGCCACGCTCGGTGCCGCCGCGCTCGCCTTCTCCCTCGTCCCGGCAGGTGCCGCGGAGACTCAGCAGGCGGTGACGATCAACGCCGCCCCCGTGGCGTGGACCCCGACGGTTCAGCAGCACCTCGGCGCGCAGCAGGCCGTCGCGAACAAGCTGGCGAAGGACACGGCGGCCGCCAAGGCCAAGGCCGCTGCCGCCGCCAAGGCCGAGCGCGACAAGACGGCGGCCGCGAGCCGGTCCGCCGTCCGCACCCCGGTCTTCGCGAACAACCTCGACGGTTGGATCAAGGAAGCGCTCTTCATCATGAAGCGCGAGGGGATTCCGGGCACGTACGCCGGTATCCACAAGAACGTCATGCGCGAGTCCAGCGGCAACCCGCTGGCGATCAACAAGTGGGACATCAACGCCCAGAACGGCATCCCCAGCAAGGGTCTGCTCCAGGTCATCTACCCGACCTTCAAGGCGTACCACGTCAAGGGCACCAAGTTCGACCAGTACGACCCGGTCGCCAACATCGTCGCCGCCTGCAACTACGCAGCCGACCGCTACGGCTCGATGGACAACGTCAACAGCGCCTACTAGGCCGCCGACGTCCCGCACCCCCCATGCGCCTCAGGGCGGCTCCCCGGATCTCCGGGGAGCCGCCCTGAGGCGTTTGCCGTACGTGCGCGGGCCGCGGGGCCGGATGCGCGGGGCCGTTACTTGCCGGCGCGCATGACCTCGGGCTCGTGGCGGCGCAGCAGGCGCTGGACCAGGAAGCCGCAGGCGATGCCGATGAGCAGCAGGACGGTGATGTTCAGGCTCCACTGCCCGATGGTGGCGTCCCAGAGCGGGTCGGTGTTCGTCGGGTTGTCGCGGTCCCACGGCGGCATCAGCCTGCCGAGGTTCAGCGTGGCGCCGGCGGCGGCGATGGCCCAGCGGGACGGCATCAGCCAGGCGAACTGTTCCAGGCCCGGGGAGTCGTAGACCTGGAAGAGGATGCCGGTGAAGACGACCTGGACGATCGCGAACATGACCAGCAGCGGCATCGTCTTCTCGGCGGTCTTGACCAGCGAGGAGATGACGAGGCCGAACATCATCGAGGTGAAGCCGAGGGCGATGACCGACAGGCACAGCTCGACGGCCGGCGGCATCAGCAGGCCCTCGGTGGGCAGGTCGCGCGGGAAGAAGCCGATCGCGCAGATGACCACGCCCTGGACGGCCGTGATGATCCCGAGGACGATCACCTTCGACATGAGGTACGCGGACCGGGACAGGCCGGTCGCGCGCTCACGCTCGTAGATGACGCGTTCCTTGATCAGTTCTCGGACCGAGTTCGCGGCGCCCGAGAAACACATGCCGACCGCGAGGATCAGCATGATCGTGCCCGCGTCGCCGTTGAACTGGGACGGCGGCGTCGGGGGCGCGAGCCCGAAGGTCGCGGGGATGACCGTGGAGACCACGCCCAGCACCGCGGGCAGGATCAGCATGAGGCCGATGAAGCCCTTGTCGGAGGCGATCACCGAGACGTAGCGGCGGATCAGCGTCCAGAGCTGCGAGCCCCAGCCCTGCGGCTTGGGCGGGCGCATCTGCTGCGGCGAGGGGAACGCGACGGACTGCGGGGCGACCGCGTCGATGTCGGCGGCGTACAGCTGGTAGTGCTGCGAGCCCTTCCAGCGCCCGGCCCAGTCGTAGTCGCGGAACTCCTCGAAGGCGGAGAAGACGTCGGCCCAGGTGCTGTAGCCGAAGAAGTTCAGCGCGTCGTCCGGCGGGCCGAAGTAGGCGACCGAACCGCCGGGGGCCATGACCAGCAGCTTGTCGCAGATGGCGAGCTCGGCGACGGAGTGGGTGACGACGAGGACCGTGCGGCCGTCGTCGGCGAGGCCGCGCAGCAGCTGCATGACGTCGCGGTCCATGCCCGGGTCGAGGCCGGAGGTCGGCTCGTCCAGGAAGATCAGCGACGGCTTGGTGAGGAGTTCCAGGGCCACGGACACGCGCTTGCGCTGACCACCGGAGAGCGAGGTGATCTTCTTGTCCTTGTGGACGTCGAGCTTGAGCTCGCGCAGCACCTCGTTGATGCGGGCGACGCGCTCGGACTCGGCGGTGTCGCCGGGGAAGCGGAGCTTGGCCGCGTACTTGAGGGCGGTGCTGACCTTGAGTTCCTTGTGCAGGATGTCGTCCTGCGGGACCAGGCCGATGCGCTGGCGGAGCTCCGCGAACTGCTTGTACAGGTTGCGGTTGTCGTAGAGGACGTCGCCCTGGTCGGCGGGCCGGTAGCCGGTCAGCGCCTTCAGGAGGGTCGACTTGCCGGAGCCGGAGGGGCCGATGACACCGATGAGCGACTTCTCGGGGACGCCGAAGGTGACGTCCTTGAGGATCTGCTTGCCGCCGTCGACGGTCACGGTGAGGTGGCGGGCCGAGAAGGAGACCTCGCCGGTGTCGACGAACTCCTCCAGCCGGTCGCCGACGATGCGGAACGTCGAGTGGCCGACGCCGACGATGTCGTTCGGCCCGAGGAGGGCCGTGCCGGACTTGGCGAGCGGCTGACCGTTGACGTAGGTGCCGTTGTGGCTGCCCAGGTCGCGGATCTCGAACCGGCCGCCGGGCATCGAGTGGAACTCGGCGTGGTGGCGGGAGACCTGGAGGTCGGAGACGACCAGCTCGTTCTCCAGCGCGCGGCCGATGCGCATGACGTGGCCCAGCGAGAGCTGGTGGAACGTCGTCGGGCTGCGGTGGTCGTGGTACCCCGGGTTCGGCGCGGTCTGCGCCGGGCCGCCGCCCTGCTGCTGCGGCACGTGCGGCTGCTGGGCCTGGTGCTGCTGGTGCTGCGGCTGGTGCTGGTGCTGCTGCTCCCAGGGCTGCTGCTGGGCCGGGGCCCGGTAGGCCGGGGCCTGCTGGTGCGCCTGCCCCTGCGCGGCCGGGGCCTGGTAGGCCGGGGCCGCGGCGGTCAGATCGAGCCGCGGGCCGTCGGTCGCGTTGCCCAGGTGGACCGGCGTGCCGGGCACGAGCTCGGTCTGCTGGACCCGCGCTCCGCGCACGTAGGTGCCGTTGGTGCTGCCGTGGTCCTCGATGCCCCAATTCCGGCCGTTCCAGGTGATCGTGGCGTGCCGCCACGACACCCGGGCGTCGTCGATCACCACGTCGCCCTGGGGATCACGCCCCAGCGAGTACGACCGGGACGGATCCAGCGTCCAGGTCCTGCCATTCAATTCCAGTACGAGTTCCGGCACTCCAGCCCCACTTAAGTCCCCCGAGAATCCCCCTGACGTCAGGGAGTCTAGGGATGGCGAACATCCGGGGGAACTATTTCAGGCCTGCGGCCACATGTGGAATCGGGGCCTCGAAGGGGTGTCCCGGGCGCCCGGTCGGCGGGGGCAGAAGTCGCCCGGAGAGTGAAATACGGGGACTTCTCACCCGGGATCCGGGAGGACGCGGCACCGCCCCGCGCCCGCCGGGACGCCCCGGGCGGGCCCGCGCGAGGGGGTCGGTTCAGGGAGTGGGACGGATGTCCGTCCGCCGGAGCCGGGAAGATACGGTGGGCGCACCATGAGCGCTTCGCAGACCTCCGACGTCCCCACCCTCCTCGTCAAGATCTTCGGCAAGGACCGTCCCGGGATCACCGCCGGGCTGTTCGACACCCTCGCCGCCTATTCCGTCGATGTCGTCGACATCGAGCAGGTCGTCACCCGTGGCCGCATCGTCCTGTGCGCCCTCGTCACCAAACCGGCCGGCACCGGCGAGGGCGAGTTGCGGGCCACCGTCCACAGCTGGGCAGAGTCGCTCAAGCTCCAGGCCGAGATCCTCTCCGGGACCGGCGACAACCGTCCGCGCGGCAGCGGACGCTCCCACGTCACCGTCCTCGGGCATCCGCTCACCGCGGAGTCCACGGCCGCCATAGCGGCACGGATCACCGGGACCGGCGGCAACATCGACCGCATCTTCCGGCTCGCGAAGTATCCGGTGACGGCGGTCGAGTTCGCCGTGTCCGGTGTGGAGACGGAGCCGCTGCGCACCGCCCTGGCCACCGCCTCCGCCCAGATCGGCGTCGACGTGGCCGTGGTCTCGGCGGGACTGCACCGCCGGGCTCAGCGACTGGTCGTCATGGACGTCGACTCGACGCTGATCCAGGACGAGGTGATCGAGCTCTTCGCCGCGCACGCGGGCTGTGAGGCCGAGGTCGCCGAGGTGACCGAGCGGGCGATGCGCGGGGAGCTGGACTTCGAGCAGTCCCTGCACGCCCGGGTCGCGCTGCTGGCGGGGCTCGACGCGTCGGTGGTGGACAAGGTCCGCTCCGAGGTCCGGTTGACCCCGGGCGCGCGGACGCTGATCCGGACGCTGAAGACCCTCGGTTATCAGGTGGGCGTGGTCTCGGGCGGATTCACCCAGGTGACGGACGACCTGCGGGAGCGGCTCGGACTGGACTTCGCCTCGGCGAACACTTTGGAGATCCTGGAGGGCAAGCTGACCGGTCGGGTCACGGGCGAGATCGTGGACCGCGCAGGCAAGGCCCGACTGCTGCGCCGGTTCGCCGCCGAGGCGGGTGTTCCGCTGGCCCAGACGGTGGCGATCGGGGACGGCGCGAACGACCTCGACATGCTGAACGCGGCGGGTCTGGGCGTGGCCTTCAATGCCAAGCCGGTGGTGCGCGAGGCCGCGCACACGGCGGTGAACGTGCCCTTCCTGGACGCGGTCCTGTACCTGCTCGGCATCACCCGCGAGGAAGTCGAGGCCGCTGACCTGGCCTGATGGCCAGGGGCATGACATCGGACTTTCCATACCGCCCGGTCGGGTAATCCCGACCGGGCGGTCTTTCATATCCGGCCACCCCGGGCCCGCCCGCGAGGCACCCGAATCGGACATGCGCACCGCCCGCCGAGTGCGGACGCGTCACGACGGATCAACGCAACCCGCTCGGACGCAAGAGTCATTTCGGACAACGGGTGCCCGAAGTCGCCCTATTCTCCCTGCACTTGCGACAAATACTGTGACCGCGCTGTCGTGAACGCGACAGCGACCATCGGTCAGTCCTGATCGTTCAAGGGGAAACAATGGTGACTCGAAGTGTCCTCGTCACCGGGGGTTCTGGCGGCATAGGCCGGGCCTGCGTGGAGAGGTTCGCTCTGGAAGAGGACTGGACGGTCTGGTTCACCTACCGCAATGGCCGGGCCCGGGCCGAGGAGCTGGTGCACGAACTGGCCCTCACCGGCCACGCCAAGGTGGAGGCCTTCCCCTTCGACCAAGGGGACTGGGAGGACCACCAACGGCTCCTGGAGAGGCTTCCCGGCCCGGTCGAAGTCCTGGTGAACAACGCCGCCGTCGGTTCCAGGACCATCGAGCGGTACACCGACGGACCCGGGCACGAGAAGGCCTCGGAGTTCTTCCGGATCAACGCGGTGGGCCCGCTCTGGCTCACCGAGCAGCTGCTTCCCGGCATGCTGGAGAACGGCTACGGCAAGATCATCAACATTTCCAGTGTGGGTGGCGGGATCTTCCAGTTCCCCGGCTTCCACCCCGCCGACGGCATGAGCAAGGCCGCGCTCACCTACCTGACCCGGCACCTCGCCGCCGACCTGGTGCACAGCCCGGTCGACGTGTTCGCGGTCTGCCCCGGCGCGGTCGACACCGCGATGTTCCAGGCCAGCACCCTCGACAAGCTCTCCCCCGAGGAACTCGCGGCCCTGACCGCCCGGCTGCCCAAGAGCCGCCTGATCCGCTCCGAGGAGATCGCGGAACTCGTCTGGTGGCTGGCGGGCGACCACTCCACCTCGCTCCACGGCTCCGTCATCGACGCGTCCATGGGCCTCGGGGTCAACCCGGGGCTGCTCACCGGCGCCGGCGTCGACAGCGGGAGGGCCCGATGATCTCCCGTCAGGCCGCCCGTCTCCTCGCCGACACCCCGGCCATCGCCGAGGCCCACTTCCGGGCGGAGGCCGAGCCGTACGACGCGCTGCTGCGACCCGACGGCTACCTCAACCTGGGCACCGCCGAGAACCGTCTGCTCTGGGACCTGCTCCGCGACCGGCTGGTCGCCCTTCCCCCCATGTCCGAGGCGACCGCCCGCTACGCGCCGCTGCACGGCACCGACGTGCTGCGCGAGCGGATCGCCTCCCTGCTCTCCGCGACCTGCCGGACCCCGCTGGACGCCGAGGACCTCGTGGTCATCAGCGGTGCGACCGGAGCGCTGGACGCCATCGCCTCCGTACTGTGCGACCCGGGCGAGGCCATCGTGGTGCCGTCCCCCTACTACGGAGCCTTCGACACCGACCTCGGCGGTCGCTCCGGGGCCCGGCTCCTGCCCGCGCCGCTGTCCCCCGACGACGGCTTCCGGCTGACCGCCGACGCCGTCGACCGGGCCCTGAAGGAGGCCCGGTCCCGGGGCACGACGGTGCGCGCGGTGGCCCTCTCCTCCCCCTCCAACCCCATCGGCGAGGTCCACCCGCCCGAGGTGCTCGCCGACCTGCTGCGCGTGGTCCGCGAGCACGACGTCGACCTGATCTCCGACGAGATCTACGCCCACGCCGTCTTCGCCGGCCGTGGCTTCACCAGCGCCGCCGACCCGGCCGTCAACCCGCACTGGGCCGACCGCACCCACGTGGTGTGGGGCTTCGCGAAGGACTTCGGGCTGCCCGGTCTGAAAGCGGGCGTCCTGCACACCCGCGATCCGCGCGTCCGGGACGCGGCGCGGGCGATGGCGTACTTCGCCCCCGTCTCCACCGCCACCCAGGACACGCTCGCGGGGCTCCTGTCGGACACCGCGTGGGTGGCGTCCTTCCTCGCGGCAGGCCGCGAGCGGCTGGCGTCCTCGTACGGGCACCTCGTCGCGCTGCTGGACGCGCACGACATTCCGTACGCCCCCGCGGAAGCGGGCTTCTCCGTCTGGCTGGACCTGCGCCGGTGGCTGCCCGGCACCGACTTCGACGCCGAACACCGACTGTGGCGCGGACTGTTCGAGACCGCGAAGGTCAGCATCCTGCCCGGCGGGGCGTTCCGCTCGCCGCAGCCGGGCTGGTTCCGGCTGTGCCACACCGTCGACGCGCCCCTGGTGGCCGAGGCGGTCCGGCGGATCGCCGCCCACCTGGGTACGGCCGGCGCCCCGCCCGCCGACGGCGCCCCCGCGCTCCCCCTCCCCTCCGCACCGAACGGAAGACACCGATGAGCACGGCCCCAGGCCCCCTCGACCGCTGGTACGAGACCGCGGGCGTACGCGGCGGAGTCCGGCGGATCTTCCACGCCGAGGCCGAACAGGGCCGGGTGTTCTTCCCCGACGCCCTGGTGCCGCACCTGTCCCACCCCGAGGTCAAGGCCCTCGCGCCGGAGCTGATCCGTGAGGTCTCCGTACGGCACCTCTACCAGTTCCTGCACTCGACCACCCACCTGGAGACGCGGGTGGTCAACGGGGCCGCCGAACCCGTCGCCAACGGCAACTCCGGCCTGCACTTCCCCACCGCGCTGCGCATGGACGCCTTCAAGGTGTACTGCGACGAGGGCTACCACGCCCTCTACAGCCTGGACCTCGCCGACCAGGTGTCGGCGGTCACCGGCATCGCCGTGCCCGACGTCGACTACGGCGGGTTCGTCACGGCCCTGCAGGACACCGGGCGACGACTGCTGCCCGAAGACCCGGTCCTCGCGGGACAGTTGCAGGCGGTCGTCTTCGAGACGCTGATCACCGCGGTCCTCAACGAGGTGCCGCAGGACCCGACCGTGGTGAGCACGGTGCGCGAGCTGATGCGCGACCACGCCAAGGACGAGGGGCGCCACCACCGCTTCTTCTCCGCCTTCTTCCTCGAACTGTGGGCCCGGCTCGACCGGCGGCGCCGGATCCTCGCCGCCCGGGCCCTGCCCGCGATGATCCGCGCCGCCCTCGACTGGGACCTGGAACCGGTGTACGACTCGCTGCGCCGCGCCGGCCTGGACGAGGACCGCACCGAGGCCGTCCTGACGGACACCTACGGCGGGGACGCGGGCATCGACCGCATCCAGACGATCTCCCGCTCCACGTTGCGCTTGTGTGCCCAGGTCGACGCCTTCGACCTGCCCGGCGTCACCGACGCCTTCGCCCTGTACGGACTGCACGCACCGGAGGACTCCGATGTCTGACACCGTCACCTACTCCGACTACCTGCGGCTCCCCGAGCTGCTGACGCTCCAGGTGCCGCTGGCCGACGGGGTGCGCGACGAACGCCTGTTCATCACCGTGCACCAGGTGCAGGAGCTGTGGTTCGGGCAGCTGCTCGACGACCTCTCCGACGCCCGCGACCGGATCCTGGACGGCGACCCGCGCACCGCCCGCGCCCGGCTCGCCCGCGGCGCGGTGATCACCCGTGCGCTGATCACCGGCATCCATCCGCTGCGCGCGATGCCGCCGAGGGAGTTCCACGCCTTCCGCGGGGCGCTCGGCACCAGCAGCGGCGCGCAGTCCGCGCAGTACGTGGAGATCTCGGCGCTGTCCGGGGCGGACTGGGTGCACGGTGAGTACGGCGCCCGCGTCGCGGCCGGGTTGAGCCCCGCCGAGCGGGAGCGGCTGCGGGTGCGGCTCGAAGAGCCCTCGCTGTGGGAGGCCTTCCTCGGACTGCTGGGCAAGGCCGGCTTCGAGGTGGCGACCGAGGACGGCCGGCGGGCCGCGTACGAGCGGCTCTCGGACCTCCCCCGGGACGGTGACCCCGCGGAGCTCGCCGAACTGGCAGAGCTGGCGGAGGCGCTGGTCGACCACGACGAGGTCTGGACGGAGTGGCGGGCCTGCCACGCCCTGCTCGTGGAGCGGCAGATCGGTGGCCGGCCGGGCACCGGGGGCAGCACGGGCGTGGCCCACCTGCGGGCGGCGGTGCACCGGCGGTTCTACCCGGAGTTGTGGGAGGCGCGGGGCGCGGGGACGGCGGCCCTCCCGGGCCGGTGACGACCGTCGGACGTGCCGGAGCCCGGACCGCCCCCGTGGGCGGCCCGGGCTCCGTGGCGCTCGGCGTTCCGGCTGTGGGTCGCGGCTGGTCGCGCCGCTGCCGCCGGGCGTTCCCGCTCAGTGGTCCTTCGGCGTCCAGAAGTCGAGCAGCGTTCCCACCCCGTGCTCCAGCGACTTCCACGAGCCGGTGAAGGAGACGACGGCGAGGGCGGCGGTCGGGAAGCCGGTACGGGTCATGCGGGCGAGCGCGTCGCCCTCGGCGCGTCCGGAGAGGGCGTCGGCGAGGGCGTGCATGCCGGGGTTGTGGCCGATGACCAGCAGGTCGTGGACCTCGTCGGAGGTCTCGTTCAGCAGGGCGATGAGCTCGCCGAGCGAGGCGTCGTAGAGGCGTTCCTCGTACGCGGTCCTCGGCCGGTGCGGGAGTTCCTGGGCGGCGAGCTTCCACGTCTCCCGGGTGCGGGCGGCGGTGGAGCAGAGGGCCAGGTCGAAATCGATGCCGGTCTCCGCCAGCTTCAGTCCGACGGCCGGCGAGTCCTTCCGGCCGCGTTCCGCCAGCGGGCGTTCGTGGTCGGCCACCTGCGGCCAGTCGGCCTTGGCGTGCCGGAGGAGGGCGATCCTGCGGGGTGTATCGGCGCTCATGACTCCCAGCTTCGCATGAAATGAGCCACGGGGCGCAGGGTGTTGGGAGGCTGCTTCCCGGTGGTGGAGCGCGGCTCGGCGCAAGGGGTCAGCCGACGGCGCGCAGCAGTTGTCGGCCGACCTGGATCAGCCCGGAGGGCTCCGCGGGGGCGGCGTGGGCCTCGCCGGATCCGGCGAGGAGCAGCAGGAGCAGGCCGAAGGCGAGGGCGGGCAGGGCCAGCGCCCACCAGTGCAGCCGGGCGTTCGCGCCGGTGTGGGCCGGGGTGCGGCGGCGGGCGGGGCGCGTGGTGCGGGACGGGGTGTGTACGGGGGCCGACATGGCCGCCTCCGGGGGTGCTGGGCCGGGTCTGGATCGCTGCTTCGAATCTATTGATCCGAAGCGGCGGTTCCCATCCGGGGCGCACCCCAGGCGACCCTGAACCTGACCCCCTAGGGGATGGTGGGGTTGTCCCCACCATCGCGGGATCCGCCGCGGTTCAGGGGGAGGCGATGGTCGCGATGACGGCGATGATCACGGTCACGGCGAGCATGGCGCCGAGCACCAGGCCCAGCTTCTTGCGGCCGTTCTGGGGGTTCGGTTCGAGTACGGGCGACATGCGGTTCAGTTTCGCATGCCGCATTCGTCCTCGATCGTGCGGTCCCGTCCGGCGAGGACACCGAGGGCGATCTGCGGGACGAGGAGGCCCGCCATCAGGGCGAGGGGCAGGTCCCAGCCGCCGCTGTGCTGGTAGAGGGTGCCGATGACGAGCGGGCCGGGGATGGAGATGAGGTAGCCGGTGCTCTGGGCGAAGGCGGAGAGCTTGACGACGCCGGCCGGGGACTTGGCGCGCAGGCCGATCATCGTGATGACGAGCGGGAAGGCGCAGTTGGAGATGCCCAGCAGCAGCGCCCAGGCCCAGGCGCCGGCGGCCGGGGCGAGGTAGAGCCCGAGGTAGCCGGCGAGGCCGAAGAGGCCGAGGGCGACGGCGATGGGGCCCTGGTGGCGCATCCGTCCGGCGAGGCCGGGGATGACGAAGGCGAGCGGGACGCCCATGACCATGGTGACGGCGAGCAGGACCCCGGCGGTCGAGGCGGAGACCCCGGCGTCGCGGAAGATCTGCGGGAGCCAGCCCATGGTGACGTAGGCGCCGGTGGCCTGGAGGCCGAAGTAGCAGGCCAGGGCCCAGGCGGTGCGGCTGCGGACGACGGAGGGGCCGTTGTCCTCGCGCGGCGCGGCGGGCGCGGCGGCCTTCTCGCGGCGGCTCGCGGCGGCGATGGGGAGCCAGGGCAGTACGGCGGCGGCGGCGAGGGCGGCCCAGATCAGCAGGCCGGTGCGCCAGCTGCCGCCGAGGGCGGAGGTCAGCGGGACGGTCGCGGCGGCGGCCAGGGAGGTGCCGGCGGCCAGGGCCATGGAGTACAGGCCGGTCATGGTGCCGACGCGGTCGGGGAACCAGCGCTTGACGATCACCGGGAGCAGGACGTTGGTCAGGGCAATGCCGGCCAGCGACAGGGCGCTGGCGGCGAGGAAGCCCGCGGCGTTGGTCGCGAAGGGGCGGATGAGCAGGCCCGCGGCGACGGCGGCCATGCCGGCGCAGACGACGGCCGCCGGTCCGAAGCGGCGGGAGAGCCGGGGTGCGGTGACGCCGAAGACGGCGAAGCAGAGGGCGGGGACCGAGGTGATGAGTCCGGCGACGGCGCCGCTCATGTGGAGGCCGGTCCGGGTCTCCTCGAAGAGGGCGCCGAGGCTGGTGATGGCGGGCCGCAGGTTCAGGGCGGCCAGCACGATTCCGACGATGAGCACCGGACCCAGCCACTGGGGGGTGGTGTGGGCGGCGGGGAGCGTCCGGTCGACGGGGCCGCCGACGGTCCGCGGGCGGTCGAGGGTCTGGATTTCTTCGTCGGGCATTCAACCATCATAGAATCATGGGATGATTAGTTGTCCAGTCGCGCTCGCGTCGCGCCGGCGCCCACGGCGCTCCGGAGCCCGTGTCGCCCCCGAGAGGAACCCATGCCACTGACCTCGCCCCGGCGGTCCGCGCTCGTCGACCAGGTGATCACCCAGCTGAGGAACCAGATCACCTCCGGCGAGTGGCCGGTCGGGTCCCGCATCCCCACCGAGCCCGAACTGGTGGAGCTGCTGGGCGTCGCCCGCAACACCGTGCGCGAGGCCGTTCGCGCGCTCGCGCACAACGGGCTGCTGGACATCCGTCAGGGTTCGGGAACGTACGTGATCGCCACCAGCGAGCTGGCCGGGGTGATGCACCGGCGCTTCGCCGGCGCCGACCCGCGGCACATCGCGGAGCTGCGTTCGACGCTGGAGTCCTCGGCGGCCCGCCTGGCGGCGGAACGGCGCACCGCGCGGGACCTCGTACAGCTGGACGCGCTGCTGGCCCGGCGGGAGGAGGCGTGGGAGAGCGGGGACGCCGAGCTGTTCGTGGCGGCGGACGTCAGCCTGCACATGGCGGTGGTGACGGCCTCGCACAACGAGGTCCTCATCGAGCTCTACGCGGACCTCGGCGACCTGGTGGCGGACTGGCTGCGCACGGACGTGGGGACCGAGCTGACCCCGTCCGCCCACTTGGACCACGCCCGGCTGATCGAGGCGATCCGACGGGGGGACGGGGACACGGCCGCCTCGGAGGCGGCGGGCTACCCGTTCGTCTGCCTGGGCCGGTAGGGGCGGCCGACATCGGGGGTGACGCCGAGGTCGGGGCCGGCGGCGTCACGGGCCGGGCCCGACGCGCGCGGTTCAGGTCCCCGGCCTGTGGTGGGTGACCCAGGCCGAGCGGACCTCCTTCCAGCAGCGACCGGTGAGCCGGACGCGGCCCGCGGGATCCAGGGGCACGGCCGCGGCGTCCCCGTCCACGTCCCACCAGCGGTCGCATTCCACGTGCAGCCGGATCAGATCGGTCTCGGGGTAGGCGTTGTGGCAGTACGCCGTCACCTGCGAGCCGGTGATCTCGGTGTCGCAGTCGGCCCCGAAGAGGTCCCGGCCGGTGGACGGCGCGGGCTGCGCGGGGGGCTCCGCCGGGTACTCGGCGAGGTCCGCGACCGCCTGGGCCGCCGCCCCGGCGGCGGGGGCGGGGGCGGGATCGCGGTCGCGGTCGGCGGTCTGCGCGACGGCTCCCGGCATCAGGAGTCCGGTCAGCACCACCGAGGTGAGCAGCAGGGATACCGATCGGTTCGGCCTCGCACGCACGCCGTACCTCCGCCCCGACCGCGCCGGGAAGATCCCGACGAGGTCAGTTTGCAGTCATTTGTCCGGGTTTTCGAGTCGGAAAGATCCGGTCAGACGACGAACATCCGATCGAACCGGACCCGGCATCCCGTGCCCCGTACGCGAGACGGCGGTGGGGGGGGGGGGGGGGGGGGGGGGGGGGAAAAAAAAAAAAAAAAAAAAAAAAAAAAAAAAAAACCGGAGAAGAAAAACACCCCACCCACAAAATCCCCCCCCCCCCCCACCCCCCCCCCTCCCCCCCCCCCCCCCCCCCCCCCCCCCCCCCCCCCCCCCCCCCCCCTCCCCCCCCCACCCCCCCCCCCCCCCCCCCCCCCCCCCCCCCCCCCCCCCCCCCCCCCCCCCCCCCCCCCCCCCCCCCCCCCCCACCGCCGTACGGACGCAGGACGCCGCGTTCCGGGGATCAGGCACCCATCGCGTGCAGGCCGCCGTCCACGTGGACGATCTCGCCCGTGGTCTTCGGGAACCAGTCCGACAGCAGGGCGACGACTCCCTTGCCGGTCGGCTCCGGGTCGCTCATGTCCCACTCCAGCATCGAGCGGGAGTTCCAGACCTCGGCCAGCTCGCCGAAGCCCGGGATGGACTTGGCGGCCATGGAGCCGATCGGTCCCGCCGAGACCAGGTTGCAGCGGATGTTCTCCTTGCCCAGGTCGCGGGCGAGGTAACGGCTGGTGGCCTCCAGGGCCGCCTTGGCCGGACCCATCCAGTCGTACTGCGGCCAGGCGAACTGCGCGTCGAAGGTGAGGCCGACGATGGCCGCGCCCTCCGCCGGGAACAGCGGCTTGCAGGCCATGGCGAGGGCCTTCAGCGAGAACGCCGAGACGTGCATGGCCGTGGCGACCGACTCGAACGGCGTGTTCAGGAAGTTCCCGCCGAGGGCGTCCTGCGGGGCGAAACCGATGGAGTGCACGACACCGTCGAGACCGCCGAGCTCGTCGCGGACGAGACCCTCCAGACGGTCCAGGTGCTCCTGGTTGGTGACGTCGAGCTCGATCACCTTGACCGGCTTCGGCAGCTTCTTGGCGATGCGCTCGGTCAGCGACGGGCGCGGCCACGCGGTCAGGATGACCTCGGCGCCCTGCTCCTGGGCCAGCTTGGCGGTGTGGAAGGCGATGGACGATTCCATCAGCACCCCGGTGATGAGGATGCGCTTGCCGTCGAGAATTCCGCTCATGTGATCAGTGACCCATGCCCAATCCGCCGTCAACGGGAATGACGGCTCCTGTGATGTACGCGGCGTCGTCGGACGCCAGGAAGCTCACGGCCGCCGCGATCTCCTCGGGCCGCGCGTACCGGGCCAGCGGCACCTGGGCCACGATGCCCGCACGCTGCTCGTCGGTGAGCACCTTCGTCATGTCGGTGTCCACGAAGCCGGGCGCGACCACGTTGAAGGTGATGTTGCGGGAGCCGAGCTCTCGGGCGAGCGAGCGGGCGAAGCCCACCAGCGCTGCCTTCGAGGCAGCGTAGTTGGCCTGGCCCGCGGATCCCAGCAGCCCGACGACCGAGGAGATCAGGACCACACGGCCCTTCTTCGCGCGGAGCATGCCACGGTTGGCGCGCTTGACGACGCGGAAGGTGCCGGTGAGGTTGGTGTCGACGACGGACGCGAAGTCCTCCTCCGACATCCGCATCAACAGCGTGTCCTTGGTGATACCGGCATTGGCCACGAGCACCTCGACGGCGCCCTGCTTGTCCTCGATCTCCTTGTAGGCCTGCTCCACCTGCTCGGAGTCGGTGATGTCGCAACGCACCGCCAGAACACCCAGCGAAGTGAGTTCCTCCGGCGGCTCGCCCGACCGGTACGTGATCGCGACCTTGTCGCCGGCCTGCGCGAACGCTCGGGCGATGGCGAGGCCGATGCCCCGGTTTCCTCCGGTGACGAGAACCGAGCGGCTCAACGGATCACCCTTTCGCTAGCTGTCTTGATTACCGAAAACCTATAGGCCGCCCGAGGGATCCGGAGAATCCGGCTCCGACAGGGCCTGGAGGCGGGCTCTGTCGAGTCCCTACAGAAAGATGTAGTCACAACAGCCTTGAGCGCGACATGATCGGGGCTATCGGCCCCGACCCCGGGAGGACTTCCGTGGCCCATTCCATCGACGCGGCTTTCACCGCGCTGCCCCTGCGGGCGCTCGCCGACGCGGCGCTCGCACGGGCCCGCGCGCTGGGCGCCGACCACGCCGACTTCCGGCTGGAGCGGATCCGCAGCGCCTCGTGGCGACTGCGCGACGCCAAGCCGTCCGGCGGCTCCGACACCACCGACCTCGGCTACGCGGTGCGGGTCGTCCACGGGGGCAGCTGGGGCTTCGCCTCCGGTGTCGACCTGACCATGGACGGCGCCGCCAAGGTCGCCTCGCAGGCCGTGGCCATGGCCAAGCTGTCCGCCCAGGTGATCAAGGCCGCGGGCTCCGACGAGCGGGTCGAGCTCGCCGCCGAGCCGGTGCACGCCGACCGGACCTGGATCTCCGCGTACGACGTGAACCCGTTCGAGGTGCCGGACGCCGAGAAGGCGGCCCTGCTCGCCGACTGGAGCGCACGCCTGCTGGCCGCCGACGGGGTCGCGCACGTCGACGCCTCACTGCTGGCCGTCCACGAGAACAAGTTCTACGCCGACTCCGCCGGCACCTCCACCACCCAGCAGCGCGTACGGATCCACCCGCAGCTCACGGCCGTCGCCGTGAACGGCGTGACCGGCGAGTTCGACTCCATGCGCACCATCGCCCCGCCCGCCGGTCGCGGCTGGGAGTACCTCACCGGCACCGGCTGGGACTGGAACGCCGAGCTGGAGGAGATCCCCGGCCTGCTCGCCGAGAAGATGCGGGCACCGAGCGTCGAGGCGGGACGCTACGACCTCGTCGTGCACCCGTCCAACCTGTGGCTCACCATCCACGAGTCCATCGGCCACGCCACCGAGCTGGACCGGGCACTGGGCTACGAGGCGGCGTACGCGGGCACGTCCTTCGCCACCTTCGACCAGCTGGGCAAGCTCAAGTACGGCTCCTCGATCATGAACGTGACCGGTGACCGCACGGCCGAGCACGGCCTGGCCACGATCGGCTGGGACGACGAGGGCGTCGAGGCGCAGAGCTGGGACCTGGTCAAGGACGGCACCCTGGCCGGCTACCAGACCGACCGGCGGATCGCGAAGCTGACCGGGCTGGGACGCTCCAACGGCTGCGCCTACGCCGACTCCCCCGGCCACGTGCCCGTCCAGCGGATGGCGAACGTCTCGCTCCAGCCGGATCCGGGCGGGCTGTCCACCGAGGACCTCATCGGTGGGGTGGAGCGCGGGATCTACGTGGTCGGCGACCGCTCCTGGTCGATCGACATGCAGCGCTACAACTTCCAGTTCACCGGACAGCGGTTCTTCCGGATCGAGAACGGCCGGCTGGCCGGGCAGCTGCGCGACGTCGCGTACCAGGCCACGACCACCGAGTTCTGGGGCTCGATGGAGAAGGTCGGCGGACCGCAGACCTACGTCCTGGGCGGCGCCTTCAACTGCGGCAAGGCCCAGCCCGGCCAGGTCGCGGCGGTCTCGCACGGCTGCCCGTCCGCCCTGTTCCGCGACGTGAACATCCTCAACACCACGCAGGAGGCCGGACGCTGATGTCGACCCGAACCAAGCCGCACGAGATCGTCGAGCGGGCCCTGGAGCTGTCCACGGCCGACGGTTGCGTCGTCATCGCCGACGAGGAGTCGAGCGCCAACCTGCGCTGGGCCGGCAACGCGCTCACCACGAACGGCGTCACCCGCGGCCGGACACTGACGGTCATCGCGACCGTCGACGGCAAGGAGGGGACGGCCTCGGGGGTCGTGTCGCGCTCCGCCGTCACCACCGCCGACCTGGAGCCGCTCGTACGGGCCGCCGAGGCGGCCGCGCGCGGGGCCGGTCCGGCCGAGGACGCCCAGCCCCTGGTCACCGGCACGCCCGCCTCCCCGGACTTCACCGACGCCCCGGCGGAGACCTCCTCGGCGGTGTTCGCGGACTTCGCGCCGGCCCTCGGCGAGGCCTTCGCCCGGGCCCGCGCGGGCGGCCGGGAACTGTACGGCTTCGCCAACCACGAGCTGGTCTCCACGTACGTCGGCACCTCCACGGGCCTACGGCTGCGCCACGACCAGCCGAACGGGACCCTGGAGATCAACGCCAAGTCCCCGGACCGGCTGCGCTCGGCCTGGGCGGGCCGCTCCACCCGGGACTTCAAGGACGTCGACCCCACGGTCCTGGACGCGGAGCTCGCGGTGCGCCTGGGCTGGGCGGAGCGGAGGATCGAGCTGCCCGCCGGGCGGTACGAGACCCTGCTGCCGCCGACGGCCGTGGCCGACCTGCTGATCTACCAGATGTGGTCGGCGGCCGCCCGGGACGCGGTGGAGGGCCGGACGGTCTTCTCCAAGCCCGGTGGCGGCACCCGCGTCGGCGAGCGGCTCTCGCCGCTGCCGCTGACCCTGCGCAGCGACCCGAACGCGCCGGGCCTGGAGTCCGCGCCGTTCGTGATCGCGCACAGCTCCGGCGACGACGCGTCCGTCTTCGACAACGGCCTGCCGGTCCCGCCGACGGAGTGGATCCGCGACGGCGAGCTGAGGCGGCTGACGACGACCCGGCACAGCGCCGCCCTGACCGGCCTGGACCTCTCCCCCGGCTTCGGGAACCTGATCCTGGACGGCGGCGGGGAGAGGTCCCTGGAGGAGATGGTGGCCGGCACCTCGCGCGGGCTGCTGCTGACCTGCCTCTGGTACATCCGCGAGGTCGACCCGGCCACGCTGCTGCTCACGGGCCTCACCCGGGACGGCGTCTACCTGGTGGAGGACGGGCAGGTCGTGGGCGAGGTGAACAACTTCCGGTTCAACGAGTCCCCCGTCGACCTGCTGTCGCGGGCGACGGAGGCCGGCCGGACCGAGAAGACCCTCCCGCGCGAGTGGGGCGACTGGTTCACCCGGGCCGCGATGCCCGCGCTGCGCATCCCGGACTTCAACATGAGCTCGGTCAGCAAGGGCGTCTGACCCACCTAGACTGACCATGGCAATTTCAGACATCGAAGGAGTCGAGAGACCGTGACGGACATCGTCGACGAACTGAAGTGGCGTGGGCTCTTCGCCCAGTCCACCGACGAAGAAGCGCTGCGCAAGGCGTTCGCGGACGGTCCGGTCACGTTCTATTGCGGCTACGACCCGACGGCGGCCTCGCTGCACGTGGGTCACCTGGTGCAGGTCCTGACCATGCGCCGGCTCCAGCTGGCGGGCAACCGCCCGCTGGCGCTGGTCGGCGGGGCCACCGGTCAGATCGGCGACCCGCGCCCGACGGCCGAGCGCACGCTGAACGACCCGGCGGTCATCGCCGAGTGGGTGAACCGGCTGCGCTCGCAGATCGAGCCGTTCCTGTCCTTCGAGGGCGAGAACGCGGCGGTCCTGGTGAACAACCTGGACTGGACGGCGGGCATGTCCGCCATCGAGTTCCTGCGGGACATCGGCAAGCACTTCCGCGTCAACAAGATGCTGACGAAGGACTCGGTCGCCAAGCGGCTGGAGTCGGACCAGGGCATCAGCTACACCGAGTTCAGCTACCAGCTGCTCCAGGGCATGGACTTCCTGGAGCTGTACCGGCGCCACGGCTGCGTGCTCCAGCAGGGCGGCTCCGACCAGTGGGGCAACCTGACGGCCGGCCTCGACCTGATCCACCGGGTCGAGCCGGGCGCGCAGGTGCACGCCATGGCGACGCCGCTGATGGTCAAGGCCGACGGCACGAAGTTCGGCAAGACCGAGGGCGGGGCCGTCTGGCTGGACCCGGGGATGACCACCCCGTACGCGTTCTACCAGTTCTGGCTGAACGTGGACGACCGGGACATCTCCACCTACATGCGGATCCTGTCCTTCCAGTCCCGTGAGGAACTGGAGGCGCTGGAGGCGCAGACCGCCGAGCGGCCGCAGGCGCGCGCCGCGCAGCGGGCCCTGGCGGAGGAGCTGACCACGCTGGTGCACGGTGCGGACCAGTGCGCCGCCGTGATCGCGGCGTCGAAGGCCCTGTTCGGTCAGGGCGAGCTGGCGGAGCTGGACGAGGCCACGCTGGCCGCGGCCCTGTCCGAGCTGCCGCACGTGAAGGTGGCCGAGCCGGGCCAGGTCGTGGACCTGCTCGCGGAGACCGGCCTGGTCGCCAGCAAGTCGGCGGCGCGGCGGACCGTGAAGGAGGGCGGCGCCTACGTGAACAACGTGAAGGTCACCGCCGAGGACGCGGTCACCGCCCCGGAGGACCTGCTGCACGGGCGTTGGCTGGTGCTGCGGCGCGGCAAGAAGAACCTGGCCGCCGTCGAGGTCACCGGCTGACGCGGCCGCACGTGACGGAGGGGCCGGTACGGACAGTGCGTCCGTACCGGCCCCTCCGTCGTCCCGCCCCGGATGCGCGGGGCGGTTCAGGCGGTGCGTCTGTTGCCCTTCAACGCCATGTACGCCATGTCGCCGAGGCCGACGATCAGGACCGCTCCGACCAGTTGCAGCAGGTGCCTGATCCAGTCGATGCCCTTGGTGTCGGCGACACCGATCCAGGTGGCGACGGCGTTGCCGAGGACGCTGCCGATGATGCCGAAGATCACGGTCAGCCAGAGGGGCTGGTGCTGCTTGCCGGGCAGGATCGCCCGGGCAATCAGGCCCAGTACCAAACCGACGATGATCGCCCACAACCAATGCATGTCCGCCTCCTCCGGCGCGGTGTGCGCATGTCGGTCCAGTCTCGATCCGCACGGCGAACGGCGCATTTCGGACAGAGCCGTTCGGGGGACACCCCCTCACCACGCCGACGCGCGGGCCGCGTACGGTGGAAGGGTTCCGGACCGGGGTGCGTCCGGCAGGTGGATCGGGTGGTGCAACATGGGGCGGACCAAGCGGAACGAGGCCGAGGTCTTCCGGATCACCGGGGCCCGGATGGGCCTCGCCGAGGACGTGCGGGGGCGACAGCGCCGGTACGTCATCTCGATGACGATCAGGACGCTCTCCGTCATCGCGACGGTGGTCCTGTGGAACGTGGAGCGCCATGTGGCGATCGTGACGCTGGTCGCGGGGGCCCTGTTGCCGTACGTCGCGGTGGTCATCGCCAACGCGGGGCGCGAGTCGACGCCCTCCCTGCCCTCGCACTTCGTACCGGCACCTGTGCGCCCCGCACTGGAGGCCGAGAACCTCAATAAAAGCTCAGATCAATCCTGAAGTTCCGGTGCACCCGACCGGGTCCTGCGTGACATACTGCCTACGCGCTCCGCATCCCCCGTCGGAGCGACGGACCGACGCCGGGCAGCTCCCCCCGTGGCTGCCCGGCGTCGCCCATCCGAAGCCGTCCCGCGTGCGTGTTTGTAGGGTTGAGGCCGTGAACTCCCCTGATGTGAACGCACCCGAGCCCGCCCCCACCTGCTCCGCCAAGGGCTGCCGCGACGCGGCCGTCTGGGTCCTCGCGTGGAACAACCCGACCTTGCACACCCCGCAGCGGCGCAAGACCTGGCTGGCGTGCGAGGAACACCGGGAGCACCTCTCGCAGTTCCTCGGGGTCCGGGGCTTCCTCAAGGACGTCGTGAAGCTCGACGAGTGGGTGCAGCCGGAGGGCTCGGAACGCGCCTGAGCCCCGGCGGGGCCGGGGCTCGTGGCGGCGGGCGAGGAGGGCCGGACGCCGGTCCGGCCCCGATCAGCCGCCGATCGCGGACATCGGGCGGTCGGGCTGGAGGAACGAGGGGTCGTCGAGGCCGGAGCCGGCCTTCTTGCCCCACATCGCCACCTTCCACAGGCGGGCGATCTCCTCGTCCGGGGCGCCGGAGCGGAGCGCCGCCCGCAGGTCGGACTCCTCGGTGGCGAACAGGCACGTACGGACCTGGCCGTCGGCGGTGAGCCGGGTGCGGTCGCAGGCGCCGCAGAACGGACGGGTGACGGAGGCGATGACGCCGACCGTGGCCGGGCCGCCGTCGACCACCCAACGCTCGGCGGGGGCGGAACCGCGCTCCTCGGCACCCTCCTCGGTGAGGGTGAAGCGGGTGCGCAGGGACTGGAGGATGTCCCCGGCGGTGATCATGCCGTCACGCTTCCAGCCGTGCTGGGCGTCGAGGGGCATCTGCTCGATGAAGCGGAGCTCGTACTCGTTCTCCACGGCCCAGGCGAGCAGCTCGGGGGCCTCGTCGGCGTTGAGTCCGGGCATCAGGACCGCGTTGACCTTGACGGGGGTCAGACCGGCGTCACGGGCGGCCGCCATGCCGTCGATGACGTCCTTGTGGCGGTCCCGGCGGGTCAGGGTCTTGAAGACGTCGGGGCGCAGCGTGTCCAGCGAAACGTTCACCCGGTCCAGACCGGCCGCCTTGAGGGCCTGGGCGGTGCGCTTGAGGCCGATGCCGTTGGTGGTGAGCGACATCCTGGGGCGGGGCTCCAGGGCGGCGCACTGCTCGACGATCCCGACCAGGCCGGGACGGAGCAGCGGTTCGCCGCCGGTGAAGCGGACCTCGGTGATGCCGAGCTGCGTGACGGCGATGCGAATCAGCCGGACGATCTCCTCGTCGCTCAGCAGGTCCGACTTGCCGAGCCACTGCAGGCCCTCCTCGGGCATGCAGTAGGTGCAGCGCAGGTTGCACCGGTCGGTGAGTGAGACGCGCAGGTCAGTGGCCACGCGGCCGTACGTGTCGAGAAGCACTGTGGGCCCCCTCTCCTGTCCGGTTCTGCGGAGGTCGACACCGTCGCGGGTACGCGGTGGCGCTGTGTTCGAGCCTACGCGACGGGTATGGCCCGTAGGGGTGCCCGATTGAACGAGACGAGACGTGGCCGAGTCGTACGGAAGTACGACTCGGCCACGCTGTGTGTTCGGTGGATCTCAGTGAGCCCCTGTTCCGGTGAGGGAGCGCACCTCCAGCTCGGCGAACTTGCGGGGATCGGCCTCTTCCTTGGTGAGGACGGTTCCCAGCCATCCGAGGAGGAAGCCGAGGGGGATGGAGATGATGCCGGGGTTCTCCAGCGGGAACCAGTAGAAGTCGGCGTCCTTGAACATCGAGGTGGGCTTGCCGGACACCACCGGGGAGAAGAGGACGAGGCCGACCGCCGAGATCAGGCCGCCGTAGATCGACCAGAGGGCGCCCTGGGTGGTGAAGCGCTTCCAGAAGAGGCTGTAGAGGATCGTCGGCAGGTTGGCGGAGGCGGCGACCGCGAAGGCGAGGGCGACGAGGCCGGCCACGTTCATGTCACGGGCCAGGGCTCCGAGGCCGATCGCGACGGCGCCGATGACCACGGTCGACCAGCGGGCCGCGCGGACCTCCTCCTTCTCGGTCGCCTTGCCCTTGCGGATGACGTTCACGTACAGGTCGTGCGCGAAGGACGACGAGGACGCGAGGGTGAGGCCGGCGACCACCGCGAGGATGGTCGCGAAGGCGACCGCGGAGATCACCGCGAGGAGGATCGCGCCGCCGGTGGATCCCGCGCCGCCGCCGATCTCCTGGGCGAGCAGCGGGGCCGCGGTGTTGCCCGCCTTGTTCGAGGCCAGGATGTCGGCGCGGTTGAGCAGGGCCGCGGCGCCGAAGCCGAGGGCGATGGTCATCAGGTAGAACGCGCCGATGATGCCGATGGCCCAGTTCACGGACTTGCGGGCGGCCTTGGCGGTGGGGACCGTGTAGAAGCGGATCAGGATGTGCGGCAGGCCCGCGGTGCCGAGGACCAGGGCGAGGCCCAGCGAGATGAAGTCCAGCTTGGTGATGGAGTCCTTGCCGTACTTGAGGCCGGGCTCCAGGAACTTGGTGCCCTGGCCGCTGTTCTCGGCGGCCTGGCCCAGCAGGCTGGAGATGTTGAAGTTGAACTCCAGCAGCACCAGGAAGGTGATGAGCAGGGCGCCCGCGATCAGCAGCACCGCCTTGATCATCTGGACCCAGGTGGTGCCCTTCATCCCGCCGATGGTCACGTACAGGATCATCAGGAGGCCGACCAGCGCGACGACGGCCACCTTGCCGCCGTCACTGGTGATACCGAGGAGCAGAGAGACCAGTACGCCGGCGCCGGCCATCTGGGCGAGCAGGTAGAAGATCGAGACCACGATGGTGGAGGTGCCGGCCGCGGTCCGTACGGGCCGCTGGCGCATCCGGTACGCGAGGACGTCGCCCATCGTGTAGCGGCCGGAGTTGCGCAGCGGTTCGGCGACGAGCAGCAGGGCCACCAGCCAGGCGACGAGGAAGCCGATGGAGTAGAGGAAGCCGTCGTAGCCGAAGAGGGCGATGGCTCCGGCGATGCCGAGGAAGGACGCGGCGGACATGTAGTCGCCGGAGATGGCCAGGCCGTTCTGGAAGCCGGTGAACTGTCGGCCGCCCGCGTAGAAGTCGGCGGCGTCCTTGGTCTGGCGCCCGGCCCAGATCGTGATGATCAGGGTGGCGACGACGAACAGGCCGAACAGGGTGATGATCAGCGGACGGTGCTCGGTCGCGCCGGCCGCGAGGGTCAGCTGTGGGATCGCGCTCATTCTCCGGCCTCCATCCGGGCCTTGATGGCCTGGGCCTTGGGGTCGAGCTTGGCGGCGGCGTGCCGCGAGTACAGCCAGGCGATCAGGAACGTCGTGGCGAACTGGGCGAGGCCGAGGACGAGGGCGACGTTGATGTTCCCGAAGAGCTTGGTCCCCATGAAGCCGCCCGCGTAGCTGGACAGCAGCACGTAGAGCAGGTACCAGGCGATGAAGGCAACGGTGAGCGGGAACGCGAAGGAGCGGTACGAGCTGCGCAGCTCGGCGAACTCGGGGCTCTGCTGGACGCGGGTGAAGTCCTCGGCCGTGGGAGTCGGCGGGGTCGGTCCCGCGCTGCCGTGGGGCGGCGCTGCTTCGGTGGTCACGGGGGGCTCTCCTTGTGACGCGGGTGCGGTGGGGACGACGGACAAAACAACCTCCGTGTGGGGGGACGGTGGTGCCGATCCCCCCTGTCAACGGCACGGCCGGCGCGTCGGGACGGTTCAACACCTTTGATTTCTTTGGAAACTGATTCCTCGAACTGATGGCGGAGAGGGGAACACCGGCACTAGGTTCGCGTGTCATGAACCCGTCCTGCGCAAACCGCGTGCGGACGGCTTTTTCACGGATGATGTGGAGAACCCATGGCGCATCTGGGGTCGCGTACCGCCCGGAAGAGCAACCGTCTCGCCGTACCGGTCGGACTGGCGCTCACCGCCTCACTCGCCTTCCTGCCCACGGTCGCGGCCTCCGCCGCCCCGCTCGGCAACACGGCGGCCACGGCCACGACGGCGAAGCCCGCCGCCGACGGCCCGAAGCTCTCCTACGTGGCGAACCTGACCGCGTACGGGACGGCCAAGCAGGCGAAGAAGGCCATCGAGCGGGCCGGCGGAACGGTGGTGACGGCCTATGAGCAGATCGGGGTCGTCGTCGCACACTCCCAGAACCCCGACTTCGCCAAGCAGCTGCGGTCCCAGCGCAGCCTCTTCGTGTCGGTGGGTGCCACTCGGACGGCCCCCCTCTCCGCGGTGCAGACCACCGAGGAGGGCGCGACGCAGAAGCTGAGCGCGGCCGACGCCGCCAAGGCGGCGGCGCAGGCGGCGCCGGGGCAGGAGCCGCTGGAGCCCAACCAGTGGGACCTGCGGACGATCAAGGCCGACCAGGCTCACAAGATCAACGATGGCAGCCCGAACGTCACCGTGGGCGTCATCGACACGGGTGTGGACGACACCCACCCCGATCTCGCCCCGAACTTCTCCAAGAGCCAGTCCGCCAACTGTGTCGGCGGCGTCGCGGACACCTCCGAGGGCGCCTGGCGTCCGTACCCGGACGGCAGCGACCACGGCACGCACGTGGCGGGCACCATCGCGGCCCCGCGCAACGGCGTGGGCGTCAGTGGTGTCGCGCCGGGCGTGAAGGTCGCCGGCATCAAGGTGAGCGAGCCCGCGACCAGCCTCTTCTACACCGAGGCGGTCGTCTGCGGCTTCATGTTCGCCGCCGAGAAGGGGATAGAGGTGACCAACAACAGCTACTACGTCGACCCGTGGAACTACACCTGCAAGAACGACGATGACCAGAAGGCGCTGGTGGAGGCCCTCGCCCGGGCGACGAAGTACGCGGAGCGCAAGGGCGTGCTCAGCGTGGCCTCGGCCGGCAACTCCGACCACGACCTGGCCGGCGACTCGATCGTCGACGACACCAGCCCGAACGACACCACCCCGGTACCGCGGACCATCGACCCGAAGGTCTGCCTGGACCTGCCCACCCAGCTGCCGGGCGTGGTCACCGTCTCGGCCACGGGTGACCAGGGGCTGCGCTCCTACTACTCCAGCTACGGCCTCGGCGTCGTGGACGTCGCCGCTCCCGGCGGCGACAAGTGGCAGGTGCCGGCCACCCCGGACGCCAACGGCCGGGTCCTGTCGACCGTCCCGGGCGGCGGCTACGGCTACAAGCAGGGCACCTCGATGGCCGCCCCGCACGTCGCGGGCGTCGCGGCGCTGCTCAAGAGCGCCCACCCGTGGGCCTCGCCCTCGCAGCTCCAGGCGATGCTGAAGGGCCAGGCGACGAAGGTCGCGTGCCCGACGAAGATCTACGACGGCACCGGCAACCTGATCGACGCCACCACCTGCAAGGCCAAGTGGGGCCAGACCGGCTACTACGGCGCCGGCGTGGTCGACGCGCTCAAGGCCGTCAAGTAACGGCGCGGCGGGCCGGTCCCGGGGTGTCCCGGGGCCGGCCCGCCGTCCTGTCGGGGCCCGGGCGTCAGGGCGTGATCAGGACCTTCAGCGCGCTGCGGTCGTCCATCGCGCGGTAGCCGTCCGGGACCTCGTCCAGGGACACGGCACGGTCGAAGACGGGCGCCGGGTCGATCGCGCCGCTCAGCACGTCCACCAGCAGCTCCGGGATGTACGCGCGCACCGGTGCGACGCCGCCGCGCAGGCTGATGTTGCGGTCGAACATCACGCCGAGGTCCAGGCCGGTACCACTGCCGTGCGGGACGCCGACGTAGCCGATGGCCCCGCCGTCGCGGGTGATGTTGACGGCCGTGCGCATGGACTGTTCGGTGCCGACGGCCTCGATCACGGAGTGCGCGCCCTGGCCGCCGGTGAGCTCTCGGACGGCCGCCACGGCCTCGTCGCCGCGCGCGGCGACCACGTCGGTGGCGCCGAAGAGCTTGGCGATGTCCGTACGGACCGTGTGCCGACCCAGGGCGATGATCCGCTCGGCGCCGAGCCGCTTGGCGGCCAGGACGCCGCACAGGCCGACCGCGCCGTCGCCGACGACGGCGACCGTGGAGCCCGCGCGGACGCCCGCGCCCAGGGCGGCGTGGTGGCCGGTGCCCATGACGTCGGAGAGCGCGAGCAGGCCCGTCAGCAGGTGGTCGTCGGAGACGGCCTCGGCGGGCAGCTTCACCAGGGTGCCGTCGGCGTGCGGGACCCGGACGGCCTCGCCCTGGCCGCCGTCGTGACCGACCGCGCCCCAGAAACCGCCGTGGACGCACGAGGTGTACAGGCCCTCGGAGCAGTAGTCGCAGGTGCCGTCCGACCACATGAAGGGGGCCACGACGAGGTCCCCGGCGCGCAGCCCGGAGACGGCGGAACCCGTCTCCTCGACGACGCCGAGGAACTCGTGCCCGATGCGCTGACCGGGCTGCCGCGCGGCTTCGCCTCGGTAGGCCCACAGGTCGCTGCCGCAGATGCAGGCGCGCAGGACGCGGACGACGGCGTCCTCGGGACGCCGGATCGCGGCGTCGGGCACCTCCTCCACGCGGATGTCGTGCGGGGCGTGGATGACGGTGGCGCGCATGGTGGTGCAGTCCTCCGGGGTGCGGTCCTGTATGACCGTCCTACCGTACGCCCGTCCCCGGATCGGGGCGGCCCGGGGACCGGCCGAGGGCCCCGCGGGCCAGCAGGTACTGGGCCGCCAGGTAGGTCGCCATGATCCAGAAGTCGGGCCGGGGCAGCTGGGGCCACTCCGCGACGCCGGTGGCGATGAGGGTGTCGGAGAGCAGGAACAGCGCTCCGCCCGCCCCCGCGACCCGGCCGAGGGCGCTCGCCCGGTAGGCCATGGCGGTGAGCAGCAGGCTGTAGCCGGCGACGGGGATCCGCAGGTCGGCCGGGAGGTCGCCCCACAGCAGGGCGACGGTCCCGATGAGGGCGGCGGCGTACGCGGCGCCGAGGAGGGGGCCGGTGCGACCCCTCCCGAACAGGACGAGGTAGCAGACGTGCCCTGCGGCGAAGGAGCCCATGCCGAGCAGGAAGGCGATCTCGGCGTCGAAGAGCAGCGCGAGGTCCCCGCCCCAGCCGAACAGCAGGGCGGCGACCAGCAGTCGGGGGGCGCGGCGGGTGATCACGTGGGCCACGAGCAGCGGCATCAGCAGCGGCTTGAACAGGACGTGGCCGAGGTGCCAGTCGGCGAGGAGGGACACGAGGTCGGCGGCGGTCGCGACGGCGAAGGCGGCCAGCAGGATCCGTCCGGCGCGACCGGCTCCCGTCACGGGTCCCGGCCGGGTGGCCCAGGAGGGAGTACGGGCCTCGGTGGCGCTCACGCGGCGCGCTCCGGCTCCGGAGCGGCGGTGGCCCGCGGGGCGGTGGGTGTCGCGGGGGCGGCGGGGGCCTCGGACGCGGCGGGTGCCTGCGCCGCGGCGGCCCCGCCGGCGGCCGGTTCCGGGCGGGCGGGCTGCCAGCCGGGGCCGGCGAAGACGCGTCCGGCGCGTTCGCGCCAGGTGTCGGCGGCCCGGACGTCGCGGGCGATGGCGGCGTACTCGTGGGTGGCCACCCGCAGCGGGTTGTGGGTGCCGATGTTCTTGGTGAGGCCGTAGACGGGGCGCTCCGTCTCCCCCACCCAGGAGCCGAACATCCGGTCCCAGATGATCAGGATGCCGCCGAAGTTGCGGTCCAGGTAGCCGCCCTGGGAGGCGTGGTGGACGCGGTGGTGGGACGGGGTGTTGAAGACGTACTCGTAGGCGCGGGGCAGCTTCCCGATGCGCTCGGTGTGCACCCAGAACTGGTAGAGGAGGTTGAGTCCGTAGCAGAACGGGATCGCCGCCGGGTGCACGCCGAGGGCGACCATCGGGAGGTAGAACCACCAGGTGGTGGCGCTGGTCCAGGGCTGGCGCAGGGCGGTGGTGAGGTTGAACCGGCGGCTGCTGTGGTGGACGACGTGGCAGGCCCACAGGATGCGGATGACGTGGTGGAGCCGGTGCTGCCAGTAGTAGAGGAAGTCCTGGACGAACAGCATCAGCAGCGCCGTCCACCACAGGAACGGCACCCTCAGCGGGGTGAGTTCGTAGACCGCCGTGAAGACCGCGACGACCGGGATCTTCCACAGCAGGTCGAAGCCGATGCTGCCCAGCCCCATCGTGACGCTGGTGACGGAATCCTTGGTGTCGTACCCGTTCGCGTCGTCGTCGGGATGCAGGCGATAGCTCACCACCTCGATGACGGTGAGCAGCACGAAGGCAGGTATGGACCACAGCACGACATCGGGCAGGTTCGGCATGCCCGCACCATAGAGGCGCCTTCGGGGGCGCCGCCAGGGGTTGTTACCGATTGGTATCCGACAGTGTTACCGCAGGTACCCGAAGTGCCCTCCGACACCCCGACCGGTCCCCGCCGGGGCGGCTCCTCCGCTGCCGCGGAGCCGCCCCGGCGGGGCCAGCTCACCAGACGCGGACCGAGGCGCCGCGGGCGAAGGCGGGGCTGGTGGCGCCTGCGGGGATCTCGCCGAGGGGCTCGGCGATCTCCCGGACCAGGGGGCCGTGCTTGGCCGCCAGGGCGTCCAGGAGGGGGAGGTCGAAGCCGTAGACGCGGGCGGCGTTGCCGCCCACCATGGCGGCGACCTCCTCCCGGGGCAGGCCCGCGTAGGCGATGCGCAGGCCCTCGCGGGAGAACGGCGTGGTGCCCTCGTCGTGGGGGAAGTCGCTGCCCCACATGATCTTGTCGAGGCCGATCCGGTCCCGCAGCGGGACCTCGTGGGGGCGCATGAAGCTCGCCCCGACGAAGCAGTTGTCGCGCCAGACCTCGCTCGGGCCCCGGCCCATGGAATCGGCCAGTCCGGCGCCGAACTTGGCCTCGGCGGTGGACGAGGCCGCGACCAGGCGGCCGTGGTAGTAGTCCAACATCTCCAGCACGCCCGGGATCCAGCCGGAGCCCTGTTCGGTCAGGACCAGTTTCAGCCCCGGGTGGCGCCGGAAGGCACCGCCGAAGATCAGGTGCCACAGGGCGCGGTGCGAGAACCAGGTGGTCTCGACCATGAACACGGCGCGGGCCGCCGGTTCGTCGCCCAGCGGCGGTGAGGCCGATCCGCCGTGGTGGTTGACCGGGACGTCCAGTTCGGCGCAGACGGCCCAGAGCGGGTCGTACGCCGAGGAGTACAGCTCGGGGACGGGCGACCCGGGCGGGACGCCCGGCAGGAGGATGCCGCCGGTCAGGCCGGCCGTCCGGGTGCGGCGGATCTCCGCGACCGCCGCGTCCACGTCGTTGAGGAGTATCTGGACGACGCCTGCCCGCCGGCCCGGCGCGTCGGCGCAGAAGTCGGCCAGCCAGCGGTTGTGGGCCTGGAGGCCCGCCCAGCGCAGCTCGTACTCGTCGCGGGTGGGTGGTTGGGCCATCAGGGAGGCCTTGGGGAAGAACGGCGGGATCGTGTTCGGGAACAGGACCTCGGCGACGATCCCGTCCGCTTCGAGTTCCGCCAGGCGGCGGGCCGAGTTCCAGTTCAGGTCGGCGGTGTCGGCGAGGAGGTCCTCGTACGGGTTGACGTACGTGGCCGCCCAGGCGTCGAAGGCCTCGTGGTGGCGTTTGGCCAGGTACGGCCGGTAGTCCAACAGGTCGGCACCCGCGTGGCAGTCGGCCGATATGACGGTGTAGCGGTCGTCCGTCACGGCGAGACCCCCAACACCGGGAAGTCGTGCCCGGTCAGCCAGTGCCGACCGGTCTCGCGGGAGCGGGCCCAGGAGGCCGCGACCGCCGCCTGGTCGGGGGACTGGCCGAGCTCGGCCGGGGTGGGGCCGATGCGGCGGGCGATCGGGGCGAGCGCCCCGGTGTCGAAGCCGAACACCTCGGCCGCCGCCGACCCGAGCATGCGGCGGGTCTCGTCGACCGGGATGTCGTGGAAGGTGTTGCGCAGCCAGTTGCGCGTGTCGGGCCAGGTCCCCTCGGGGTGCGGGAAGTCGGAGCCCCAGAGGATGTTGTCCACGCCGATCTCGTACCGCTGGGCCAGTTCGCGGCGCTTGGTGTTGGTCGCGCAGACGAACACCTGACGGTCCAGGTACTCGCTCGGCGGCCGTTTCAACTCCTCGAAGGGGGACAGCTTCTTGCCGCCGTGCGCCCCGAGGTAGAGGCGGTCCATGAACCAGAGCTGGTTGGGCAGCCACCAGCAGCCCGACTCGGCGACGCCGAACCTCAGCCCGGGGTGCCGTTCGAAGACCCCGGACCAGAGCAGGAACCACAGGGGGCGGGCCGGCCACCAGGTGACCTCGGAGACGAAGATCCCCAGGTGGTCGCCGTACTCGTGGCGGGGCGAGGAACCGGAGTGGGTGACGATCGGCATCCGCGTCTCGGCGGCCGCCGCCCACACGGGGTCGTAGCGGCGGTCGTGGTACGGCGCCTTGTCCACCCACATGGCGGGGATCATCAGCGCGCCCAGTCCGGACTCCTTGGCCCGGTGGATCTCGGCGACGACCCGTTCCGGCTCGGCCGTGATGGGGAGCAGGGCGACGCCGCAGTGGCGTTCGGGGTGCTGCGAGACGAACTCGGCCAGCCAGCGGTTGTGCGCCTGCGCGCCGGCCATGCCCAGCTCGGGGTCCTGGTCGCCGGACAGGCCCAGGCCCACCCCGAAGGGGGCGGCGGTCTGGCTGTCGACGGCGTCCGCGTCGGGGAAGACGACCTCGCCGGCCACGCCGTCGCCGTCGAGTTCCTTCAGTCGCTGTCCGGTGTCCCAGCCGCCGCGCAGACCCTCCTCGTGGTCGTGGAACCACTTCTCGGCGAACGCCTCGTTGCGGACGCCGAGCCGGGTGGCCTCCTCGCGGCGGGCGTCGCGCTGACCGAGGAACTCGTCGAACGCGCGGTGGAAGCGGGAGTCGAGGTAAGGGCGGTACCGCTCGGTGGGCAGGCCCGCGTGGCAGTCGGAGGAGATGATCAGGTACGGGTCCTCGAACCCGTCCCCGGACCGCGCTGCGGCCGGGTCGTTCGCATGCGTGTCGGACACGGCGGGCCCCTCAGTCGAGGATGAAGCTTTCCAGGTAGGCGGGGTTGGCGCGGTCGAGCATCGACTGCGACCGGGCGCGGATCTGACGGTCGCTGTGCTCACCGGCCGGGAGCATCCAGAAGCGGTCGGCGCGGATGCCGTCGACGACGTGCTCGGCGACCTCCTCGACCGGGGTGAAGCGCACCTCGTGCCCGGCCTCCTTCATCGCCGCCTCGTACTGGTCGAGGGTGCGGTACGGGGACTTGCGGGGCCGCTCCTTCGCGTAGCGGTCGGGCCGGTTGCGGTGCGACTCCCACAGGCCGGTACGCAGCATGTGCGGTCCGGGAAAGAGGACGGAGGCGCCGACGGCCGCTCCCTCCGCCTTGAGGTGGGCGTACAGGGACTCGGTCATCGTGACCACGGCCGCCTTGGTGACGGCGTAGACGGAAGCGGTGGGGAGCGGGGCGATGCCGCCGTCGCCGGACGAGGTGTTGACGACGTGCCCGGGGAGACCACCCGCGATCATCCGGGGGACGAAGGCCTGGATGCCGTGGAAGACGCCCCAGACGTTGACGGAGAAGGCCCACTTCCAGTCGTTCGGCTCGTGCTCCCACATCCGGCCTTCCGCACCGGAGCCGACGCCCGCGTTGTTGCACAGGACGTGGACGGCGCCGAAGGCCTCGTAGGCGGCGTCGGCGAGGGCGATCACGGAGTCGCGGTCGCTGACGTCGACGAGCCGGGCGAACACCTCGGCCCCGTCGGCGGTGAGTTCCTCGGCTGCCTTGCGCAGGGCTCCCTCCTCGACGTCGGCGAGCACCACCTTCAACCCCTCGGCGGCGAAGCGGCGGGCCATGGCGAGGCCGATGCCGCCGGCCGCCCCGGTGACGACGGCCACCTGTCCGGGTTCGAGCCGCATGTCACACCGTCCCTTCGGGGGGTCCGTCGAGGATCTGCAGGGGGTCGTCGTAGCGTTGGTGGATGTACGGGAGGAGGGCCTGGGCACTGACCCGCTCGACGACCCGCCCCCTCTGGTCGGTGGTCTTCTCACCGATGGTGATCTCCACGAGGCGGCGGACGACGAGGTCGGCCACCGGGTCGAACATGGACTCGCGCAGGACGACGTCCCCGGTGATGTGCTCCAGCTTGCGGACCTTCTCGTTGCGCGTGCAGTGGACGAGGACCGGGTCGGAGTCGAAGCCCGAACCGTCGACAGCGGGAAGGAACTTGAAGTAGAAGTCGGTCTTCTGCGTGGGCTCGGGCAGCGGCAGCGCCCGGTCCACGGCCCCGCGGACCTCCACGAAGGCGATCCCGTGCCGGGCGAGGACGGCCCGCACGACCAGTCCGTCGCGTTCGACGGTGACCTCGCCCAGCTTCTTGGGTTCGCCGAACACCTCACGGCCGCCGATCAGGGCGCGCTCATGGGTCATCGGCATGACCAACGGGTACCAGCCCTCGACCCCGCCGTGTTCGGCGGCGACGGCGACCGAGCCGGCTCCGAGGGGGTAGCCCGGCAGGTCGACCTTGCTGATGTTGGCCCGTACGAGGGGCCGCGCGGCGGGCTTGAGCGGTGGGGGCAGGACCGCCGCGACCACGTCGGGGTCGCTCTCCCAGACGGCGACCACCCCGGTGGACCAGATGTCGGGGAGCTTGGAACTCTTCTCGCGCGACGCCGCGATCTCGGCCTCGGTTCGCGCTCCGTACCGTACGCGTGCCATGTTTCGCACCACCCTTCGGTCGGTTCTGTAACACAGTTACACTGCCGCTCGTGAAGGGTAAAGACCCCTGCACGAACCAGAACTGACGCTCCAACAGATAAGGCCGGTCCGCCGATGACGAGGAACGCGCTGACCCGCGAGGAGGTCCTGTCCGCCGCCGCGTCCCTGGTCATGCGGGACGGCCCGACGGCCCTCACCATGCGCGGGCTCGCCGCCGCCCTGGGCACGGCGGTGACCTCCATCTACTGGCACGTGGGCAACCGGGAGTCACTCCTCGACGCGCTCGTGGAGCGGACCGTGCGCGAGGTGGGCGCGATCACGCCGACCGGGACCACGCCCGCCGCCCGCATCCTGTCGGTGGCCGGGATCCTGCGCCGCGAACTGCGCACCCGTCCGCACCTGGTCGCGATGGTCCACGAACGCGGCCTGACCGACCGGATGTTCCTGCCCGCCCAGCAGGCCCTCGTCCACGAGGTGCACGCCGCCGGACTGCGCGGCGCGCGGGCCGCCGACGCCGTGCGCGTGATCCAGTTCCAGATCGTCGGGTTCCTGCTCGTCGAACGCAACCGTGAGCGCTCCCCCGCCCAGTCACCGGCCGAGGGCGAGTTGTGGGACCCGGCCGCCGCGCCCGACGACCCGGCGCTCGCCCGCGCCCTGGCCCGCCCGGCCGACCCGGAGCGACTGTTCCTGCTGTCGGTGCGGGCGCTGACCGAGGCCCTGCTGAAACCGACCTGAGCCCCCACGGGCGGCCGCGTCCCCGGGTGGCGGTCGGACGGACGGTCACCGACGGGCCGCCGGCCCGAGGCCGCACGACGGGCCGGGGTCACGGCGGGGCCCAGGACACCTCCGGGCCCCGGGTCGTCGCCGGGTCGGGCGGACAATCCGTTTGCCGCCGCGCGCGGGCCCGTGATGGGATCGGCTGTGCGGGGGCGGCTCCGCGGCGTGCATCCTTCTCCTTCCTTTACCGAAAAGATCCCGCGCGCCCACTCTCCGCCCCCGCTTTGTCGTTCGCGGAGGGGAATCAGAGCTGTGTCTGCCATCGAGTCCGTCCTGTTGCGCCGGCTCGGGACCGTCCACGTGGACCGGCCGCCCGCGGCCGGCCGGCCCGGTCGTGAGGGAGTGCGCGCCCTGGAGGGCGAGCTCCTTGAGCGCGGCCACGTGCTGAACCCGGACCTGCACGCGGCGCTGTCCGCGCTCGCGCCCACCGACCTCGCCGAGGAACGCCTGCGGCTGCTCGCGCTGGTGGACGAACTGATGGGCGCCGACCGGGTGCACGAGCCGCTCTTCCGCCGCTTCCCCCTCTCCGTCCCGCGCGACACCGAGCGCCGGTACACCCGTCGTGTCCTCGCCCTGCTGGCCCAGGAGCCGGAACAGCCGTGCGTGCTGTGCGGCGAGGCCGGCACGGTCCACGCCGTCGCCCCGTGCGCCCACCTCGTCTGCCGTGCCTGCTGGGACGGTGCGGACCTCACCGGCTGCCCGGTCTGCCACCGGCGCCTCGACCCCGCCGATCCCTTCCTGCTCCCCGAGCGCACCCACCCCGCCGCAGGCCGGTCCCGCAAGGCCGACGAGCCGCCCGTGGGCCCGCTGCGCCTGCTCCGGTCCTGCGCCGACCCGGCCGCCGAGGCGACTTCCGTCGTGGCGACGCTGATCGCCCGCCGGACCCCGCTCGCGCCCCAGGACCTCGGGGACCTGGCCGTCCTGCTGCCCGCCACCCCGGCCGACCCGCACTGGCTCCCCGAGGACATCCCCGTACGGGAGACCAAGGCGTTCGTGCTGGGCAGGCTGCTGCCCCGCACCGAGGACCGGGCGCCGCTGCTGCGCCGGCTCACCACCGCCACCGACGTCCTGCGGCTGCTGGCCGTGCTCTCCTGCGGCGAAGCCGGCCTGCGCCCCCTCCCCCGTTTCGCGAACGTCGACCGGCGGCTGCGCCGCGAACTCCTGGGCGTGCTCGACGCGTTGCCCACCTCGTACCTGGTCGAGGACGTGCTGCGGCACCCGGCCGGCTGGAAGCGGGCCGGCGAGAGCCTGCATCCCTTCGAGAAGCCCGCCCGGCACCCACGGGCCGCGCTCGCCTTCGCCGTGCTGCGCTCCACCACCGTGTCCCCCCACACCCCCTTCGGCGCCGCCCTGCTGGGGACGGCCGCCGCACACCCGGACGCGGTCCGGGTCGACGGTGACCGCATCCGCCCCGCCACCTGGGCGGGTCGGCTGGAGCAGGCCCTCGCCGAGGGCGGCGCGGCGACCGCGACGACGCTCGCCGGGCAGCGCCCCGGTGAACTGCTGCGCCGCCTCGACCACCTGCTGCGCCTCCACCCCGGCGGGGAACCGCTGCCCGAGCTGGAGGAGGCCCTCGACCACGGGCTGCCCGCCGTCGGCGCCGGCCCCCTGCTGTCGGCGCTCGGCGCCCTGCGGGTGCGCGCCGACGACCGCACCGGTACCCGGCGGGTGTTCTTCCCGGCCGGGCGGGTGGCCTCCGCCCTGTCGGTGGTCGAGGAACGCCCGCCGCTGCCCGGCCCGCTCGTCGCGGCGGTCGTGTCCCGGCTGGAGGGTGAGGTGCTGCGCAGGTTCGCCGCGGCCGACGCCGACCCGTACGACCTGGCCGTCCTCGACTCGGCCCTGTCGGACCTGATGGTGCCCTTCGCCGAGCGGACGGCGGCCCGGGCCCTGGTCGCGGTGCCGCGGGGCAGTACGCAGGTCCTGCCGGAGGGCGAGGTGCTGCGGCTGTTCCTGCACTGGACGGAGCCCACGGGCGAACGCACCGACCTGGACCTGTCCGTGGCCTTCTTCGACGCCGACTGGAAGTACACCGGCCTGTGCGACTACACGAGGCTCCGGCACGGGGACGGGGCGGCCGTGCACTCGGGCGACCTGACCTCGGCGCCCGCCCCGGACGGCGCCACCGAGTACGTCGACCTGGACCTGGCCGCCCTCGCCGGGCGGGGTGACGTCTTCGCCGTGCCGATGGTGTTCAGCTTCAACAACGTGCCCTTCGACGCGCTGCCGGACGCCTTCGCCGGGTTCATGACCCTCCCGGCGGATCGCCCGCGCGATTCCTCCTACGATCCGCGCACCGTACGTCAGCGCTTCGACCTGACCGGCGACTCGCGGGTCTGCATGCCGATGGTGGTGGACCTGACCGCCCGCCGCGCACTGTGGACGGACGTCCACCTGCCGGCGTCCGGCGTCTTCCAGAGCGTCTCCTCCCACGGGGACCGGCTCGGCGAGGTGGCCCGCGACGTCAGCGAGCACTTCGCCTCCGGCTCCCGTACGACCCTGTGGGACCTGGCGGTGTGGCGGGCCGCGGCCCGGACCCGCGAGGTGGCCGTCGTACGTCGGGCACCGCTGCCCGGCCTCATCGACGAGGTGTGGCTGTACCGGGCGCGCCCCGCCGAGGAACCGGCCGCTTTCGCCGCGCGGATCTCCGTCCTGGAGGCCCCGGAGGCCCGCATGCCCCGTTCGGACTCCGACGGGCTCGCCGCCGAAATGGCCGCGGGCCGAAGGGTGTTCCTGGCGACGGTCCACGGGGGCGTGGCTCCGGTCGGCGCCTCCGGCACCTCGTACCGGTTGTTCCCGGGGGCGGCCGAAGTGCCGGGTTCCTTCGACCTGGTGGCCGCCGGCGACCTCGTGGCGGAGTTGGGCTGAAGGGCATCGGGCCACGGCTGTCGGTCGGGCCCGATATCCTCTGTGACCATGCTCGCCGACCGTACGACCGCAGAGACGACCTGGCCGACCGCGTACCCACAGGGGTACGCGGTCGTCGACGTGGAGACCACCGGGCTCGCTCGCGACGACCGGATAGTGTCCGCGGCCGTCTACCGGCTCGACGCGCAGGGCAACGTGGAGGACCACTGGTACTCCCTGGTCAACCCGCGCCGGGATCCTGGACCGGTGTGGATCCACGGCCTGACGAGCGCCATGCTCCAGGACGCGCCGCTCTTCGAGGACATCGCCGAGGAGTTCGCCGGCCGGCTCGACGGCAGGGTGCTCGTCGCGCACAACGCCATCTTCGACTGGCAGATGATCGCCCGGGAGTACGCGCGGGCCGCGGCGACCGCGCCGGTCCGTCAGCGGCTGTGCACCATCGCGCTGTCGAAGGAGCTGAACCTGCCGCTGCCCAACCACAAGCTGGAGTCCTTGGCCGCGCACTTCGGAGTGGTGCAGCAGCGCGCCCACCACGCGCTGGACGACGCCCGCGTGCTCGCCGAGGCCTTCCGCCCCTCCCTGCACGCGGCCGCGCGGGACGGCGTACGACTGCCGCTGCTGGAGTGCCGTCCGCTGACGGAGTGGTCGGACTCCCCCGCCGCCCCCCGGGTCGGCCACCAGGCCTCGTACGGCGGGGGCAGTTGGCGCGCCTCGCGCAAGCGGCCACCGTGCCCGCACCCGAACCCGGGGCGGTTCGAGGACGGCAAGCCGCTGAAGCAGGGCATGCGCATCGCCTTCTCCGGCGACACCTCGGTGGACCGGGAGCTGCTGGAGGACCGGGCGGTGGAGGCGGGTCTGCACATCGCGACGAGCGTGTCGCGGCTCACCAGCATGCTCGTGACGAACGACCCCGACTCGGCGACCTCGAAGACGGTCAAGGCCCGGTCGTTCGGCACTCCCGTCGTGGACGAGGCCGCCTTCACCCAGCTCCTGCGGGACGTCGCCCCCGCCGACTGAGAGCACGGCCGGGTCCCCGCGCCGGCCGTCCGGGGGCTGCTACGCCAGCCGGGTAGAAGTTCCCCGACGACACGAGTACGTCCGCCCGCCCGGACGGTCCGAGCCTCCACGATGCCGCCATGGCACGTTGCGAAGTATGCGGAAATGACTACGACCTGGCGTTCTACGTGGAGACCCAGGACGGCGCGCGGCACGTCTTCGACTCGTTCTCCTGCGCGATCCACCGGATGGCACCCATCTGCGAGCACTGCCGGGTGCAGATCATCGGCCAGGGCGTCGAGGCGGACGGGCACTGGTACTGCGGAGCGCACTGCGCCCGCGCCGAGGGCAAGGCGGGGATCATCGACAGGGTGGGCAGCGCCGCCGGCGCCATGGGGTGACCGCCGGCGCCGCCCGGCGGCGAGCACGTCCGTCCCGCCCGTCCCCGTCCTCCTCACGACCCCGGAAGGCCACCCGGCCGCCGGGGTCGTCGCCGCTGGGGGTACCGTCGTGGACGTGTACCGCTTTGTACTGACCCGGCAGTGGGTGTGCCTCACCCTCGTCGCCCTCGCCCTCATCCCCGCGATGATCAAGCTGGGCTTCTGGCAGTTCCACCGCCATGAGCACCGGGTCGCCCAGAACGAGCTGATCGCGCGGAACCTGTACGGGAAGCCCGTGCCGATGACCGGGCTCACCTCTCCGGGCCACACCGTGCCGCGGTCCGACTTCTGGCGTGCCGTCACCGCCACCGGTACCTACGACCCCGCCCACGAGGTGGTGGTGCGGATGCGGACCTCGAACGACGACAAGGTCGGCTTCCACGTCGTGACCCCGCTGGTGCTGGCCGACGGCCGGGCCGTGCTGGTCAACCGGGGCTGGGTGGCGGGCGGCGGCGACGCCCGGGCCTACCCGCCCGTGCCGGCCGCGCCCTCGGGGGAGGTGACGGTCACCGGCAGGCTGAAGGCCGACGAGACGAGCGGCGGCAGCGGCATCAAGGACCGCAAGGGGCTGCCCGACCGCCAGGTGATGCTGATCAACAGTGAGCAGCAGGCCGCGTCCCTGGGCCGGCCCGTCCTCGGCGGCTACCTGGAGCTCACCGCCCCGGCGCCCGCGGACGGGAGCCCGGAGCCGGTGGGCGAGCCCGACCACGACTCGATCGGCGCGCACATGGCGTACGCCGTCCAGTGGTGGCTGTTCGCGGCGGCCGTGCCGGTCGGCTGGATGGTCCTGGTCCGTCGGGAGCGGCGGGACCGGGAGCAGGCGCGGGCCGCCGCCGCGACGCGGGCCGTGTCCCCGGAGCCCGCTTCGGCGTAGCGTGGTCCGCATGGATCTTGGACTGAAGGACCGTGTCTACATCGTCACCGGAGCCACCCGCGGCCTCGGCTTCGCCTCCGCGAGAGAACTGACCGCCGACGGGGCGAAGGTCGTGGTGACCGGCCGCGACGCGAAGCGGGTGGCCGACGCCGCCGCCGCGCTCGGCCCCGACGCGGTGGGTGTCGGGGCGGACAACGCCGACCCGGCGGTGGCCGCGAAGCTGGTGGCCACCGCGAAGGAACGCTTCGGCCGGTTGGACGGCGTCCTCATCAGCGTGGGCGGCCCGGCCCCGGGCCTCTCGGCGGACAACACGGACGAGCAGTGGGCGGCGGCCTTCGAGTCGGTGTTCCTGGGCGCGGTGCGGCTGGCCCGGGCCGCGGCGGCCGAGCTGGGCGAGGGCGGGGTCATCGGCTTCGTGCTGTCGGGCTCGGTGCACGAGCCGATCCCCGGCCTGACCATCTCCAACGGCCTGCGGCCGGGCCTGGCCGGCTTCGCCAAGTCCCTGTCGGTGGACCTGGGTCCGCGCGGGATCCGGGTCGTCGGTCTGCTGCCGGCTCGGATCGACACGGACCGGGTGCGCGAGCTCGACGCCCTGTCGGGCGACGCGGAGGCCGCTCGGGCGGCCAACGAGTCCCGCATCCCGCTGGGGCGGTACGGCACCCCGGAGGAGTTCGGCCGCACCGCCGCGTTCCTGCTGTCCCCCGCCGCGTCCTACCTGACCGGCGTGATGGTCCCGGTCGACGGCGGCTCCCGGCACGGTTTCTGACCCGACCCCGACCCAACCCGCACCGCCCGGACGCCGACCGGGGCGGCCGGCCCGCCCCGGGGCGCGGCCGGCCCCGCCGGCCGGTCAGGTCACGCGTTGCGCGTGGTGCGAGGACACCCGCAGGCGGGCCTCCGCGGGGAGTTCGGGCAGCCCGGCCGACACCCGGGCGTGGGTGAGGACCGGCCCCCGCAGCGCGGCCAGCGCGTCGGCCGGCACGGCGTACGGCTCCAGTTCCAGCGCGATCCGCAGGCCCGGGGCGTCCCGCCGGCCGCGCAGGGCGACCCGGCAGCGCGCGACCCCGTCCAAGGCCTCCGCCTCGGCGGCCACCGCGGATTCCAGCGCGCGCCCCCGCAGCAGGGCGAAGCCGCCGTCCCCGGTGTCCACTTCCAGCGCCGCGAGGCGGGGGCGCCGCAGTTGCGCCAGCAGCCACCACAGGGCCAGCAGCACGCACAGCCCCAGGACGGCGACCACCGCCCACCACCGCCAGTCGTCGGCGTGCCAGTACCGGTGCCTGCCGCGCTCCGTGAGCAACGGGGCGTACCGGCCGCCGAGCGGTCTCGACGCCGTGAGCAGCATGACCCCGGCCGCCAGCAGCACGAGTCCGATCGACGCCAGCAGCGTCCGGTTCACCTTCCCGAGCACCGCGCTCACCTCCTGACCCGGACCCGATGCCGCGGCGGTCGCGCGAGTCCCAGTTCCTCGATGCCGACGGCGAGCACCTCGTCCAGGTCGGCCCGTACGTCGTCCAGCTCGCGGAAGTGCGAGGTGGCTCGGACCCCGACGCGGGAGCGGCTCACCTTCACCCGGACCGATCGGACGCCGGCGACTTCCATGGCCCGGTCCCGGAGGACCATCGCGGCCGCCTTCCGGCCGAGCCCGGCCCGCAGCCCGCTCCCGGCCCGCGCGTCGGCATCGGCGCCGGGGTCGGCGCCCGGGTCGGCGTCGGCGCGCCGCGGGTCGGGGTCGGTACGCATCATCAGCAGTCCGCGCAGCCCGGGCGCCACCGCGAGGAGGAGCAACAGGGCCCCGAGCGCCGCCATGACCGCCCCGCCGACCAGTACCTCCGTGTCGGCCGGGGTGTGCAGTTCCAACCATCGGGCGAGTTCCGGGCGCCAGCGCATGCCTGGGCGGTGGGCGCGCACCGAGACGAGGTCGTAGAGGAACAGCCCGGCCACACCGATGACGGCCAGTGCGGTGAGCGCGGCCGGGATCCGCCGGGTGGACCGGATGCGTCCGGAAGCGCTCACAGCAACCCCCGGTCCCGGCCCGTGGCGGCCGGTCGGGCGTGGGTGGAGTGCAGACGTTCGATGTCGACGTCCACCTCGGGGACCGTCATCCCGGCGCACTCCTCGATCCGCCGGGCGACCTGGCGGCGTACGGCCGCGCACTGGGCGGCGAGGTCGGAGGGGTAGCCGAGTTCCAGACTGACCCGGACCCGTGCGATGTCGTGGTGCACGGTGACCGTCGCGTGCGGGACCGCGCCGGGTGCGGCCGGTTCGTCGGCGAGAGCCTCACGCGCGGCCTGGGCCGCGATCTTGGCGACGACCCGGTCGGCGATGCGGGTGGCGCCGCGCTCCGCGGCCGGCACCCGGGGCGGTACCGCCCTCGCGGAGCGGGACGCGCCGGCCCGCGGCGAGGTCGCTGGGGGTGGCGTGGGCTGCGGTGTGACCGGCTGCGGCGTGTTCACCGGCCGCTCACAGGGGCCGGTCGTCGCGGCCGCGGGGCCGGGAGCGCGGGCGGAACAGCTCGCCCGCGTCCAGGTCCCCGTCGAGGAACCGGCCGACGACGAAACCGACGGCGCCGAGCGCCGCCACCAGGAGGAAGGCTCCGAAGCCGCCGAAGTACCCGGCGAACCCCAGTGCCATGCCGGCCAGCAGGCCGGCGACCGCCATGCTCATGTGTCTGGCTCCTCTCGGTTACTGGAGCCGGGATTCCGGTTCTTCGTCTTCCTCATCGGGCAGTTTGACGTCGCTGACCGCGATGTTGACCTCGACGACCTCCAGGCCGGTCATCCGCTCGACCGCCGAGACGACGTTCTCGCGGACCGCCCGGGCCACGTCGCGGATGGATACGCCGTAGTCGACGACGATCTCCAGGTCGAGGGCCGTCTGCACCTCTCCGACCTCGGCCTTGACGCCTCGGCTGACCGAGGCTCGCGTCCCGCCGGGGACCCGGTCGCGCACGGCGCCGAGGGTGCGGGAGATGCCACCGCCGTTGCCCATGGCGTGGACGCCGATCACCTCACGGGCGGCCAGTCCGGCGATCTTCTCGACCACCCCGTCGGCGATGGTGGTGCGGCCTCGGTCGGCCGGGGCCTTGAAGGTGCCCCCTGATGCGGATTCGGTCATCGCAGGTCCTTGGCTGGGGAGACGTCTCGGGAACCGGCGGCCCCCGAGGGGCGACGAGCACCTACCGTGCCGCCCGCTCCCGTCCACGGTAAGCGCGTGCCGCCGTCCGCGCGCCGGAAACCACGCCGGTCGCTCCGAACCGGCCCGGCCCGCCGGCTGCCCTCGGGCATGCCGACGGGCCGGCCGGGACGAGCCGGACGGCGGTCACGGCGGTGGGACCCGCGAGCCGGCGGGTCAGTCCGACAGACCCGCCAGGTCGCGCAGGCGACGGCCCTGCGCGGCGCGCTCGGCGGTGCGCTGGGCGTCGTACGACCTGGACGTGGCGTCGCGGAGCAGCGCCTTGGTCTCGATGACCGCGTCGCGCGGCGGCGCGATCAGTGCGGTGGTGAGGTCCTGGACGGCGGCGTCGAGCTCGTCGGCGGGGACGACCAGGTTGGCCAGGCCGACGCGCTCGGCCTCCTCGGCGTGCACGAAGCGACCCGTGGCGCAGATCTCCAGCGCCCGGGCATAGCCGACCAGCGCGGTCAGCGGTTGGGTGCCCCCGAGGTCGGGGACGAGGCCCAGGCTGGTCTCGCGCATGGCGAACTGCACGTCGTCCGCTACCACCCGCAGGTCGCACGCGAGCGCGAGCTGGAAGCCGGCGCCGATCGCATGCCCCTGCACGGCGGCGACGGAGACGATGTCATTGCGTCGCCACCAGGTGAAAGCCTCCTGGTACTCGGCGATGGTGGAGTCGAGCAGATCATCCGCACCACGTGCCAGATCGAGGAAGGACGGCTCACCCTCGAAACCCTCGGGAGCGAACGCCTGCCGGTCGAGCCCGGCGGAGAAGGACTTGCCCTCGCCGCGCAGGACCACGACCCGGACGGTGCCCGGCAGTGACTGTCCGGCTTCCGCCAACGCCCGCCAGAGCGCGGGGGACTGGGCGTTTCGCTTGGCCGGATTGGTCAGGGTCACCGTGGCGACCGAGTCGTCGATGGTGAGCCGTACGCCGTCCTTGTCGAGCAGAGCCATCTGGTGCCTCCGGTGTGCAGTCGGCCGCATGCTCGGCCTAAGTGACTGCACAGTAACCACCCGATCGACCACAGGGCCGACCGGGGGGTCACCGAAGGAACCGTGCGTGGAACAGAATCTTCAACCCATCAAGCATGGAGCCGTCGAGCTTCTCCGGCACCACCCCGGGCCTCCCGGCACGGGGTCAGGCCGCAGCCGCCTTCTTGCCGCGTGTCGCGCCACCGCGACCTCGCAGCGTGACTCCGGACTCGCTGAGCATCCGGTGGACGAATCCGTAGGACCGGCCGGTCTCTTCGGCCAGCGCCCGGATACTCGCACCGGAGTCGTACTTCTTCTTCAGGTCTGCCGCGAGCTTGTCGCGCGCGGCGCCGGTTACCCGGCTGCCCTTCTTCAGAGTCTCGGCCACCCGTGCCTCCTCATGGGAAGTGCGCTCTGGACTTCTCATGATCACCCCTCTCCGGCTTCCTGGCCACCCATTCGGCAAGGTCGGTACGCCGGCATTTCCCGAGGGGTGGACACCCGAGCAGAACGGAATCTCCTCTTCCGGCGCATGACCTGCGTCACACTCCCCCGCCCGCCGGAGGAATCACCAGGTCAGGGGCCGAGGAAGGGAAACGGAAGACCCCGGCCGCGCATCCTCGGGGATGCGGCCGGGGTCTTCGTACAGCGGGCAACGGTACGAGACCGTCTCACTCAGATGATGGATCACGCCTGAGCCGAATGATCCATAAGGAACTGGATCAACCCTTCGGCACCGGTCAGGCGAGGGCCACCAGGTCCCGGTAGTCCGGGCCCCAGAGGTCCTCGACGCCGTCCGGGAGCAGGATGATGCGCTCCGGCTCCAGGGCCTCCACCGCGCCCTCGTCGTGGGTGACGAGGATGACGGCGCCCTTGTAGGTCCGCAGCGCGCCCAGGATCTCCTCGCGGCTGGCCGGGTCGAGGTTGTTCGTGGGCTCGTCGAGGAGCAGGACGTTCGCCGAGGAGACGACCAGGGTCGCCAGGGCCAGTCGGGTCTTCTCGCCACCGGAGAGCACGCCCGCCGGCTTGTCCACGTCGTCGCCGGAGAACAGGAACGAGCCGAGCGTCTTGCGCACCGCGACCAGGTCCAGGTCGGGCGCGGAGGAGCGCATGTTCTCCAGCACGGTGCGCTCGGGGTCGAGCGTCTCGTGCTCCTGCGCGTAGTAGCCGAGCTTGAGGCCGTGACCGGGGACGACGGTGCCGGTGTCCGGCTTCTCCGTGCCCGAGAGCAGGCGCAGCAGCGTGGTCTTGCCGGCGCCGTTGAGGCCGAGGATGACCACGCGCGAGCCCTTGTCGATGGCCAGGTCGACGTCGGTGAAGATCTCCAACGACCCGTAGGACTTCGACAGGCCCTCGGCCGTCAGCGGGGTCTTGCCGCAGGGCGCCGGGTCCGGGAAGCGCAGCTTGGCGACCTTGTCCGAGACGCGGACGGCGTCCAGGCCGGCCAGCAGCCGGTCGGCGCGCTTGGCCATGTTCTGCGCGGCGACCGTCTTGGTCGCCTTGGCGCGCATCTTGTCGGCCTGCGAGTTCAGGGCCGCGGCCTTCTTCTCGGCGTTCTGGCGCTCGCGCTTGCGGCGCTTCTCGTCGGCCTCGCGCTGCTGCTGGTAGAGCTTCCAGCCCATGTTGTAGACGTCGATCTGGGCGCGGTTGGCGTCCAGGTAGAAGACCTTGTTGACGACGGTCTCGACGAGGTCGACGTCGTGGGAGATGACGATGAAGCCGCCGCGGTAGTTCTTCAGGTAGTCGCGCAGCCAGACGATCGAGTCGGCGTCGAGGTGGTTCGTGGGCTCGTCGAGGAGCAGGGTGTCGGCGTCCGAGAAGAGGATCCGGGCGAGCTCGACGCGGCGGCGCTGACCACCGGAGAGGGTGTGCAGCGGCTGGCCGAGGACCCGGTCGGGCAGGCCGAGGGCGGCCGAGATGGTGGCCGCCTCCGCCTCGGCCGCGTAGCCGCCCTTGGTCAGGAACTCGGTCTCCTGGCGCTCGTACTGCTTCATCGCCTTGTCGCGGGTGCCCCCGGAGCCGGTGGCGATGCGCTCCTCGTTGGCGCGCATCTTCTTGATCAGCACGTCGAGTCCGCGGGCGGAGAGGATCCGGTCGCGGGCCAGCACGTCGAGGTCGCCGGTGCGCGGGTCCTGCGGCAGGTAGCCGACCTCACCGGAGCGGGCGATGGCGCCGGCGGCGGGCTGGCCCTCGCCCGCGAGGCACTTGGTGAGGGTGGTCTTGCCCGCTCCGTTGCGGCCGACGAGGCCGATGCGGTCGCCCTTGGCGACGCGGAAGGAAGCGGACTCGATGAGGATGCGGGCGCCGGCACGCAGCTCGATGCCGGTTGCGGTGATCACGGAAATACTCCAGGGCGGTGGGGACGGCGGAAGGGGGGCAGGACGCGCGATGCTTCGACGCCGCTAATCCGCAAGGAGATTTGCCATGCGGACCATTCTACCGGGGGTGCGCAACTACTTTTCGGGGCGCCCGGCCCCGCGGGCCCGCTCCCCCGCCGCGCCGTGCCGTCCCCCGTTCGGCCCACGGGCCGGGCGGGCGCGCCGGGGCGCGTACCAGGATGAACGGGTTGATACTCGCCGCAGGGGCGGATGCGTGGCCCCTTGGCTGCACGAACACAGAGGCGGTGCGGGATGCAGTTCGACGACAACGCCCATCTGGACACGTCCGAGGTGAACGACGTGCGCGGCAGCCGCATCCCCGGCGGGAGGGCCACCATCGGCGGCGGAATCGTCGGCATCATCGCCCTGATCATGGGGTTGCTCTTCGGCGTGGGGCCGGAGCAGCTCGGGTTGTCCTCGGGCAACGAGGAACCGGCGCCGTCCTCCTCGTCCGTCAACCAGGTGCAGCAGAGCTGCCGGACCGGGCAGGACGCCAACACCCGCGAGGACTGCCGGCTGGTGGCCGTGGTGAACAGCACACAGGACTTCTGGCGGCAGGAGTTCCAGCGGCGCGGCGGCCAGTACAGCCCGGCGCAGACGGTGTTCTTCACCGGCCGGGTGGGTACCGCCTGCGGGGCGGCCACCTCGGCGGTCGGACCCTTCTACTGCCCCGCCGACCGCAAGGTCTACCTCGACCTGGGCTTCTTCGACGACCTGCGGACGAAGTTCGGGGCGAGCGGCGGCCCCTTCGCCCAGGCGTACGTGGTCGCCCACGAGTACGGGCACCACATCCAGAACCTGACGGGCACCCTCCAGCGGGCCCAGGACGGGCGGCAGGGCGCGAACAGCAACGCCGTCAAGGTCGAGCTCCAGGCGGACTGCTACGCGGGGGTCTGGGCGCACAACGCGACGAGGACCCCTGACGAATCCACGGGACGGCCGCTGATCACCAGCCTGACCGACCAGGACATCCAGGACGGGCTGGACGCGGCGGCGGCGGTCGGCGACGACCGGATCCAGGAGAAGTTCCAGGGCCGCGTGACCCCCGAGTCCTGGACCCACGGCTCGGCCGAGCAGCGCCGGCAGTGGTTCTACCAGGGCTACCGGACGGGCGACATGGCCCAGTGCAACACCTTCCGCTGACCGCCGACGACGCCTGCCATGCTGTGGTGCGGGTCACATCGACGCACCAGCACGTCCACGAGAGGAAGTGATCGTCATGGCAGGCGTTCCGTCCATCGTCCCGACCCTGCTCTACCGCGACGCGAAGGCGGCGATCCAGCAGCTGACGGAGGCGTTCGGCTTCACCCAGGTCTCGGTCTACGAGGGCGACGGCGGCACCGTGGTGCACGCCGAGCTGTCGTACGGGAACGGCGCGGTGATGCTCGGCAGCAAGGGCACCGGCGGCGCCTTCGACAAGGCCATGGAGGGCGCCGGCCCGGCCGGGGTCTACGTCGTCGTGGACGACGTGGACGCGCACCACCGCCGGGCGGTCGAGCACGGGGTGGAGATCCTCATGGAGCCGACCGACCAGGACTACGGATCGCGGGACTACATGGCGCGCGACGGCGAGGGCAACGTCTGGAGCTTCGGCACGTACGCGCCGCAGGTCTGACCCGCGGCGCGCACCCGTCCGTCCGGGTCCGCCCGGCTACGCCCCGCCGGTGTGGACCTGGAAGGCCGCCCGCCGCACGGCCTTGGCCAGGGCCGGGTCGGGATGGGCGGCGGCCAGTGCCACCAGGACCTGCACGGTGCGGGGGTGTCCCACCGCGCGGACCTCGTCGAGCAGCCGGGGAACGGTCGTGCGGACGGCCGAGTCGAGGTGGCGCGCCAGCAGGTCGGCCTCGCCGTGGTCGGCGATGGCGGCGGCCGTGTCCACCCAGAGCCAGGTCGACTCCTCGGCGGTGAGGACCTCCTGGGCCTCATCGGGGTCGATCCCGTCGTGTTCGGCGAGCCACAGCAGGGCGTAGGGGCGCAGGGCGGGTTCGCGCACGGCCGCGCGGACCTCGCGCTCGGCGGGGGCGCCGACCACGCGCAGCGCCTCGAAGGCCAGGCCGCGCAGGAGGGCGTCCTCGCCGCGGGCGGCGTGCAGCAGCTCGCTGACGGCGTGCCCGACGGGCCGGGCGGCGAGCCAGGCCTGGTACTCGGCGCGGGCCGGTCCCGGGGTCAGCCGGGCGCAGCCGTGCAGCATGGCGGCGGCGGACTGCTCGATGTTTCCGGCCGGGCTCTGCGCGGCGACGCAGATCTGCTCCAGCTTGACCCAGACGGCCCAGCTGCCGAGCGGGGTGAGGGTGGCCCGCGCGGGGCCGAGGGTGACGGCGTCGACGGCGGCCAGGCCGCCGAGGGCCCAGCGCAGCAGTCGGGCGAGGGGAAGGGGCCGCGATTCGGCGGGCGCGGCCTCGCCGGCCGGGTCCCGGGATCCGGCCGGCTCGCCCGCGTACGGGACCTCGCAGCGCTCGTCGCGCAGTTCGGTCACGCGCTGGCCCAGGAGGTCCAGCAGGTCGGGGACGGTGACGGGACCGGCCGACAGCTGGAGGAGGGAGAGCAGCTGGGGCATCGCCTCGACGACCTCGGCGACGGCCCCGGGGGCGATGTCGGCGGGAGCCGGATGGACGAGGGACCAGGCGTCGAAGAGGGCCACCCAGCCGCGCAGGACGGCGGTGTCGTCGCGGTCCCAGGCGCGCAGGCGCCAGCCGGGCCGGGCGTGGCCGCCGTGCACCTCGACGAGGCCGGAGAGCCGGGCGCGGTCCCAACCGACCCGGATCTGGCCGTGCGTCAGGCCCAGTTCCGCGGCGGCCCGTTCCACGTCGGACGCGGGCAGCGCGCCCGCCGTCGCGGGGCGTCCGCCGTCGCCCGCCCCGAGGTTCAGCTCGGCCCAGCGGGCCAGCCGTACCGCGTCGGCGAGGGAGGCGCGGGCCCGGTTCGCCAGGTCTGCCGTGGCGGGGGTGCCCGCCGGAGGCCGGGGGGCCGGCCGGGTTCGCCGGTCGGTCACCGCCTTGCGCGCCGTGGCGACGGAGCGCGGGGAGACGAGTCGGAGTCTGGAGTCGCGAGCCAACTGCTCATCAGGCTTTCGGGACGTCACGGATGCAGTCTCGCCCGTCACTGGCCGAAAGCCCAAACGGAACCAGCCGTTTCCACAGGTCAACGGTTGGACGAACCGTCACAATCCGCCCGCTGCGCCCCGTCCGGCACAAGCCCTTCACCCCGGCGCCGCGCGGAGCGCCCGCCGACGCGTCACATGAGGGGGGTGAGGAAACGGCGCAGCGACTCCTCGTACGCGGCCGGGTCGACGTTCCACATCGCCCCGTGCGGGGCGCCCCGCACGGTGTGCAGGGTGACCAGGTCGGGCCGGGCGGCGGCCAGCCGTCGGGAGGGCTCCCAGGGGGCCAGGGTGTCGTCGGGCCCGTGCAGGATCAGGACCGGGACGCGCAGCGCCGCCGGGTCCGCGCCCGGGGGCCGGCGGTCGGCGCGCAGCCCGGCCCTGCCCTCGGCGGCCCGTACCGCGAGCGGGATCAGGGGTGCCGGGGTGCGCCGGGCGGCGGCGAGGGCGCGCAGGGTGGTCTGCCAGTCCATGACGGGCGAGTCCAGGACCAGTCCGGAGATCCGGTCGGCCAGCGCGGAGCGTTCGGCGGCGTGCAGGGCCATGGTGGCGCCGGTGGACCAGCCGTGCAGGACCACCCGCCGGGCTCCGTAGCGCAGGGCGTAGCGGATGGCGGCGTCCAGGTCCCGCCACTCCGACTCGCCGAGGTGGCCGAGGCCGTCCGGGGAGGCGGGGGCGCCGAGGTCGCCGCGGTAGGCGAGGTCGAGGACGGGGAGGCGGTTGCGGTGCAGGAAGGGCATGACCACCATCGGGTGCTCACGACCGGCGCCGAGCCCGTGGACGGTGATGACCCAGGTGTCCCGGGCGCCGGGCACGAACCAGGCGGGCAGTGCCCCGAGCTCGCCGGGGACGTCCACGTCGGCGTGGTCGAGGCCGAGCGCGGTGCGCGGGTTGCCCAGGTGGACCTGGGGGGTGAGCGTGACCCGGGCCCGCGGTTCGAGGCTGCCGTGGGTGACGGCGAGGAGGCTGCGCACCACGGCGTCCGGATCGTGCGGGACGTCGGGCAGGACGGGGCCGACCACGGCGTGCACGCCGGGCGCGGACAGGCCCCAGGTGCCGGGCAGCAGGGAGGCGAGCGAACGGGTGAGCGTCACCCGGCCCCCGGCGGCGGAGTGGACGCTCAGCCGGGGTCCACCGGGCAACGGGCGCCCGGGTTCGGGCCGCAGGGCGGCGTCGGCGGCGTACCGGCCGGCCGCGACCGCGGCTGCTCCGGCACCGATCAGGGTCGTTGTGACGGCCGCTGCCGTCGCTGTGGCGGTACGCACGGCTCCAGTGTCGGGGCGGCCCGGCGGTCGGGCCACCGGAGCCGATCGCCCGCCGCCGCCGTCCGGCGGAACCGGAACCCCGCCGGGAGTCCGCCCGGGGTGAGGGTCCCGGCGGAGCGGGCCGGGGCCCCCGCGCGTGATCTGGGTCTCTTCCGTACCGTCGTGGCCGGGTTGCCCCGGGCCGGAAGTCCTCCCGGAAGGGGCGTGTTCGCCCCGCTCTGACGTGCACGAATCGCTATATTCGCGGTGGAACCGGGATATAGGTCCCGATCACACGGCACTCCGAGGCACCACTCCGCCCGCCCCAGTTCACCTTCCGTTCATCCAGGTTGCCTACGGTCGCCGAGCCAATGACGTCAAACAGAAGCCTGGGTAAATGGAGCACATAACGCTTCTCCTCGGGATCGTGATCATCACCGCTCTCGTGTTCGACTTCACGAACGGTTTCCACGACACGGCCAACGCGATGGCCACCACCATCTCGACCGGCGCTCTCAAGCCCAAGACCGCGGTCGCCATGTCCGCCGTGCTGAACCTCGTCGGCGCTTTCATGTCCGTGGAGGTCGCCAAGACGATCTCCAAGGGCCTGGTCAACGAGGAAGGCATTCAGCCGGAGGTGATCTTCGCCGCCCTGGTCGGCGCGATCCTCTGGAACCTCGTCACCTGGCTGGTCGGACTGCCCTCCAGCTCCTCCCACGCCCTCATGGGTGGCCTGATCGGTGCCGCGGTCGCTTCCGCGGGTCTCGACGCGGTCAACGGCAGCGTCGTCGTGACGAAGGTGCTGATCCCCGCGATCGCCGCCCCGCTCGTCGCCGGTGTGGCCGCCATGCTGGCCGCGAAGTTGACGTACAAGCTGGGCAACCAGGTCGGCGAGAAGACCTCCGCCAAGGGGTACCGCGCCGGTCAGATCGCCTCGGCCGGTCTCGTCTCCCTCGCGCACGGCACCAACGACGCGCAGAAGACGATGGGCATCATCACCCTGGCGCTGATCGCCGGAAACGCCCTGCCCGCCGGCGCCAACCCGCCGGTCTGGGTCATCGTCTCCGCCGGTCTGGCCATCGCGATGGGCACCTACCTGGGCGGCTGGCGCATCATCCGCACCATGGGCAAGGGCCTGACCGACCTCCAGCCGCAGCAGGGCTTCGCCGCCCAGACCTCGGCCGCGAGCGTCATCCTGGCCTCCTCCACCCTCGGCTTCTCCCTCTCCACCACCCACGCGTGCTCCGGCGCCGTCATGGGTGCCGGTCTGGGACGCAAGGGCGGTGTGGTCCGCTGGTCCACGGCCACCCGCATGTTCATCGCCTGGGGCCTGACCCTGCCGGCCGCCGCGCTCGTCGCCTCCATCGCCGAGCTCGTCATGCGCACCGGTGACATCGGCATCGCCGCGGTCACGGTCTTCCTGGTCGGTTCCTGCTTCGCCATCTGGCTGATCTCCCGCCGTCAGGTCGTCGACCACAACAACGTCAACGAGCTGGAGACCCCCGGCGCGACGGACGAGCCCGGTGTCGTCACCACGGCCATGGCCGCCGTCACCGTCCCGCCGACCACCGCCGCGGCCGGTACCACCGCCGCCGTGACCGACGAGGACCTCAAGGCCACCATCCCGGCCTCGACCGCGACCCCCGCGGCTCCGGCCGCAGCGGTCTGACCCCGAGAACGACAGAGGATTCAGCGGTATGAAGATCGACTGGGCATCACTCGGCTCCGTCTTCGGAGTCAGCCTCACCGCCACGGTCGCCCTCGTGGCCCTCTTCACCCTGGGCCTGGTGGGCCTGTCCAAGCACGAGGCCGCCACCGAGCGCGGCGGCGCCGCGGTCATGGCCCGCGGCGGCGCGTACGTCTGCTTCGCGCTCTGCACGGCGGCCGTGTCGTACGGGATCTACCTGATCGTCAGCTGAGACGGTGCGCCGAAGCTCCCTCCGGGTATCCCGGGGGGAGCTTTCGCATGCCCCGGCGGACCGCCCGCCCTGCGCCCCGTCCTGCGCCCCTCCGCGCACCCGCCGCAGGTCAACGGCAAGTTGACGGGCGTTCTCGGTGCGTGGTGGACTGCGCGAGCCAATACGGCGGCATGGAAGAGGAAGTCCGGTGCGAATCCGGCGCGGTCCCGCCACTGTCACCGGGGCGGCGCACACGGTGCGCGCCCCGGGAGCCAGGAACTCTCGCCGCCGGACACGTCGAACCAGGGCGCGGACCCTGAGTGAGGACATTGCTGCCACCATGCGTGCCGATCGCGTCTTCGCGTACGGCGCCGCGGCGGGCCTGATCGGCGACCGGATCCTCGGGGATCCGCGCCGCGGGCACCCCGTGGCCGCCTTCGGGAGAGCCGCCGCCGCCGTCGAACGCGCCCTGTGGCGCGACGACCGCGCCCGCGGTGTCCTCCACACCCTGGTGTGCGCCGGGGGCGCGACCGCCGTCGGCGTCCTGGCCGCCCGCGCCGTGCGCTCCCGCCCCGCCGCCCGCGTGGCCCTGACCGCCGCCGCCACCTGGGCGGTCGTCGGGGGCACCTCGCTGGGGCGGGAGGCGCGCGCCATCGGCGGGGCGCTCGCCGTCGGTGACACCGAGGTCGCCCGTGAACGCCTGCCCCACCTGTGCGGGCGCGACCCCCAGTCCCTGGACGGGCAGCAGATGGCCCGGGCCGTCGTGGAGTCCGTCGCCGAGAACACCTCCGACGCGGTCGTCGGGGCGCTGGTGTGGGGGGCCGCCGCCGGGGTGCCCGGCCTGCTGGCCTTCCGCGCCGTGAACACCCTGGACGCCATGGTGGGCCACAAGTCGCCCCGTCACCTGCGCTACGGCTGGGCCTCCGCCCGCCTCGACGACCTGGCCGGCTGGCCCGGGGCCCGCCTGACGGCGCTGGCCGCCGTCGTGGCCGGTCCCGACCGTCGGGGAGCCGTACGGGCCTGGCGCGCCGACGCCGCCGCCCACCCCAGCCCCAACGCCGGACCGGTGGAGGCCTCCTTCGCGGGGGCGCTCGGGGTCCGGCTCGGCGGCACCCTGTCCTACGGCGGCCGGACCGAGCACCGTGCCGTGCTGAACGGGGAGACCGGGCGGCCCGTGGAGGTCGCCGACATTGAGCGGGCCGTACGCCTGTCGCGGCAGGTCACCTGGCTGGCGCTGGGCGCCTGCGTCACGGCCCGGCTGCTGGTCTCCCGCACCACGTCGAAGGGACGGCGCGCATGAGCGGCACCGGGCGCGGCGGCGGCATGCTGGTCGCCGGCACCACGTCGGACGCGGGCAAGAGCGTGGTCACGGCGGGCATCTGCCGGTGGCTGGCCCGCCAGGGGGTGAAGGTGGCCCCCTTCAAGGCGCAGAACATGTCGCTGAACTCGTTCGTGACCCGGGAGGGCGCCGAGATCGGGCGGGCCCAGGCCATGCAGGCCCAGGCGGCCCGGGTGGAACCGACCGCGCTGATGAACCCGGTCCTGCTCAAGCCGGGCAGCGACCGCAGCAGTCAGGTCGTGCTGCTCGGCAAGCCGGTGGGCGAGATGAGCGCGCGCGGCTTCTTCGGCACGGCGGGCCCCGACCGGCTCCCCGGGTCGGCCGCGCCCGGTGGGCACCGCGAGCAGCTCCTCGGCGTCGTCACCGACTGCCTGGAGCAGCTGCGGGGCACGTATGACGCCGTGATCTGCGAGGGGGCGGGCAGTCCGGCCGAGATCAACCTGCGCCGGACCGACATCGTGAACATGGGCATCGCGCGGGCCGCGCGGTTCCCCGTCGTCGTGGTCGGGGACATCGACCGGGGCGGCGTCTTCGCGTCCTTCTTCGGGACGACCGCCCTGCTGTCCCCCGAGGACCAGTCGCTGATCGCCGGATACCTGGTCAACAAGTTCCGGGGCGACGTCTCCCTCCTGGAGCCCGGCCTGGAGATGCTGCGCGGTCTCACCGGGCGGGCGACGTACGGGGTGCTGCCGTTCCAGCACGGGCTGGGCATCGACGAGGAGGACGGGCTGCGGGTGTCCCTGCGCGGGGCCGTCCGGGAGTCCGTGGTGGCTCCGCCGGTCGGCGAGGACGTGCTGCGGGTCGCGGTGTGCGCGGTGCCTCTCATGTCGAACTTCACCGACGTCGACGCCCTCGCCGCCGAGCCGGGCGTGGTCGTGCGGTTCGTGGACCGGGCCGAGGAGCTGGCGGACGCCGACCTGGTCGTCGTACCGGGCACGCGCGGCACCGTGAAGGCGCTGGCCTGGCTGCGGGAGCGGGGGCTCGCCGACGCGCTTTCGCGGCGGGCCGCCGAGGGCCGTCCGGTGCTCGGCGTCTGCGGCGGCTTCCAACTCCTCGGTGAGCACATCGAGGACGAGGTCGAGTCGAAGGCCGGCGCGGTGGACGGCCTCGGGTTGCTGCCCGTGCGCGTCCGCTTCGCCCGGGAGAAGACCCTGGCGCGGCCGGTCGGCTCGGCGCTGGGCGAGCCCGTCGAGGGCTACGAGATCCATCACGGGGTGGCCGAGGTGCTGGGCGGGGAGCCGTTCCTCGACGGCTGTCGCGTCGGTGCCGTATGGGGCACCCACTGGCACGGCTCGCTGGAGTCGGACGGCTTCCGGCGGGCCTTCCTGCGGGAGGTGGCCGCGGCCGCGGGCCGCCGGTTCGTGCCCGCCCCGGACACCTCGTTCGGGCTGCTGCGCGAGGAACAGCTCGATCTGCTGGGCGACCTGATCGAGGAACACGCCGACACCGCCGGACTGCTGCGGCTCGTCGAGTCGGGCGTCCCGGACGGGCTGCCGTTCCTGCCGCCGGGTGCGCCGTGACGGCGCCGCGCGTCCCGGGGCGCGGCCCCTCGGACGCGGGGCACCCGGCGGTGGAGCGGCCCCGGACGCACCGCGAACACCAGAACCCCATGGCCGACGGCCGTCGCGGCTCGATGAGCGACCGGCCCGGTTCCCTCGAAGGAGTGATCAGCGGATGAGCAGCACCCACTTCCCGTTCACGGCGGTGGTCGGGCAGGACGACCTGAGGCTGGCGCTCCTGCTGAACGCCGTCAGCCCGGCGGTCGGCGGCGTGCTCGTGCGCGGCGAGAAGGGGACCGCCAAGTCCACCGCCGTGCGCGCGCTCTCGGCGCTGCTGCCGCAGGTGGACGTCGTACCCGGCTGCCGGTTCTCGTGCGCGCCCACCGCGCCCGACCCGGCCTGCCCCGACGGCCCCCACGAACCCGGCCCCGGCAGCGCCCGCCCCGCGCGGATGGTGGAGCTCCCGGTCGGTGCCTCGGAGGACCGTCTCGTCGGCGCACTGGACATCGAACGGGCCCTCGCCGAGGGCGTGAAGGCCTTCGAGCCGGGCCTGCTCGCGGACGCCCACCGCGGCATCCTGTACGTGGACGAGGTCAACCTCCTGCACGACCACCTCGTGGACGTGCTGCTGGACGCCGCCGCGATGGGCGCCTCGTACGTGGAGCGCGAGGGCGTCTCCGTGCGCCACGACGCCCGCTTCCTGCTCGTCGGCACCATGAACCCCGAGGAGGGCGAGCTCCGGCCGCAGCTCCTGGACCGGTTCGGGTTGACCGTGGAGGTCGCCGCGTCCCGCGAGCCCGCCCTGCGGGTCGAGGTGGTGCGCCGCCGGCTCGCGTACGAGGACGATCCCGCGGGCTTCGCCGGCCGCTGGGCCGGGGACGAGCACGAGGTCCGGGCCCGGGTGGTGGCGGCGCGGGCCCTGCTCCCGAAGGTGGTGCTGGACGACACGGCGCTGTTGCGGATCGCCGCCACCTGCGCCGGTTTCGAGGTCGACGGCATGCGCGCCGACATCGTGATGGCCCGCACGGCGACCGCGCTGGCGGCCTGGGCGGGCCGGACGGACGTCCGCAAGGAGGACGTCCGGCAGGCGGCCCTGTTGGCGCTCCCGCACCGGCGCCGCCGCAACCCGTTCGACGCGCCGGGGCTGGACGAGGACAAGCTCGACGAGATCCTCGACCGCTTCCCCGACGACGAGCCCGACCAGGAGCCCGAGCCCGACCCGGAGCCCGAGGGCCCGGACGACGACGGCCCCGACGGCGGTCCCGACGGCGGCGGCACTCCCCCGCCCGACGAGGGTCGGGGGCAGCCGGCCCCGCCCGTGCCCGAGGGCTCCGGGGACGAGCGGTCGCCCGAGCCCGAGCCGTCCGAGCCGTCGGAACCGCGACCCGAGCCGCAGCCCGCGCAGGGCGACGCCGGCGCCGACGGGCCCGAGCAGGCGGCCGTAAGGGCCTCCGAGCCGTTCCGCACCCGGATGCTCAGCGTGCCCGGCCTCGGTGAGGGCGGCGCCGCCGGTCGGCGCTCGCGCGCCCGTACCGCGCACGGCCGGACCACCGGCGCCCGGCGGCCCCGCGGTCAGCTGACGAAGCTGCACCTGGCGGCGACCGTGCAGGCCGCGGCCCCGCACCAGCGGGCGCGCGGGCGCAGCGGCACCGGGCTGGTGGTCCGCAAGGACGACCTGCGGCAGGCGACCCGGGAGGGCCGCGAGGGCAACCTCGTGCTGTTCGTGGTCGACGCCTCCGGCTCGATGGCCGCCCGGCAGCGGATGAGCGCGGTCAAGGGCGCCGTGCTGTCGCTGCTGCTCGACGCCTACCAGCGCCGGGACAAGGTCGGTCTGGTCACCTTCCGGGGTGCCGCCGCAGAGCTGGCGCTGCCCCCGACCTCGTCCGTGGACGCCGCCGCGACCCGGCTGGAACGCCTGCCGACCGGGGGTCGCACCCCGCTGGCCGCCGGGCTGCTGAAGGCCCGTGAGGTCCTGCGGATCGAGCGGCTGCGCGATCCCTCGCGCCGGCCGCTGCTGGTCGTCGTCACCGACGGCCGGGCCACCTCGGCCGGGGGCGTCGGCGGTTCGGCCCAGGGCACGCCCCGCGAGCTGTCCGAGCGCGCCGCCCTGCTGCTGCGGGCGGAGGGGGTCACCTCGGTGGTCGTGGACTGCGAGGCCGGTCCGGTCCGGCTGGGGCTGGCCGGGGTGCTGGCCGCGGACCTCGGTGGTCCGTCCGTCACCCTCGACGGGCTGCGGGCCGACGCGCTGGCCGGGCTCGTCAAGAACGTACGTACCTCGGTGGCGTCCGGCGCCGGGCACAACAGCAACAGGAGGGTCGCGTAATGCCCCAGGGACAGCCGTCCGTCGTTCCGGACGACGGGCTCACCACGCGTCAGCGCCGCAACCGGCCGCTCGTCTTCGTGCACACCGGCCCGGGCAAGGGCAAGTCGACGGCCGCGTTCGGGCTGGCGCTGCGCGCCTGGAACCAGGGGTGGCCGATCGGGGTGTTCCAGTTCGTCAAGTCGGCGAAGTGGAAGGTCGGCGAGGAGAACGCGCTCAAGGCGCTCGGGGAGACCGGCAAGGGCGGCAGCGTCGTCTGGCACAAGATGGGCGAGGGCTGGTCCTGGGTCCAGCGCGACGCCCAGCTGGACAACGAGCAGGCGGCCAAGGAGGGCTGGGAGCAGGTCAAGCGCGACCTGGCCGCCGAGACCCACAAGCTGTACGTGCTGGACGAGTTCGCGTACCCGATGCACTGGGGTTGGATCGACGTCGACGAGGTCATCGAGGTGCTGCGGAACCGGCCGGGTACCCAGCACGTGGTCATCACGGGCCGCAACGCCCCGGAGCAGCTGATCGGGTTCGCGGACCTGGTCACGGAGATGACCAAGGTCAAGCACCCGATGGACACCGGCCAGAAGGGCCAGAGGGGCATCGAGTGGTGATGTCCGTGAACGTGCCCCGGCTGGTCATCGCCGCGCCGTCGTCCGGCAGCGGCAAGACCACCGTGGCGACGGGCCTGATGGCCGCCTTCGCGGAACGCGGCCTGGCCGTGTCCCCGCACAAGGCCGGGCCCGACTACATAGACCCGGGGTACCACGCGCTCGCCACCGGCCGCCCGGGCCGCAACCTCGACGCCTTCATGTGCGGGCCGGAGCTGGTCGCGCCGCTGTTCGCGCACGGTTCCGCCGGCTGCGACCTGGCCGTGGTCGAGGGCGTGATGGGGCTGTACGACGGAGCCGCGGGGCGGGGCGAGCTGGCCTCGACGGCGCAGGTCGCGAAGTTGCTGCGGGCGCCGGTGGTCCTGGTCGTGGACGCCTCCTCGCAGTCGCGTTCGGTGGCGGCGCTGGTCCACGGCTTCGCCTCCTTCGACCCGATGGTCCGCCTCGGCGGGGTGATCCTCAACAAGGTGGGTTCCGACCGGCACGAGGTCATGCTGCGGGAGGCGTTGGAGGAGGCCGGGATGCCGGTCCTCGGCGTGCTGCGGCGGGCGCCCCAGGTGGCGACGCCGTCCCGGCACCTGGGGCTGGTCCCGGTCGCCGAGCGGCGTACGGACGCCCTGGCCGCCGTGGCGGCGTTGGCGGAGCAGGTCCGGGCGGGCTGCGACCTGGAGGCGCTGATGGCGCTGGCCCGGACGGCGCCTGCCATGGAGTGCGAGCCCTGGTCGCCCGGGACGGCCCTGGCCGAGGAGGGCGGCGACACGGCCGTCGGCCCGTTCGACGGGCGGCCCGTCGTGGCCGTCGCCGGCGGGGCGGCGTTCACGTTCTCGTACGCCGAGCACGCGGAGTTGCTCACCGCGGCGGGCGCGCGCGTCGTCACCTTCGATCCGCTGCGGGACGAGGCGCTGCCCGACGGTACGGCCGGTCTGGTGATCGGCGGCGGGTTCCCCGAGGTGTACGCGCCGGAGCTGTCGGCCAACGAACCGCTCCGCGAGGCGGTCGCCGCGTTCGCCGGGGCGGGCGGGCCGGTGGCCGCCGAGTGCGCGGGCCTGCTGTACCTGGCCCGGACCCTGGACGGGAAGCCGATGTGCGGGGTCCTCGACGCGGACGCCCGGATGTCGGAGCGGCTGACGCTGGGCTACCGCGAGGCGGTCGCCGTGTCGGACAGCGCCCTGGCCGCGGCCGGTACCCGGCTGCGGGGGCACGAGTTCCACCGGACGGTGATCGAGCCGGGCGCCGGGTCCGCGCCGGCGTGGGGGTTCACCCATCCGGAGCGCCGCGTCGAGGGCTTCGTCCGGGACGGGGTGCACGCCAGCTACCTGCACACCCACTGGGCGGCCCGGCCGTCCGTCGCCCGTCGTTTCGCGGAAGCCGCGGCGCGACACCGGTGACCGGCAGGTGAGCTCACTCCGCGAGGCCCACGACGAGCCAGATGCCCGCCACCCCGCCCACCGTGCACATCAGTGTCGACAGGGCGGGGTGGTCGTGGTGCGCCTCGGGCAGGATCTCGGCCGCGGCGAGGTACAGCAGGACCCCGCCGAAGAATCCGAGGTACGCGCCCAGAGGTTCCTCCGGAAGGGTGAACAGCAGAGTGGACGCGGCGCCCACGACGGGTGCGGCGGCATCCGCGAAGAGCATCAGCACGGCCTTGCGGCGGGCGTTCCCGTACAGCCGGGTGAGCGTGTACGTGTTGAACCCGTCGGCGAAGTCGTGGGTGATGACGGCCAGCGCGACGGCGACGCCCATGCCCCCGCCGACCTGGAAAGCGGCGCCCAGTGCCACCCCGTCGGCGAGGCTGTGGCCGACCATCGCGGCGGCAGCCGTGAGCCCGACCTGGGGTACCCGGGCCCCGTCCTCGGCGCCGTGCGCGGCCTGGCGTACGGCCAGCAGGCGTTCCACGACGTGCCCGACGAGGAAGCCCGCCACGAACAGCAGGAGCGCGAGGGGGACGCCGAAGACCTCGCTGCCCGCCGCGTGCATCGCCTCGGGGAGCAGGTCGAGGCCGACGACGCCGAGCATCAGCCCTCCGGCCAGGCCCAGCACGAGGTGGCGGCGGTCGGTGACGCGTTGCGCCGTCCAGCCACCCGCCAGCGTCATCAGGAACGCGCCCAACGCCACGATCACCGCCATGTGCCCCTGAATACCGATTGCGGGGCGCCGGCGCACTTCCGTGTGCGGTGGGGCGGACTACGCGGTGTTGACGCGGGAACGCGGTACCGGCGGGGACGAACGACGTACGGACGGATGGCCGACGGGTGACCGCGACCGTGACGAGGGAGGGAGGACCCCGGTGGGCGACTACGTGACGCGGCTGGTGGTCGGGGTCGGCGCACGCGCGGGGGTCTCGGTGGCGGAGGTCTGCGCGCTGATCGAGGAGACCCTGCGGGGCGCCGGGCTCACCGTGGAGGCGGTGGCGGCGCTGGCGACCGTGGAGGCCAAGACGGCGGAGCCGGGCATCGTGGGCGCGGCGGAACGTTTCGGCGTGCCGTTGGTGGGCCATCCCGCGGAGGAACTCGCGCGGATCGAGGTACCGCACCCGTCGGGGGCGGCGCTCCGGGCGACGGGGGCCGGCTCCGTCGCGGAGGCCGCGGCGCTGGCGGGCGGCGGGGAACTCCTGGTGCCCAAGCGCCGGTCGATGGCGGCGACCTGCGCCGTGGCCACGGTCCGGCCGCACGACCTGCGCCACCACGGGGACGCGGAGGTCCTGGACGCGGGCGGGGCGCTGGTCGACCTGGCGGTCAACGTACGGGCGGACACGCCACCGGCGTGGCTCAAGGAACGGCTCGCGGCCTGCCTCGGGGACCTCGCCGCCTACCCGGACGGTCGGGCCGCCCGCGCGGCCGTCGCCCGGCGGCACGGGGTGCCGACCGAGCGGGTGCTGCTGACGGCGGGGGCCGCGGAGGCCTTCGTACTGATCGCGCGCGCCCTGGACGCGGTGCGGCCCGTGGTGGTGCACCCGCAGTTCACCGAGCCGGAGGCGGCCCTGCGGGACGCCGGACACCAGGTGGAACGGGTCCTGCTGCGGGCCTCGGACGGCTTCCGGCTGGATCCGGCGGCGGTGCCCGAGGACGCGGACCTGGTGGTGGTCGGGAACCCCACCAACCCGACGTCCGTCCTGCATCCGGCGGCGACCCTGGCCGCGCTGGCCGGGCCGGGCCGGATCCTCGTCGTCGACGAGGCGTTCATGGACGCCGTCCCGGGCGAGCGGGAGGCCCTCGCGGGGCGGCTCGACGTGCCGGGCCTGGTGGTGCTGCGCAGCCTGACCAAGACGTGGGGGCTGGCGGGGCTGCGGGTCGGCTACGTCCTGGCGGAGCCGGAGGTGATCGCGAAGCTGGCGGCGGCGCAGCCGCTGTGGCCCGTGTCGACCCCGGCGCTGGTCGCGGCCGAGGCCTGTCTGGAGCCGTCCGCGCTGGCGGAGGCGGAGGCGGCCGCGGGGCGGATCGCCGTGGACCGGGCGCACCTGCTGGCCGGGCTCGCGGAGTTCGACGAGGTCACGGTCGTGGGAGAGGCCGAGGGACCGTTCGTCCTGATCCGGGTCGAAGGGGCGATGGAGGTACGGACCCGGCTGCGGGCGCTCGGCTTCGCCGTCCGGCGCGGGGACACCTTCCCGGGGCTCGACGGGTCCTGGCTGCGGCTGGCCGTCCGCGACCGGGCGACGACGGGCCGCCTCCTCCAGGCCCTGGACCACGCGCTGGCCCTGGCCGGGCGGTGACCGGGTCCCTGCGGCAGAGCCCGTGGGGCGTGCCTACGATGGCGGCCACGGCCGGTGTGCCGACAGCGTGCGACGACAGGGGGCGGCGGCCGTGAAGGCTTCCATACGAATAGGCGTGGTTCTGGCGGGGCTGGTCGTGGCGGGCGGCGCGGCCGTGTACGCGGTCCCGGGCCTGCTCGACAACGGCGCCACGGACCAGCGTCTCCAGGGCCGGCCAGGGGGGACCGAACCCGGCCCGGCGGCGAGCGGCGGCACCCCCGGAAAGCCGTTCACGCTGGTGGCGACGGGTGACATCATCCCGTACCCGTCGATCATCCAACGGTCGGCGGACGACGCGGGCAGGGCGGGCGAGTACGACTTCCGGAAGATACTCGCCGGGGTCAAACCGGTGGTGTCCGCCGCCGACCTGGCGGTGTGCCACCACGAGATACCGTACGGGCGGCCCGGCGGCCCCTACACCGGCTACCCGACCTTCAAGGCCCCCCACCAGTTGGCCGACGCGCTCAAGGACGCCGGGTACGACAGCTGCTCGACCGCCTCGAACCACACCCTGGACGACGGCTGGGACGGTCTCGTCCGCACCCTCGACCACCTCGACCGGGTCGGGATCCCCCACGTCGGTTCCGCCCGCAGCGCCGAGGAGGCCAAGGCCCCCGCCCTGCTCTCGGCGGGCGGCGCGAAGGTCGCCCAGCTGTCGTACACGTACGGCACCAACGGGATCCCGCTCCCCGCGGGCAAGCCCTGGGCGGTCAACCTCATCGACCAGCGGAGGATCATCGACGACGCCCGGGCGGCCCGGGCCGCCGGCGCGCACGTGGTGGTGCTCAGCATCCACTGGGGCACCGAGTGGCAGACCGCGCCCGACCAGCAGCAACGCGATCTGGCGCAGGCGTTGACCGCCTCGCGCTCGGCCGACGGCCTCGCCGACATCGATCTGATCATCGGCACGCACAACCACGTGCCCCAGCCCTACGAGAAGATCAACGGCACCTGGGTGGTCTTCGGCATGGGCGACCAGGTCGCCAGCTTCGTACCGGCCGACAAGTTGCGCGGCAACCAGTCCTCGATCCCCCGCTTCACCTTCTCCCCCTCGGCGGCGCATCCGGGCCGCTGGGAGGTGGTGAAGGCCGAGTACCTCACGCAGTACTCGGACATGGGGCCCCCGTTCCGGGTGGTCTGCGCCTCCTGCTCGGCCTCCGACTCCGCCCTCCCCGCGGCGAAGCGCACCGAGTACGGGCGCATCGACCGTCAGGTCACCGAGGCCGTGACCTCGCGCGGGGCCACCGCCCAGGGCCTGGAGCACGCCACCCGCTGACCGGTCGACGTCCGCCCGTCCGCCGCCGGAGCCCCGGGGGCGCCGCCGCCCGACGGAGCTCCGTCGCACCGGTTCGTCCGGTGCGCGGAGCCCCGCCCCGCCGGGTCACGAACCCTGCGGTGCCTTGCCGCGCCGGGTGACGACGAGCGCGCACCCGCCGATGCCGAGCAGGAGCAGCGCGCCGCCCGCCACGTACGGGGTCACGGAACCGGCGCCCGTCTCGGCGAGGTTGGCCTGGGCGGCGGGCTTGCCGCCCGTCGCCGTCTGCGGCTTGACGTCGGCGACGGCCGCGGGCTTCGCGTCCGGCTTCGCCGCCGGCTCGGCGTTCGGGGCCGGGCCCGCCGGGGCGGTGCAGTGCGCCTCGGCGAGCACGATCTCGCCGTCGACCTCCGCGACGTTCAACTTGGCCGGGTTCACGGCCACCTTGAGCCGCAGCGCGGTCGCGGCGGCCGTGGTGGAGGTGGTCTCCGTCGCGGACAGTTCGAGGGTGACCGCGCCGACTCCGGGCACGTCCACCACGGTGGGTCCGGCGGCGGACAGGGTGGTCTTCTTGCCCAGGGCGGTCACCGAGCCGAGGACGTTGGAGGTGGCCACGGGCTTCTTGCCGGCTTCGCAGACGGCCTTGGAGGTGACCTTCTCCACCTCGATGAGGGAGAGGGCGGGCAGCCCCGGGACGTGCACGCGGGCCTTGGCGAGGTTGGCCTCGGCCTCGGCCCGGTTCTTGTCCGCGGTCGCCTTGGACGTGGCGACGTCCGCCTTGAGGATGTTGATCGGCTGTCCCTGCTCGACCCCGTCGAGGGTGACGGTGAGGGCCGTCTGCTGGGCCGTCCGGGGCGCGCTGACCTCGTTGAGCGAGGTCTTCAGCGGTACGTTCACGGTCTTGTTGAGCAGGCTCACGTCCAGTCCGGCCCGCAGGACGACGGCGCCGGAACTGCCCTCGCCGCCCTCGCCGGTGCCGCCCGTGGCGAGGGCGGGCGGCGCCGCGAGGAGGGCGACCGCCCCCGCGGCGAGCAGGGCGACCGCGGGCATGCGGAAGGTGTTGCTGTTCAAGGTGGTGGAACCCCCGGGGAGATGGGAGCCGTCGCGCCGCCAATGGGGGACATTGCGCGCGCCGACGGCCTCGACCCTGGGAATTTTTACGCACTCCGGGTGAACGGGCGAAAACCTGGAGGGAGTTCACCCCAACGGGTGGTTTCCATGCACATATTCGATTCATTGCGCCCCGACCGGCACACGAGTGCTCCCCCGCCCCGACCACAGGGCCCGCCACGCCTCCGACAAGGCGTTTCAAACGACGGACGGGCCGCGACGACACGGCCCGTCAACCCGGTGCGCGCGAGCGGCCGGGAACATGGCGGCCCCGGCCGTCGCGCTTCAGGCGCGGACCGTGCCGTTCACGATCACCCGGTCCGGCTGCGCCAGAGCCCGTACGTCGGCCCGCGGATCGGTGCCGTAGACGACGAGGTCCGCCGGCGCGCCCTCGACCAGACCGGGCCTGCCGAGCCACTCGCGCGCCGCCCACGCCGTCGCCGAGAGGGCGTCCAGGGCCGGGATGCCGGCCCTGACGAGCTCCATCACCTCGGCGGCGACCAGCCCGTGCGGCAGGGAACCTCCCGCGTCGGTGCCGACGTACACCGGGACGCCCGCGTCCCAGGCCGCGCGGACGGTGTCGTACCGCCGCTCGTGCAGTCGCCTCATGTGCGCCGACCAGCGGGGGAACTTGGCCTCGCCGCCCGCGGCCATCTTCGGGAACGTGGCGATGTTGACGAGGGTCGGCACGATGGCGACACCGTGTTCCGCGAACAGCGGGATGGTGTCCTCGGTGAGCCCGGTGGCGTGTTCCACGCAGTCGATGCCCGCCTCGACGAGGTCCCTCAGGGAGTCCTCGGCGAAGCAGTGCGCGGTGACCCTGGCGCCCAACCGGTGTGCCTCGGCGATGGCCGCCTCGACCTCGGCGCGCGGCCAGCAGGCCGTCAGGTCTCCCACCTCGCGGTCGATCCAGTCACCCACCAGCTTGACCCAGCCGTCACCGCGCAGGGCCTCACGGCCGACGTACTCGACGAGGTCGGCCGGTTCGATCTCGTGGGCGTAGTTGCGGATGTAGCGGCGGGTGCGGGCGATGTGCCGACCGGCCCGAATGACCTTCGGCAGGTCGTCGCGGTCGTCGATCCAGCGGGTGTCGGAGGGGGAACCGGCGTCCCGGATGAGGAGGGTGCCGGCGTCCCGGTCGGTGAGGGCCTGCCGTTCGGCGGTCGGCGCGTCGACGGCGCCGTGGCCGTCCAGGCCGACGTGGCAGTGCGCGTCGACCAGGCCCGGCAGCGCCCAGCCGGTGACCGTGGTGACCTCGCGGGCGGTGCGCGGCCGCTCGTAGGAGATCCGGCCGCCGACGATCCAGAGTTCGTCGCGCACCTCGTGGGGCCCGACGAGCACACGTCCCTTCACATGCATGACTGCGCCGTCATGCATGGCCATTGCATCGGTCATGTCGGCACTGTACGTGCGCGCTGGGTACGCTCGACCGGAAACCCCGGACGAAGAGAGCACAGCCGTGACCCACCCCCTCCTGGACCTTCCGCCGCTCACCGCCGAGCACTTCGCGTCGATCGAGCGGGGGGTCGCGCGGCTCCTCGACACCCGCCAGGACGTGGTGATCACCCAGGGCGAGGCGCTGCTGCCGCTGGAGGGGTGCATCCGCTCGGGGGCGCGGCCCGGGTCCACGGCGTTGAACGTCGTCACCGGCCCCTACGGGACCACCTTCGGCAACTGGCTGCGCGACTGCGGGGCGAGCGTGGTGGATCTCGCCGTGCCGTTCGACACCGCCGTGACGGGCGCCCAGGTGGCCGACGCGCTCGCCGCGCACCCGGAGATCGACTTCGTGTCGCTCGTGCACGCGGAGGCGGCCACCGGCAACACGAACCCGGTCGCGGAGATCGGTGAGGCCGTACGGGCCCACGGGGCGCTGTTCATGCTGGACGCGGTGGCCTCGGTGGGCGCCGAGCCGCTGCTGCCGGACGCGTGGGGCGTCGACCTGTGCGTGATCGGCGCGCAGAAGGCGATGGGCGGTCCGGCGGGCGTCTCGGCGGTGTCGGTCTCGGAGCGCGCGTGGGCGCGGTTCGCCGAGAATCCGGCGGCCCCGCGCCGCTCGTACCTCTCCCTCCTGGACTGGAAGGAGCGCTGGATCGACGGAGGTCGCAGGACGCTGCTGCACGCGCCCGCGCAGTTGGAGATGCTGGCCCTGGAGGCCTGCCTGGAGCGGATCGGGGTGGAGGGCCCGGACGGGGTACTGGCCCGGCACGCGGGCGCGGCCCGGGCGACCCGGGCGGGCGCCGCCGCGTTGGGCCTGTCCCCCTGGGTGCGCGATCCGGCGCAGGCCGCTCCGGTGGCGACGACGCTGCGGGTCGCGGACGCCTCCTCGCTGGTGGCGAAGGCCTTGGCGGCGGACCCGGCGGCCCCGCTCGCCGCGGGCGGCGGGGCGCTGGCCTCGGAGATGATCCGGGTCAACCACTACGGCCCGGCGGCCTCCCCGGAGGCGGTCGAGGCGTCGCTGCGCGCCCTGGCCACGGCCCTGTCCGCCGACCCGGCGCCGGCCCTCTCGGCGGCGGCCTCGGCCTGGCGGTAGGGCCCGTCGTCGAACGCCGAACCGCCGTCCTCGCCCGGAGGGCGGCCCCGCGGCGGAGGTTCGACGTCGGCCCCGGGGCGGGAACGGCCCCCGCCACCGGTCGGCAGGGGGGACCGCGGTCGGGTCAGCCCGCCAGTACGTCGAGCAGGCGGTCGACGTCCGCCTCGGTGTTGTAGAGGTGGAAGGAGGCCCGCAGCGCGCCCGCGCGGGCGGCGGTGGACACGCCGGCGGCGAGCAGTTCCGGCTGCCGGGAGGCCAGGCCGGGGACGGAGACGATCGGCGCCGTGCCCGGCACGGGCTCGTGGCCGAGACGGGCCAGGCCGGCCCGGTAGCGGGCGGCGAGGGCGGTGTCGTGCGCGTGGACGGCCTCGATGCCGACGCGCTCCAGCAGGGCCAGTGCGGGCTCGGCGGCGTGGTAGGCCAGGAAGGCCGGTGACTCGTCGAATCGGCGTGCGTCGTGGGCGAGTTCCGGCATGGGGCCGTAGGTGGCGTCCCACATGGACTCCGCCGCCACCCACCCCGCGTGGAGCGGCGTCAGGTCCTGTTGGGCCTCCTCGGACACCGTCAGGTACGAGGCCCCGCGCGTGCCGAGCAACCATTTGTAGCCGGCGGTCACGGTGTACTCGTAGGGCGCGGCGTCGAAGGGCAGCCAGCCCGCCGCCTGGGTCGCGTCGACAAGCATGCGCGCTCCGTGGGCGCGCGTCGCCGCGCGGACGGCGGCGAGGTCGGCCGTCCGCCCGTCGGCGGACTGCACGGCGCTCAGGGCCGCCAGCGTCGTGTCGGGGCCGACGGCTCCGGCCATCTCCTCCAGGGGCGCGTAGCGGACCTTGAGGTCCCCGCGCAGGGCGAAGGGGTTGATGACGGAGGCGAACTCGTTCTCGGGACAGAGGACTTCGGCGCCGGGCGCGAGGGAGGCGGCGACCAGTCCCACGTGGGTGGCGACGGCGGAGCCGACGGCCACCCGGGCCGGGTCGACCCCGACGAGCCGGGCGAACGCGGCCCGTACCCGGTTCACCCGGTCGAAGTCGCCGAAGCCGGCGGGGTCCGCGGCCCCGGCCGCGTCGGCCAGGGCCCGTACCTCGGCCACGGCCGCCCGCGGGAGGATCCCGCAGGTGGCGGTGTTCAGGTAGGTGGTGGAGTGCGCGAACTCGGCGCGGGACACGTCGGAGAGCGAAAGACCCATGGCGTCAACTCTGCGCCAGGATCAACCCAAAGTCCATTGCCGAGTTTTACGCGCCGACCCAAAGGTTGACTTATGCACGACGGATCGAGTCGCTCCGGTCCCGAGCCGGTCCCGGCGCTACGCCTGCGGGACGGCGCAGGAGCCGTCGGGCTCGCACGCGTCGACGGCGGCGGGTTCGGCCACCTCGCGTCCGGCCCAGGCCTGCTCCAACGCCCGGGTGAACACCTCGGCGGGCTGCCCGCCGGAGATGCCGTAGCGGCGGTCCAGGACGAAGAACGGAACGGCGTTGGCGCCGAGTTCGGACGCCTCCCGCTCGTCGGCCCGCACCTCGGCGGCGTAGGCGGAGTCGTCGGCGAGGACCGCGCGGGCCTCCGCCTCGTCCAGTCCGGCCTCCACGGCGAGGGCCACCAGGACCTCGGGGTCGAAGACGGAACGCTCCTCGCCGAAGTTGGCGAGGTAGGCCAGGTCGAGCAGTTCCTCCTGGCGGCCGCGGGCGGCGGCCAGGTGCAGGAGGCGGTGGATGTCGAAGGTGTTGCCGTGGTCGCGGCCCTCGGTCCGGTACGTCAGCCCCTCGGCGCGGGCCGCGGAGGCCACGTGCTCCTCCATGCCGCGGGCCTCTTCCAGGGTGCGGCCGTACTTGCGGGCGAGCATGTCCACGACGGGTGCGGTGACGCCCTTGGCGCCGCCCGGGTCGAGCTCGAAGGAACGGAAGACGACCTCCACCTCGTCGCGGTGCGCGAAGTCGGCCAGGCCCTTGGTGAAGCGGGCCTTTCCGATGTAGCACCAGGGGCAGGCGATGTCGCTCCAGATCTCGACGCGCATGTTCCTTCTTCTCTCCGGTTCCCGGGGTTGACGGTTCGAGCCGAACGGTTCGAACGGGACGGTTCGAACCAAACGGTTCGAGCTTCAACCATTCGCCCCCGCGTCTCATTCCCCGGACACGGGAGGCACGCGCAACCGGAGGGTGAGGTGCGAGCCGGTGCGGCCGGACGGCGGCTCCGACTCCCAGCCATGGGCCGCGTAGAAGGCCTGGGCACGGAGGTTGTGCCCGTAGACCTCCAGCCGGACCTGTTCGATCCCGGCCCTGCGCCAGGCGTCGAGGCAGGCCTCGTGGAGGGCGGCGCCGGTACCCCGACGCCAGTGGTCGGGGTCGACGTGGAGCTGGGTGAGGGTGGTCTCGCCGTCGGCGTTGCGGAAGGCGGCGACCCCGGTGACCTGGCCGTCGCGCTCGGCGCACAGGACCTCGCCCTCCGGCGCGGTCCTGGCCACGGCGCGGGACCAGGCCTCGCGCGCCCGCGCGAGCGCGAGGTCGCCCGCGTAGGTCTCCTCCGGTACCCGGCCCGCGTAGTAGGTGGCCCGGGCCCGCGCGTGCAGGGCGGCTATGGCGTTGACGTCGGCGGCGCGCGCGTTCCTGATCACGGAGGGGAAAACGCGCCGGGAACCTGGTCGGTTCCCGGCGCGCGGGCCGTGCGGGAGGGGGTGGACCTGCCCGGGGCCACTGTGCCCGGGCTACTTCTTCACCCAGGCCGCCATCATCTTCTGGGCGATCGGCGCGGCCAGCCTGCCGCCGCCGATCTCGGTGCGGTCGGTGTCCGAGTTCTCGATCATCACGGCCACCGCGATCTGCTTGTCCCCGGCCTTGGCATACGAGGTGAACCAGGCGAGCGGCGGGATGCTGTTGTTCACACCGCGCTGGGCGGTACCGGTCTTGCCGCCCACCTCGGCGCCCGCCACCTGCGCGGGCTTGCCGCCGCCCTCGGTGGCGACCGTGCGCATCGCGTCCGCGAGCATCGACGCCGTCTTCGGACTCATGACCTCTTCGGACTTCGGGTCCTTGAAGCTCTCCAGGACGTTGCCGTCCGCATCGGTCACCTCGGAGACCACGTGCGGGGCGACCAGCTTGCCGCCGTTCTGGATCGCGGCCGTCACCATGGCCATCTGGAGCGGGGTGGCCTGCACGTCGAACTGGCCGATGCCGGTCTGCGCGACCTGGTCGACGGACATCTTCTTCGACGGGTACTTGCTGGACGGGTTGGTCCGGATCGGGGTGTCGATCTGCTCGTTGAAGCCGAGCTTCTCGGCCATCGCGCGCATCTTGTCCTGGCCCAGCTTGAAGGCCAGCTCCGCGAAGACGTTGTTGCAGGACAGCTTGAGCGCGGTGCGGGCCGAGACGTTGTTGCAGGCCGCGTCGCCCGCCTCGCTGGGCAGGTTCGTGCGGGTGCCGGGGATCGTGTACGGGGCCGGGACTCCGGTCTGCTGGTCGATGTTGGTGATCAGCCCGTTCTCGATCGCCGCGGCGAGGGTGACCAACTTGAACGTGGAGCCGGGGGCCTGCGGCTTGCGCAGGGCGACGTTCTCCATGGCCTTGCCCTTGTCGGCCGAGAGTTCGTCCCAGGCGGCCTTGTCGTTGGCGCCCGAGATGCGACCGGGGTCGTAGGACGGGTTGTTCACGACGGCGAGGATCGCGCCGGTCGCCGGATCGATCGCCACGGCGGCGCCCTGCTTGCCGTCGAGGGCGTCGTACGCGGCCTTCTGGACGCCCTTGTCGATCGTGGTCAGGACGTTGCCCGGGTCGGCCCGCTTGTTGGTGAGCATGTCCATCACGGTCTTCAACCGGGTGTCGTTGCCGTTCAGGATGTTCTTGTAGACACCCTCCAACATGGTCGTCCCGTAGGCCTGCGAGCTGTAGCCGGTGATCGGCGCGTAGAGGGGGCCGTCGACGTAGGTCCGCTTGTACGCGAAGTCCTTGCCGCCGGTCTTCTCCGAGCCGGTGATCGCCTCCCCGCCCACGATGATGTTGCCCAGCGGGTTCTCGTACTGCCCGATGAGGTTGCGCCGGTTGTGTTTGTCGTCTGCGAGGGCCTGGCCTTGGTACGCCTGCACCCAGGTGACCCGCACCAAAAGGGCCAGCACCAGAAGCAGACAGAAGACCGACGCACGCCTGATCGTCTTGTTCATCCCCCAGAAGGACGCACCAATGGCCCCGGGCGTTCCGCTCTGCCCCGATTGTGGCGGGGTTCTCAGTCTTTCTTCATGATGAAGCCCCCCTCGTAGGCCGCGATGACCGCCTGCGTCCGGTCGCGGGAGCCGGTCTTGGCGAGGACGGACGCCACGTGCGTCTTGACGGTCTGCGGTCCCACCCCGAGCCGCTCGCTCAGCTCGTGGTTGGACAGGCCCGTGGCCATCAACCGCAGGACGTCCGCCTCCCGCTCCGTCAGCCGGGCCGCCCAGGCCGGGGCGGCGGGCGGGGTCGCCGCCGCGTACGCCGCGGCCAGGGTGCGGACGGCTGACGGGAAGAGCAGCGAGTCCCCACGGGCGACGAGACGGACCGCGCCGATCAACTCGTCCGGTTCGGCCCGCTTGAGGAGGAACCCGGCGGCGCCCGCGCGCAGCGCGTCGTACACGTAGGCGTCGTTCTCGAAGGTGGTGACCACCACGATCCTCGGCGGCGTTTCCATGGTCCGCAGGATCTGCTCGGTCGCCCGGATGCCGTCCGTCCCGGGCATCCGGACGTCCATCAGCACCACGTCGGGAGCCAGGGAGCGAACCACCGACACCGCCTCGGCGCCGGAGGCGGCCTCGCCGACGACCCGCATGTCCGGTTCGGCCTCCAGGATGACCCGGAGGGCGGTACGGACCATGCGTTCGTCGTCCGCGAGGACGATGCGCAGCGGCGGCCGGTTCATCGCGCGCCCCCGCCGAGCGGCAGGACCGCGCGCAGCCGCCACAGCCCGTCGTCCGGTCCGGTCTCGATGAGGCCGCCGAGGAGCACGGCCCGCTCGGCGGAGCCCCGCAGTCCGCGGCCACCGCCCGTGCGCGACTGCGGTATCCCTCCCGCGTGCGGGGCGGGGAGGACGGCCGGCGGGTTGGTCATGGTGATCTCCAGTTCACGGTGTGCGTCGCGGACGCGGACGGCGATCGACAGGACGACGGGGCCCGCGCCGTGGCGCAGGGCGTTGCTGAGCCCCTCCTGGACGATCCGGTAGGCCTCGCGGGAGGTGATGGCGGGCAGGTGCGACCAGTCACCGGTCGGTCCGGGGTCCTCGTGGGCGGTGACGTCGGTGCCGCCGGCCCGGGTGCGGGCCAGCAGCCCGGTGAGGTCGGAGGCCAGGGTCGGGGCGGGTACGGCCTCGGCGCGGGCCGGGTCGCCGTCCCGCAGGAGACCGAGGACGGCGTCCAGCTCGCCGACCGTGCGCCGGGTGGTGTCCTCGATCGCGGCGAGCGCCTCCCGGACGAACTCCGGGTCGCGGTCGAGGACGCGGCGGGCAGCGCTCGCCTGGAGGGTGACGGCACTCAGCGCGTGCCCGACGGCGTCGTGCAGTTCCCGGGCCAGCCGGTTGCGCACCGCCAGGTCGGCGGCCCGTTCCTCGGCGGCGGCCAGCCGGTCCGCAGCGGTCGGTCCGAGCAGCAGGGGGGCGCACCGGGCCAGCAGCGCGCCGGCCCCGACGGCGCACAGGGCGAGCCCGACCAGGATTCCCGCCCCGATCAGGGGGGCCGCGTACACGGCGTCCCCGGTACGGAACCAGCCCCCTGCGACCGGGGACTCCCGCAGCCGCTCCGAGAAGGGCAGCACCATCAGCAGCACCGCCATCGGCGGCAGCGCCAGGCTGAGCCCGCTGACCAGCGCGCCGACCCCCAGGTGCAGGGTCCACCAGGCCGAGGCCCGCCACCGCGCGGCCCAGGACCGGGCGGGCCCCTCGGCCAGCCGCTCCCCCGGTACCCCGCACATGGCGCGTACGGCGGCCACCGACAGCGGCCGGACCGGCCCGAACAGGGCCGTGGCGGCGGCCATCGGAAGGGCCACGGCGTAGCTGAGGAGGGCCCTCGGCAGCGAATTGAGCACCTGGCCCCCACCGAGGAACATGCCGGTTCCGACATCGGCGAGGAGGAAGTAGGGCATCAGCATGGCGCCGCCGAGGATCAGGTGCACCCACCGCAGCCGAACCCGCACCCCCGCCACCCCCCGAAGCCGTGACAGGCCCGCCGCCCCCGTCCCCACGCTCCCGCCCACCGAACTCACGGCTCCGTCCCCCGCACCCGCCCCGGCCCCGGCCCCGACCCCGGCCCCGGCCCCCATCATCACCTCCCGCTCAGGCCTCGCGCTCGGATCCGAGGTACCGGATCAGGACGGCGGCCGCGAGCAATCCGGTGAGCGTCTGGCCGGCGTACGTCAGCGTGATCACGCCGGTGGGCGGTTCGGTCGGACCGAAGTCCAACCCGAGCTGCATCGTCAGCATCCACAGCCCCCAGGCCGCGGCCGCGGACCCACCGACCCAGGTCAGGGCAAGCGGCCAACGCGCCCGACGCTTCGCGCCCCTCGCCAGCATCACCGCTCCCACCCCGGCGGCGAGCGCGCACGCCCCGTGGGCCACCGAAACCACACCCGTCTCCGCGGAGTGCTCCGCGACGCGCGCGGCGGGCAGCCAGGCCGTCCCCCGAAGCCCCAGTACAGGTGTACCGCGCCGACCGCGGCGCCCAGGACCGCGACGGTTCCCGCCACCACCCCCGTGGGTGACGGGAACCGACGCCGCGGCGCACCCGGGCCGCGCCCGCCCCAACGCTCCCGCGCATAGGGGAGGAACAGACCGGGCAGGGCGAGGCCTTGGATCGTGAAGCCCCCGTGGACGACGGTGAACACCCACGGATCGAGGAAGGGCTCCCGCGCCGCCCGCACGGCCTCCCCGGCTCCGAGCCCCACGGCTCGGATCAGCATCTGCCCCGGGAAACCGATGAGGATCGGGGTCAGCAGACCGGTGGCGACGAACACCGGGACGGTCAGCAGCCATCCCGGTACACGCATGCCCCAGGGTCGGGTGAGCACCAGCACGAGCACGATGAGGCAGGCGTCCATGGCCAGGGTCGCCGTGTTCGCCGCGACCACGACAGGACCGTGCTCGCGCAACACGCTGCCCTCGGGTATCCCGATGTGACTCCCCGCCACCCAGGCCGCCTTGAGGGCGAGGTAGGGCACCGTCGAAGCCAGGGCGACGGCCCGCAGGATCCGCCGGCCCGTGCCCGGAGCGGGGACCGGCGGCCGTTTCGCGTACGTGGGGCGGAGCACTCGTGTGGTCATGCGCCAACGGTCCCTTGCCCGCGGCCCCGCCACCTCCCCCACGAAGGTGAACCGTCTCCCCCACGTGGGGGAGGTATCCCCATCCCGGCCCGTCACCCGGGGTCCCGCCGGCGCCGAGTCCCCTCACCGCGCCCGCCCCCGGGTCCCGCCACCCTGTCACCCCGTCACCGCGCCGCCCCGAGTCCGCCCCCGCCCGGGGAGTTCCCGTCCCCCGTCACATGCGCCGGGTCACCACGGACAGCCGGTCCCTGGCCTCGAACAGCGCGGCCTTGATCACCTGTTCGTGCCCCGGCGTCAGCCTGGCCACCGGCACCGAGCAGCTCACCGCGTCCCGGGCCGGAGTGCGGTACGGCACGGCCACCCCGAAGCAGCGCAGTCCGAGCGTGTTCTCCTCGCGGTCCACGGCGTACCCCTGCTCCCGCACCAGCGCCAGCTCCTCCACCAGCTGCTCCCGGTCGGTGATGGTGTGCTGCGTGACGGCCTCCAGCCGCCGCGGCAGCAGCCTGCGCACCTCCTCGTCGGTGTGCGTGGCCAGCAGCGCCTTGCCGAGCGCCGTCGAGTGGACCGGCAGTCGGCGTCCGACCCGGGTGAAGGGCCGCAGGTAGTGCTGCGACTGGCGGGTGGCGAGGTAGACGACGCTCGTCCCGTCCATCCGGGCCAGGTGGATGGTCTCGGTCGTGTCGTCGGAGAGCCGGTCCAGGGTCGGCCGGGCCGCCGCGACGACCTCGTCCCCGTCGATGTACGAGCTGCCGACCAGCAGGGCGCGGACGCCGATCCCGTACCGGGTGCCGGTGGCGTCCGTCTCCACCCACCCCAGGCTCACCAGGGTGCGCAGCAGCATGTAGAGACTGGACTTGGGCAGGGAGAGGTCGTTCTGGATGTCGGCGAGGCTGTGCAGGCCCGGTCGTGCCGCGAAGTGTTCCAGCAGCAGCACGGTTCGGACCGCCGACTTCACCGGCGCCGCCGGGCCGCCCGCGAGGCCACCCGAGCCTTCCCCGCCGTCCGTGCCGCCCACCCCGACCGCACGTTCCACGCCTTCCACGCCTTCCCCGCCCGTCTCGTCCTCCGCGGCGGCAGGGCCCTCCGGCTCGGCTGTCGTCATACGCCTCGTTCCCCTCTGGTCCTGGTCGGCTCTGATCGCCTCTTGTCACGCGGTGGACGCGGAAATAGGCTCCGCAGCAGAAGTGATCATTCATCCACCGGAACGGCGTTCAGAATACTGAACGATCCAGGAGGTAGCGGGCGATGGCAGCGACACCAGTCTGGAGTGTGGACCCCCGCACCGGGAAGCAGCGCGAACGGGTTGCGGCGGAAGCCACACCGCGCGAGGTGGACGACGCCGTACGCGCCGCGCACGCCGGTCGCGGCGCACTGGCCGACGCCACCGCACGCGCCGCCTTCCTGCGCGGCGCCGCCGACCTCCTCGACGGCGCCGTCGACCTCGTCGTCGCGACGGCCGACGCCGAGACCGCGCTGGGCCCCGCCCGGCTCACCGGCGAACTGGCCCGCACCACCGGACAGCTGCGGGCCTTCGCCGACGCCGTCGACGAGGGGGCCCACCTCGACGTGCGCGTCGACCGGGCCGACCCCTCACTCACCCCGCCCCGCCCCGAACTGCGCCGCTACAAGGTGCCGCTGGGCGTGGTCGCCGTCTTCGCCGCCTCGAACTTCCCGCTGGCCTTCTCCGTGCCCGGCGGCGACACCGCGAGCGCCCTGGCCGCGGGCTGCCCCGTCGTCGTCAAGGCGCACCCCGACCACCCCGCCACCTCCGAACTGTGCGTCTCACTGCTGCGCCGGGCCGCCGTGTCGGCCGGGCTGCCCGCCGAAGTGGTCGGCCTGATCCACGGGTTCGACGCCGGCCCGGAGCTGATCCGCCACCCGCTGGTCGCCGCCGCGGGTTTCACGGGCTCCGTACGGGGTGGGCGGGCCCTGTTCGACGCGGCCGCGGCCCGCCCCGTACCGATCCCCTTCCACGGCGAACTGGGCTCCCTCAACCCCGTCGTCGTCACGCCGGCGGCCGCCGCCGAGCGCGCCGAGGAGATCGGCACCGGGCTGGCGGGGGCGGTCACCCTGGGCGTGGGCCAGTTCTGCGTCAAGCCCGGACTGGTCCTGGTGCCCGAGGGCGCGGACGGCGACCGGCTGACCGCGGCGCTCGCCAAGGCCCTCGGGGACGGCGAACCGGGCGTGCTCCTCGACCACCGCATGCGGGAGAACTTCCTCGCGGGCGTCCGCGAGCGCGCGACCCTGCCCGGGGTGGCCGCCCCGGTCGCCGCGGGCCCGCACGGCGAGCACGGCGTCGTACCGGGCTTCCTGGCGGTCACCGCCCGCGAGCTCCTGGACGGTGCCGGGCACGAGCTGCTGTTGGAGGAGTGCTTCGGCCCGGTCACCGTCGTGGTCCGGTACGGCGGGCAGCACGAGGCTGCCGACGTGCTGGGTCGCCTGGGCGGGAACCTGAGCGCGACCCTCCAGTTGTCCCGCGCCGAGGGCGAGGGGGCGCCGGGTCCGGCAGCCGAGCTGATCGGGCAGGTCACGCGGCTCGCGGGCCGGATCGTGGTGAACGGCTGGCCCACCGGGGTCGCCGTGGCCCCGGCCCAGCACCACGGCGGCCCCTATCCGGCCGCCACCTCCCACTCCACCTCGGTCGGCGGCACCGCCATCGAGCGCTGGCTGCGCCCGGTGGTCTACCAGTCGGTGCCGGACGCCCTGCTCCCCCCGGAACTGCGCGAGGCGAACCCCCTCGGCGTCCCGCGCCGCGTGACCGGCGCCTGACCCGGGGCGCAGGGCGCGGGCCGGACACCGGCGCGGGCGCACCGGCGCCGGGCCCGCCCCGCGACTGCTCGGCACACGACCGCGCAGGCAGGCAGGCAGGGCAGGCAGGCAGGCAGGCAGGCAGCACGAGCATCTGCCGCGCGGCCCGACCCCCCGGCCCCGACCCCGGGCCGGGCGCCGGTAATTGCGTTGCCCGCCCGGCCGCGCCCCGGCAGGCTGCCACCCATGCCGAAGCCACACGGATTCACGTACGAGACGCACCGGGACGGGACCGTGGTCATCACGCACCGGGGCCGTGACGCGGGCACCCTGCGCGGTGGCCGGGCCGCCAAGTTCCTGGCCGAGGTGGAGTCCGGTGACGCGCAGCTCGTCATGGCCCGCTGGACCGGCGCCTACAAGTTCGGCAACGAACGCATGGCGAAGAACCACCCGCGCAACCGCCACTGAAATTGGCGGCGAGGGTAAGGGAACGGCAAAGCCCCTCCGGTCGTTCACCCGGCATGACCGCTATGACCCCTGGTTCCAACCTGCCGCTCAATACCGCCCGTGTGACGGTGGACGTGGCTGCCCCGGTGCGGCTCGACGTGTCGGGGCTCCTCCTCACGGCGGACGGCAAGGTGCGTTCCGACGCCGACTTCATCTTCTACAACCAGCCGTCCGGCCCCGGTATCACCTACCGGTCCGGAGGCGGGTCGGCGCCCGACTCGATCACCGTGGACACCGCCGCGCTGCCGCCGGGCATCGAGCGCATCGTGGTCACGGCCAGCCCCGATGCCGCCGGGCAGACCTTCCAGGGCGTCGAGCCCACCGCCACCGTGCGGGACGCGGTCGGCGGCTCGGTGATCGCCACCTTCACCCCGCCGCAGCTCGGTTCCGAGACGGCGCTCGTGGTCGTCGAGGTGTACCAGCGGGGCGGCGCGTGGAAGGTCCGCGCGGTCGGCCAGGGGTACGCCAACGGCCTCGCCGGGATCGCGACCGACTTCGGGGTCTCCGTGGAGGACGAGCCGGCTCCGGTGGCCGCGGTCGCCCCGGTGACGCCGGCCGCGCCCCCGGCTCCGCCCGCCCCGCCCACCCAGCACCCGGTCTCCCCGTGGGTCGGCGGCCCCACGACCCCCACGGCCCCGACCACGCCGTCGGCCCCGCCCGTGCCCGCCTCGGCCCCGCCGGTGGCCGCCTCGCCCGGCGCCGGGAAGATCAACCTCGACAAGGGGCGGGTCAACCTCCAGAAGAACCAGACGGTGTCCCTCGTCAAGGGCGGCCGCCCGCTGTTGTCGCAGGTCAAGATGGGCCTGGGGTGGGAGCCCGCGTTCCGGGGCCGGGACATCGACCTCGACGCGTCCGTCATCGCGTACGGCCCGCAGCGCAACCACCTCGACAGTTGCTACTTCGGCAAGCTGTCGATCCTGAACGGCTCCATCAAGCACTCCGGCGACAACCTGACCGGAGAGGGTGCCGGGGACGACGAGGTGATCGTCGTGGACCTCGGCCGGCTGCCCGCCGACGCGACCGGCCTCGTCTTCACCGTGAACTCCTTCTCCGGGCAGAAGTTCTCCGAAGTCGCCAAGGCCTACTGCCGACTGATCGACGCGGCGAGCGGCGAGGAGCTGGTGCGCTTCGACCTCACCGGCGCCGAACCGCAGACCGGCGTCATGATGGCGAAGCTGATCAAGCAGTTCTCCGGCGAATGGGAGATGACGGCCCTCGGGGACTTTGTGAAGTCCCGCACAGTGCGCGGCATGGTGAAGCCCGGTTCACAGGCACTCTGAGCAGGTGGGCGGGCACATGGCGCTACAGGCGGCCGTACCGGGTGATCGACCACACCCGAAATACGGAAGTCTGCGCCGGTGCCCGCCCGTAGCCTTGACCCATGCAGAAGACACTCCGGCCCGCGGGTCCCGCGCGCCCGTCCGCCGCCGAGGCGAACGAGGCAATCCGGCACCTCGTGGAAACGCGGGTGGACGGCGAGTGGCCCTCGGACGCCTACGAGTTCCTGTTGGAGGAGTGGGCCACGGCCCACGCCGGGGCGACCTCGGCCCAGTAGCCGGGCCACGCCGCACCCACCCCTCGCGCGCCGCGCGGGCTCAGTGCCCGCGCCGCCACGGCCCGGTGACGGCCAACATGATGCCCGGGTCCTGGAGGTTGGCGTACAGGGTGCGGCCGTCCGGGGAGAAGCACACCCCGGTGAACTCCGAGTACTCGGGTTCCTCGGCCGATCCGATGTTCAGCTCGTTGCGCGCCAACGGATAGGTGCGGCCCGATTCCGTGGCGCCGAACAGGTGCTGGAGACCGCTGCCGTCCTCCGCCATGACCAGCCCGCCGTACGGCGACACGGTGATGTTGTCGGGGCCGTCGTATCCGCCGCCGGTCGACGGGTCGGCGTTCACCCCGATGAGGACGGTCAGTCGGATCGTCCGCCGCTTGGGGTCGTAGAACCACACCTGGCCGTCGTGCGCGGCGCCCGGGCTCTCCTCCCGTGCGTACGAGGAGACGAAGTAGGCCCCGCCGTCGGCCCACCACATGCCTTCCAGCTTGCGTCCCCGGGTGATGGCGCCGTCGGCGAACTGCTTGCGCACCGGTACCGTCCGGGCGTCGCGGTCGGCGATCGGCGCCCAGTCGACCCCGTACACCGTGCCGATCCGGGTCGCCCGCGAGAGGTCGTCGACGAAGCGGCCCGAGCTGTCGAAGCACTTGGCGGCGGCGAGGACTCCGGCGTCGTCGGCGAGCGTGCGCAGTTTGCCGCGCCCGTGCCGGAATCCGTGCGGCGGGGTCCAGCGGTAGAGCAGTCCGTTGGGGCCGGAGGCGTCCTCGGTGAGGTAGGCGTGGCCCTGGCGCGGGTCGATGACCACGGCCTCGTGGTCGTACCGACCGAAGGCCTTGATCGGGCGCGGGTCGCGGTTGGCCCGCCGGTCGCACGGGTCGACCTCGAAGACGTAGCCGTGGTCCTTGGTCATGCCGTTCCTGCCGGCCAGGTCGGAGTTCTCCTCGCAGGTCAGCCAGGTGTCCCAGGGGGTCGAGCCGCCCGCGCAGTTGGTGGAGGTGCCGGCGATGCCCACCCATTCGGCGACCTCTCCGCCGCGCCGGACCTCGACGACCGTGCAGCCGCCCGCGGCGGCCGGGTCGTAGACGAGCCCCTCGGCGAGCGGGACGGGGTGCATCCAGCCCGTGCGCGGGCCCTTCATCTCGTGGTTGTTCACCAGGAGGGTGACCCCCCGGTGCCCCGCGAAGGCGGCCGTGCCGTCGTGGTGGGAGGGAGTGCTCTCTCCGGTTTCGAGGGTGGTGACGCCGCAGTGGGTGATCACCCGGTAGGTGAACCCGGCCGGTAGCGCGAGGATTCCGGCGGGGTCCGGGAGGAGCGGGCCGTACCCGGGGCCGGTCGGGCGGCCCTGCTCGTCGTGCCGCGTTCCGTCACCGGCCGCCAGGGCCCCGGGGGCGGTGGCGAGCGCGCCGACCGTTCCGGTCAGGGCGACGCCCGCCCCGGCGAGGGCGGTGCGGGTGGTGAAGTCTCTACGACTGAGGGGCATCGGGTCTCCAGGGGTGGGGAGGTGGTGCGCCTGACGTACGGTCGTCGGCGCACACGCTCCCGCCCGTACGTGAACGGCCGCTGAACTACCCAGAAATGCGGAGCGTCCCCTTGAGAGGGCCCGGAATGGCGCACTCCGACCAGGGGAACGGCCTGTTGTGGATCCCCGACGCGTCGCCGGACGCGTCCCCCGGTCGAAGTGGCCCGTAGGCGGGCCCGGCGGGTCAGTGCCGGTGGGAGCGGGCCTTGAACGCGGCCTTGCGGGCCTCCTTGGCCGCCTTCTTGTCCGGGTGCAGTCGGCCCATGGCCTCCAGGACGTACGCCGTCGCCGGGTGCTCGGTCCGCCAGACCTGGTCGAAGAAGCCCGTGTGGTGTTCCGTCAACGACTGCATCAGCAGCGGCAGTTCCTCCGTCTCGCCGTCGGCGGCGAGCTGTGCCGCGATCGTGTCGACGGTCAGCCAGAACACCATGGTCCCGTCCGGCGCCGGTACGTCGGCCGCGCCGCGTTCGGCCAGCCAGACCCGGGCGAGCCCACCGAGTTCCGCGTCGTCCAGCACGGCCCGGACGGCCTCCTCGGCCTCCGGTCCGGCGGGGGCGAGCGCCTGCTGGCAGCGCAGCCGGCGCAGCGGGCCGCCCTCGTCCACCCCGCGGGCCGCCGCGAGGAGTTCGGCGACCGCCGCGGGCAGGTCGCGACCGGCCAGCCAGTGCTCCATCTCGGCCTGGGCGGCGCTCTCCGGGTAGAAGGAGACCGTGTCGAGGAGGGTGTCCGCGCCCTTGTCGGTGAGTTCCCCGATCGCCGGGGCCTCGACCCCGGCCTCCAGCATGCGGGCGCGCACGCCGTACAGGCCGAGCGGGGTCAGTCGGACCATGCCGTACCGGGAGACGTCCTCGTCATCGTCGTCCCACCCACCGGATTCCGCCGCCGTGCCGGGGGCGTCGGTGTCCCCGGTCGCGGGGAACTCCTCGGCTTCCACCATCAGGGCCTCGTCGACGGGCCGGAACTCGACCAGTCCGATCGGCTCCAACTGACGGAACTGGTCGTCGAGGCGCATCATCGCGTCCGACACCTGCTCCAGGACGGCGTCGCTGGGGTCACCCATGTCGTCGGGGACGATCATCGACGCGGCGAGCACGGGAAGCGGAACCGGCGCCTCGCCCGCGCCGCCCTCGGCGACGCTGAGCAGGTAGAGGTTGGCGAGGACGCCGTCGAGGAAGTCGGCCTCGCGCTGCGGGTTCCAGTCCAGCCGGTCGAAGTCGATCTCGCCGCCCGCGTCCATGGCGTCCACGAGGTCGTCCAGGTCGGGCACGGCGGCGTCCGCGAGGACGGTGTCCAGGGCCGCCAACCACAGGTCGAGCACGTCGCCGGGGGCCCCGCCGGCCAGCAGGGCGAGGTCCTCTCCCGGGGCGGCGGTGCCGTACTCGGGCTCCGCGTCCTCCGCGCCGTCGCCGGTGTCCTCCTCGGGTTCGGTCACGTCGACCAGCCCGGTGTCCACGGCCACCCGCCAGGCCTGACTCGCGTGGACCGGCCCGTCCTCGTCGGCGGGGTCGAGGCCGAGCACGGCGGCGGCCTCGGGCAGTTGCTCGGCGACGAGCTCACCGCCGACGTCGACGCGGGTGTCGGGCCCGGCCCAGCGGGCGAGCCGGACGGCACGGGCGAACAGCGGGGCGACGAGGGCGTCGCGGGCCAGCTCCGCATCGGAGTGCAGCCGTACCGGCGGCAGCGTGGGGTGCGGCTCTGCGGACATGGGGTGGTTCTCCTCGGACACGACGGGACGTGGGGCGTTGAAGCGGTGGTGCGTTGAAGCGGAATGGGTGGGGCCGGGGGCGGCGGGGTGTTGCGGCGACGGGACGGGGACGGGTGGCGACGGAGCGGCGGCCCGACGGGACGAACCGCCCGGACGCGCCCCCGCAGGGGCCCGTTCCGGAGCCGGTGCCGGGCCGTCAGGCCTCGTACGGCGACCCAGCGTAGACGCAATTCGGGCAGCTCCGGGGGGCCATCGCCTTTGGTTCATCCCACAGTCGACCGCTGTATCCCCTGGAGGCCTTGACAACGTCGATGGTCACCCAGGAAATTGACGCGCGTAGATGTATCGGGACCCTCAGGGTTCACCCTCCACCTCCTCCACACACCGGAGTTCCCGCCCATGCGCTCCTCGCATCCCCGTTCCGCCGCCGTCGCGGCCCTCGTCGCCACCGCGCTGGCCACCGGCCTGCTCGTCGGTACCGCCGACGCGGCCGAAGGCGCCGTGTCCGCCGATCCGATACGCATTCACGACATCCAGGGCACGACCCGGATATCCCCGCTCAACGGCAAGGCCGTCGCCGACGTCGAGGGCATCGTCACGGGCGTGCGCACGTACGGTTCGCGGGGCTTCTGGATCCAGGATCCGGACGCCGACGACGACGCCGCGACCAGCGAGGGCGTCTTCGTCTTCACCAGTTCGGTCCCGACCGTCGCGGTCGGCGACGCGGTCAAGGTCTCGGGCACGGTCGGCGAGTACGTCCCCGGTGGCGTCAACTCCGGCAACCAGTCGGCCACCCAGATCTCGAAGCCGACGGTCACCGTGGTCTCCTCGGGCAACGCCCTGCCCCAGGCCACCGCCATCAACGAGTACACGGTCCCCGCCGAGTACGCGCCGGCCGGCGACGCCGCCGCCGGCGGCAGCATCAACGGCCTGGCCCTGGACCCCTCGCGCTACGCGCTCGACTTCTACGAGTCGCTGGAGGGCATGAACGTCAAGATCGGCACCTCCCGCGTCGTCGGCGCCACCGACCCGTACTCCGAGCTCTGGGTCACGGTGAAGGGATGGGAGAACGCCGCCAAGCGCGGCGGGACGATCTACGGCTCGTACGAGTCCCAGAACACCGGCCGCCTCCAGATCCAGCAGCTCGCGCCCGTCGCGCAGCAGCCCTTCCCGGTCGCCAACGTCGGCGACAAGCTGACCGGCACCACCGAGGGCCCCCTGGACTTCAACCAGTTCGGCGGCTACACGCTGGTGGCGCGCACCCTGGGCACCGTCAAGGCGGGCACCCTCGCCCCCGAGAAGACCAAGGCGCAGGCGGCGAACGAGCTCGCGGTGGCCACGTACAACGTCGAGAACCTCGACCCGACCGACCCGCAGGAGAAGTTCGACGCGCTGGCCAAGGCCGTCGTGGAGAACCTCGCCTCCCCGGACATCCTGGCCCTGGAGGAGATCCAGGACGACAACGGCGCGAAGAACGACGGCGTGGTCACGGCCGAGCAGACGCTGACGAAGTTCACGGCGGCCATCGCGGCGGCCGGCGGCCCGGCCTACCAGTGGCGGACCGTCAACCCGGAGAACAACAAGGACGGCGGCGAGCCCGGCGGCAACATCCGTCAGGTGTTCCTCTTCAACCCGGCGCGGGTCTCCTTCACCGAGCGCGCCCAGGGCGACGCGGTGACGGCCACCGGCGTGACCACGGTGAACGGCAAGGCCGCGCTGACCCGCTCCCCCGGCCGCGTCGACCCGGCGAACCCCGCGTGGGCCGACAGCCGCAAGCCGCTCGCGGGCGAGTTCTCCTTCAAGGGCAAGCCGGTCATCGTGATCGCGAACCACTTCGGTTCGAAGGGCGGCGACGAGGGCCTGACCTCGCACCACCAGCCCCCGGTGCGCTCCTCGGAGGCCAAGCGCCTGCTCCAGGCCCAGGCGGTGAACGGTTTCGTCAAGGACGTCCTGGCGGCGCAGAAGAACGCCAACGTGCTCGTCCTCGGTGACATCAACGACTTCGAGTTCTCGGCGACGACGGACGCCCTCGCGGACGGTGGCGCGCTGTACCCGGCGATCAAGTCGCTGCCGAAGGCGGAACGGTACTCCTACGTGTACCAGGGCAACGCGCAGGTGCTGGACCAGATCCTGACCAGCCCGGCGATCAAGAACTTCACGTACGACAGCGTGCACATCAACGCGGAGTTCGCGGCGCAGAACAGCGACCACGACCCGCAGGTGCTGCGCTTCCGTCCGTAGTTCCCACGGACCGCAGGGGGCCCGGGCGCCGTCCCGCCCGGGCCCCCTGCCCGCGTTCCGGGGTGGGAACGGCGGCGGCGGGCGGGTGCGTCACGGTGGGCGTCCCGGGACAACCAGGGACTTTCGGCACTGGCGTGAGCCTCGCCACATCCTTCCCGAATGGGCCGGTTGTGGTGGTTGAGTATGCGCACGCCCGATCTTCCACCCGTATTCGTACCGGCTCGTCCCGCTCGCACCCCGCGGAGGACCGCGTGTTCCCCTCCATCTCACCCGCCCAGGAAATCGGCCTCGCGATCCTGTTCGTGGCCGCGCTCGTGTGGATCATCGGCCTCGGCCACATGCTGTGGGACAGCCGCTTCCACCACCCCGAGCCGGCCGCCCACGAGGGGCTGTCGGTCATCCCGGCCCAGCGCGGTCCGCAGTCGCACCCGATGGAATCGGTGGAGCTGACCGAGGCGGAGCAGGAGGCCTTCGCCGGCCTGGTCCGCACGATCCCGCTGCGCTGACGCCCTCCCCGCGACCCGGCCGGGCCCTGCCCCGGGCGCACCGGACGAGCGAACGGAGCCCCCACCCGGTCGGGTGGGGGCTCCGCGCGTACCGGCCCGCGAGGGTCAGTTGTGGCTGTGCAGGACCTCGTTGAGGCCGCCCCAGGCCGCCTTGTACGGGCGGGCCTCGACGGCACCGGTCACCGAGTTGCGGCGGAAGAGGATGTTGTTGGCGCCGGACAGTTCCAGGGCCTTGACGATCTGGCCGTCCGGCAGGGTGACGCGGGTGCCCGCGGTCACGTAGAGGCCCGCCTCGACGACGCACTCGTCGCCCAGCGCGATGCCGACGCCGGCCTCGGCGCCGATCAGGGTGCGCTCGCCGATGGAGATGATCTGCTTGCCGCCGCCCGAGAGGGTGCCCATCGTGGACGCGCCGCCGCCGATGTCGGAGCCGTCGCCGACGACGACGCCCGCGGAGATGCGGCCCTCGACCATGGAGGTGCCGAGGGTGCCGGCGTTGAAGTTGACGAAGCCCTCGTGCATGACGGTGGTGCCCTCGGCGAGGTGCGCGCCGAGGCGGACGCGGTCCGCGTCGGCGATCCGCACGCCCTTGGGGGCGACGTAGTCGGTCATGCGCGGGAACTTGTCGATCGAGGTGACCTGGAGGTGCAGGCCCTCGGCGCGGGCGTTCAGGCGGACGGTCTCGACCTGGTCGACGGCGACCGGGCCCAGCGAGGTCCAGGCGACGTTGGTCAGCAGGCCGAAGACGCCGTCCAGGTTCTGGCCGTGCGGCTTGACCAGGCGGTGGCTCAGCAGGTGCAGGCGCAGGTACGCGTCGTGGGCGTCGAGCGGCTTGTCCTCCAGGGAGGCGATCACCGTGCGGACGGCTACGACCTCGACACCGCGGACCGCGTCCGAGCGGATGGCCTTGGCCGCGGCGGCGCCGAGCAGCTCCACGGCGCGCTCGGCGGTGAGGCGCTCGGTTCCGGCCGGGCCGGGCTCGGAGACCAGCTCGGGGGCGGGGAACCAGGTGTCGAGGACGGTGCCGTCGGCGGTGAGGGTGGCAAGTCCGGCGGCGACGGCGCCGGTGGTACGCGTAGCAGTCATGCCCGAAACCTAACCGGCGACGGCCCGCGGTCGCGAACCGGTCTCATGTGACGGTCGCGCGGCGCGTCGGGCCTGCCACAGCCAGAGCCCGATGACGACCGCGCCGGCGCCGCCCGCCAGCGCGGCGCACAGGGGCCACAGCAGCCCGGGAGCGGCCTCGTGGACGGCTCCGCCGGCGGAGGGCCCGATGACGACGCCGCAGACCGAGACCCCCGCGTACAGGCTCTGGAACCGACCGGCGGCGTGCTCGGGGGCCTGGTCGGCGACGTAGGCGGTGGCGGTGGTCTTGTAGAGGATCTCGCCGAGGCTCAGCAGCACCATCATCGCGATGGCGGTCGCCGCCCCGGCGCCCGCGATCAGTACCGCGTACCCGGCTCCGACGAGGACGAGTCCGGTGCCGATGACCGCGAGCGGCGGCCGGTCGCGCAGGGCGACGGCGGCGGGCAGTTCCAGCAGCAGGACGACGGCTCCGTTGAGGGCGATGACGAGACCGTAGGCGCGCACGTCGAGGCCGTGGTCGGCGAGGAAGACGGGGAAGGTGAAGTACTGCTGCCGGTAGACGACGTCCACCACCATGATCGCCACGAGCAGCACCGGCACGGTGGGGCGGGCCCGCAGTTCCGCGAGGACGCCGCGGCCCAGACCCCCGTCCGGGGCCGCGGCGCCCTTGCGGACGGCGCCCCGGGCGGGTACGGCCCGGGCGGTCCAGAGGGCGAGGAACAGGGTGCCGAGGCCGTCGCCGACGAAGAGCCACTCGTACGAGAGGCCGCTCGCGACCAGGGCGCCCAGCGGCGGGCCGAGGGTGAAACCACCGTTGGCCGCGCAGCGTACGACGGCGAACGCCTGGCGGCGGTTCCCCTCGGGGACGGTGACGGCCACCAGGGCCGCGTTGGCCGCGCGGACCACCCCGGCGGCGTACTGCGCCGCCGGCAGGGCCGCGTACAGCAGCGGGGTGCCGAGCAGCGGGAAGGCCATCAGGGTCAGGCCGCCGAGGGTGGAGGCGACGAGCAGGACGCGGCGGTGGCCGAAGCGGTCCCCGTACCAGCCGCCGGTGAAGTTGCCGGCGACCAGCCCGATGCCCCCGATCCCCGTGACGACGCCCGCCTCGGCGGCGCCGAGGCCGCGGGGGCCGGTCAGGTAGAGGAAGACGAAGACGAATGTGAAGCTGACGACGGCATTGACGAACACCCCCGCGGCCAGCAGCCACACGACCCTCGGTACGTCCTTGAACCCCTGCAGCACACCGTGCCCCCCGAATCCTGAGTAAGTTCCCTTTAGGAACGGACTATGTCAGCATGACAGCCTGGGGTCAACGGACGAAGGAGTACCCATGGCCCAGCGCACGCACCTCGGCGACGCGGACTGTTCCATCGCCCAGGCGCTCGACGTCGTGGGCGACTGGTGGACGCTGCTGATCGTGCGCGACACCGCGCGCGGCCTGCACCGCTTCGACGAGCTTCAGCGCGAACTCGGCATGTCCCGCAAGGTCCTCACCGAGCGGCTGAAGATGCTGGTCGAGGCGGGGGTGCTGACGCGCGAGCCGTACCAGGAGCGCCCGGTGCGGCACGAGTACCGGCTGACCCCGCGCGGACGGGGCCTGCTGCCCGTCCTGGTGGCCCTCCAGGACTGGGGTGACACCTGGGTCCTGGGAGAGGGAGAGATGACGGCGACGACGGAGGAATCCTCCAAGGAGGCGGTACGGGTCCACGCGCTGCGCGGCACCCGACTGCCCGAGCTGCTGCTGCCGGACCGGTTCGGCGAGCTCCGCGACCCGGTCGCGGACACGCCCTTCACCGTCCTGTACTGCTTCCCGGGCGCGTACGCCCGTCCGGAGTCCTACCCGCCCGACTGGGCGGGGATCCCCGGCGCGCGGGGCTGCACGCTGGAGTCGTGCACGTTCCGCGACCAGCTCGCGGAGTTCACCGCGGCCGGCGCCACCGTGCACGGGGTCTCGACCCAGCGCCCCGACGAGCAGCGGGAGTTCGCGGAGCAGGAGAAGCTGCGCTTCCCGCTCCTGTCGGACGCGGGACTCGACCTGGTGACGGCACTGCGGCTGCCGACCTTCCGCGCGGCGGGGGTGACCCGGATCAAGCGGCTGACGCTGCTGGTGGACCGGGACCGGACGGTGCGCGAGGTGTTCCACCCGGTGCGGGACATCGAGGCGAGCGTGGCGGCGGCCCTGGAGGCGGTCCGCGGCGCGTCCTGAGCCCCGGCGCCGGGCCCGCGTCCGGGGTGGGCCCGGCTCAGCGCCCGCCCAGCACCCGGGACAGCACCTCGCGGGCGTACGCCTCGTCGTACGGGGTGTCCGTCAGCATCACCTGCAGGCAGATCCCGTCGACCACGGCCACCAGGGCCCGCGCGGTCACCGGATCGGTGTGCCGCGCGAGGCCGGCGGCGAAGTCCCCGCACCACTGCGCCGCGATCGGCCTCAGCGCCGGCCGGCGCAGGGCGGCCAGGTAGAGCTCGTACTCCAGCTCCGCCCGGCCCCGGTCGGTGGCCAGCAGCTCGCCCAGCAACCGGGCGAGGGCGCCCGCGAGGTCACCGTCCCGTACGTCGGGCACGAGCGCGAACCCGGTGTTCGCCTGCCGCAGGGCGGCGACCAACAGGTCGTCCAGCGTCTTGAAGTGATAGGTCGTCGAGCCCAACGGCACGTCCGCCTCCGCCGCCGCGCTGCGGTGGCTCAGCCCGGCGATGCCCTTGGCCGCCACCACCCGGATCGCGGCGTCGATGATCCGCTGCCGGCGGTCCGGGTCGTAGCGGCGCGTTCCGGCGGGCATCAGTGCGCCGCCCCGCCCAGGTTGAGCAGGACCACCCCGGCGATGATCAGGGCGATCCCGGCGATCTTCGCGACGGTGGCCGCCTCCCCCATGAACACCATGCCGATCGCGGCGATGGCGGCCGTGCCGACGCCGGCCCAGATCGCGTACGCGGTCCCCACCGACATCGACTTCAGCGTCTGGGCCAGCAGCGTGAACGCGACGAGGTAACCCAGCACCGTACCCAGGGAGGGCCACAGCCGGGTGAATCCGTCGCTGTACTTCATGGCGGTGGTGCCGGCGACCTCGGCGGCGATCGCCGCGGCAAGCAGTACGTAGGGCATGCGTACAAGAGTACATATCGATGCGTACACGCGTACACACGAAGGGACGGCCGCCGGGGTAGAGATCAGCGCAGGGTGAACCAGGCGGACCGGGCCTTCTTCCACTCCGGGTGCTCCAGGTCCTTGGCCTCGGTCCCGTCGCCGTACAGGTCGGCGGAGCCGCTGTCGGTGATCAGCTGGACCCGGGCCCCGCGCGCCCGCAGGTCGGGGACGTTCACCACGGCCTCCCAGCCGCCCGGGTCCCCGGTCGGCAGGTCGGCGCGCTTCTTCGGGGCGTGTCCGGCCACCCCGTCCCACTGGTAGAGGGCGTACGGGTCGGAGTTGTCGTCGGCCGCCCAGGAGCCGGCCAGGATCAGGTACTGGTTCGCGGCGTTCTTGCGGATGTCGCGCACCGCGAGCCCGCCGAGGTCCATCTCGATCGGCCGGCCGAACACGGCCCGGGCCCCGTCCGCCACGACCTCGTCGATGTTGGTCACGGGCACGACCAGCGCCTTGCCCCCCGGTACGGCCGGGGCGAGCGGGGCCCGGAAGCCCAGGTAGGCGGTGGTCGTCGAGCCGGGGGCGAACTCCAGGCCCTCCACGTTGAAGCCGTCGATCTGCTTCGGCACCTCGCCGGCCGCCGTACCGGCGGCGAAGCCGTAGCGGTTCCCGTTCGCCGCGTCCCAGGCCACCAGGTCCTCGCGCAGGCCCTTGTAGGCGGACCGGAAGGTGACCTCGGTCGCCGCGCCCGATCCGGTGATCCGCGTGGTGAAGACGGTGTTCCGTTCGGCCTTGTACTTGCCGTCCTTGTTGTTGCCGAGCGAGCCCGTCCAGTAGACGGTGTCGCCGACCCGTGCGGCGCCCTCGATGTCGGCTTCCTTCTTCCACCCCAGGGCGGGGCCGAGGTCCCAGGTCTTCACGGGACCGCCCGAGCGGAACCGGTCGTACAACCGGAGCACGTTGGACTCGTCGTCGGCGACCAGGACGTGCCCGCCGCCCACGTCGACCGCGGCCGAGGCGTCCGAGGAGCCGGTGAGGTAGCGGGTGCCGGCCGCGTCCGCGGTCCGCGCCGAAGCGGCGTAGGAGAGGATCGCCGTGGCGGTCCTCCCGCCGCGGCCGGTGACCTCCAGGGTCAGATCGGTGCGGCCCTGGGCGCGGGCGGTCACCGTGAGCCTGCGGTCGCCGTTCCCCGTGCGCACCTGCCGGACGTCCCCGGCGCGCGCGACGGCCGGGTTGCTGGAGGAGACGACCCTCAGCCGCAGGAAACCGGCCGGTACGCCCTGCTGCTCCACGTCCACCGTGACGGTCGGGTCGCCGACGGCTCCCACCGCCCCGCTCAGGTGCGTCGCGGACAGGGCGATCGTCGGGGCGGTGTGGTCGCGCCCGGGGCCGCCCGCGGCGTGGGCGGACGCGGGCGCGGTGAGCCCGGCAAGGAGCACGGCCGCGGCTCCGGCGGCTCCGGCGGTGCCCCAGCGGCGTCCCGGTGCAAGGCGAAGGGTCACAGGTGTTCCTCTCGTGTGCTGCGTCACTGCGTGACGGCCGTCGAGAAGGTTCGGCCACGGCGGCGAACTCCCGGTGCACGGTGCCCGTCCAGCCGGCGAACAGCCCGCCCGGAGAACAGCGAGGGCCCCCGGCACGACCGTGCCGGGGGCCCTCCTGGGGTGTCCGTCGCTCAGACGTTGAAGCCGAGCGCGCGCAGCTGCTCACGGCCGTCGTCCGTGATCTTGTCCGGGCCCCACGGCGGCATCCAGACCCAGTTGATGCGGAGCTCGTTGACGATGCCCTCCGTCGCCGACTTCGCCTGGTCCTCGATGACGTCGGTCAGCGGGCAGGCCGCGGAGGTCAGCGTCATGTCGAGGGTCGCGATGTTCGCGTCGTCGACGTGGATGCCGTAGATCAGGCCCAGGTTGACGACGTCGATGCCCAGCTCGGGGTCGACCACGTCGTAGAGGGCCTCGCGGACCTCTTCCTCGCTGGCCGGCTTGATCGACGCCTCGGGCGTCGCGTTCTCGGTCATGCCGTCTTCCTCTCCGCGTCGCCCAGTGCCTGGGCGGTCGCGTCCTTCCACGCCATCCAGCTCAGCAGAGCACATTTCACGCGCGCCGGATACTTGGAGACGCCGACGAACGCGACCGCGTCCTCCAGCACCTCCTCCATGGCCTCGTCGGGCTCGATCTGGCCCTTGGACTGCATCAGCTCCAGGAAAACGGCCTGGATCCTCTGCGCGTCCGCCAGCTCCTTGCCGACGAGCAGCTCGTTCAGTACGGAGGCGCTCGCCTGGCTGATGGAGCAGCCCTGGCCCTCGTAGGAGACGTCGGTGAGCGTCTGCCCGTCGTACTTCACGCGCAGCGTGATCTCGTCCCCGCACGTCGGATTGACGTGGTGCACCTCGGCGTCGCCGTCGCGCAGGCCACGCCCGTGCGGGTGCTTGTAGTGGTCCAGGATCAGTTCCTGGTACATCGAATCCAGCTTCACAGCGTCCTCGTCAGCCTCTTGTCGTCCGACTCGTCGTCATCCGAAGAAGTTCCGTACGTGCTCCAGCCCGTCGATCAGCGCGTCGACCTCGGCAGGAGAGGAGTACAGGTAGAAAGACGCCCGCGTCGTCGCGGGAATTCCGTACCGCAGGCAGACCGGACGCGCGCAGTGGTGACCCACGCGGACGGCGATGCCCTGCTCGTCGAGCACCTGGCCGACGTCGTGCGGGTGGATGTCCCCCAGCGTGAACGAGATCGCGGCGCCGCGGTCCTCGGCCGTGGTGGGGCCGATGATCCGCAGGTCGGGCACCTCAAGGAGGCGCTTGACCGCGTACTCGGTGATCGCGTGCTCGTGCGCGGCGATCTTGTCCATGCCGATCGAGGTGAGGTAGTCCACGGCCGCGCCGAGGCCGACGGCCTGCGCGATCGGGGGGGTACCCGCCTCGAACTTGTGGGGGGCCGGGGCGTACGTCGACGAGTGCATCGACACGGTCTCGATCATCTCGCCGCCGCCGAGGAACGGGGGCAGGTCCTCCAGCAGCTCCTGGCGGCCCCACAGCACGCCGATGCCGGTCGGGCCGCACATCTTGTGGCCGGTGAAGGCCACGAAGTCGGCGCCGAGGGCCTGGACGTCCAGCGGCATGTGCGGAGCGGCCTGCGAGGCGTCGATCAGCACCAGCGCGCCGACCTCCTGCGCGCGGCGGACGATGGCCTCGACCGGGTTGACGGTGCCCATGATGTTGGAGACCAGCGTGAAGGAGACGATCTTCGTCTTCTCCGTGATGACCTCTTCGATGTTGGACAGGTCGAGCCGGCCGTCGTCGGTGAGGCCGAACCACTTCAGCTTCGCGCCGGTGCGCTGCGAGAGCAGCTGCCACGGGACGATGTTGGAGTGGTGCTCCATCTCCGTGATGGCGATCTCGGTGTCGTGATCGACCCGGTAGGGCTCGTCGGCCCAGCCGAGCATGTTCGCGACGAGGTTGAGCGACTCCGAGGCGTTCTTGGTGAAGATCACCTCGTTGCGGCTCGGTGCGTTGATGAAGGCGGCGACCTTGTCGCGAGCGCCCTCGTACAGCGCCGTGGCCTCCTCGGCGAGCACGTGCACGCCGCGGTGGACGTTGGCGTTGTGCCGCTCGTAGTACTCGTTCAGCGCGTCGAGCACCTGGCGCGGCTTCTGCGAGGTCGCCGCGTTGTCCAGATAAACGATCTTCTTCCCGTCGTGGACCACACGATCCAGCAGGGGGAAGTCCTTGCGGATCGCCTCGATGTCGAGGAGGCCAGGCAGCTGTGTCACGCGGTCGCGCCACCCTTCACGTACTTGTCGTAGCCCTCGGCTTCCAGCTGGTCCGCGAGCTCGGCGCCGCCGGACTCGGCGATCCGACCGTTCGCGAACACGTGGACGAAGTCGGGCTTGATGTAGCGCAGGATCCGCGTGTAGTGCGTGATCAGCAGGGTGCCGACCTCGCCCGTCTCGCGGACCCGGTTGACGCCCTCCGAGACGATGCGCAGCGCGTCGACGTCCAGGCCGGAGTCGGTCTCGTCGAGGATCGCGATCTTCGGCTTGAGGAGCTCCAGCTGGAGGATCTCGTGGCGCTTCTTCTCACCGCCGGAGAAGCCCTCGTTGACATTGCGCTCGGCGAAGGCCGGGTCCATGTGGAGCTGCTCCATCGCGGACTTGACCTCCTTCACCCAGGTGCGCAGCTTGGGGGCCTCGCCGCGCATGGCGGTGGCGGAGGTGCGCAGGAAGTTGGAGACCGAGACGCCGGGGACCTCGACCGGGTACTGCATGGCGAGGAAGACGCCGGCGCGGGCGCGCTCGTCGACGGACATCTCCAGGACGTCTTCGCCGTCGAGGGTCACGGTGCCACCGGTGATGGTGTACTTCGGGTGACCGGCCAGCGAGTACGCCAGCGTGGACTTGCCGGAGCCGTTGGGGCCCATGATGGCGTGCGTCTCGCCCTGCTTGACCGTGAGGTCGACACCCTTGAGGATCTCGCGGGCGCCGTTCTCGGCCTCGACGGAGACGTGCAGGTCGTGGATTTCAAGCGTTGCCATGGATACCTCAGGACTCCTGGGTGAGGGAGGCGCGTACGTCGACAAGGACGTTGCCCCCTTCGATCTTTACGGGGTAAACGGGTACGGGGCGCGTCGCGGGCAGACCGGACGGCTTTCCGGTGCGCAGGTCGAAGGCCGACCCGTGCAACCAGCACTCGATCATGCAGTCCTCGACCTCGCCCTCCGAGAGCGAGACGTTCGCGTGCGAGCAGATGTCGTTGATCGCGAACACCTCGCCCTCGGTGGAGACGATGGACACCGGCGTGCCGTCGACTTCCACCCGCTTGGGGGTGTCCGCCTCCAGCTCGCTCAGCGCACAGGCCTTGACGTAATTCATCAGACGGAACCCTGGAGCTCGGCCTCGATCTTGGCGAGGAGGCGCTCCTCGATGTCGTCGACACCGATCTGCTGGACGAGCTCGGCGAAGAAGCCGCGCACGACCAGGCGACGGGCCTCGTCGGCCGGGATGCCCCGGGCCTGGAGGTAGAACAGCTGCTCGTCGTCGAAGCGGCCGGTCGCGGAGGCGTGGCCGGCGCCGACGATCTCGCCGGTCTCGATCTCCAGGTTCGGCACCGAGTCGACGCGCGCGCCGTCCGTGAGGACGAGGTTGCGGTTCATCTCGTAGGTGTCGGTGCCCTCGGCGGTCTTCTCGATGAGGACGTCACCGATCCAGACCGCGTGCGCGTCCTGGCCCTGGAGCGCGCCCTTGTAGACGACGTTCGACTTGCAGTGCGGGGCCTTGTGGTCGACCAGGAGGCGGTGCTCCTGGTGCTGACCGGCGTCCGTGAAGTACAGGCCGAACAGCTCGGCCTCGCCGCCGGGGCCCGCGTAGGTGACGCGGGGGTGCAGGCGTACGAGGTCGCCGCCGAAGGTGACCACGATCGACTTGAAGGTGGCGTCGCGGCCGACCAGCGCGTTGTGCTGGGAGACGTGGACGGCGGTGTCGTCCCAGTCCTGGACCGACACGACGGTGAGCTTCGCGCCGTCGCCGACGAGGAAGTCGACGTTGGCGGCGCGCACGCCGTCACCGGTGTGGTCGATGACGATGACGGCCTCGGCGAAGGCCTGGACGTCGAAGACGGTGTGGCCGAAGGTCGTACCGCCCTCGCCGTGCAGGGAGACGCGCACGGGCTCGGTCAGCACGGCCTCCTTGGGCACGGTGACGACCGTGGCCTTGGCGAAGGACGAGAACGCCTGGGCGGCGATCCGGTCCACGGGGGTGCCGGCCTTGCCGATGCGGGCGTCGCCGCGCTCGACGGACTCGATCGTCACGCCCTCGGGTGCGTCGATCTGGGCCTTCATGGTGCCGTTGGCGACCGCGGTGCCGTCGTGCAGACCCTTGAGGCGGGCGAGCGGGGTGAACCGCCACTCCTCCTCGCGGCCGTGCGGAACCGGGAAGTCCGCCACGTCGAAGGACGGGGGCGCACTCATCCGGGTGGCGACGGTGGACTCGGCGGCCACCGCGATCGCGCCGGCGGTGGTGGAACCCGCCGGAATGTTCTGAGCCTCAGCCATGGCTGTCTTCGTGCTCTCTTCCTACGTCAAAGAATGTCTGCGGACGGTCGGGCGGTCGGGACTAGCCGACCGACCCCTCCATCTGCAGCTCGATCAGCCGGTTCAGCTCCAGCGCGTACTCCATCGGCAGCTCGCGCGCGATGGGCTCGACGAAGCCGCGCACGATCATGGCCATGGCCTCGAACTCGGTCAGACCGCGGCTCATCAGGTAGAAGAGCTGGTCGTCGGAGACCTTCGAGACCGTCGCCTCGTGGCCCATGGAGACGTCGTCCTCGCGGACGTCCACGTAGGGGTACGTGTCCGAGCGGGAGATGGTGTCGACCAGGAGCGCGTCGCAGAGCACGTTCGACTTGGAGCCGTGGGCGCCCTCACCGATCTCCACGAGGCCACGGTAGGAGGTACGGCCGCCGCCTCGCGCCACCGACTTGGAGACGATGTTGGAGGAGGTGTGCGGCGCCATGTGGACCATCTTGGAGCCGGCGTCCTGGTGCTGGCCCTCGCCCGCGAAGGCGATGGACAGGGTCTCGCCCTTGGCGTGCTCGCCCATCAGGTAGACGGCCGGGTACTTCATGGTGACCTTGGAACCGATGTTGCCGTCGATCCACTCCATGGTCGCGCCCTCGTACGCCACGGCGCGCTTGGTGACCAGGTTGTAGACGTTGTTCGACCAGTTCTGGATCGTCGTGTAGCGGCAGCGGCCGCCCTTCTTCACGATGATCTCGACCACGGCGCTGTGCAGCGAGTCCGAGGAGTAGATCGGGGCGGTGCAGCCCTCGACGTAGTGGACGTAGGCGTCCTCGTCGACGATGATCAGCGTCCGCTCGAACTGGCCCATGTTCTCCGTGTTGATACGGAAGTAGGCCTGGAGCGGAATGTCGACCTTCACGCCCTTGGGGACGTAGATGAAGGAGCCGCCGGACCACACCGCGGTGTTCAGCGACGCGAACTTGTTGTCGCCGACCGGGATGACCGTGCCGAAGTACTCCTGGAAGAGCTCCGGGTGCTCCTTGAGCGCGGTGTCCGTGTCGAGGAAGATGACGCCCTGCTCCTCCAGGTCCTCGCGGATCTGGTGGTAGACGACCTCGGACTCGTACTGGGCCGCGACACCGGCGACGAGGCGCTGCTTCTCCGCCTCGGGGATGCCGAGCTTGTCGTACGTGTTCTTGATGTCCTCGGGCAGGTCCTCCCACGAAGCGGCCTGCTTCTCGGTGGAACGCACGAAGTACTTGATGTTGTCGAAGTCGATGCCCGAGAGGTCGGAACCCCAGTTGGGCATGGGCTTCTTGCCGAAGAGCTTGAGGCCCTTGAGGCGGAGGTTCAGCATCCACTCCGGCTCGGACTTCTTCGCCGAAATGTCTCGGACGACGTCCTCGGACAGGCCCCGCTTGGCAGCGGCGCCCGCCGCGTCGGAGTCGGCCCAGCCGTATTCGTAGGTGCCGAGGCCATCGAGCTCAGGGTGAGCAGTCTCCGTGGTCATGCGGGGTTCCTCCCGGCCGTACTTGCAGATACTGATGTGTCGGTCTGTGTGGCGCTTCGCGGAATGAACGTGGTGCACACCCCGTCGCCGTGGGCGATCGTGGCGAGGCGCTGCACATGCGTCCCGAGCAGGCGGGAGAAGACCTCGGTCTCCGCCTCGCAGAGCTGCGGGAACTGTCCGGCGACGTGTGCGACCGGGCAGTGGTGCTGACAGAGCTGTTCACCGCTGTGCGGACCGGGAGCGCTCTTCGCCGTAGCAGCGTACCCGTCCGCGGTCAACGCCTTGGCAAGGGCCTCGGCGCGGTCCGCGGGGGCGGCGGCCTCGACGGCTTCCCGGTAGGGCTCCGCCTGCGCCTCCATCCGCGCCCTGGCGAAGGCGGCGACGGCCGCCTCCCCCTGCTCCCCGCCGCCGGCGGCCCGCGCGATCCAGCGCAGGGCGTCCGCGGCGAGCGTGTCGTAGGACTGGTCGAAGGCGTCGCGGCCGCAGTCGGTGAGCGCGAAGACCTTGGCGGGCCGACCCCGGGTGCGCGCGCCGTACACACGCTGCTCACGGGGTTCGACCACGTCGTCGGCGACGAGCGTGTCGAGGTGGCGGCGCACGGCGGCCTGAGTGAGGCCCAGACGCTGCGCGAGGTCGGCGACGGTGGACGGACCGTGGTCCAGGATGGACCGCGCGACCCGGTTGCGGGTTGACCGCTCCCCGGTCACGAGTTCCCCCTGGGGGGTCTCGATCATCCGTTCGCCGTATTTCACAACGCCATTGTTGCGTAATTAACCGAGCGACGACAAGCCGTGATGGACGCCACTCCTGGTGGCCTCCATCACTAAGGGTTACCTAATTAATCTACGGAGAGTTAATCGGACTCCATGATTCCGCGCTCTCGGTGAGCACCGCCGGTGAACCAATAGACGGCTCCCACCAGCAACCCCCCGCCCACGATGTTCCCGGGAACGGTGAACATCAAGTTCCGGAAAAGATCACCGAAACCGACTGAGCTATCCAGGATCGCCAAGCTGAAAAGAGCCATGTTCGCGACGCAGTGTTCGAATCCGACGGCCACGAAAACGGCCACGGGCAGCCACAGCACGAAGATTTTCGCCGCGTCCCCACGGGCCCGGGTGAACATCCAGATCGCCAGGCAGACGAGCATGTTGCACAGCACCGCACGCCAGAACAGCTGACCGCCGCCCAGCTCCGTCTTCGCCAGGACCATCTCGGTCAGCATCGCCCGCGCGGACGGCGAGGAGGTCACCCCCGAGGCGTGCACCATCGCCCCGAACACGAACGCGCCGACCAGGTTCCCCGACAGCGACAGCCCCCAGGACGCGAACAGGTCCCGGGGCCCGGTCCGCCCGGACAGCGCGCCGACCAGCATGACCATCACGTTGCTGGTGAAGAGCTGCGCGCCCGCGAACATGACGATGGTCAGCGCCACCGGGAAGACCGCGCCCTCCAGCAGCTTCACCGCCGCCGAGCCCTTGGCCACGAACGGCGAGATCGCCACGAGCAGCAGCACCTCGCCGATGCCGATGTACGCGCCCGCAAGCATCGCCGAAACGAAGTAGCGCGGCGGATGTCCCAGGTCGTGGGCCTTGTGCGCGGCCTGCCCGGAGGTGGCTTCGACGTTCTGAGCGATGCTGTTCACCACTCAACGCTAGGGCGGCGGCCCGTGCCCGAACGCCCGAAAAGGTCACCGACCGGCGGGCCCCTGACCCCGCCACCCCCAGGACCAAGGACCCCTCCCCGCGCTCCGTAGACTCGTCCCCCATGAGCAACGACCCCGCCGTGGAGATCCGCGGACTGGTGAAGCGGTACGGCCCCAAAACAGCGGTGGACGGCCTGGACCTCACCGTCCCCGGCGCATCGGTCACCGCGGTCCTCGGGCCCAACGGCGCGGGCAAGACGACGACGGTGGAGACCTGCGAGGGCTATGTCCGGCCCGACGCGGGCACCGTCCGCGTCCTCGGCCTCGACCCCGTCACCCGGGCCGAGGCCCTGCGTCCGCGGATCGGCGTCATGCTGCAGTCCGGCGGGGTCTACTCCGGCGCCCGCGCCGTCGAGATGCTCCGTCACATGTCCAAGCTGTACGCGCACCCCCTCGACGTGGACGTCCTGGTGGAACGCCTCGGCCTCGGCGGCTGCGGCCGAACCCCCTACCGGCGCCTCTCCGGCGGCCAGCAGCAGCGCCTCGCCCTCGCCATGGCCGTCGTGGGCCGCCCCGAGCTGGTCTTCCTCGACGAGCCCACCGCCGGCCTCGACCCCCAGGCCCGCCGCGCGACCTGGGACCTCGTACGGGAACTGCGGGCCGACGGCGTCACCGTCGTCCTCACCACCCACCACATGGACGAGGCCGAGCAGCTGGCCGACGAGGTCGCCATCGTCGACGCCGGCCGGGTCATCGCCCACGGCAGTCCCGAACAGCTGTGCCGCGGCGGCGCCGAGAACACCCTGCGCTTCACCGGCCGTCCCTCCCTCGACCTCGCCTCGCTGCTCAAGGCCCTGCCCGACGGCACACAGGCCGCCGAGCTGACGGCCGGCTCCTACCGGGTCACCGGCGACGTGGACCCCCAGCTGCTGGCCACCGTCGCCTCCTGGTGCGCCCAGCACGGGGTGATGCCGAGCAGCCTCTCGGTGGAGCGGCACACCCTCGAAGACGTCTTCCTCGAACTCACGGGCAAGGAGCTGCGCGCATGAGCGCCGGTACGTTCACCCCCCGACCGGGGGCCGCGCCCGTGTCCCGGATGATCCTTGCGCAGACCGCGCTGGAGACCCGGATGCTGCTGCGCAACGGCGAACAGCTGCTGCTCACCGTGATCATCCCGGCGCTGCTGCTGACCCTCTTCTCCTCCGTGGACATCATCGAGACGGGCGCCGAGAAGTCCGTCGACTTCCTGGCTCCCGGCATCCTCGCGCTCGCCGTGATGTCCACCGCCTTCACCGGCCAGGCCATCGCCACCGGCTTCGACCGCCGCTACGGGATCCTCAAGCGGCTCGGCGCCTCCCCGCTCCCCCGCTGGGCCCTGATGGCCGCCAAGACCCTGTCGGTACTGGTCACCGAGGTGCTCCAGATCGCACTGCTGACCGTGATCGCCTTCGCGCTCGGTTGGTCCCCGCACGGCAACCCGCTCGCGGTGGCCGCCCTGGTGCTGCTGGGCACGGCCGCGTTCTCCGGCCTCGGACTGCTGATGGCCGGCACCCTCAAGGCCGAGGCGACCCTGGCCGCCGCGAACCTGGTGTTCCTGCTGCTGCTCGTCGGCGGCGGGGTGATCGTCCCGCTGGACAAGTTCCCCGGAGCGGTCCAGTCCGTCCTCGGGCTGCTGCCGATCTCCGCGCTCTCCGACGGGCTGCGCGAGGTGCTCCAGCAGGGGGCCGCGCTGCCCTGGACCGATGTCGCGGTCCTGGCCGGCTGGGCCGTCCTCGGCCTGGGCGCGGCGGCCCGCACCTTCCGCTGGGAGTGAATCCCTTCCCCCGGACGTTGGCCTGGCGGGAGGATGAGCGCCTCCACACATCAGCGACGCACGACCAGGATGCCGGGGGCGGGGCATGGCGCAGCGGGAAGCCGTTCTGCGGCTGGACGAACAGTGGGCGAGGATCCGGTCGGGCGCTGCCCTGGCTGACCCCGTCGAGAGCGAGCGGCTGCTCGGCGAACTCATCGGCGCGCTGCGCGAGCCCGCCCGGACGGACGCCGAGTGCGCCGCCCGGCTCGGGCTCCGCCTCGGCGACCTCGCGGCGCGGCGCTTCGCGGCCGGGGACCGGGCCGGGGCGCTGGCCGCCATCGAGGAGGGGCTGCACCACGGGCAGCAGGCCGCCGGTCACGCGCCGGAGTACGCCCGGTGGTACGCCCGGGGCCTGATCAACCAGGGCGTCTGGCTGGCCTGGCCGCTGAGCGACGCGGACCGCCTGCCGCGCCATCCCCTGGGCACGGCCTCCGAGAACGGCCCCAACGCGATGGAACGGGCCGCGGGCGAACGCGCCCGCGATCTGACCCGGAGCGCCGTCGAGGTGTGGGCCGGCCTCGACCAGCACGACCCGGTCAACCGGCGCGGGCTCGCCCAGGCCAAGGTCTTCCTCGGCGACCGGCTCGCGGAGCTGGGTTTCGCCGCGGACGCCGTCGCCTGGGCGGTGGACGCCGAGGCGGGCTTCCGGGCCCTGCTGCTCGCCGCACCCGGTACGGAGGAGGCGCAGGAGGCCGAGGAGGCCCTGGACCACATCGGGCGGCAACTGGAGCTGCGGCTGCGCTTCCTCGCCTTCGATTCCCTCGCCCGGCTGCGCGCGGACGGACTCCTGCCCGAACGGCTGCTGCCGCAGGCCGTGGTGGCCGCCCGGATCCAGGGCGTGTCCGGGGCCGAGATCGCCGCCCGGCTCGGGCTGGAGGCCGAACAGGTCTCCACGATGCTGGAGGTCACGCCCTGGCGGGCCGTGTGGCGCGTCGACGTGCGCGGCGCCGACGGCCTGTGGAACGTACAGGGACATCCCTGGCATGCCGGGGCAGATGTGCGCAATCGTACGGCCGAGGACGTAGCGGGTGAACTCGTCCGTACCTTCAGGGAGTCGCCGGACTACCCCGGCGACAGCGGCCTTTGGTGCGTGCGCGTCTGGTGGCACGCCGAGGGCGACCCGGCCGGCGCCCGGTTCCGCCTGGTCATCGGCCCGGACGCGGCGGCACCCACCCCCTCGTGAAACTTTGCACAAGGCGCGGCCTACGATGGGGGCGTGTTCAATCCCTTCGCCTACCTCGCCGCCCGCTGGACCCCCTCACCCCGGATCGTCCAGCGAGCCGCACTCGCCGCCCTCGTCATGACCGTCGTCATCGTCATCACCGGCGGGGCGGTGCGGCTGACCGGATCCGGTCTCGGCTGCGACACCTGGCCCAAGTGCACCGACGACAGCCTGATCACCACTCAGGCCCAGGGCATCCACGGCGCCATCGAGTTCGGCAACCGGATGCTGACCTACGTGGTCAGCGCCGCCGTCGGCTGGTGCATCCTGGCCGCCCGGTGCGCCAAGCCGTGGCGCCGGTCGCTGACCAAGCTCGGCTGGGCGCAGTTCTGGGTCGTGTGCGGCAACGCCGTGCTCGGCGGCATCACCGTCCACACCAAGCTCAACCCGTGGAGCGTGGCCGGGCACTTCCTGCTCGCCACCGCGCTGATCACGGTGACGACGCTCACCTGGCAGCGTGCCCGCGAGGGTGACGGCGCTCCCAAGCCGCGGGTTCCCGCTCCGGTGCGCAAGCTGTCCTGGGCGCTGGTCGCCACCACGTTCGTGCTGATCGCGGCGGGCACCGTGGTCACCGGCTCCGGTCCCCACGCCGGCGACAGCAGCGAAGTGCCGCGCATGCCGTTCGACTGGGCGACCACCGCCCACGTCCACGCCATCGCCGCCTGGCTGGTCTGCGCGCTCGCCGTCGCGATGTGGCTGGTGCTGCGCGTCGTGGACGCCCCCACGGACACCCGGGCCCGGGCCCGCGACCTGCTGGTCGTCCTGCTCGCCCAGGGCGCCATCGGCTACGTGCAGTTCTTCACGGAGCTGCCCGAGGTGCTCGTCGCCGCGCACATGTTCGGCTCCTGCCTCGTGTGGATCGCGGTGCTGCGCGTGGCGCTCTCCCTGCGCGAGCGCCCCGCCGTCCACGCGGAGGTCCCCGCCCAGGGCGAGCAGCGGCTCTCGACCGTCTGACGGTTCCCGGCGCGGCGGGCGGGACGGTCAGCCCCGCTCGTCCAACCGGTAGACCCGCCGGGCGTTGCCGGCCGCGAGCATCCCCGCGACCCGGTCCGCGTCCCGCCGGGACCAGGAGCCGTCGGCGGCCCAGCCGCCCAGGACCCGGTCCAGCGCCTCGCGGAACACCAGGGCGCCGACCGCGTGGAGTTCGGGCAGCGCTCGACCCCCGCTGGAGAACAGCAGCTTCCCGAACGGCGCGAGTTCCAGCAGCTCCGCCAGGACGGCGGCCGCCCGGGCTCCCGTGCGCGCCGGGTCCGGGCCGAGGTCGGCGTACACGTGCGGGTGGGCCGCCGCGAGCCGGGCCGCCTGCCGGTGGTGCGGGTAGGTACCGAGCAGCACCAGCCGCGTACCGATGCCGGCCGTGGCCCGTACGAACCCGGTCAGCGGCTCCGGACCGGCCCCGCCGGTGTGCAGTTGGACCGGCAGCCCCGACGCCACCGCGCTCCACAGCAGGTGCCGCAGCAGGACGGGGTCCCGGACCGCACCGCCCCTGCCCCGGGCGTCGAGCCACCGCCCGGCCGCCCCGCGCACCTCGCCGGGCCCCGGCGGATCGCCCTCCCCGGCGGCGGCGACCGCCGCGGCCCCGCAGCCGAACGCGACGGCGCCCGCGGCGGCGTGGTGGACGGCCCCCGAAAGGTTGGCCATGAAGGCGGCCACGGTGCCCGAGGTGTCGGCGGCCTGCTCGGCCAGTAACTCCAGCCGGACCACCTCGTAGGTCTGCGCGTCCCCCGCGAGGGCCAGCTCCTTGGGGCCCGTGAGGTCACCCGGCGCGCCCGTGTCCACGAGGTACGCACCGACGCCGGCGCCGCGCAGAAGTCTGCGCCCCGCCTCGACGACGCCCAGCTCCCGGCGCCGCGCCAGGTATCGGGCGGGCGGGCAGTGCGGTTCGAGCCCCAGCAGCGGCGGACACCAGCGGCGGACCGCGAAGCCCGTCTGGGTGTCGAAGAGGGTGGTGCCCGCGGCGGGCGGGCCGGCCGACGGGACCAGTTGGGCCTCGAAGGTGCCGAGGCCCAACTCCGTGCGGAGCACTCCGTGGCAGTACTGGTCCACCAAGGGCGGCGTTTCGATCATCCGGGCATCCCGTTGCGGACGTGAGGAAGCGGCTTCCACACGTCCTAACGGGTGAGCGAGGCATGAGGTGTTGCCCGGGACGCATTTTCGCGGCGCGCCGCCGAGCCGGTCAGGCCTTCGGGTTGGCGGGACCGCCGAGCTGGATGCCGGCCATGCGGGACCATTCGTACGGGCCCGTCCGCACGCGGGCGGCCAGCTCCCCGTCGAACTCGTCCAGGAAGGTCAGGCCGGACTTCTCCGCCGCCAGCCGGGCCACCTCGTACGTCGGGGCGACGAGGTCGCCCCAGCCGCCGTCGGTGCCCACGAGGACGATCCGGGTGCCGGCCTGGCCGATGTGCGCGAGCTGGCCCTCGGCGCCGCCGTGCTCCTTGGCGAACGCGCCGATCTGTCGGGCCAGCTTCGCCGCCGTACGGTCCTGCTTCTTGTCTGCGGTGTCTGCGGTGTCCGCGGTCTCTGCCATGCACCGCATGCTACCGGCGGGTAATGAGCGGAGGAAGTATCAGCGGAGGAAGGGATCCACGGCCACCGCGACGAACAGGAGCGAGACGTAGGTGATCGACCAGTGGAACAGCCGCATCTCCTTGAGCTTCGCGCCCGTCAGACCGGACTTGGCCCGGGCGTGCAGCGCGTGCGCCTCCCACAGCCACCAGCCGCCGGCCAGCAGCGCGACCGTCGTGTAGAACCAGCCCGTGTAGCCCAGCGGGGTCAGCAGGAGCGACACGCCCACCATGACCCAGCTGTAGAGGACGATCTGGCGGGCGACGACCCGGTTGCCGGCCACGACCGGCAGCATCGGCACGCCGACCCGCGCGTAGTCGTCCTTCACCTTCATGGACAGCGGCCAGTAGTGCGGCGGCGTCCAGAAGAAGATGACCAGGAAGAGGATGATCGCGGCCCAGGAGACCTCGTTCTTCACCGCCGACCAGCCGATGAGCACCGGCATGCAGCCGGCGATCCCGCCCCAGACGATGTTCTGCGAGGTCCGCCGCTTCAGCAGCATCGTGTAGACCACGACGTAGAAGAGGAGGGCGCCGAGCGCGAGGGCGGCCGACAACCAGTTGATCAGGAGCCCGAAGAACAGGGTGGAGATCACCCCGAGGGAGATGCCGAAGACCAGGCACTCCTGTGGGCTCACCATGCCGGTCACCAGCGGCCGCTGCGACGTGCGGTCCATCAGCGCGTCGATGTCACGGTCGATGTACATGTTCAGCGCGTTCGCGCCTCCCGCGGACAGGTAACCGCCGAAGCAGGTCGCGAGGACCAGCCACAGCGACGGCACACCCTGTTCCGCGAGGAACATGACGGGAACCGTCGTGATGAGCAGCAACTCGATGATCCGCGGCTTCGTCAGCGCCACGAATGCCATGACCCGGGCCCCGAACGGCCGGTGACCGGAGCTCGTCCCGAGCACCCCCGCTGGACGGGATTCGACGGCCGTCACGCACACCCCTGAGAGAGAATCCAGCAAGCTCCGACTCGGCCCCTTCTTGAGATGAAGGTCCGGTAAAGGCTTGCGCGTACCACGCCACTCTAGACGTTGCTCTTGCGTCGCCCCGCGCGGGGGTCTCCTCGTGTTGAGCCGATCGGACCGGGCCGGGAGGGATCGCAGGTGAACGGCGGGCGCCGCCCGGGCGACGCACTACCGGCACTCGAATAGCCGCACGCCCTGGCGGGGGTAGGCTCGGAATCGCGCCGGTGGCACCGTTCGTCACCGGGAAAACAACATGTGGAGAGGAGCCCTGACCAACGGTGAGCACCAAGCCGACCACCACAGAGCTCGCGTGGACCGAACTCGACCAGCGGGCCGTCGACACCGCCCGCATCCTGGCCGCCGACGCGGTCCAGAAGGTCGGGAACGGCCACCCCGGTACCGCGATGAGCCTGGCTCCCGCCGCGTACACCCTGTTCCAGAAGGTCATGCGGCACGATCCTGCGGACCCCCAGTGGGTCGGCCGTGACCGCTTCGTGCTCTCCGCGGGGCACTCGTCCCTGACCCTCTACACCCAGCTCTACCTCGGTGGCTTCGGCCTGGAGCTGGACGACCTCAAGGCGTTCCGCACCTGGGGTTCCAAGACGCCCGGTCACCCGGAGTACGGCCACACGGCCGCCGTCGAGACCACCACCGGTCCGCTGGGCCAGGGCATCGCGAACGCGGTGGGCATGGCCATGGCCGCCCGCTACGAGCGCGGCCTGTTCGACCCGGAGGCCCCGGCGGGCACCTCTCCGTTCGACCACATGGTCTACGCGATCGCGGGCGACGGCTGCCTCCAGGAGGGCATCTCGCACGAGGCGTCCGCCCTGGCCGGCCACCAGAAGCTCGGCAACCTGGTCCTGCTGTGGGACGACAACCACATCTCCATCGAGGGCGACACCGAGACGGCCGTCTCCGAGGACACCCTCAAGAGGTACGAGGCGTACGGCTGGCACGTCCAGCGCGTCGCCGCGCAGGAGAACGGCGACCTCGACCCGAAGGCCCTGTACGCCGCCTTCGAGGCCGCCAAGGCCGAGACGGGCCGCCCCTCCTTCATCGCGGCCCGCTCGATCATCGCCTGGCCGGCCCCGCACGCTCAGGGCACCGAGGCCTCCCACGGCTCGGCGCTCGGCGACGACGAGGTCGCCGCGACCAAGCGCGTGCTCGGCTTCGACCCGGAGCAGACCTTCGAAGTCTCCGACGAGGTCATCGCGCACACCCGCGCCCTCGGTGACCGTGGCCGCGAGGCCCGCGCCGCCTGGGAGAAGGACTTCTCCGCCTGGCGCACCGCCAACCCGGAGCGCGCCGCGTCCTTCGACCGCATCGAGGCCAACGAGCTGCCCGCGGGCTGGGAGGACGAGCTCCCCGTCTTCGAGCCGGGCAAGGGCGTCGCCACCCGCGCCGCCTCCGGCAAGGTCCTCCAGGCGCTCGGCGCGGTCATCCCGGAGCTGTGGGGCGGCTCGGCCGACCTGGCCGGCTCCAACAACACCACCATCGACAAGAACTCCTCGTTCCTGCCGGTGGGCAACCCGCTGCCGGAGGCCGACCCGTTCGGCCGCACCATCCACTTCGGCATCCGCGAGCACGCCATGGCCGCGGCCATGAACGGCATCGCCCTGCACGGCCACACCCGCATCTACGGCGGCACCTTCCTGGTGTTCTCCGACTACATGCGCAACGCCGTCCGCCTGTCCGCGCTGATGCACCTGCCGGTGACGTACGTGTGGACGCACGACTCCATCGGCCTGGGCGAGGACGGTCCGACCCACCAGCCGGTCGAGCACGTCGCCGCGCTGCGCGCCATCCCGGGCCTGAACGTGGTCCGCCCGGCCGACGCGAACGAGACCGCCATCGCCTGGCGCGAGATCCTCAAGCGTCACACCAAGGTGTTCGGCAAGGGCGCCCCGCACGGCCTCGCACTCACCCGACAGGGTGTACCGACGTACCCGGCGAACGAGGACGCGGCCAAGGGCGGCTACGTCCTGTTCGAGGCCGAGGGCGGCCCCGCGCGGGTCGTGCTGATCGGCACCGGCTCCGAGGTCCAGCTCGCCGTCGCCGCGCGCGAGGCGCTGCAGGCCGAGGGCGTCCCGACCCGCGTGGTCTCGATGCCGTCCGTCGAGTGGTTCGAGGAGCAGGACCAGGACTACAAGGACGGCGTCCTGCCCCCGTCCGTCAAGGCGCGAGTCGCAGTCGAGGCCGGCATCGGCCTGACCTGGCACCGTTACGTCGGCGACGCGGGCCGGATCGTGTCGCTGGAGCACTTCGGTGCGTCGGCCGACGGTGCCGTGCTGTACCGCGAGTTCGGTCTCACCGCCGAGGCCGTGACCGCAGCCGCCAAGGACTCCCTCAACGCCGCTGACGCGCGCTGAAACCGGTACGAGAACCAGTAGGAGATGCAATTCCCATGACAGACGCACTCAAGCGCCTCTCCGACGAGGGCGTGGCGATCTGGCTGGACGACCTGTCCCGCAAGCGCATCACGTCCGGCAACCTCGCCGAGCTGATCGACCAGCAGCACGTGGTCGGTGTCACCACCAACCCGTCGATCTTCCAGAAGGCCATCAGCAGCGGTGACGGCTACGAGCAGCAGCTCGCGGACCTGGCCGCCCGCAAGGTCACCGTCGACGAGGCCATCCGCATGATCACGACGGCGGACGTCCGTGACGCCGCCGACATCCTGCGGCCGGTCTACGACCGGACCGAGGGCCAGGACGGCCGCGTGTCGATCGAGGTCGACCCGCGCCTGGCGCACAACACCACGGCGACCATCGCCGAGGCCAAGCAGCTGGCCTGGCTCGTGGACCGTCCGAACACCCTGATCAAGATCCCGGCGACCGAGGCCGGCCTGCCGGCGATCACCGAGGTCATCGGCAAGGGCATCAGCGTCAACGTCACGCTGATCTTCTCGCTGGAGCGCTACCGCGCCGTGATGGACGCGTACCTGGCGGGCCTGGAGAAGGCCAAGGCCGCGGGCCTGGACCTCTCCAAGATCCACTCGGTCGCCTCGTTCTTCGTGTCCCGCGTGGACAGCGAGATCGACAAGCGTCTGGACGGCGTCGGCACCGACGAGGCCAAGGCCCTGAAGGGCAAGGCGGCCCTCGCCAACGCCCGTCTGGCCTACGAGGCCTTCGAGGAGGTGTTCGGCGGCGAGCGCTGGGCGGCCCTGGACAAGGCGCAGGCCAACAAGCAGCGTCCGCTGTGGGCCTCGACCGGCGTCAAGGACCCGGCCTACAAGGACACCCTGTACGTGGTGGACCTCGTCGCGCCCGGCACCGTGAACACCATGCCCGAGGGCACCCTGGAGGCCACCGCCGACCACGGCGAGGTCTCCGGTGACACCATCCGCGGCACCTACGAGCAGTCCCGCGCCGAGCTCGACGCGGTCGCGAAGCTCGGCATCTCGTACGACGATGTGGTGCAGCTGCTTGAGGACGAAGGCGTCGAGAAGTTCGAGGCGTCGTGGAACGACCTGCTGAAGTCGACCGAGGCGGAGCTCAAGCGCCTCGCCCCCACGGAGGACTGAGTCTTTTGTCGGTAAACGGAGCGAACCCGCTTCGTGACGCACAGGACCGGCGGCTCCCGCGCATCGCGGGGCCGTCCGGCCTGGTCATTTTCGGCGTTACGGGTGACCTGTCGCGCAAGAAGCTCATGCCGGCCGTCTACGACCTCGCGAACCGCGGCCTGCTGCCGCCGGGCTTCTCGCTGATCGGGTTCGCCCGCCGCGAGTGGCAGGACGAGGACTTCGCCCAGGAGGTGCACGACGCGGTCAAGGAGCACTCGCGCACCCCCTTCCGCGAGGAGGTCTGGCAGCAGCTCGTGCAGGGCTGCCGGTTCGTCCAGGGCGACTTCGACGACGACGCGGCCTTCGAGACCCTCAAGGCGACCATCGAGGAACTGGACAAGGCCCAGGGGACGGGCGGCAACTTCGCCTTCTACCTCTCGGTGCCCCCGAAGTTCTTCCCGAAGGTGGTCCAGCAGCTCAAGGACCACGGTCTGGCGCAGAAGGAGGGATCCTGGCGGCGTGCCGTCATCGAGAAGCCCTTCGGCCACGACCTGAAGAGCGCGGAAGAGCTCAACAAGGTCGTCCACGAGGTCTTCCCCCGTGACGAGGTCTTCCGGATCGACCACTACCTCGGCAAGGAGACCGTCCAGAACATCCTGGCGCTCCGCTTCGCCAACACGATGTTCGAGCCGATCTGGAACCGGTCGTACGTCGACCACGTGCAGATCACGATGGCCGAGGACATCGGCATCGGCGGCCGGGCCGGTTACTACGACGGCATCGGCGCGGCCCGCGACGTCATCCAGAACCACCTGCTGCAGCTGCTGGCGCTCACCGCGATGGAGGAGCCCGGCTCCTTCCACCCGAAGGCGCTGGTGGCGGAGAAGCTCAAGGTGCTGACCGCCGTGGAGCTGCCGGAGGACCTGGGCAAGCACACCGTGCGCGGCCAGTACTCGGGAGCCTGGCAGGGCGGCGAGAAGGTCGTCGGGTACCTCGAAGAGGACGGCATCGACCCCAAGTCGAAGACCGACACCTACGCGGCCATCCGCCTGGAGATCAACAACCGCCGCTGGGCGGGCGTCCCGTTCTACCTGCGGACGGGCAAGCGCCTGGGCCGTCGGGTGACCGAGATCGCCGTCGTCTTCAAGCGGGCCCCCTACCTGCCGTTCGAGTCGGGCGCGACCGAGGAGCTGGGGCAGAACGCCCTGGTCATCCGGGTCCAGCCGGACGAGGGCGTGACCGTCCGCTTCGGCTCCAAGGTGCCCGGCACCTCGATGGAGGTCCGGGACGTCACGATGGACTTCGCCTACGGCGAGTCCTTCACCGAGTCCAGCCCCGAGGCGTACGAGCGGCTGATCCTCGATGTCCTGCTGGGTGACGCGAACCTCTTCCCGCGCCACCAGGAGGTCGAGCTTTCCTGGAACATCCTCGACCCGATCGAGGAGTACTGGGACAAGCACGGCAAGCCCGCCCAGTACCCGGCGGGTACCTGGGGGCCGGTCGAGGCGGACGAGATGCTCGCACGAGACGGACGGAGCTGGCGCCGGCCATGAAGATCGACCTCACGGAGACCACCTCCAGCAGGATCAACGCCGCGTTGGTGCAGGCACGCCGGGACATCGGCACGCCGGCCATCGGCATGGTCCTCACGCTGGTGATCGTGACCGACGAGGAGAACGCGTACGACGCTCTCAAGTCGGCGAACGACGCTTCCCACGAACACCCCTCGCGGATCATCGTCGTCGTCAAGCGGGTCAGCCGCTCGCCGCGCAGCCGCCGCGAAGCCCGTCTCGACGCGGAGATCCGCGTCGGTGCGGACTCCGGCACCGGCGAAACGGTTGTGCTCCGCCTGCACGGTGAACTGGTCGACCACGCCCAGTCGGTGGTTCTCCCGCTCCTGCTGCCCGACGCCCCCGTGGTGGTCTGGTGGCCGGAGGGCGCTCCGGCGGACCTGGCGGGCGATCCGCTGGGAGCGCTGGGGCAGCGCCGGATCACGGACACGTACTCGTGCGAGGACCCCATCGTGGCCCTCGGCGGCCGGGCGGCCGCGTACGCCCCCGGCGACACGGACCTGTCCTGGACCCGGATCACGCCGTGGCGCTCGATGCTGGCCGCCGCACTGGACCAGCACCCCGACGTGGCGGTCGTCTCGGCGACCGTCGAGGGCGAGGACGACAACCCGAGCTGCGAGCTGCTGGCCATGTGGATGGCGGACCGCCTCGGAGTACCCGTCAACCGCACCCTGTCGGGCGGCCCGGGACTGACCGCCGTACGCATGGAGACCAAGGACGGCGTGATCGTCCTGGACCGTGCGGACGGCGCCCTGGCCACGCTGTGCATGCCGGGGCAGCCCGACCGCGCGGTGGCGCTCAAGCGCCGCGACACGGCCGAGCTGCTGGCGGAGGAACTGCGCCGGCTCGACCCGGACAACACCTATGAGGCCTCGCTGAAGTTCGGCGTGGCCCGGCTGGAGGCCTCCGCCGCGGCGGCGACCACCGCCAAGGCCCCGGAGAAGCCGGCCGGCACGAAGGCGTCCGGCCGGGCGGAAGCCCCGGCCGACGCCCCGGCCCCGAAGCCGGCCGCCAAGCCGGCCAAGAAGGCCGGCGCCAAGTAGCCGCTGTACGGGGCCCTTTCCCTCCGGGGGAAGGGCCCCGCGCAGTACCACCCCGCACCACCCGCACCCCGGAACTACCAGTAAGGCGGCAGCACATGGGTATGACGACTCCCCAGGTCGTCGTCCACCGGGACAAGGAGCTGATGGCCCAGGCCGCGGCGGCCCGGCTCATCACGAAGATCGTGGACGCGCAGGCGGCCCGGGGCAGCGCCTCGGTGGTCCTGACCGGCGGGCGCAACGGCAACGGCCTGCTCGCGGCCCTCGCGGCGGCCCCCGCCCGGGACGCGATCGACTGGGCCCGCGTGGACCTGTGGTGGGGCGACGAGCGCTACCTCCCCGCGGACGACCCCGAGCGCAACCACACCCAGGCCCGCGAGGCCCTCCTGGACTCCGTCCCGGTGGACCCGGCCCGGGTGTACGCGATGCCCGCCTCCGACGGCCCGTACGGCGCCGACGTGGACGCGGCGGCGGCGGCCTACGCCGCCCTGCTGGCGAAGGCCGCGGGTCCCGAGGACCACGGCCCGGTCCCCCGCTTCGACGTGCTGATGCTCGGTGTCGGCCCCGACACCCACGTGGCGTCCCTGTTCCCCGAGCACCCCGCGACCCGCGAGACGGAGCGTACGGTCGTCGGCGTCCACGGCGCCCCGAAGCCGCCGCCCACCCGGATCTCCCTCACCTTCCCGGCGATCCGGGCCGCCCGGGAGGTCTGGCTGCTGGCGGCCGGCGAGGACAAGGCCGGGGCGGTCACCATCGCCCTCGGCGGGGCGGGCGGCGTCCAGGCCCCGGCGGCGGCGGCCGTGGGCCGCAGCCGCACCCTGTGGCTGCTGGACCGCGCGGCCGCGGCCGGGCTGCCGGCCGGCATGTATCCGCCGGCGTCCGCCTGACCGCTCCCCCGTACGTACGACGGGCCCGTCCCCGCGACCCTTCGGTCGTGGGGACGGGCCCGTCGTACGTGGATCAGGCGCGGCCGCGCAGCTCCCGGTAGGTCGTCACCAGGGTCCGGGTCGACGCGTCCATGGACTCGGTGCCCGTGCCCTCCGTCAGCGCCGGCTCCACTCGCTTGGCGAGCACCTTGCCGAGTTCGACGCCCCACTGGTCGAAGGAGTCGATGTTCCACACCGCGCCCTGGACGAACACCTTGTGCTCGTAGAGCGCGATCAACTGGCCCAGGACCGACGGGGTCAGCTCGGTGGCGAGGATCGTCGTCGTCGGGTGGTTGCCCCGGAACGTCTTGTGCGGGACGAGCTCCTCGGCGACGCCCTCCGCCCGGACCTCCTCGGCCGTCTTCCCGAAGGCCAGGGCCTGGGTCTGCGCGAAGAAGTTCGCCATCAGCAGGTCGTGCTGGGCGACCAGCCCGGGCTGCAGGTCGTCCACCGGCCGGGCGAAGCCGATGAAGTCCGCGGGGATCAGCTTCGTCCCCTGGTGGATCAGCTGGTAGTAGGCGTGCTGCCCGTTGGTGCCGGGCGTGCCCCACACCACCGGGCCGGTCTGCCAGTCCACCCGGTTGCCGTCCCGGTCGACGGACTTGCCGTTGGACTCCATGTCCAGCTGCTGCAAGTAGGCCGTGAACCGCGACAGGTAATGGCTGTAGGGCAGCACGGCGTGCGACTGCGCGTCGAGGAAGCCGCCGTACCAGATGCCCAACAGGCCCATCAGGAAGGGGGCGTTGCGCTCCGGCGGTGCCGTGCGGAAGTGCTCGTCCATGGCGTGGAAGCCACCCAGCATCTCCTCGAAGGCGTCCGGGCCGACGGCGATCATCAGCGACAGGCCGATGGCGGAGTCGAAGGAGTAGCGTCCGCCGACCCAGTCCCAGAACCCGAACATGTTGGCCGTGTCGATGCCGAACTCCGAGACCTTCTCCTCGTTGGTCGACAGCGCCACGAAGTGCCGGGCCACGGCGCCCTCGCCGGACCCGAGCCCGGTCAGCAGCCAGTTCCGCGCCGAGGTGGCGTTGGTGATGGTCTCGATGGTCGTGAAGGTCTTCGAGGCGATGATGAACAGCGTCTCGGCCGGATCCAGGTCCCGTACGGCCTCGTGCAGGTCGGCGCCGTCCACGTTGGACACGAAGCGCACGGTCAGCGAGCGGTCGGTGAAGGCGCGCAGCGCCTCGTACGCCATCGCCGGACCGAGGTCGGAACCGCCGATGCCGATGTTGACGACGTTCTTGATCGGCTTGCCGGTGTGGCCCTTCCACTCCCCCGACCGGATGCGGTCGGAGAAGGCCCGCATCCTGCCGAGGACTTCGTGCACGCCGGGTACGACGTTCTCGCCGTCCACCTCGACCACGGCGTCCGCCGGCGCGCGCAGCGCGGTGTGCAGGACCGCACGGTCCTCGGTCGTGTTGATCTTCTCGCCGCGGAACATGGCGTCCCGCAGTTCGCTCACGCCGGTCGCGGACGCCAGTTCGCGCAGCAGCGCGAGCGTCTCGTCCGTCACGAGGTGCTTCGAATAGTCGATGTACAGGTCCCCGACCCGCAGGGTGTAGTTGGTGCCCCGGTCCGGGTCGGTCTCGAACAGCTCCCGCAGATGCGTCTGCCCCAGCTCGTCGCGGTGCTTGCCGAGTGCGTTCCACTCGGGCGTCCGGTTGAGCCTCGTACGGCTGTCTGCGTTCATCTCGGACATCAACCCACTTCTTCCTGTCCTGTTGTGCCCCGCCGCCTCCAAACCTAAGGGATCCGAAGGGGGACAACGCGCACAAAGGGGCCCGGCCCGCGGGATTCGTACTCCCACGGACCGGGCCCCCGGTCACTCTTGAGTGCTGCTCAGGTTCGCGCCGAGTGTCAGATCTCGCCGCGGAGCTTCGCGAGCGCCTCGGCGAGGATGGCCTCGCCGTCGGCGTCGGTGCGCCGTTCCCTCACGTACGCGAGGTGCGTCTTGTAGGGCTCGGTGCGCGGCGGGGCGGGCGGGTTGTCCCGGTCCTGTCCGGCCGGGAATCCGCAGCGCGGGCAGTCCCAGGTGTCGGGGACCTGTGCGTCGCTGGCGAAGCTGGGCTGCGTCTCGTGCCCGTTCGAGCACCAGAAGGAGATGCGCAGACGGGGCGCGGACTCACCGCGCTCGGCCTCGCCCATCGGCCCGGCTCCGACCCGACTTCCACGAATCGCGTTGCCACTTGCCACGGTCGTAACTCCCTGCGTGATGGTGCCGCCAAGCGTGAGGGTATACCCGCTGTGGGCGCCCCGGATCAGCTGAAGCCCAACCCGCCCACAACAACCGGAACGCCGGACCTCAGGATAGGGCCGCCACGGTGACCCGCACCGCCGCAATGACCAAAACCGGTCAGCTGCTCGTCTTCATGAAGAGGCCGAGCGCGACGATGCACGCGAACCACAGGAGGCCGACCACGACGGTGATGCGGTCCAGGTTGCGCTCCGCCACGGAGGAACCACCGACCGACGACTGCATGCCGCCGCCGAACATGTCGGAGAGGCCGCCGCCCTTGCCCTTGTGCATCAGCACGAGCAGCATCAGCAGGGCGCTGAAGACGACCAGGGCGATCGAGAACCCCATAATCACGGCTGATTCCTACTTTCTGGGCATTCTGGCTTTCGGTTTCACCGGACCTGCGACGGGTGCGGGGGCCGGCGGCTGCCGGTGCAGCCCCTGGCCCCCGCAAGGGTACGACGGATCCGCCCTACCGCATACTCACTGGTCGCGGAAGCGAGCGATCTTGACGAACTCGTCCACGTCCAGTGCCGCGCCGCCGATCAGGGCGCCGTCGACATCGGGCTGGGCCATGATCGCGGCGATGTTGCCGGACTTCACGGAGCCGCCGTACTGGATGCGGACCTTGTCGGCCAGCTCCTGCGAGTACAGCTCCGCGAGGCGGCCGCGGATCGCCCCGCACACCTCCTGCGCGTCCTCGGGGGTGGCGACCTCGCCGGTCCCGATCGCCCAGACGGGCTCGTAGGCGATCACGATGGACTCGGCCTGCTCGGCCGGCAGGTCCTTGAGACCGCCGTCGACCTGCTTCAGCGTGTACGGGACCTGCTCGCCGGCCTTGCGGACGTCGAGGCCCTCGCCGACGCACAGGATCGGCGTGATCCCGTGCTTGTAGGCGGCCTTGACCTTGGCGTTGCAGATCTCGTCGCTCTCGCCGTGGTACTGGCGGCGCTCGCTGTGGCCGACGGCCACGAAGGAGCACTTCAGCTTCGCCAGCATCGGGCCGGAGATCTCACCGGTGTAGGCGCCGGAGTCGTGCTGCGAGATGTCCTGCGCGCCGTACTTGATCTTCAGCTTGTCGCCGTCGACCAGGGTCTGGACCGAGCGCAGGTCGACGAAGGGCGGCAGGACCGCGATCTCGACGGCGTCGTAGTCCTTGTCGGCCAGGGCGAAGGCGAGCTTCTGGACGTGGGCGATGGCCTCAAGGTGGTTGAGGTTCATCTTCCAGTTGCCCGCCATCAGCGGGGTGCGGCCGTTTTCAACTGCGGTCATGTGGATTCAGCCCTCCAGGGCAGCGAGGCCGGGGAGCGTCTTGCCTTCGAGGTATTCGAGGCTGGCGCCGCCACCGGTGGAAATGTGACCGAAGGCGTTCTCGTCGAAGCCCAGGATGCGGACCGCCGCGGCGCTGTCGCCACCGCCGACGACGGTGAAGGCGTCGCTGTCGACGAGGGCCTGCGCGATGGCGGTGGTGCCGCCCGCGTAGTCGGGGTGCTCGAACACGCCGACCGGACCGTTCCAGAAGACGGTCCTGGCGTCGGCGATCTTCGAGGCGTAGAGCTCGCGCGTCTTCGGGCCGATGTCCAGGCCCTCCTGGTCGGCGGGGATCGCGTCGGCCGCGACCGTGCTGAAGTCCGCCGGGGCCTTGGTCTTCAGGTCCGGGAAGTCGGCCGAGACCAGGACGTCGACCGGGAGGACCAGCTCGACGCCGGTCTGCTCGGCACGCTTCATGTACTCCGTGACGACCGGGATCTGGTCCTCCTGGAGCAGGGAGATGCCGACCTCGTGGCCCTGGGCCTTGAGGAAGGTGTAGGCCATGCCGCCGCCGATGAGGATGCGGTCGGCCTTGCCGAGGAGTTCGTCGATGACGGCGAGCTTGTCGGAGACCTTGGCGCCGCCGAGGACCACGACGTACGGGCGCTCCACGTCGGCGGTCAGCTTCTTCAGGACGCCGACCTCGGTGGCGATGAGGTAGCCGGCCGCGTGCGGCAGGCGCGCGGGCAGGTCGAAGACCGAGGCGTGCTTGCGGTGGACGGCGCCGAAGCCGTCACCGACGTAGACGTCGGCGAGTTCGGCGAGCTGGTCCGCGAAGGCGCCGCGCTCGGCGTCGTCCTTGGAGGTCTCACCGGCGTTGAAGCGCAGGTTCTCGATGACGGCGACCTGGCCGTCGGTGAGCGCCGCGACGGTCTCCTTGGCGGACGCCCCGACGGTGTCGGTGGCGAACGCGACCTCCGTACCGAGCAGCTCGCCCAGGCGGGCGGCGGCCGGGGCGAGGGAGAACTCCGGCTCCACGCCGGTGCCCTTCGGGCGGCCCAGGTGCGAGGCGACGACCACGCGGGCGCCGGCCTCGGCGAGCTTCGCGACGGTCGGCCGGACGGCGCGGATGCGGCCGTCGTCGGTGATCGTGGTGGTGCCCTTGGCGAACGGGACGTTGAGGTCCGCGCGGACGAAGACCCGCTTGCCCTTGACGCCCTCGGCGAGCAGTTCGTCGATCGTCTTCATGTGTTTCTACTCCTTTGATGCCTTCACCCGAAGGGCGAGGAAGGGAGAACGAGGCAAGCAACAGGGCCCGTGCGGCGCTCCATCGCGCCACCCGGACCCTGTGCTCACATCGTGGTGCCTTGCCCTGCGTACTTAGAGCTGACCGCCGACGAAGACGGTGAGGTCGACGAGACGGTTGGAGTAGCCCCACTCGTTGTCGTACCAGCCGACGACCTTAACCTGCGTTCCGTCCTGCACCATCGTCAGGGAGGAGTCGAAGGTGCAGGAGGCCGGCCAGTTGACGATGTCCGAGGACACGATGGCGTCCTCGGTGTAGTCGAGGATCCCCTTCAGCTGGCCCTCCGAGGCCTTCTGGAAGGCGGCGTTGATCTCTTCCACGGTGGTTTCGCGGGAGAGCTCCAGTACGAGGTCGGTGACCGAGCCCGTGGGGACCGGGACGCGCATCGCGATGCCGTCCAGCTTGCCCTTGAGCTGCGGGAGGACCAGCGCGGTGGCCTTGGCGGCACCGGTGGACGTCGGGATGATGTTCTCGGCGGCGGCGCGGGCGCGGCGCAGGTCCGAGTGCGGGAAGTCCAGGATGCGCTGGTCGTTCGTGTACGCGTGGACCGTCGTCATCATGCCCTTGACGATGCCGAAGTTCTCGTCGAGGACCTTGGCCATCGGCGCCACGCAGTTGGTGGTGCAGGAGGCGTTGGAGATGACGTGGTGGGAAGCCGCGTCGTACTTGTCGTGGTTGACGCCCATCACGATCGTGATGTCCTCGTCCTTGGCCGGAGCCGAGATGAGGACCTTCTTCGCGCCGGCCGCGATGTGCTTGGCGGCGTCGGCCTTCTTCGTGAAGATGCCGGTCGACTCGATGACGATGTCGGCGCCCAGCTCGCCCCAGGGGAGGTTCGCGGGGTCACGCTCGGCGAACGTCTTGAAGGTCTTGCCGTCGACCGTGATGGTGTCGTCGGTGTGGGAGACCTCGGCCTTGAGGCGGCCCAGGATGGTGTCGTACTTGAGCAGGTGCACCAGGGTCGCGTTGTCAGTCAGGTCGTTGACACCGACGATCTCGATGTCCGCTCCCTGCTCCAGGAGCGCCCGGAAGTAGTTGCGGCCAATTCGGCCAAAACCGTTGATGCCTACGCGGATCGTCACGAACCGATCTCCTCGTTGGTGCGCCGGCCTGTCCGCCGGCGAGCTGTATGGGATGTCCCCGACCGCTTACGACCCTACCTCTCTGTGAGCTTCGGAGTGACATCGATCGAGGCCTGACACGCCCCGGGGGCCGTACCACCGGTGCCGGCACGGGTCCCCCGGGACTTTGTGCCCGTCACTCAGGGTGAGCGACGGAAGGGGCGCTGATCAGCGGTTCAGCGCTCGGAGCGCCTTACCGACGAGTACGGCGCGGTCCGCTGCGGCGGGCACGTGCTCCAGGCCGAAGCCGAGGAGCACCGTGTCACGCGTAGTGACCGACGCGTAGGACTTGAACAGTTCACCGGTCCTGGACCAATCGCCCGGAACATCGGGACTTCCGGCAGGGGCGCCCGGCGTGGTCCAGGCTCCGAGGGAGGTCTCGAAACCCTCGACCTCCCGGTCCGCCCCGGCGACGTTGATCCGGGCCTCGTCCGCGAACACGCCCCGGCCGCCCGATCCGGGGTCGGTGATGGAGGACAGGGAGACCTCGACGGACCTGCCCGCGTAGGCGCTCAGGTCGAAGGAGACCTGCTTCCAGCCGCCGGAGGAGCCGGTGAAGCTGTTCCAGGTGCCGCTGGTGCCCTGCGGCGCGCAACCGCCGGCGTCGAGGGTGAGGTAGCGGCGCAGGAAGGGGTGGCCGTTGAGCAGGAACCCGGCCTCGCACTCGGCCGGGACGGTGGTCGAGGTCAGCCCGCCCGTGTCCGGGAGCGTGGTCCAGTCGTCGCCGCCGGCCGTACGGGCCTCCAGGGCGGCGTGGTCGTAGCCCTCCTCGGTGTTCCAGTTGAGGGCCAGCTTGAGTTGCGGCTTGTCGGCGGCGGTGACCCCGCTCAGGTCGATGGTGCGGGTGAGCCGCTTCCAGTCGTCGTCGGCGTGGCCGGCCGAGGCCATCCCGGTACCCGCGTAGGGGGCGTACGGGTTCGACACCCCGGCGTACTGGCCCGTCTGCGCGCTCTTGAACTGCGGGAACTGCGCGGGCGGGAGGGTGTCGGAGGTCACGGTGTAGGCGCCCGGGGCGTTGAGCGGGTTGCCCGCCGCGTCGCCGAGTCCCGCCTTGGAGCCGTTCAGGGCGCCCGCGCCGGTGAAACCGGTGGGCGCGCCGACGCTCGCCCGCCCGTACGCACCGAGCCAGTACTGGCTGAAGTCGTTGGTCACGGCCCGGCCGACCTGGGCGTTGCCGCCCGCCAGTTCACCGGCCTCGATGAGCTTGCCGCCCTCGTTGAGGAAGTCCCGGATGGCCAGTTGGGTGTCGCCGCCGGGGGTTTTGGCCCCGGTGTGGTGGACGACGGTCCTGAAGTGCGACAGCACCCCGAGGTGGTGCGGGACGCCCTGGGTGGCCACGTCCCAGACGGCCGCGGACTTCCCGTTGGCGCGCAACGCGTCCACGTAGGCCGCGGCGTGCTGCGCCTTCGCGCCCTCCTCCGCGACGACGAGGACGTCGGCGCGGGGCCGTTCGGCGACGGTGTACGTGAAGTGCTCGCCGGAGACCTGCTTGCCGGAGCGGTCGCGGCCGGTGAACCAGACCTCGACCTTGTCACCGGGGCGGGCCCCGTCGACCTTCGCCCGGTACTCGTCGAACCAGTTGTTGTCCTCGCCGCCGTAGACGTCGCCGCCCTTCCAGGGCTTGAGGTCCTCGTCGTGCGTGCGACCGCCGTTGATCCGGTAGTTGAGTTCCTTGTCGCGCAGGGCCTTGCGGGCGGTGACGGAGACCGTCTGGTCCTCGCCCCGCGCGGCGTAGGAGGTGGTGAAGGGGTCCACCGTGAAGTCCGCGGCGCTCAGGCCGACGGCGGAGGCGGGCCGGTCCGGGTGCGCGGCGCTCTCGCCGACGGTCAGCGCGAAGGGGATGTTCTTGGCGAATTCGCCCTGGATGAGCTTCTCGTCGTCCGGGAAGTTGAAGCCGGAGGCGCAGTCCTCGGGCTTCCACGCGTCGTTCGGGTCGATCTCGGAGGCCGTCTGGCAGGTCGTCATCTCCGGCGTGAACATCATGATGCCGTTGACGTTCGCGGCGTGGCCGTCGGCCTCACCGTTGGTGGTGTAGAGCTCGGAGGAGAGCTGCGGGAGGTAGCCGGGGACCGCCGGGTTCTCCGGGGTGCCCGCGAGCGTCCGGTAGGCGACGTCGTCCGGGGTGGGGGTGGCGACCTGCCAGCCGACGCCGTAGAGGATCAGTTCCGAGGCGGAGTGGTAGTTGATGGCGTACTCGAAGCCGATGCGCTTCTGGAAGGCGTCGAGGGCGCGCGTCTCGGGCTCGGAGCCGCCCCGGGGGCCCCGGTAGGTCTCGCTCGACGCGTTCGGTGAGGAACCCTCGTTGTCGTAGCCCCATTTGTAGGAGAAATTGCGGTTGAGGTCGACGCCGTCGCCGCCGGTGATCTTCCCGTCGCCGTTGTTGTCGCGCATGTTCTTGCGCCACAGCCGGGCGCTGTCGGCGGTGAAGGTGTGGTCGTATCCGTCGGGGTTGGCGGAGAGCAGGAACCACAGCTCGGTGGAGTCCACCAGCTTGGTGACCCGCGGGTCCTTGCCGTAGTTGTCGAGCGTGTGGTGCATCAGCCGCCGGGTCATCTCGGGGGTGATCCACTCGCGGGCGTGCTGGTTGGACATGTAGAGCACGGACGGCTTGTCGCCGTCCTTGCCCTTCTTGGCGTTCTTGGTGACCTTGAGGGCGAGGATGTCCTTGCCCTGGACGGTCCTGCCGATGGAGACGACCTTGGTGAGGGCCTGGTGTTCCTGGGCGGTGCGCAGGATCTCCTCCTGCAGTCCGCCCTTGCCGCTGTAGGGGCGGAACACCCCGTCGCCGGCGGCCTTGGCGCGGGCCAGGCCCTGGGTGGACGTCCTGCGTTCGGCGAGCTTGATCCCCTGGGCGGCGAGCTGCTTCGCCTGGCCGCCGGTGAGGAAGAGTTCGACCTTGGCGGTCCCGTTCTCCGGGGCACGTTCGGCGAGTTCGTGGGCGTCCTGGCCGGCCGCGAGGACGATCGGGACCTGCTCGCGGGTGATGTCGGCGTCGTAGACCCGTACCTCGTCGGCGCCGGATCCGGTGCCGGGCGCGGGCTGGGCCTGGGCCGCCGCGGGTAGGGCGGCCATGGTGGTTCCGAAGACGAGTGCGGTTGCGGCGAGGATCGTTCTCGCGCGGTGCCTCATGTGCCCCCCTGGGCGTCGTCTGCCACGAAAGCGTGCGGACGCCAGGCTCACGAGCGGCCCGTGCTCATGTCAATGGGGCGTACCGCGAAGGGGCCCGCACGGGTGAGCGTGCGGGCCCCTTGTGGCGTACGGGCGGGGGCTGGTCAGACCGACATGTTGTCGGCCAGTTCCTCGCTGAGGTCGAGGTTGGACTCCGTGCCCGGAATGCCGAGGTCCTGGGCGCGCTTGTCGGCCATCGCCAGCAGGCGGCGGATCCGGCCGGCGACCGCGTCCTTGGTCAGCGGCGGGTCGGCCAGGGCGCCCAGCTCCTCCAGGGAGGCCTGCTTGTGCTCCATGCGCAGCCGGCCGGCCGCCGCGAGGTGCTCGGGGACCTCGTCGGCGAGGATCTCCAGGGCTCGCTGCACGCGGGCTCCGGCGGCCACCGCGGCCCGCGCGGAGCGGCGCAGGTTGGCGTCGTCGAAGTTGGCGAGGCGGTTGGCGGTGGCGCGGACCTCGCGCCGCATCCGCCGCTCCTCCCAGGCCAGTACCGACTCGTGGGCGCCGAGGCGGGTGAGGAGCGCGCCGATCGCGTCGCCGTCGCGGACCACGACCCGGTCCACTCCGCGCACCTCGCGGGCCTTGGCCGCGATGGACAGTCGGCGGGCGGCGCCGACCAGGGCGAGGGCGGCCTCCGGCCCGGGGCAGGTGACCTCCAGGGAGGAGGAGCGGCCCGGCTCGGTGAGGGAGCCGTGGGAGAGGAAGGCACCGCGCCAGGCCGCCTCCGCGTCACAGGTGGCCCCGGAGACCACCTGCGGGGGCAGGCCCCGGATGGGACGGCCGCGGCCGTCCACGAGCCCCGTCTGGCGTGCCAGCTGGTCGCCTCCGGCCACGACGCGGACGACGAAGCGGCTGCCCCGGCGCAGACCGCCCGGGGCCATCACGACCAGGTCCGAGGAATGGCCGAAGATCTCCAGGATGTCCTTGCGCAGCCGGCGTGCGGCGATCCCGGTGTCCAGTTCCGCCTCGATGACGATGCGGCCGCTCACCAGGTGCAGGCCGCCCGCGAACCGAAGGATCGCCGAGACCTCCGCCTTCCTGCAGCAGGTCCGGGTGACGGGCAGGCGAGAGATCTCATCCTTCACCGCGGGCGTCATCGCCATGGGCCGATCCTTCCATGCATCCGAAAAATACGGTCGTACGCGGCGGCCAGCAGCTCCGGGTCGTGTTTCGGAGAGCCGTCCTGTCGGGCCACCGGCGCCAGCTCGACCGCGGCACCGAACCGTTTTGCGGCATCGGCGAGGGACTCGCGATCGGGCACGGCGGCCTCGTCGGCCAGCACCACGTCCAGGGCGAGTTTAGGGGCGTGTCGGGCCAAAACCTCCAAATGACGCTGCGGAGAGAAGCCTTCTGTTTCGCCGGGCTGCGGCGCGAGGTTCAGCGAGAGCACCCGTCGGGCCTTCGTCTGCACCAGCGCGTCGAGCAGTTCGGGAACCAACAGGTGCGGGATGACGGACGAGAACCAGGACCCCGGGCCGAGCACCACCCAGTCGGCGTCGAGCACCGCGGCGACGGCCTCCGGCACGGCCGGCGGGTCACCCGGCACGACCTGGACGGAGAGCACCTCGCCCGGGGTGAGGGCCACCGTGGCCTGCCCCCGGACGGTGTCGACGTCCTCCGGGCGGGCCGGATCGTGCCCCTTGACGAGCGCCTGGAGTTCCAGCGGCACGGCCGACATCGGCAGGACGCGGCCCTGGGCGCCCAGCAGTTTCCCGACCAGGTCGAGGGCCTGCACGGGGTCCCCGAGCTGTTCCCACAGGGCGACGATCAACAGGTTGCCGACCGCGTGTTCGTGGAGGTCGCCCCGTGACTGGAAGCGGTGCTGGATGACGCGGGCCCAGGTCTGGCCCCATTCGTCGTCCCCGCACAGCGCGGCCAGGGCCTTGCGCAGGTCGCCGGGCGGCAGGACGCCGAGCTCCTCCCGGAGCCGGCCGCTGGATCCGCCGTCGTCGGCGACGGTGACCACCGCGGTGAGCTCGCCGGTGATCCGGCGCAGCGCGGCGAGGGAGGCCGACAGCCCCATGCCGCCGCCCAGGGCGACGACCTTGGGGGCGACCACCTTGGGTGCCGCGCCGCGGCGGCCGGCGCGGCCCGTGCCCTCCTCCCCCGCGGGGGTGGAGCGGCGCAGGCGGCGCAGCCGCAGGGTCCGTCCGGTCACTCGCGCCCCATGTCCCGGTGGACTACGACGGTCTCGACTCCCTCGGAGGCGAGGCGGGCGGCGAGCTTCTCGGACATGGCCACGCTGCGGTGCTTGCCGCCCGTGCAGCCGACCGCGATGGTCACGTACCGCTTGCCCTCGCGGCGGTAGCCGGTGGCGATGAGCTGGAGCAGCTCCGTGTAGCGGTCGAGGAACTCCTTGGCGCCGGGCTGGCTGAACACGTACCCCGACACCTCCTCGTTGAGCCCGGTGAAGGGGCGCAGCTCCGGAACCCAGTGCGGGTTGGGGATGAAGCGGCAGTCGACGACGAGGTCGGCGTCGACGGGGAGGCCGTACTTGTAGCCGAAGGACATGACCGTGGCCCGCAGCTCGGGCTCCTCGTCGCCCGCGAACTGGGCGTCCATCTTCGCGCGCAGTTCGTGCACGTTCAGGCTGGAGGTGTCGATGACCAGGTCGGCGTCGCCGCGCAGCTCGCGCAGCAGGTCGCGCTCGGCGGCGATGCCGTCGGTGATGCGGCCGTCGCCCTGGAGGGGGTGCGGGCGGCGCACCGACTCGAAGCGGCGGACCAGGGCGTCGTCGGAGGACTCCAGGAAGACGATGCGCCGGTTGACGCCCTTGCTGTCGAGGTCGGAGAGGGACTCGCGCAGCGCGTCGAAGAACTGGCGGCCGCGGACGTCGACGACGACGGCGATCCGCGCCACGTTGCCCTGGGACCGGGCGCCGAGCTCCACCATGGTGGGGATCAGCGCGGGCGGCAGGTTGTCGACGACGAACCAGCCCAGGTCCTCCAGGCACTTGGCGGCCGTACTGCGGCCGGCTCCGGACATGCCGGAGATGATCACCAGTTCGGGGATGGCCGCCTCGGCGTTGTCGCCGGGCTCCACGGTCGTGCCCGTACTCACCTGTGCTCCGTCTCGGTCGTGCTCGGTCTGATCGGACTCGTGCTCGGTCATTGCTCGGTCCCCCGTTCGGACGATGCTCCCGCTGGTGCGGGGGTCTCGTCCTCCATGATCTCTCCTGTCGCCGTGTTGACGGCAGGACCGGCGGGTACCGCCCCTGCGAGGGCCGCGGCCACGGTCTCGGCCGTCTTGCGGCCTATGCCCGGGACCTCGCAGATCTGGTCGATTGTCGCCTGTCTCAGCTTCTTCACCGAACCGAAGTGTTTGATCAAGGCGTGCTTGCGGCTCTCCCCGAGGCCGGGGACCTCGTCGAGGGGGCCGGACTTCAGTCGCTTGGCCCGCTTGTTGCGCTGGTACTGGATGGCGAACCGGTGGGCTTCGTCACGGACCCGCTGGAGCAGGTAGAGGCCCTCGCTGGTGCGGGGCAGGACGACCGGGTCGTCCTCGCCGGGCAGCCACACCTCCTCCAGCCGCTTGGCCAGCCCGCACACGGCCACGTCGTCGACGCCGAGCTCCTCCAGGGCACGCTTGGCGGCGGCGACCTGCGGCTGTCCGCCGTCGACCACGACGAGCTGCGGCGGGTAGGCGAAGCGGCGGGGCCTGCCGTCGTCGTCGGTCGTGACCTCGCCGCCCCGCGCGTCCTCGGTGTCCGCGAGGTCCTCGGGGGACCACTCCCCCGTCTTCAGCTTCTCCTGGAGGTAGCGGCGGAAGCGGCGGGAGACCACCTCGTGCATGGAGCGGACGTCGTCCTGGCCCTCGAAGGTCTTCATCTGGAAGCGGCGGTACTCGCTCTTGCGTGCGAGCCCGTCCTCGAAGACCACCATGGAGGCCACGACGTCGTCGCCCTGGAGGTGGGAGATGTCGAAGCACTCGATGCGCAGCGGGGCGCCGTCCAGGTCCAGGGCCTCGGCGATCTCCTCCAGGGCCCGGGAGCGGGTGGTCAGGTCGCTGGCACGTTTCGTCTTGTGCAGGGCGAGGGACTGCTGGGCGTTGCGGTGGACGGTCTCCATGAGGGCCTTCTTGTCCCCGCGCTGCGGGATGCGCAGGCTGACCTGCGAGCCGCGGCGCTCGGCCAGCCACTCGTTCAGCGCGGGCGTGTCCTCCGGCAACGCCGGGACCAGCACCTCCTTGGGGACGGCCTCGCCCTTCTCCTCCCCGTAGAGCTGCTGGAGGGCGTGCTCGACGAGACCGGCGGTGTCCACCGCCTCGACCTTGTCGGTGACCCAGCCGCGCTGCCCGCGGACGCGGCCGCCGCGGACGTGGAAGATCTGGACGGCGGCTTCGAGCTCGTCCTCGGCGACGGCGATCAGGTCGGCGTCGGTGGCGTCGGCGAGGACCACGGCGTTCTTCTCCATGGCCCGGCGCAGCGCCCCCATGTCGTCGCGCAGCCGGGCGGCCTTCTCGTACTCCATCTCCTCGGCGGCCTCGTGCATCTGTGCTTCGAGGCGGGAGAGGTGGGTCCCGGTGCGGCCGGCCATGAAATCGCAGAAGTCCTCGGCGAGGTCGCGGTGTTCCTCGGGGGTGACCCGGCCGACGCAGGGCGCCGAGCACTTGCCGATGTAGCCGAGCAGGCAGGGACGGCCGATCTGCGCGGACCGCTTGAACACCCCGGCGGAGCAGGTGCGGACGGGGAAGACCCGCAGCATCAGGTCGACTGTCTCGCGGATGGCCCAGGCGTGCCCGTACGGGCCGAAGTAGCGCACGCCCTTCTTCTTGGGGCCGCGCATGACCTGGACGCGGGGGTACTGCTCGTTCATGGTGACGGCGAGGGAGGGATAGCTCTTGTCGTCCCGGTACTTGACGTTGAACCGGGGGTCGAACTCCTTGATCCAGGAGTATTCGAGCTGGAGCGCCTCGACCTCGGTGGAGACCACGGTCCACTCGACGGAGGCCGCCGTCGTGACCATGGTGGCCGTGCGCGGGTGCAGGTTCGCGACGTCCTGGAAGTAGCTGGCGAGGCGTTGGCGCAGGCTCTTGGCCTTCCCGACGTAGATCACCCGGCGGTGCTCGTCGCGGAACCTGTAGACCCCCGGGGAGTCGGGGACCTGCCCGGGTTTGGGGCGGTAGCTGGAAGGGTCGGCCATGCCGCCCACCCTACTGGCGCGCGCCGACAACGGGCCGTACGCCGTCCGTACGAAGCCGGTGCGCGGGCGGGTGGACGCGGGCCGCCCCGGGCCGGCCGGATGTGGTGGCCGCACCGCATGCGGGAGGGGCGGCGGGCCGTCGGCCGTGGGGCCCGGCCGCTCGCGGCGACCGGGCCCCACGGGATGGGGGGAGGCAGGACCTGCGGGGTGGGGGGTCAGGTCCTGTGGGGAGGAGTGCGCCGCGGGGTGGGCGTCAGGCCCGCCGGGCGGTCCGACGGCGGCCCAGGAACAGCGCTCCCAGGGCGGCGAGGAGCAGACCGGCACCGGCCCATCGGGGGAGCGCGGTCACCGACGTGCCGGGGGCGGGTGCGGTGGCGGTGGTGGTGACGGCCGCGACCGGGGCGGCGGCGGACGCGGCGGCGGGTTCCTCGAAGCCGCCGGCCTCCCCGTTCCGGGCGTAGGCGGAACCGGGCAGCTTGTCCCCGTACGCCCGGGTCACCCGGGCCCGGTAGGCGTCCAGGCTGGTGCCGGCCTCGCCGACGGCCCGTACGGCGTCCTCGTCCAGCGGCAGCACCCTGCTGTCCCGGGCGACGTACCAGGCGTCGGTCTGGGGTTCGCGGAAGACGGTGCCGCCGGGGAGTTTCGCGGCGCCGAGGCCGGCGTAGCGGAACTCGTCGTCGCCGGTGGCGATGTTCACCACCTGCCAGCCGCGCTCCGTGCGCGCGGTCCACAGGGCGGCCTGTTGGCCGTCCGAGGACACCGCCCTGGTCGCGAGGAACTCCAGGCGGGCCACGCCCGCACCGGCCCGGCCCGCGACGAAGTCCGGGGAGAGGTGGTGGACGGGGACGGTCTCGCCCTCGATCCGGGGCTGCGCCCCGGCGAGCGACACCTTGCCCTCGCGGGAGAAGAACCGGGAGAGGGTGGCGAGGACCGCGGGATCGGCGGCCGCCTCCCGGGCCTGGGCCCGGACCTCGGCCGTCGCGGCCGGGGGCTGGGGTACGGGAGCGGCGGCGGCCTGTCCGCCGAGGGCGAGCAGGGCGGTCGTCGCGGCGAGGAGCGGACCGGCGGTGCGGAGTACGGGCCGGGGCCGCGGCCAGCGCCGGGTGCGGGGCACGGGGGTCATGGCGGTCACGCCCCGATCCGGTAGAGGGAGTGGGTCCAGGAGAAGGTGCCGTTGTTGACGTACCAGGCGTGGGAGGCCCAGTTGTAGCGGTTGCTGGAGGGCCAGGGGTCGCCCCAGTGGACCCAGCTGTTGGCGGTGTCGTAGCCGTAGATCACGTGCATGTGGCCGCCTCCGTTGGACCACTGGATACGGGTCTCGATCGGCCGGTCGGCGTTGATCTCGGTCTGCACGGTCGAGTACTGGAGCCAGCCCGTCACGTAGCTGCCGGAGTTGACGCCGGCCCAGCGCAGGCCGGTCTGGACGTTGCCGAGGGTGGCCTGGTTGTTGGGGCATTCCGTGCCCTGTTGGCGGTTGAAGGCGGCGTTGCAGAACTGGTTCTGGCTGAGGTTGCGGCCGAACCAGGTCGCGATGGTGTTGCCGCCCGCGGCCCAGCACCAGTTGGTCTTCTGCTGCGGCTGCATGGTGATGTTCAGGCGCTTGGAGGCGAGGGCCGCGCTCACGGTGTCCGTGCCGGTCCCGGCCGCGGCGGCGGTGCCGGAGCCGATGGGCAGCAGGACGAGGAGCAGGGCGGAGACGAGGACGGCGAGGGGTAACCGTCTTTGGCTGAAGCTGTTGCGCATCGCGTTCCTCCCGAGGTGGGGACCCGAGGTGGGAAGTGGGGGGAGCGCGTCCGGACGCTGTTGAGGAGCATCAGGGTGTTGTCGCGATCAGGTCAACACGCTTCAATACGCGGTGACGTCGCGGTGTGAACGGTGGGGCTGTGGTGTGAACGGTTGCTGTCGTTCCACCTGGTCTCCCCCGCGCCGCCCGCCGACCCCCACGTCGGCGGATGTGAACGTTCACAGAGGAGCCGCCATGCGCCCGTCCGGCGACACGGCACGCCCGCCCGGCACGGCACGCCCGCCCGGCACGGCACGTACGACGGGCGCGGCCGGCACGACCGGGGTCGACTCGCTGGGCCAGTTGCTCCGGGGCGGCCCCTTCCACCTCGCCCTGCGCGCCGCCCTGGCCGCGCGCGGGCTGCCCCTGCACCGGGTGCAGCACCGACTCGCCGCCCGCGGCATCAAGGTGGGCGTCACCAGCCTCAGTTACTGGCAGCAGGGCGCCCGGAGGCCGCGCCACCCGGAATCACTGCGGGCCGTGTCCGCGCTGGAGCAGATCCTGGAGCTCCCGGAGGGCGCGCTGCTGCGTCTGCTGGCCGTCCCGGAGGGGGACCCGGGGGCAGGCCGCCCGGCGACCCGCTCGTACCGGTCCCTGGTGAGCGTGGGCGCGGCGGTGGAACAACTGCTCGACGGCATGGAACTGCCCGCCGACGGCGGCCTGCACTCGGTCGGCCACCACGAGCGGGTCCGCATCGGGGCGGACGGCGAACTGCGCCGCCGCGCCTCGCAGCAGATCGTCCGCGCCCACCGCGACGGCGTGGACCGCTACCTGGCCGTCCACCACGGCGATCCGGGCTGCGACGCCGCCCGGATGGAGGTCCGGGCGCACGAGAACTGCCGGACGGGGCGGATCCGCCGCCACCCGGAGGCGGGCGTCGTGGTCGCCGAGCTGTTGTTCGACGCCCGGCTGCGGCGCGGGGACACGTACGTCTTCGGCTACGGCATCGAGGACGGCACGGGGGCGCGGAGCACGGAGTACGTGCGCGGGTTCAGCTACGCGGGCGGCCAGTACATGCTCCAGGTCCACTTCGACGAGGCCGCCCTGCCGGTACGCTGCCGGCGCTTCGCCCGGACCGGCCCGCTGGCCCCCCGCACGGGCCTCGCCGACCTGACGCCCAGTGGCCGCCACCGCTCCGTGCACCTGGTGGAGCAGGGGGTGCGGCGCGGGATCCTCGGGATCACCTGGGACTGGGAGTAGCCGAGCCGCCCGGGCAGGGACGCCCCCGTGACGTGGCCGGAGAGCTAGCCGGCGATGATCTTGCCGTTCTCCGCCTTGACCGGAACGGCGGGCAGCGGTTCGGTGGCCGGGCCACGCAGCACCTTGCCCGTGGCGAGGTCGAAGCGGCTGCCGTGACAGGGGCAGTTCCCCTCTCCTTCGACGATCTTGTCGAGGACGCAGCCGGCGTGCGTGCACTGGGCGCTGAACGCCTTGTACTGGCCCTCCGCCGGGCAGCTGACGACGACCTTCCGCTCCCGGAACAGCTTCGCGCCGCCGACCGGGACCGCGGACACCGCACCCAGCTCGACCGGCTCCTGCGGGACGGCCGGGCTGCCGTAGCCGCTGTTGCTCTCCGTGGAGCACGCCGACAGGGCCGCTCCGGCGCCGACGGCGCCCGCGAGCGCGGCGGCGCCCTTGAGGACGGTACGGCGGGCGGCGGACTGCGACGCGGACATGCGCTTCTCCTGGCACGAGGGGACCGGACCCGCGGCGGCGGGACCGGGGGGTGACCGGCGGGTGGGGGCCGCGGGGCTCACGACGAGGCGGGCCGGGCGGGCCCTCCCGACGATACCGGGGCCGGATGGGATACCTTCCCCCGCGTGATCGTCGTCGGTGGAGAAGCCCTGATCGACCTCGTGCCCCTCGCGCAGCCGCCGGGCGCCCTGCTGCCACGGCCGGGCGGTGGCCCGTACAACACGGCGCTGGCCCTGGGCCGGCTCGGGGCCGTGACCGCCTTCTGCTCCCGGGTGTCGTCGGACGGTTTCGGCGAGGACCTGCTCGCCGGGCTGCGGGCCGCCGGGGTGGACCTCTCGCTGGTGCAACGCGGGCCGGAGCCCACCACCCTGGCCGTTCCCTCGCTGGCCCCGGACGGCTCGGCCGCGTACCGCTTCTACGTCGAGGGCACGGCCGACCGGTTCTTCACCCTGCCCCCCGCACTGCCGTCGGACGCACGGGCCCTCGCGCTCGGCACCTGTTCGCTCGTCCTGGAGCCCGGCGCGAGCGCCTACGAGGCCCTGTTGCGACGGGAGTCGCGGCGCGGGCTGCTCACCCTGATGGATCCCAACATCCGCCCGGCGCTGATCACGGACCCGGCCGGGTACCGCGAGCGCTTCCTCGCCCGACTGCCGTACGTGTCCGTCCTGAAGCTCTCCGAGGAGGACGCGGCCTGGCTCGGCGGCCGGCCCGCCGACTGGCTGGCCGCGGGACCTGCGGCCGTGGTGCTCACCCGGGGCGCGGCGGGGTTGACCGTGTGGACGGCCGGGGGCGCCGAGCACAGTGCCTCGGCCCGCCCGGTCACGGTCGCGGACACCATCGGCGCGGGCGACACCGTGAACGCGGCGCTGCTGCACCGGCTCGTCGGGACGGACCCGGCGGACGCCGACTGGCCCGACCTGCTGGCCCACGCCGCTCACGCTGCGGCCCTGACCTGCACCCGGGCCGGTGCCGAGCCGCCCTACGCGACGGAGCTGGGTACCGGCCGTTAGGGCCTGCGAGGCGACGGGCGGGCCGATCGGGGTCGGGCGGGTCGGGCCCGGGTATCGGCCCTCCGGCACCACCACGCGACACGAACACCGCACGACATGGCGCGGGGCCCCGGTCGTGACGACCGGGGCCCCGCCCTGAACCGTGCCGCGCGCCCGTCAGGCCTTGCGGGCGCGCGTCGCCTTCTTCGCGGGCGCGGCCTTCTTCTCGGCGGTCGCGACCTTGTTGGCGGCCGTCCTGCTCGTCGCGGCCTTGGCCGTCGCCGTCTTGGCCGCCGCCTTGGTCGCCGCGGCCTTCTTGGTCGCCGGGGCCGCCTTCTTCGCGGCCGTCTTCCTCGCCGGGCGGGCCGGGGCGGCGGCCGGGGCCCCGGCGTCGGAGACCCGGTCCGCGCCCAGGATGTCCCGCAGGAACTTGCCGGTGTGGCTCGCGCCCACCGAAGCGACCTGCTCGGGGGTGCCCTCCGCGACGACGAGTCCGCCGCCGTAGCCGCCTTCGGGGCCCATGTCCACGACCCAGTCCGCGGTCTTGATGACGTCCAGGTTGTGCTCGATGACGATCACCGAGTTGCCCTTGTCGACCAGGCCGGACAGCACCTTGATCAGCTTCGAGATGTCCTCGAAGTGCAGACCGGTGGTCGGCTCGTCGAGGACGTACACCGTCCGGCCCGTCGAGCGCTTCTGCAGTTCGGACGCCAGCTTGACGCGCTGCGCCTCACCGCCCGAGAGCGTCGGCGCGGACTGGCCGAGCCGGACGTAGCCGAGGCCGACCTCGTTGAGCGTCTTCAGGTGGCGTGCGATGGTCGGCACCGCCTCGAAGAAGCCGAGGGCCTCCTCGATGGGCATGTTCAGGACCTCGGCGATGGACTTGCCCTTGTAGTGGACCTCCAGCGTCTCCCGGTTGTACCGGTCGCCGTGGCACACCTCGCACGGGACGTAGACGTCCGGCAGGAAGTTCATCTCGATCTTGATCGTGCCGTCGCCGGAGCAGTTCTCGCACCGACCGCCCTTGACGTTGAAGGAGAAGCGGCCCGGCAGGTAGCCGCGGACCTTCGCCTCCATCGTCTCCGCGAAGAGCTTGCGCACGTGGTCGAAGACGCCGGTGTACGTGGCCGGGTTGGACCGCGGGGTCCGGCCGATCGGCGACTGGTCGACGTGGACGACCTTGTCGACCAGGTCGTCGCCCTCGACCCGGGTGTGGCGCCCCGGCACGGACCGGGCACCGTTCAGCTCGCGGGCCAGGTGCGTGTACAGGATGTCGTTGACCAGGGTCGACTTGCCGGAGCCGGAGACACCGGTGACCGCGGTGAGCACGCCCAGCGGGAAGGACACGTCGATGTCCCGCAGGTTGTTCTCCTTCGCCCCGTGCACGGTCAGCCGGCGGCTCGGATCCACGGGGCGCCGGATGTCGGGCAGCGGGATGGAGCGCTTGCCCGACAGGTACTGCCCGGTCATCGACTCGGGGTTCTTCAGCAGGTCCTTCAGGGAACCGCTGTGCACCACCTTGCCGCCGTGCTCACCGGCGCCCGGGCCGATGTCCACGACCCAGTCGGCCACCTTGATGGTGTCCTCGTCGTGCTCGACGACGATCAGGGTGTTGCCCATGTCCCGCAGCCGCACCAGCGTCTCGATCAACCGGTGGTTGTCCCGCTGGTGCAGACCGATGGACGGCTCGTCCAGGACGTACAGCACGCCGACCAGACCGGAGCCGATCTGCGTGGCCAGGCGGATGCGCTGGGCCTCGCCACCCGACAGGGTGCCGGCGGCGCGGTTCAGCGAGAGGTAGTCCAGGCCGACGTCCACGAGGAAGCGCAGCCGCTCGTTGACCTCCTTGAGGACCCGTTCGGCGATCTTCTTGTCACGGGCGTCGAGCCGCATCTGCCCCAGGAAGTCCGCGCACTCGCTGATCGACATCGCGGCGACCTCGGCGATGGACTTCTCCATCACCGTCACGGCGAGGACGATCGGCTTGAGGCGGGTGCCCTCACAGGTCGGGCAGGGCACCTCGCGCATGTAGCCCTCGAAGCGCTCGCGACTGGCATCGCTCTCGGACTCCGCGTGCCGACGCTTCACGAAGGGCACCGCGCCCTCGAAGGCGGTCGTGTACGCGCGCTCCCGCCCGTACCGGTTGCGGTAGCGCACCTCGATCTGCGTCTTGTGCCCGTAGAGCAGGGCCTTCTTCGCGCGCAGCGGCAGCCCGGCCCAGGCGATGTCCGTCCGGAAGCCGAGCTCTCCGGCGAGCGCGCCGATCAGCCGCTGGAAGTAGTCCTTCGTGTGCCCGAGGGACCACGGGGAGACCGCTCCCTCGTCGAGCGACTTGTCCTCGTCCGGAACGATCAGCTCCGGGTCGACTTCCATGCGGGTGCCGATGCCGGTGCACTCGGGGCAGGCGCCGAAGGGGGAGTTGAAGGAGAAGGAGCGCGGCTCCAACTCCTCGAAGGAGAGGTCGTCGTAAGGGCAGTAGAGGTGCTCGGAGTACATCCGTTCACGCTCGGGGTCGTCCTCGGCGAGGTCGACGAAGTCCAGGATCACCATGCCGCCGGAGAGGCCGAGGGCGGTCTCGACGGAGTCCGTGAGCCGGCGCTTCGCACTGTCCTTGACGGTGAGGCGGTCGATGACCACCTCGATGGTGTGCTTCTCCTGCTTCTTCAGCGTGGGCGGCTCGGAGAGCTGGATGGTCTCCCCGTCCACCCGCGCCCGGCTGTAGCCCTTGGTCTGGAGATCGGCGAAGAGATCGACGAACTCGCCCTTGCGCTCGCGGACCAGCGGGGACAACACCTGGAAGCGGCTGCCCTCGGGGAGCGCGAGCACCTTGTCGACGATCGCCTGCGGCGACTGCCGCGAGATCGGCCGACGGCACTCGGGGCAGTGGGGCTTGCCGATGCGGGCGAACAGCAGGCGGAGGTAGTCGTAGACCTCGGTGATCGTGCCGACCGTGGAGCGGGGGTTGCGCGAGGTCGACTTCTGGTCGATCGAGACGGCCGGGGAGAGGCCCTCGATGAAGTCGACATCGGGCTTGTCCATCTGCCCGAGGAACTGACGGGCGTACGAGGACAGCGACTCGACGTAGCGGCGCTGCCCCTCGGCGAAGATCGTGTCGAAGGCGAGGGAGGACTTCCCCGAACCGGAGAGTCCGGTGAAGACGATGAGCGAGTCACGGGGGAGGTCGAGCGAGACGTTCTTGAGGTTGTGCTCGCGAGCGCCACGAACGATGAGACGGTCGGTCACGCCGGTCCGCACCTTTCTTGAGAGAGCGGGGGCACGGCCCCCGTCCCAGGGTATGGGGGACGCCGCTGCGATGGACTTGGTCCTTGGACTTCCGAGCGTATAGCACGCACATTCGATTTACGGCACCCGGAAGACCGCTTCACCCGATCGTGTGGCGCGGGATCCGGGCCCACTAGGCTCGGTTCCATGACTGATCATGTGCACGACCTGCGATCTGTACGTGAGGCCACGGACCGACTGCTGACCGCGGTCGCGAAACTGGACAACGCCGCTCTCGCCGAGGAGTCACACCTCCCCGGCTGGACCCGTGGCCACATCCTGGCCCACCTCGCGCGCAACGCGGACGCCCTCGTCAACGTGCTCGAAGGGCGCCCGATGTACGAGAGCGCCTCCGCGCGCGACGCGGACATCGCACGCGACTCCGGCCGGCCCCTGGAAGAACACCTGACGGACCTCCGTGATTCCTGGTCCGCCTTCCTCGCCACCTCGGAGCCCGACCAGGACTGGTCCCGCACGGTCGAGCTGCGCAACGGCGTCACCGACGTCGCCGCCAACGTGCCCTTCCGCCGCCTCGTGGAGGTCGAGCTCCACCACGTCGACCTGAACATCGGCTACGAGCTCGGTGACCTCCCCGCGGAGTTCACCGACCGCGAGATCGCCTTCCTCGCCGACCGCTGGTCGGGCCGCCCGGACGTCCCGCCGGTCACCCTGCGGCTCGGGACGGGGGACGACTCCCCCACCCGGCACACCGGTGGCACCGAGGGCACGCCCGTCGTCATCGGCGGCACGGGCGACGCGCTGCTCGGCTGGCTCGCGGGCCGCGGGGACCGCGGCGCGCGCCTGACCGTGCTCGAAGGCGGCCGGCTGCCCGAGCTCCCGCCCCTGTAGGCCCACACCCTTAGGATCGAGAACATGACGTACAGCGGAGCGGTCAAGGTCGGCGGTCCGGCCGACGTGCACGAACTCGCGGACCTGATGATTTCCAAGGTCGCGGTGGGCCCCATGAACAACAACGCCTACCTGCTGCGCTGCCGGGCCACCGGCGAGCAGCTGCTGATCGACGCGGCCGCCGAGGCGGACACGCTGCTCGGCCTGATCGGTGACGACGGCATCGCGTCCGTCGTCACCACGCACCAGCACGGCGACCACTGGGGCGCCCTCGCGGCGGTGGTCGACACCACCGGCGCCCGCACCCACGCGGGCGCGCTCGACGCCGAGGGCATCCCCGTCGGCACCGACGTGCTGGTGCAGGACGGGGACACGATCAAGGTCGGTCGGGTCGAGCTGACCGCGCGCCACCTGGTCGGTCACACCCCCGGCTCGATCGCGCTGGTCTACGACGACCCGCACGGCCACCCGCACGTGTTCACCGGCGACTGCCTCTTCCCGGGTGGCGTCGGAAACACCCACGGCGACCCGCAGGCCTTCACCCAGCTCCTCGACGACGTCCAGCACAAGCTCTTCGAGCGACTGCCGGACGAGGCGTGGGTCTACCCGGGCCACGGCAACGACACCACCATCGGCGCCGAGCGTCCCCACCTGGCCGATTGGCGCGAGCGCGGCTGGTGAACCCGGGCAGCGGGCGCCCGACCACACCGGCCGGGCGCCGGCTTCCGGTACCGGCAGACGTCAACGCCGTGCGGCGATGCACTCCTTCCGGTCGATGATTCCCGAACGCATGTCCTGCGGGTGCGGGCCGGGGTAATTGCTGCACCATGCGACAGCACCCCTCCCCGCTCCCCTCCCGTACCGGTGCCGACACCGGTACGGGCACCGGTACCGGTGCCCCTCCCCCGATGCTCCGGCTCGCCTCGGCCGCCCTGGCCGGCACCGCCATCGAGTTCTACGACTTCTTCGTCTACGGAACGGCCGCCGCCCTCGTCCTCGGCCCGCTCTTCTTCCCCTCGTTCTCCCCGCTCGCCGGAACCCTCGCGGCCTTCGCCACCTTCGGCGTCGGCTTCCTGGCCCGCCCCCTCGGATCGGCCTTCTTCGGGCACATCGGCGACCGCTACGGGCGGCGCCCGGTCCTGCTCGGCTCGTTGCTGCTCACGGGCCTCGCCACGGTGGCCGTCGGCTGCGTGCCCTCGTACGCCTCGATCGGCATCGCCGCACCCCTGCTGCTGGTCCTGCTGCGGTTCGTCCAGGGTTTCGGGCTCGGCGGCGAGTGGGGCGGGGCGGTCCTGCTGACCGCCGAGCACGCCCCGGAGGGGCGGCGCGGGCTGTGGTCGAGCTTCCCGCAGATCGGCCCGGCCGTGGGCTTCCTCGCGGCCAACGGGCTGATGCTGGCACTGTCCGGTTCGCTCACCGACGCGCAGTTCGCCGCCTGGGGCTGGCGGGTGCCCTTCTGGGCCGCCGGACTGCTCGCCCTGGCCGGGCTGTGGCTGCGTCGCTCGGTGGAGGAGACCCCTCAGTTCCTCGCGCTCGCCGAGACCGGCCGGCGGGCCGAGGCGCCGCTGACCGAGGTCCTGCGCGGCCACTGGCGGCTGATCCTGCTGACCGGCGGGGCGCTGGCGGTCGCGTACGCCGTCTTCTACTCGGTCACCACCTGGGCGTTGGCCTACGCGACGACGGCCCTGCGCGTGGACCGCACCGCGATGCTGGCGTGCGTGATGGTCGCGGTCCTCGTGATGGGCGCGGCCACCCCGCTGATGGCGGTGCTCGGCGACCGCTGGGGGCGCCGGCCGCTGTGTCTGGCGGGGTGCGTCGCCTGCCTGCTGTGGATGGCGCCCTTCGTGGGCCTGCTGCGGACGGCGGATCCGGTGCTGATGACGTTGGGCTGCACGGTCGCGCTGCTGGGGATGGTGGCGATGTTCGCCGTGGTCGGCGCGTACCTGCCGGAGCTGTACGCGCCCCGGATCCGCTGCACGGGGGCCGCCGTCGGCTACAACCTGGGCGGGGTGCTGGGCGGGGCACTGACACCGGTCGCGGCGACCGCGCTGGCGGACGGTTCGGGCCCGCCGTGGGGCGTCGCGGCGTACCTGACCGCCATCGCGCTGGTCAGCCTGGGTTGCTTCGCGCTGTTGCCGGAGACGAACCCGGCCCTGACGGCCCCGCGCGACGGTCTCGGCGGGCCGGCACGCACGGAAGCGGGGGCGGCCGAAGCGGCCGCCCCCGCGTAGCCCCGTGGGGGCAGGGACCTAGGCGTCGACGCTCTTGGTCTCCGGGTCGGCGGCGGCCTCGGCCGCCGCCTGCTTCTTCGAGGCGATCAGGCTGGTGATCGTGGTGATCACCAGGACACCGCAGATGACGCCCAGCGAGACCGGGATGGAGATCTGCGGGACGTGCACCCCGGACTCGTGCAGGGCGTGCAGCACCAGCTTGACGCCGATGAAGCCCAGGATGATGGACAGGCCGTAGCTGAGGTGGACCAGCTTCTTGAGCAGGCCGCCGATGAGGAAGTACAGCTGCCGCAGACCCATCAGGGCGAAGGCGTTGGCGGTGAAGACGATGTACGGGTCCTGAGTGAGGCCGAAGATCGCGGGGATCGAGTCCAGCGCGAACAGCACGTCGGTGGTGCCGATGGCGAGCATCACGACCATCAGCGGGGTCAGGACGCGCTTGCCGTTGCTCTGGATGAAGAGCTTCGTGCCGTGGTAGCGGTCGGCGACGCCGAACTTCTTCTCGACCGACTTGAGGAGGCGGTTCTCCTCGAACTCCTCGTCGTCCTCGTCCTTGCGGGCTTCCTGGATCAGCTTCCACGCGGTGTAGATGAGGAACGCGCCGAAGATGTAGAAGACCCAGGAGAAGCTGGCGATGATCGCGGCACCGGCCGCGATGAAGATCGCGCGCAGCACCAGGGCGATCAGCACACCGATGAGCAGCACCCGCTGCTGGAGGTGCGAGGGGACCGCGAACTTCGCCATGATCAGGACGAAGACGAAGAGGTTGTCGACGCTCAGCGACTTCTCGGTGATGAAGCCTGCGAAGAACTCCTGCGAGGCCTGGCCGTTGCCGAAGAACCACAGGCCGAGGCCGAAGAGCACGGCGAGGACGATCCAGACGATCGTCCAGATGCCCGCTTCCTTGATCGAAACGTCGTGCGGTTTGCGGCCGATGAAGAAATCGGCGCCGATGAGCAGGGACAGACCAAGAATGGTCATGGCCCAAAGGGCCCAGGAAACTTCCACTGTGAACACGCCTCCGGCGGATGGCTCAGCACTTCGTCAGCGTCATCGCTGCCGGAGGTCTCTTCCACCCGGACGACCTGGAGGCCGCGGGCCGACGCCCCGGGACCGCTGCGCTGGTGATCCGCAGTGGTCCGTATTGACGGGTACGCCGTAGCAGGAAAGCAGGAATACTCCCCTCCGCACGCACCAGAGTACCCGCCCGCCCCGGAAAAGGTAAAGGGAACACCAAGGACTGGTCAGCGGTTGGTCATCCGCCGTTCCGTCGCGCCCGCGCCAACCCCTCCAGCGCCTGTTCCAGGACCCGGCTTCCCGGAGGCGGGAAATCGGGGGCGAAGGTCCAGGCGTGTTGGACCCACGGGTCGGCCAGGTGGCTGTCCGGCACGGGGGACAGCCGCATCAGCGATCGCCACAGCGGATCCAGCAGCGGCCCGTACGCCGAGGCCTCGTCACGGTCCGCCACCATCAGGAGGTGCACTCCGACGGCGGGGCCCTCGTCGGCCAGGTAACGCAGCTGGGTGACGGCCCGGTCGTCGAATCCGTGGGGGAAGTCGTGGACGACGAGCAGCTGCTCGGCCCGGTCGACGTCCGCGGGCAGCTCCTCCGGCGCTCCGGCGCGCAGGGCCATCTGTACGAGGTCCACCCGTCGGGTCAGCCGCGCCAGCGTCCCGGTGACCCCGGCCGCTCCGGCCGCCGGCGGCGAGGCCAGGACCCCGGCGTTCACCAGCGGGGCCAGCGAGGCCGCGCCCGCCCCGGCGGCGTCGATCACGTGGACGGACAGCCGGCCGGTGGGTTGGACCGCGAGCAGCCGCACCATGTGGGCGACGGCCATGTCCATGGCCGCGCGCCGCAGCCGGTCGGTGTCCATCGCCATGGCGGCCTCGGAGCCGGTGCGTCCGTTGTCGATCCACAGGCCGCGCTCCAGCGGGAACCGCATCAGCATGGGGATCCGCAGGTCGGGCCGCTCGGGCAGGCTCAGGTCGCCGAGGCGCAGGGCGAGGGGCCCTTCCTCGGGGGCGAGCCGACCGTGCCAGACGGGGTTGTCCCAGCGGGCGTAGGCGGCCGGCAGCGCGGGTTCGACCACTTCCACCTCGGCGGCGAGCTGGACGAGGTCACGGTCGAGAACGGCGCGGGCCCGGGCGACCAACTCTTCGTGGCGGGCCCGCGCGGTGTCCCGCGCGGCGTTGCCGGAGCCGCCGAGGCGGTGGCGGGGGTCGGACAGGGCGTCGTCGAGCTCCCGGTCCAGCCGCGAGTCGGCGAACTCCACGGCGCCGCGGTAGGCGGCGACGGCACGGGCCAGGTCCTCGAACATGCCCCAGACCTGGTTGTAGAGCCGCTCCTCCATGGACCAGCCGGCGGCGTCCCCGGCGACGGGGCGCGGCGGCTGTCCGGGCTCCGCGGGGGGCGCCGGGCGGGGACCGGGTTCGGGCGGCTCCGTGCTGGTGCGGCGGCGGCGCGGGTGGGCGTAGTCGATGGTGGGCGGCCCTCCGGCCGTGTCGCCGGGGCCGGTCGTCGCCGGTCCGTTCGTCGCGGGGCCGGGCGTGCCCGCGTACGGGGGCGGCGGGACGGGCAGGGTGTCCGGCGTACCGGCGGTGGGCGTGACGGGTGCCGGGACGGCGTCCTGCGGACCGGTGTCCTGGAGGGAGGTGTCCCGGGAACGGGAGTCGGCGGGTGCGCCGAGGTCCCGGACCTGGGTGGGCATGGTGGCGAGGGTGCGGTCGGCGCCGTCGAGCGGTGCGGTGGCCCCCAGGACGGCGGCGGCCAGCGCGTTGGCCTCGGCCTCGGGCAGTCCGCCGTCGGCGAGCAGGGCCGCCAGGCCCGTGGCGTACCCCTGGCCGACGGCCCGGACCTTCCAGGCGTCCTGGCGCCGGTACAGCTCCAGGGCGACCACGGCCGTCTCGGCGTCGAGCCCGGTCAGGGTGAAGCAGGCCAGCTCGGCCCCGCTCTCGGCGGCGACCGCCACGTAGGGGGCCGGGACCGCGCCGAAGCGGATCGCGCCGCCCGGCGGGAGGGCGAGGACGACCGCGACCCGGTGGACGTCGGCCTCGACCGCGTCCAGGTCGACGGTGAAGGCGTGCCGGTCCGCGGCCGCCCCGAGCACCCCGAGTCCGGGGCGGGCCGGGGCGGCCGGGTGCGCCAGCGCCGCCGGGCCGGGGATCCGGCCCTGCTCGTCCGCGAGCGAGGCGAGGGCCAGGACGGGTGCTCCCGCCGAGACCCTGACCTCCACCCGACTCACGGACACGGGGTGGTTCTGCCCCCGGACCAGTTCGGCCGTCATCGTGCAGCCCCTCCCCCGTGCCTTCTTCGTGCTGTCGGTGCTTACAGGTGCGGCAGGATCGCCGGCATGAGGTCCTGGAAGGTCCGGCCGTTGGCCGGGTTGCCGAGGGCCGTCATCTGCCAGCCGGTGCCCGCCCGGGACACCTTCGCCATGATCTGCGCGGTGTACTGGCCGCCGCCGTCGAGGGTGTAACGGGCCAGTTCCTGGCCGTTGGTCTCGTCGACGATGCGGCAGAACGCGTTCTGCACTTCCTGGAAGGTCTGGCCGGTGAACGAGTTCACCGTGAAGACGATCTGGTCGATGTGCACCGGCACGCGCTGGAGGTCGACGAGGATCGCCTCGTCGTCCCCGCCCTGACCGACGCCGCCGACGAGGTTGTCGCCGGTGTGCCGGACCGAGCCGTCGTCGCTCTGAAGGTGCCGGAAGAACACCACGTCGACGGGCTGCTTGTCGGCGAAGAGCACCGCCGACGCGTCCAGGTCGATCTCCCGGGTCCGCGAACCGAACAGTCCGCGGCGCTTGGCCGCCTGCCAGCCGAGGCCCATGCGGACCGCCGTCAGCGTCCCGCCGTCCGCCTTCTGCAGACTGATGGCCTGACCCTTGGTCATGTTGACCGTCACGCGCTGTCCCCTCTCCGTAGCCCGCCCCGATAACGGGTGCGCAGCGTGTACCTGCGGCTGAGACCCAACCCTACTGACCGCCTCCGGGTCAGGCGAGACCCGCTTCCTTCATCTGACGAAGCTCCTTCTTCAGCTCCCCGACCTCGTCCCTCAGCCGGGCGGCGACCTCGAACTGGAGCTCCGCCGCCGCGCCCCGCATCCGGTCGGTCATCTGCTCGATGAGCGCGGCCAGTTCGGCGGCCGGACGGTCGGTGGGCGCCTCGGTGCCCTTCGCGCCCTTGCCGGCCTTCGCTCCCTTTCCGGTGAGCGCCTTGCCGCCCAGCGCGGGTACGGGAGCCTTGGCCCCCTTGCCCTCCTTGGCCTGCCGGTATCCGGTTCCGAGCAGTTGCTCGGTGTCCAGTTCCTCACGGGCGATGGTGGCGACGATGTCGTTGATCTTCTTGCGCAGCGGCTGCGGGTCGATGCCGTTGGCGGTGTTGTAGGCGATCTGCTTCTCGCGGCGCCGATTCGTCTCGTCGATGGCCTTCTCCATCGCCGGGGTCATCTTGTCCGCGTACATGTGGACCTGACCGGAGACGTTGCGGGCCGCGCGGCCGATCGTCTGGATGAGGGAGGTCCCGGAGCGCAGGAACCCCTCCTTGTCGGCGTCGAGGATCGCCACGAGCGACACCTCGGGCAGGTCGAGGCCCTCGCGCAGCAGGTTGATGCCGACGAGGACGTCGTACTCGCCGGCGCGCAGCTCGCGCAGCAGCTCGATGCGGCGCAGGGTGTCGACGTCGCTGTGCAGGTAGCGGACCTGGATGCCCAGTTCCAGGAAGTAGTCCGTGAGGTCCTCGGACATCTTCTTGGTGAGGGTGGTGACCAGCACCCTCTCGTCCTTCTCGACGCGCGCGCGGATCTCGTGCACCAGGTCGTCGATCTGGCCCTCGGTGGGCTTGACCACGACCTCGGGGTCGATGAGGCCGGTGGGGCGGATGATCTGCTCGACGAAGCCGTCGCCGCGCGAGAGCTCGTACTTGCCCGGGGTGGCCGACAGGTAGACGGTCTGGCCGATCCGCTCCTGGAACTCCTCCCACTTCAGCGGCCGGTTGTCGAGCGCGGACGGCAGTCGGAATCCGTGGTCGACCAGGGTCCGCTTGCGCGAGGCGTCACCCTCGTACATGGCGCCGATCTGCGGCACCGTGACGTGGGACTCGTCGATGACGAGGAGGAAGTCCTCGGGGAAGTAGTCGATGAGGGTGTTGGGGGCGGAGCCGCGCTCGCGGTCGTCCATGTGCAGCGAGTAGTTCTCGATGCCGGAACAGGACCCGATCTGGCGCATCATCTCCAGGTCGTAGGTGGTGCGCATGCGCAGCCGCTGGGCCTCCAGCATCTTGCCCTGCTTCTCCAGCTCCGCGAGGCGCTCGGTCAGCTCCGCCTCGATGCCGCGGACCGCCTTCTCCATGCGCTCGGGGCCGGCGACGTAGTGGCTGGCGGGGAAGACGTACAGCTCGCGGTCCTCGCTGATGACCTCGCCGGTCAGCGGGTGCAGGGTGGAGAGGGCCTCGATCTCGTCGCCGAACATCTCGATGCGGACGGCCAGTTCCTCGTAGACCGGGAAGATCTCAATGGTGTCGCCGCGCACCCGGAAGGTGCCGCGGGTGAAGGCGACGTCGTTGCGCGTGTACTGGATGTCGACGAAGCGGCGCAGCAGCTGGTCCCGGTCGATCTCCTCGCCGATCTTGAGGGAGACCATCCGGTCGACGTACTCCTGCGGGGTGCCGAGACCGTAGATGCAGGACACGGAGGCGACGACGATCACGTCGCGCCGGGTCAGCAGCGAGTTGGTCGCGGAGTGGCGCAGCCGCTCCACCTCCTCGTTGATCGAGGAGTCCTTCTCGATGTAGGTGTCCGACTGCGGTACGTAGGCCTCGGGCTGGTAGTAGTCGTAGTACGAGACGAAGTACTCGACGGCGTTGTTCGGCAGGAGCTCGCGGAACTCGTTCGCCAGCTGGGCGGCGAGGGTCTTGTTCGGCGCCATCACCAGGGTCGGGCGCTGAAGCTTCTCGATCATCCACGCCGTGGTCGCCGACTTGCCGGTGCCGGTGGCGCCCAGCAGTACGACGTCCTTCTCACCTGCGCGGATGCGCTTCTCCAGCTCGGCGATGGCCGCCGGCTGGTCGCCGCTGGGCTGGTACGGGCTGACGACCTCGAAAGGCGCCACCGTGCGTTCGATCTTCGATACGGGCCGCATGGGTCAACCGTACGGCCCCCCACCGACAGCGGTACGGGTCTGGTCCGTTCGGCGCGGTGCGGTGGCGCCGCGGCGATCTTCCACCCCATGATCGCCGTGCGTTCGGCCCTCCGCGGTACACCGCCGCAACGTCCGGCGTCCCGCGCCCGTTTGACGCACGAAACGGCTCACGACCCGAGGAGTACCGCAGATGTACGTCGTCCGACCGGCCGCCGCGGCCGCCGCCGCATTCCTGGGGCTCACCCTGACCGTGCTGTGCGGGACGGCCGCGACCGCCGCCCCCGGCCCGGGACCCGCCGCCCCCTCGGCCGGGCCGGGCCCGACGGGGCTGGGAGGACCCGTCCTGTACGCGCACCGGGGGGCCTCGGCCTACGCCCCGGAGAACACCCTCGAAGCGGTCGACGTGGCGAGGGAGCTGGGCTTCGACTGGGTGGAGAACGACGTCCAGCGCACGAGCGACGGCGAGCTCGTGGTGATCCACGACGACACCCTGGCGCGCACGACGGACGTGGAGGAGGTGTTCCCCGACCGCAGGCCCTGGCGGGTCCGGGACTTCACGGCGGCCGAGATCGCCCGGCTGGACGCGGGGAGCTGGTTCGGGGACGGCGGCCACGCGGGGGCCCGGGTACCGACGCTGCGCGCGTACCTGGACCGGCTGCGCATGAACCGGCAGCGGCTCCTGCTGGAGATCAAGAAGCCCGAGCTCTACCCGGGGATCGAGCAGGACACCCTGGAGGTGCTGGAGGAGGCCGGCTGGCTGGAGGAGCGGCCCGTCGCGGAGCGCCTGGTCGTGCAGAGCTTCAGCGCCGACTCGGTCCGCATCGTGCACGACCTGCGCCCGGACCTCGTCACGGCGTTCCTGGGCACCCCGGACGTGGCTGATCTGCCCCGGTACGCGGAGTTCGCCGACCGGATCAATCCCTGGCACGCCACGATCTCCGCCGACTGGGTCGAGGCGGTGCACCGGCTGCGGGGGGCCCACGGCCGGGTCATGGAGGTGGCCACCTGGATCGTCGACGACGCCGCCACGGCCCGGAAGGTCCGGGACATGGGCGTCGACGGCATCATCACGAACGCCCCCGACGTGGTGCGCGAGGCCGTCGGCGGGTTCTGAGGCCCGCCCGACCGGCACCCGCGGACCGGTCGGCCCCGAGCCGGCACACCGCGGCCCGGTCCCGCGGACACCGACCGCGCTGTCGGTGCGGGGCCGTACGGTGGACGCGTGGACAGCACCGAGCGGCCCCGCGGGCCGCACCTCGAATGGACCGTCGTCGCCAGTGACATCGGTCCCCTGCTCCTGGCCGCGACCCCCGAGGGGCTGGTCCGGATCGAGTTCCATGCCGGACCCGACCGGGCCGACCGGATGATCGGCGCGCTGATCTCGCGGCTCGGCGCCGACGCCGTCCGGCCGCGACCGGGCGCGGAGGTGCTGCTGGCGGAGCCGATACGGCAGCTGGAGGCCTACTTCGCCGGTTCGCTGCGGCGCTTCGACCTGCCGCTGGACTGGCGGCTCAGCTCCGGCTTCAACCGCCAGGTGCTGCTGGAACTGGACCGGTCCGTGCCCTACGGGTCGGTCGTCGGGTACGGGGAGCTGGCCGGCCGCGTCGGGCAGCCGGGGGCGGCGCAGGCCGTGGGCAACGCCATGGGTTCGAACCCGCTGCCCCTGGTGGTGGCCTGCCACCGGGTCGTGGAGAACGACGGCGGCATCGGGGGCTTCGGGGGCGGCGTGGAGACCAAGCGGATCCTCCTCGCGCTGGAGGGAGTACTTCCGCAGCCCCTGTTCTGACCTGCGCGTCACCGTCCCGGCGGGCCTGCCTCCCGGCCGGGGCGGGGGCCGGTATCCGGTTCCCCCGCGCGGAGGCGGGTGGGACACTTCCGCCGTGACGACTCCTGCCGCATCAGGCCTCACCGCCCGCACCCTGCCCCCGTGCCCGCGACGGGGGTGTCCGGCGTGACCGCCTCCCCCGGGGCCGCCCCCGGCGCCGCGGCCGGTTCCCGCGCCCCGGCGGGGAAGGGCGGTCCGGTCGACCCGGCCGCGCTGCCGCGGATCCGGCGCAGGATCTCGGGCGTCCTGATGGCCGCCCAGGCCATCGGCGGGCTGGGCGTGCCGATCAGCATCGCCCTGGCTCCCGTACTGGCCACCGAGATCAGCGGCACCGAGGCACTGTCCGGTTTCGCCTCGACGGCGGCGGTGATCGGCACCGCGCTCGTCTCGTTGCCGCTGGCCGCCCTGATGACGGCCAGGGGGCGGCGGCCCGGGCTCGTCGTCGGGTACGCCGTCGGAGCGCTCGGCGCGGGCCTCGTGGTGCTGGCCGCCACGGTCAGGAGCTTCCCGCTGCTCATGATCGGCATGGCCGCCTTCGGGGCGGCGTCCTCCGCGAACCTCCAGGCCCGGTTCGCCGCCGCCGACCTCGCCGAGCCCGATCACCGGGCCCGCGCGATCTCCGTGGTCGTCTGGGCCTCCACCGTCGGCGCGGTCCTCGGACCCAACCTGTCGGCCCCGGCCAGTGACAGTTTCGCCGGCACCTCCATACCCCAGACGGCCGGTCCGTTCGTCTGGGCCGCCGCCGTCTTCGTCCTCACCGGCACGCTGCTCGGCGTGTTCCTGCGGCCCGATCCCCTGCTGACGGCCCGGGCCCTGGCCCCGGTCGCGGAACAGGGCCGCGAGGGACGCTCACTGCGCGCCGGGTTCGCCGCCGTCAGGGCGTCGCCGCGGGCCCGCCTCGCCCTGGTGACCGTCGCGGTGTCGCACACCACCATGGTTTCGATCATGGTGATGACCCCGGTCGACCTGGGGCATCACGGCGCCGACCTCCGGCTCGTCGGCCTCGTCATCAGCGGGCACATCGCCGGGATGTTCGCCTTCTCCCCCGTCATGGGATGGCTCGCCGACCGCCTCGGCCGGCTCTCCGTGATCGGCCTGGCGGCCGGGCTGCTGTCCTTCGCCGCGCTCCTCGCCGGCACCGCCGACGGCAGCCACGCCCAGAGCGCCCTCGGCCTCTTCCTGCTCGGACTGGGCTGGTCCGCCGGCATGGTCGCCGGGTCGGCGCTGCTGACCGACTCGGTGCCGCAGCCCGTGCGGGCCGCCGTCCAGGGCCTGAGCGACCTGACGATGAACACCGCCGCCGGTGTCGGTGGCGCCGCGGCCGGCCTGGTCATGTCCCAGGCCGGCTACGGCTGGCTCAACGCGATCGGTGCCGCGCTGCTGTTGCCGATGGCCGCTCTGGCCCTGTTCACGGCGCGGCGCCACCCCGGGCCGACGAAGGACCGGGCGGCCGCCGACTCGTAGGACGCCCTCGTGGCCGGGTCCCGGGGGGAAGCGGTTCCCGTGGGGCTCAGCAGTTGATGTGGTAGGCCTTGCGCAGCGTCTCGTGGACGGTCCAGGTGGTCCTGTCGCCCTCCCGCAGGACGCAGGCCGAGCCGGGGCCCACCTCCAGGGTCGCACCGCCCTCGACCTCGATGGTGGCGCGGCCGCTGACGACCACGAACAGTTCGTCGGCCTCGGTGTCGGTGACCACACCGGGGGTGATCTGCCAGATGCCCCTGATCTGCGAGCCGTCCGCGGACTCCCACAGCACCTTGCCGGTCACCACGGGGGTGCCGGAGAGGATCTGGGCGGGGTCGAGGTCCTCCCTCTCCAGCTCGGCGTCGGGGAGGTCCGCGACGGAGAGGGCGAAGGAGGGCGGGGCGGCGGTGCCGTGGTCATGGGTGCTCATGGCGCGTCAGCCTAGGGCCGGGGCGCCGGGCACGGGGTGTTCAGAGCGTCCAGCGTGGGCCGCCCGGACGCGTCATTGCGTCGAGCGGGTACGGACGCCGTCCGCCGGGCCCCGCGCAGGGGCACGGGCAAGCGCCGGGTTTCGGCCAGGGCGGCGCGGGCGGTGGCCCGAGGTTCGGGGCCGGTGTCCGTGACGTCGTGGCACGTGTTCCGCCCCGGGGCGGTCCCGGCGATGGCCGCGTTCGTCGTGGAGGCCGCCCGTGACCGCGGGGGCACGCTACTCGGACAGGTTCGCGCCGGAGCGGGGACAGCGCGTTTGGGGGCGCGAATCACGTGCCATGGATGGGGACATGCCACACCACAGAGCAGCCGAGGTCCCGGTCCTGTCCGAAGAGGTGCGCGAGGCACTCGACGCGGGGCGGCCCGTCGTCGCCCTGGAATCGACGATCATCGCGCACGGCCTGCCCCGTCCCCGCAACCTGGAGGTGGGGCTGGAACTGGAAGCCCTGGTCCGGTCGGAGGGCGCGGTCCCGGCGACGGTCGCCGTCCTCGACGGGGTCGCGCACGCGGGGCTCGACAAGGCCCGCCTGGAACGGATCGCCTCGGGCGGGGACGTGCGCAAGCTCGGCCACCGGGATCTGGCTCCGGCCCTGGCGACGGGCGCCACCGGGGCGACGACCGTTTCGGCGACGGCCCTGCTCGCCGCGCGGGCCGGGCTGCGGGTGTTCGCCACGGGCGGGCTGGGCGGGGTGCACCGCGAGTGGGCGAGGTCGTTGGACGAGTCCGCGGACCTGTCGTTGCTCGCCCGGACCCGGATCACGGTGGTGTGCGCCGGGGTGAAGTCGATCCTGGACGTACCGGCGACGCTCCAGCGGCTGGAGACGCTGGGGGTGGGCGTGCTCGGCTACGGCACGACCCGCTTCCCGGGCTTCTACCTGGCCGACTCCGGCGAACCGGTGGACTGGACCGTGCACCGGCCGGAGGAGGTGGCCGCGGTGATGGCCGCCCAGGACGCCGTCGGAGGGCCGGATTCCGCCCTGCTGGTCGCCAACCCCGTGCCGCTCGGGGAGCAGTTGGATCCGGAACTCCACGACCGGGTGCTGGCCGAGGCCCTGGCCGAGTGCCGGGAACGGGGCATCACGGGACAGGCGGTGACGCCGTTCCTGCTGGGGTTCCTGGTGCGGGCGACGGGTGGCGCCTCGCTGGAGGCGAACCTGGCGGCGGTACGGGGCAACGTACGGCTCGGGGCCCGCATCGCCCGGGCCTGGGCGGCACGATCGTGACCGGCGCACCGGGGGCGCTGCTGGTGGTCGGCGACGTGGTCACGGACGTCGTGGCGGTGCACGCGGAACCCCTGGCTCCGGCGACCGACACCGCCGCCCGGATCCGCACCCTGCCGGGCGGCGCGGGCGCCAACGCCGCGTGCTGGGCGGCCCGTACGGGGACGGCGGAGGTGCGCCTCCTCGCACGGGTGGGTTCCGACTCGGCGCGCTGGCACGAACGGGCCCTGGTCGACGCGGGCGTGCGGCCCCGACTGGTGATAGACGGGTCGGAACCGACGGGGACGGTCGTGGCCCTGGTCGGCAAGGACGCCGAGCGCACCTTCCTGACCGACAGCGGGGCCTCGCTGCGCCTGTGCCCCGCCGACTGGGCGCCGGCCCTGCTGGACGACGCCGCGCACCTGCACCTGTCGGGGTACCTGTTCTTCGCCGACTCCAGCCGCGAACTGGCCCTGGTCGCCCTGCGGGCGGCCCGTACGCGGGGGGTGCCGGTGAGCGTGGACCCCGCTTCGGCGGGGTTCCTCGCCGTGCTGGGCCGGGAGCGGTTCCTGACCGCCGTGGCCGGGGTCGGCGTGCTCCTGCCCAACGAGGACGAGGCCCGGCTGCTGGCCGGCCTGCCGGAGCCGGCCGGGCCGGCCCGCGCGGCCGTCGAGCTGAGCCGGCGGGCGGGGCTGGTGGTGGTGACGCTCGGCGCGGGCGGGGCGCTGGTCGCCGAGGGCGGCCGGATCACCGCCGAGGTCGGGGCGGAGACCGTCGAGGCGGTGGACTCCACGGGGGCCGGGGACGCCTTCACCGGCGGGTTCCTCGCCGCCCGCCTGGACGGCGCGGACCCGGTGGAGGCGGCGCGCGCGGGATGCCGCACGGCGGCCCTGGCGGTCGGACGGCTGGGCGGCCGACCCTCGTAGGACGATCCGGCCGGGCACCGACCGGGCCGACTCCCCCGGCCACCACCCGCCGATCGCCGCCCCCTTGCGACGGCCGGCCCCGCCCGACTCACCGCCGGCTCAGTCCGGCAACCCGCTCCAGGCCGGGTGGCGCGGATCGTCCGCCTTGACCAGGACGTCGGCGGCCGTGGCCGGGCCGGTCTCCCGGGCGTAGCGGGCGAAGGCCGGTAGCGTCCAGCGTTCGGACTCCTCGGTGCGGCGGGCCAGGGCACCGGGCGACAGCCCGATGTGCACGCTGAGGTCGAAGGGGAACCAGTGCCCCAGCAACAGCGGTCCGTGCACGATCACCACGCTGCCCGGGGCGAGTTCCACGTAGGGGCTGCGGGTGGCCCGGTCGGTCACCGGGTCCCACAGGTCGGGCAGCACCCTCCCGCTGCCGCCCGGGTCGGTCGGGCCGAAGACCTCGCGCCACAGGGCGCCGGTGTCGTACCAGCCACCGAGGTAGGAGTCGACGTCGTGGCGCCCGTACTCGAAGCGGAGCGAGGCCGGCCGCAGGAAGCCCCCGGCGCCCACGACCAGGACCGAACGGCCTTGCGCACCCAGCGCGTCGGCGAGGTGACCGGCGAGGACGTCGGTCGCGGCGGCGGGCGCGCCGTCGATGCCCACGCGCTGCCAGGTCGCCCGCCCCGGCCCGCCGGGAGGGTCGTCGGCGGGGACCCCGCCGGAGCTGTCGAGGTGGGCGGCGAGCCGTCCGGCCAGCCGCTGCCAAGTGATCGCTTGGAGCTGCACTCGCCCATTGTCAGTGGCGGGGCCTAGTTTTTCCCACGTGGGGATCACCGGTGGACAGGAGCCGGCGGCCCGGTTCGGAGGAGGGGTCTGTCATGGCTCGGGAGACGACGTACCTGGAACTGTCCCAGGACGACGGCGCGGCGCACAAGTTCTACGAGGTGACGGTGGAGGGCACCACCGTCCAGGTGCGGTACGGACGCATCGGCGCCGACGGCCAGGTGCAGTCCTCCTCCTTCCCGACGGTGGACAAGGCGCGGGCGGCGGCGGCCAAGAAGGTCGGCGAGAAGGTCCGCAAGGGGTACGCGCCGGCGGTGCGCGGCGCGCGCGCCGCTCGCTCGGTGACCCGCCGCCAGGTGGCGTCGGCGCCGTCGACGGCGCGCGCCGTGGCCCCGGTGCTGTGGCGGTTCCGTACCGGCTCCTCGGCGTTCGGGATCCACGTGGACGAGGACCGCTGCTGGGTCGGCAACCAGGCCGGTGACGTCTACACGGTGAGCCACGGCGGTGAGGTGCTGGCCCGGTACTCCCTGCCGGACGGGGTGAAGTGCCTGGTCGCGGACGACTTCTGGATATACGCGGGCTGCGACGACGGCACGGTGTACGACCTTTCGTCGAAGGTCCCGTTCGGGGCCTACGGCATCGCGGCGGACGTGGACATCTACTGGCTCGACATCCACGAGGGCGTGCTGAACGTCTCGGACGCGAACGGCGGCCTGACCGTCATCGACCACGAGGACGAGCACCAGTGGTCGCGGAAGTCCTCCGGGGGCGGCGCGTGGATGGTCCGGGCGGACGAGCGGGCGGTCTACCACGGCCACGGCAACGGTGTGACGGCCTACGCGGCGGACGGTACGGGCGAGTTGTGGCACACGAAGACCCCGGGCGGGGTCCTGTTCGGGTGGCAGGAGGAGCACTCCGTGTACGCGGGGACGGTGCGCAACACCGTGCAGCGGCTGTCGAAGGCGACGGGCGCGGTCGAGGCCTCGTACCCGTGCGACGCGGCCGTGTACTCCTGTGCGACCTCGCCCGACGGCCGGCACGTGTTCGCGGGTGACTCGTCGTCGTCGGTGTACTGCTTCGACGCCGACGGGCAGCGGCTGTGGAAGCTGGGCACCGGTGGTGGTTCGGCGCTGTCGATGCAGTACCTGGACGGGCGGCTGTACCTGGTGACCACCGACGGTTCGCTGGTGTGCGTGGACGCGAGCGAGACGGCCATCGCGGCCGCCCAGCAGGGCTCGGTCCCGACCGCGGTGGACGTGAAGTCGGCGGCGGCTCTCCCGGTCTTCACCCCGGCGGCCTCGGCCGCCGCGGTGGCGACGGTCTCGCGGGCCTCGGTGCCGGTCGGCGGTGTCGTGGTGGAGTGCGTCCAGCAGGGGGCCCGGATGCGGGTGCAGGTCGTCTCCGAGGGCTTCGACTCCGCGTGGCACGTGCAGTTCCCGCGTGGGATCCGTGAGGTGGGGGCCCGGTACGTGGTGGACGGACTGCACCCGGCCGCCGGGGGCTTCTACCGGGTGCGCGGGGAGATCCGCCGACTGGTCTGAGCGGGCGGGGGATCGACGGGGTCGGACCGCAGGCTGCGGGTCGGGCGGTCGGGCGGGTGCGTTCGGTGTCCGTGGTGGACGGGGGTCTCCACGGGCACCGGCCGGACCCGCCCGGCGGCGTGCCTCGGCGCGGCCTCGTTCAGGGGCGGTGCTCCGGACAGCCGCAGGGGGCGGCGCCGAGCGGGGCCGGCACGGCCGTCGCGAAGGGGGCGTCGGGCGGGAGGGCGCAGGTCACGTGGAGGACGATCGGCACGCTGCCGAAGTTGCGGCCGAGGTGGACGTGGTCGAGGCCCTCCGGTTCGACGAAGGTGTCGCCGACGGTGTGCACCTCGACGGTGCTGTCATCGAGGATCCGCGTCAGGGTTCCGGCCCTGACCACCGCCATCAGCGGCACCTGGTGGTAGTGCCAGCCCGTGCAGCCACCGGGCTCTATGACGACTTCCCGTCGCATCAGGTCCGAGGGCACCGTCGCCCTCGGGCGCCTCGCCATCGCCTGTCGTCCGCCCATGCGCCCTCCTCCACGGGCCCCCCGTGGCCCACCCGATCCGACTCACGGTAGGAGGACATCATGACGTCCGGAAAGAGTTGATGAAAGGCTAACAGCCTATCTGTACAAGGTGATATACGCACCGGTCAGCGGTATCACCCTTGTATGAGTCCCGTCGTTTTCGAGTCACAGAAGCAGATCCACTGCGCGGACTGTCGGCAGGGCCCGCTGCGGCACCTCGTCCGCGAGGCGGGCGTGCCCCGGTGCCTGGATTGCGCCGACCTCGGGCACCTGGTCTACCTGCCGCGCGGCGATACGGCGCTCACCCGGCGGGCCCGGGAGGCCAGTTCGCTGTCGGCCGTGGTCGTACGCCGCCACAGGCGCCGCCGACGCTACGAACGGCAGGGGCTGCTCGTCGAGGAGGCCGCGCTGGCGCGCGCCGAGCGGGCCTGCCTCGCGGACGCGGACGCGCGGGCCCGCCGACGCGAACGTGACCGGCTGCGGCGCACCGCCGAGGACGTGCGGTTCACCGCCGCCTTCGCCGCCGAGATCCTGCGGCTGTTCCCCGGGTGTCCTCCGGACCGCGCGCGGGCCATCGCCGCGCACGCCTCACTGCGCGGCAGCGGAAGGGTGGGGCGCACCGCGGCCGGCCGGGCCCTCGACGAACTGGCGGTGTCCGTGGCGGTCCGGGCCGCCGTGCGGCACACCGACACCGAGTACGACGCCCTGTTGATGGCGGGGGTCCCCCGCTTCGCCGCCCGGGCCCGGCTGGCGGAACGGATCGACGCGATCCTGAACGGCTGGCGGACGTAGCCGCGCGTCCGGCGACCGGTACAGGGACGGCGGTCGGCGCGGCGGTCGGCGGTCGGCGGTCGGGCACGGTCCGCCCCGGGCCGGGGCGGACCGTGAGCGGGGGGGGGCGTGCGGTCCTGCGGCCCGGGGCCGCCGCCGAGACCTGTGGAGAGCTTCGGGACGGCGTCGAACTCCGGTCGCCCCTGCGGGCGACGACGGGAGTTTGACGACAGGCCCTAGTTCAGACGGAAGCGGCGGTACAGCAGCACGCCGCCGAGGAGGAGCCCGCCGCCGGCCGGCAGCAGGTAGCCGAGGCCCTCGGAGCCGGTGTGGGCGAGCGCCGAGGTGTGGCGCGGCGGGGCGGACGGCGTCACCGGCCTCGGTGCGACGGGCGGGGTGACGGGCGTGACCGGCGTGACGGGTGTGACCGGCTGCGGCGGCTTGCCCTGGGTGGGGGTCTCCCCGTTGATCGAGGTGTTCCCGTGGGAGCTGTTGCCGATCCCGACGACGTTCACCGAGTTGCCGCTGAGGTTGACCGGGAGCTGGACGGGAAGCTGGATGCCGTTGCCCGACAGGAGCCCCGGTGAACCCTTCGCGTCTCCCCGGGCCACCGCTCCGCCGCCGTTGGCCGCCGCGGACCCGGCACCGGAAGCCCCCCGGTCGGACGGCCCGGAGGCACTCGGACCACGATCTCCTCCCCCGGGTGAGGAATTCGTACAGCGGTTACCGGCGGCGGAGTTGAGGACGCCGACCACGCTCACCGTGTTCCCGCAGACGTTGACCGGGGTGTGCACGGGCAGTTGCACCAGGTTCCCCGACAACAGGCCCGGCGAGCGCTCCGCGCTCCCGCCCGCTTCCGCATCGGCGTGGGCCAGACCGCCCACCCCCGCGACCGCCAGTCCACCGCTCGCGACCATCGCCGCGATCAAGCCGTTCCGACGACTGTGACGCATCAGTTTTCCTGCCTTCCGGAGGGATTGGGGGCATTGCCCCCACACCGGTAAACAACGCCGTAAACCCATTCGGGTTATAGAGGCGATAGGCATTTCACTCCATCGTGTACTGGGTAGTGCCTACTTCATGACGGAACGACCGCTGCTCCTGCTCGACGTGGACGGCCCCCTCAATCCCTTCCGCTCCCCCTTCGCCTCGCTGCGCGGCTACACCAGCCACCGGATGCGACCGGACGTCTGGCTCTCCTACCGGGACCCCGAGTCGCGGGCGGCCCGGCGCGGGGCGCGGGTCCGGCTCCACCCGTCCCACGGTGCCCGGCTGTTGGGGTTGCCGTTCGAAATCGTCTGGGCGACCGCGTGGACGCACCAGGCCAACACGATGATCTCCCCGCACATCGGTCTTCCCACCGACCTGCGGGTCGTCGAGTGGCCGGAGTTGTTCGCCCGCGACCCCGAGGGGCTCTCCTGGAAGACGCGGGCGCTCACCGAGTGGGCGGCGGGCCGCCCCTTCGCCTGGGTCGACGACATGATCACGCCGCGGGACCGGGCCTGGGTCGCCGCCCATCACCCGGCTCCGGCGCTGCTGTTGAAGGTCCTGCCCCGACACGGTCTACGGCCTCGGGACTTCACCGCCCTGACCCGCTGGGCGGGCGGAATCAGCGGGGCAGAGCGCTGACGGGGTCCGGGGAGGGTGCGCCGGCCGGCCACCAGTCCTCGTCGCCCGCACGGGACTCGTAGGCGTACCAGAGCCCCTCACGGCTGAGACGGAGCTGACGGGTGCGGTCGGTGAGGCGGTTGCGCTCGGGGCGGAAGGCGCCCAGCCCGGCGGCGAGGAGCGCGGGGCGGGCCCGGTCGAAGGGTCCGGCCGGGGGGTCCCAGGGCTCGTCGAGGACGGTGAGCGCGGCCCGCCCGCCCTGCCGCCAGGCCGCGGCGGCCCGGGCGAGTTCGGTGGTGGAGCGGCCGGTGGCGCGCGCGAGGTCGCGATAGAGCCCGCGGGCCGGGCCGGTGAGCCCCGCGGTGTGGTGGGCCGACGCCAGTCGGACGGCGTCCTGCCACAGCGTGAGGTGTCCCGTGGGGTCGTCCCCGGTGGTGAGCAGGGCGAGGGCGCGGGCGGCGGCGTCGGTGGCGAGTTGGTCGAGGGCCAGCGGGTCCGGGGCGCCCGGCTCGGCCGGGTAGGCGGGCGGCAGGCCGGCGGCCGGGGGCGGCGCGAGCGGGGCGGGCAGCGGGGGCAGGACGGCGCGGGCCACCGCCGCCCGGGCCGGCACGCCGGGGAAGTCCGGTGCGGCGTCGGGCTGTTCGCGGGCGGCGTGGGCGGCGTTGCGGCGGGCGAGCTCGTCGAGGAGTTCGCGCTCGCCCCGGCCCCGGAGCAGCAGCAGGACGAACGGGTCCTGGTCGAGGAGCCGCGCCGCCCGGTAGCAGAGGGCGGCGGCGTGCTTGCAGGGCGGCCGCGCCGTGTCGGGGCAGGAGCAGCGCGGTACGAGCTCGCCGGCCCCGGGCAGGATCGTCTCCGCGAGGGACTGCGGGACCTCCCGTTCCAGCAGGGTCGCGAGGGCCGACGGGTCCGCCGCCACCGCTTCCAGGAGCTCCGCCCATTCGCCGTCCGTGAAGGCGGCCAGGGCCAGTTCGGTGCGGTACGGGCGGGCCCTGCTGCCGCGCACGTAGGCCACGATCCGGCCGGGGGTGACCGTGACGGCGTCGACGTGTCCCTCGGTGGCGTACGTACGGCCGCGCGCGAGTCGGGCCGCGTCGTGGGCGCGGGCCTCCAGGGCGGCGACCCAGGCCCGTCCCCACCAGGTGGCGGCCTCCAGCCCGGCCGGCACGGTCTCGAAGGTGCGGCGCCGGTCGTCCCGCGCGGTGATCATGCGGGCCTCCGCAGCGAGACGAGATCGGCCAGTTCGCGGTCGGTCAGTTCGGTGAGGGCCGATTCCCCGGAGCCGAGGACGGCGTCGGCGAGGGCGCGTTTGGCTTCGAGGAGTTCGGCGATGCGGTCCTCGACGGTGCCCTCGGCGATGATCCGGTGGACCTGGACGGGTTGGGTCTGGCCGATGCGGTAGGCACGGTCGGTGGCCTGTTCCTCGACGGCCGGGTTCCACCAGCGGTCGAAGTGCACGACGTGCCCGGCGCGGGTCAGGTTGAGTCCGGTGCCGGCCGCCTTCAGGGACAGCAGGAAGACGGGCACCTCCCCGGACTGGAAGCGGTCGACGAGCTCCTCGCGGCGCGGCACGGGCGTCCCCCCGTGCAGGAACTGGTGGGAGATGCCCCGGGCCGCGAGGTGCCGCTCGATGATCCGGCCCATCGTCACGTACTGGGTGAACACCAGTACCGAGCCGCCCTCCGCGAGGATGGTGTCCAACAGCTCGTCGAGCAGCGCGAGTTTGCCCGACCGGTGCGGGATCCGGGGCGGCTCCTCCTTCAGGTACTGGGCGGGGTGGTTGCAGATCTGCTTGAGCGAGGCCAACAACTTCATGATCATGCCGCGGCGTTCGATGCCCTCGCTCGCCTCGATCACGGCCATCGCCTCCTCCACCGCCGCCTGGTAGAGGGACGCCTGCTCACGGGTGAGGGACACCGGATGGTCGGTCTCGGTCTTCGGCGGCAGTTCGGGGGCGATGCCGGGGTCGGACTTCTTGCGGCGCAGCAGGAACGGCCGTACCAGCGCGGCCAACCGGGCCACCGCGGCCTCGTTCCCGCCGTCCTCCTCCTGCTGGTGCTCGACCGGGCGGGCGTGCCGGGCGCGGAAGGCGGTGAGCGGGCCGAGCAGCCCCGGGGTGGTCCAGTCGAGCAGGGCCCACAGCTCGGACAGGTTGTTCTCCACCGGGGTACCGGTGAGCGCGACGCGGGCCGGCGCCGGAATCGTCCGCAACGCCTTCGCCGTCGCCGAATGGGGGTTCTTCACGTGCTGCGCCTCGTCGGCGACGACCATGCCCCAGCTCTGCCCGGCGAGCCGGGCCGCTCCGGCGCGCATCGTCGCGTAGGTGGTGAGGACGAAGCCGCCGTCGAGGCCGTCGAGGGTGCGGCTGCCGCCGTGGAAGCGGCGGACGGGCGTGCCCGGTGCGAACCTTTCGATCTCGCGCTGCCAGTTGCCGAGCAGTGAGGCCGGGCAGACCACGAGGGTGGGCTCGGGACGGTCCCGGTGCAGGTGCAGCGCGATGAGCGTGACCGTCTTGCCCAGACCCATGTCGTCGGCGAGGCAACCGCCGAGACCGAGCGAGGTCATCAGGTCGAGCCAGGCCAGGCCCCGCAGCTGGTAGTCCCGCAGCGTCGCCTTGAGGGCGGCGGGCGGCGCGACCGCGGGCAGGTCACCGGTCAGCCGGTCCCGCAGCGCGGCCAGCGCACCCACCGTAACGACGGGCACCGGCTCACCGTCGACCTCGGCCGTCCCGCTCAGGACGGTGGCCAGCGCGTCCACCGGGTCCAGCAGCCCCAGCTCCCGCTTGCGGGCCTTGCGCACCAGCGCCGGATCGACCCGCACCCACTGGTCCCGCAGCCGCACCACGGGCCGGTGCGCCTGGGCGAGGGCGTCCATCTCCCCCGGGGTGAGCCGGTCGCCGCCCAGCGCCAGCTCCCAGGAGAAGGCGAACAGCCCCGCCGCGTCGAAGAAGGCCGTGCCGTCGGTGGCGGAGCCCGGCGCCGCGGACCGTACGACGGCGGTCGCGGCCAGCGTACGAGCCAGTTCGCGCGGCCAGTGGACCAGCACTCCGGCCGCCGCGAGGCGGGGCGCGACGGCGCCCAGCAGGTCCTCCAGCTCGGGATCCGAGAGCGCGAGCGCGTCCGGTACCGGCTGGTCGAGCAGGCGCAGCAGCGGCGGCCAGATCCGGGCGGCGCGGCGCAGCGCGAGCACGGCGTCGATCCGGGCGCGCGGCCCGAACGCGGCGGTGGCCGCACCGGCCCACAGCAGGCCCGCGTCGGTCACGAGCGTCGGATCGGCGAGGCTGTGGACCTGGACGACGGCCGCACCCGCACGCCGCACGTCCTGCGGCTCCGCCTCGTCGAACAGGCGGAACGACGACAGGTCGAGGCGCAGCGAGATGCCCACCCCCGTGTCGGCGCCCGCCGCGACCTGCGCGGCCCATTCCTGTATCCCCGGCACCCGTTGCGGTTCCTGCGCGGCGAACGGTCGCCCTGCGGCGAAGGGTGCCGCCGGGGTCCGGGGCAGCGTGTCGGCGACGGCGTCGAGGAAGGCCCGCACCAGGGCTTCCGGTTCGGGCAGGGTCAGCGGACGACGCCCGGCGAGCGGGGTGGCGTACCCCTCGTGGGGCAGGGCGGCGGCGACGGCCCGCAGGTGCCCGACGTCCTGCGCGTCGAGCGGGCCGGCCCGCCACGCGTCGACGCCCTCGGGGGTGACGCCCGGCAGCAGCCGCCCCCGCGCCACCAGCGACAGCGCCTGAACCGCGGCGGTGCCCCAGGCCCGGGCGGCGGGCGACGCGGCGGCGCTGCGCGGCGCGTGGACGAGGACGGCGAGGGCCTCGGTGACGGACAGGGAGACGGCAGGAACGGTATGGGTACGGACCCCGTCGCCGTGCGGCCGGACCACCTGGATCGGGGACGGGCTCCCGGCCTCGGGCAGCGGGTCCCCGGCCGGGCTCCAGAAGGCGACCCGCCCCTCGCGGGGCACGGCGGCCGGGAGGAACACGGGGGCGCAGCGGAGCAGGGCCACCACCGACGGCGGCTCCGGCCGCCCGTGCGGCTGTGACTGCGACTGCGACTGCGACTGCGTTAGCGGCATCACGGCGCCGTGGTCCCCCTTCCCGTCCTGCTCGCCCGGCTCCGCCCGGTCATGGCGGATCCACTGCCGCCGAGTCTAGGCGCGCCCACCGACAACACCGCTGACCTGCGGCGACGCCCCCTCCACGGGGGACTTCCCGGCTACTTCGTCCAGCGGCCCTGCTCACCGGCGAAGCCGTACTCGGGCCGGCCGTTGGTGGCGCTCGTCCGCCAGGGCCGTCCGTTGTCGTCGAGGCGGAGGGAGCCGGATCCGGTGGGGCCGCTCCAGCGGAGTTCGAGGTACCAGTCGCAGTCGCAGCCCGTGGCGGCGGCCACCACCCGCAGCACGACGGGCTGCGCCGCCGACACCTGCATCGGGAACGCCGGCGCCGGGAGCCGGTCCCCTCCGTCGTTGCCCGCCACGGGGCGCGCCAGCGGCCGGGGCGCGTCCAGGTTGACGGCGAAACCGGCCGGGGTGAGGGCCCCGCCGCAGCCCTGGGACATCTGGTAGACGTTCCAGGCGGGCGGGGTGCGCCGCGCCGTGACCCGTACCTGGAGGTCCTGGAGGACCACTGCCCCCTCACCCGCCCCGTGCAGGGTGACCTCGACGGTCTGGCTCCCGGCGTGCACGGCCCGCTGGGCCTGCGCCCAGGCGGCCGCGTCGGGCTCCAGGGGCGGCGGGGGCACCTCCGTCGGCGCCCGCTCCGAGAGGTAGGCGTGCTCGCAGCCCGCCGCCCACACGTGGGACCGTACGGCCGCCTTGAGCGGCGCCACGGCCGGTGCGGGCGCCGTCGACGGTGACGGTGACGGTGCGGGTGGTGAGGCGGCGGGCGGGGCCGGGACGGTCGCCGGGGCCGTCGGGGAGCCGGTGGACGGGGCGGACACCGAAACGGAGGGCACCGGTGATGCCCCGGCCGCCGGCGGGCGGGAGGGCGTCGGTGAGACGCCGGAGGTGCTGCCCGCCGGTCCGGCGTGTGCCGAAGGCCCCTCCGGCCCGGCGGCGGCCAGCACTCCGGCCACGATCACGGCGGCCGTGGCGCCCGCGGCGGCCACCACCATCCGCCGCCGATGCCGACCCCACCGCCCGCCCACGGCACCGGGGGCGGGCACGGAAACCTGCGAGGGGGCGGAGCCGCTCCCCGAACCGGGTTCGGGCACCGGGGCGGGAACGGGTGCGGGCCCGGGCGCTGGCGCGGCATCCGGAGCGGCGTCACGAACAACGGCTGGAAAGACGTCCGGAACGGCGTCGGGAACGTCCCCCGGAACGGCCTCCCGGGCCGTCTCCGGGACCGCCGGCGCCGCCGCCGGGTCCGGCTCCGGACCGGCCCCCTCCGCGGACTCGGCCTCCTGCTCGGGGTCCGCCACCGGCTCGGGTTCCGCCACCGGCTCGGGTTCCACCCCCGGCTCCGTGGCCCGCACGCTGTCCGGCAGCTCCCCGGACGCCGCCTCGGGCGCGGGGTCGTCCGAGACCTCCTCGGGACGCGCCTGCGGACCCCGGCCGGTCGCCGCCGCCACCGGCGCGGCCTCCGCGGCCTCCCCGGTCGCCGCCACCGGCGCCGCCGGTACCGATGACCGCCGGCGGGCGTCCGCCAGGAGCCAGGCCCGGTGGAGTTCCACCGCCTCGGCGCCCGTCGCCCCGCAGGCCCGCGCGAAGCGGTCCACGGCCGCGAACTCCGCGGGCACCGCCTCCCCGTTGCAGTACCGGTGCAGGGTCGACGTACTGGTGTGCAGCCTCCGGGCCAGCAGCCCGTAGCTCACTCCCGCACGTTCCTTCAGTTCGCGCATCAGCCGCGCGAACGCCTCCGCCTCGGCCGATCCCTTGACCGGCCGTTCAGCCTCGCCCACAGCACTCCCCCCGTCCCGTGACTCCGTTCCACCCGGGGGTGTTCCCCCAGGTGACGGCATGTACGGCCGTTCCAGTGTCCCGGATCCGGCGGGTTCCCTGGCCTGACACCCCGCAACGGGGGAAGGCTGTTGCCGCAGTCGACCTTCAACCGCACTTCGTACGGGGAGAACACCGTGTTCCGACGCTCCACCTCCGCCATGGCCACCGCGGTCCTCGCGGGCGCCGCCGCCCTGCTCCTGACCACCTCGACGACCGCGACGGCCGCCGTGACCGCGCCCGGCTTCCTCAACGGGACCGACCTCCCGCCGCACTCCTCCTCCCCCTGGTTCGCGGGGAAGGTCACCAAGGGGCTGCCGGAGAACGCGCCGTTCTGCCTGGAGGGGGCCCTGCCGGCGACCGGCAGCTGGCACCGCACCTTCGGCACCGAGCTCGACACCGGCGCCACGCAGATCTCCGTGCGGACCGCCTCGAACGCCGCCGCCGCCAAGCTCGTGACCGCCCTGGAGCGCAAGGTCGCGGCGTGCGCCGCCGACTGGCTGCGCGCGACCCCGGGCGGGACGGCCTCCTGGCAGGACTACGGGAAGATCGCCGTGGAGGAGGGCGCGCACGTCTACGGGGTCCACGCCTCCATCCCGGAGTCCGAGCCGGGCGTGCACCTCTTCGGCATCGGGCGGGACGGAGCGACGGTGACCGTCGTGAACTGGGGCCGGATGGGGCACCTGACGGACGCCCCCGTCCCCGCCTTCAAGAAGACGACCACGACGGCCGTCAAGAAGCTCAACCCGTAGGCGCGAAGTCCCGAGGTTCCGTGGTCCCGGCAGGTCCCGGGGACGCCGCCCCGCCCCCGGGTGGGACCATGGAACGGAGGGATCGGCCGGGTTCGCTCGCGGCGGGGAGGCGATCCGAGGCCGAGTCGACGCGGGACGAGGCGATGGGCATGCGCTCCGGAAACGAACCGGTGACCGCCCGCAGTCCACTGCGGCTGCGGTTCTGGCTGAGCCTGTGGGGGCTGCTCTGGGCCGCGGCCGGGACGGTCGCCTTCTCACTGGCCGCCCGGCCCGGCTGGGCTGCCGCCTGCGGGATCGTGGCGCTGCTGGCGGCCGTAGACCTGGTCGTCGTCACCCGGCACATCCGGCAGGGCGCGCACTACCAGCCGGGCCGTGACGTGCCCCCGTACGAACCCCCGCGACTCCGCTAGGCGGTCCCACCCCCGGGGCGGCGCCGGGCCCCCGGGGCGTCGCCCGGGCCGCCGGTCGTCGCCGGACCTACGGGTTGTCGTCGAACCGTGCCGCCGCCAGGTACTCGGGCTGCGGGTCGAGGGCGGCCGCCAGCCGGAAGTGCCGGCGGGCCTGCTCGCGCCGCCCGGAACGTTCGTGGGTGCGGGCGAGCGCGAAGTGGGCGAAGGCGTTGTCCGGCTCCCGCTCCAGCACCAGCTCGAATTCCAGCTCGGCCGGCCGCAGCTGCGCCGCCGCGAAGAACGCGCGGGCGCGCAGCAGCCGGGCGGCGGTGTTCTCGGGGTGGGCGGCTATGACGGAGTCGAGGAGCTTGACCGCTCCGCGGGGGTCACGGGCGGCCAGCAACTGCTCGGCGGCCCGGAAGTCGATGACGTGCGTCTCGGGGCTCGCGGAACCGGAAGACCTCGGACCACCTGACGGCCGGGACGGGGGCTGCGGGGGCGTGGTATCGGACACGGTGTCTTCCTTCCCTCTACGGGCGCGTTCAACGCGCGCGTCCGCCCGCGCTATTCCACCCCGGCGCCCTCGCGCACCGGCGCCGGCCCGTACCGGTGCGGTTCCGCGCCGGGGCGAACGCCGTGCGCTGCCCCGTCGCCCTCAGGCCCCGGCGTCCCCGCCGGCCCGCTTCGTGAGTCGGTCCCACACCGCCCGCACCTGGGGTTCCAGCGCTTCCAGCGGGCCGTCGTTGTCGATGACGAGGGTGGCCACCGCGAGCCGCTGTTCCCGCGTGGCCTGGACCGCCATGCGGGCCCGCGCGTCCTCCTCGGTCATCCCGCGCCGCGCCGTCAGCCGGGCCAGCTGCGTTTCGGGGGACGCGTCCACGACCACGACGAGGTCGTAGAGGGCGGCGAGGCCGTTCTCCGTGAGCAGCGGTACGTCGTGGACGACGATCGCGTCGGGCCCGGCCGCGCCCTCCAGCTCGGCGGAGCGGGCCCCGACCAGCGGGTGCACGATCGCGTTCAGGGTGCGCAGTTTCTCCGGGTCACCGAACACGATGGCCCCCAGGGCGGGCCGGTCGAGCTCTCCGGCCGCGGTGAGCACGGACTCCCCGAAGGCCTCCACCACGGCCGCGAGGCCCGGGGTGCCGGGCTCCACTACCTCCCGGGCGATCCGGTCGGCGTCGACGACCACCGCCCCGTACCCCGCCAGCAACCGCGAGACCTCGCTCTTGCCGGCACCGATTCCGCCTGTCAGGCCCACTTTCAACATGGTCAGCACCCTAGACCCTGTCGTCGAACTCCCGTCCGTCCCGGGGCGCTCCGGCCGACGACGGGAGTTCGACGACAGCCCCCGGACCCGACGCCGGAAGCCCATGACGGGCCACCCGGGCCCGGTCATGGGCTTCCGCCGCTCTACAGCTCTCCCTCGCGCTCCGCCAGGAACCGCTCGAACTCGCGGCCGATCTCGTCCGCCGAGGGGATCTCGGCCGGTTCGGCGATCATGTTGCCGCGGGTTTCGGCCCCCGCGGCGGCGTCGTACTGGTGCTCCAGGCCCTGGACGAGGGTGACGAGTTCCTCGTCGCCCTCGCGGATCTGGCGGTCGATCTCGGTCTGCGTGCGGTGCGCCTCGGTCCGCAGGGCGTGTGCGACGGCGGGCAGGACGAGCCCGGTCGCGGCGGTGATCGCCTCCAGCGCGGTCAGGGCCGCGTCGGGGTACGGGGAGCGGGCGACGTAGTGCGGTACGTGCGCGGCGACGCCGAGGACGTCGTGCCCGGACTGGGCCAGGCGGAACTCGACGAGCGATTCCGCGCTGCCGGGCACCTGTGCCTCGTCGAACGGGCTGCGGTGGCCGGGCATCAGGTCGGTCCGGTTGCCGTGCGGGGTGATGCCGACGGGCCGGGTGTGCGGGACGCCCATCGGGATGCCGTGGAAGTTGACGGAGAGCCTGACCCCGAGCCGCTCGATGATCTGTCGGACGGCGACCGCGAAACGCTCCCACTCCACGTCCGGCTCCGGGCCGGAGAACAGCAGGAAGGGTGCGCCGGTGGCGTCCTGGACGAGGCGGACCTCCAGGCGGGGTTCCTCGAACTCGGTCCAGTGGTCGCGTTGGAAGGTGAGCAGCGGCCGGCGGGCCCGGTAGTCCACGAGGCGGTCCGCGTCGAAACGGGCGACCACCTGGTGGGGCAGGGTCTCCAGGAGGCGCTCGACGATCTGCTCGCCGGCCTCTCCCGCGTCGATGTACCCCTCGAAGTGGTAGAGCATGACCAGTCCGGCCGAGTCCTGGGCCAGTGCCAGGTCGGCCACCGCCAGGCCCTTGGCGTCCCATTCGTACAAACCCTGTGGATCAAGCACTGTCACCATTCCTCCCTCGCGGCGTTCTCTGCCAAGAACGTTCAAGGCGCCGTCGGCATTCCCCAGTTGACGCCGTTCGCAGGATTGCGACACCGCGGGACGGCAGTCGACGGGTGCGGGCCGGCCCCCGCGCGCGGGTCGGGTCCCGGGCAGGGAACGCGGAAAGGCCCGCCCCCCGAAGGGGACGGGCCTCGCCGTTGGGCTCAGCTCAACTCACACCGGAGTGTGATGCGCGCTGCGATCAGCTCTGGCCGCCGGCCAGCTTCTCGCGGAGCGCGGCCAGGGCCTCGTCGGACGCCAGGGCGCCCGAGGTCTCGTCCGACTCCGAGGAGTAGGAACCACCGGAGAGGCTGGCGCCGCCACCGGTGTTGCCACCGGCGGCCGGGGCGGCAGCGCCCTCGGCAGCAGCGGCCTCGTCGGCCTCGCGGCTCTTGATGACCTGCGCCTGGTGCTGCTCGAAGCGGACCTGCGCCTCGGCGTACTGGCGCTCCCACGTCTCGCGCTGGGTGTCGAAGCCCTCAAGCCAGTCGTTGGTCTCGGGGTCGAAGCCCTCGGGGTAGATGTAGTTGCCCTGGTCGTCGTAGGACGCGGCCATGCCGTACAGGGTCGGGTCGAACTCGACCGACGCCGGGTCGGCACCGAAGGACTCGTTGGCCTGCTTCAGCGACAGCGAGATCCGGCGACGCTCAAGGTCGATGTCGATGACCTTGACGAAGATCTCGTCGTTGACCTGGACGACCTGCTCCGGGATCTCCACGTGGCGCTCGGCCAGCTCGGAGATGTGGACCAGACCCTCGATGCCCTCGTCCACGCGGACGAACGCACCGAACGGAACCAGCTTGGTGACCTTACCCGGGACGACCTGGCCGATCTGGTGGGTCCGGGCGAACTGCTGCCACGGGTCCTCCTGCGTCGCCTTCAGCGACAGGGAGACACGCTCGCGGTCCATGTCGACGTCGAGGACCTCGACGGTGACTTCCTGGCCGACCTCGACAACCTCGGACGGGTGGTCGATGTGCTTCCAGGACAGCTCGGAGACGTGCACGAGACCGTCGACGCCGCCCAGGTCCACGAAGGCACCGAAGTTGACGATCGAGGAGACGACGCCGGAGCGGACCTGACCCTTCTGCAGGGTGGTGAGGAACGTCTGGCGAACCTCGGACTGGGTCTGCTCAAGCCAGGCACGGCGGGACAGGACCACGTTGTTGCGGTTCTTGTCCAGCTCGATGATCTTCGCCTCAAGCTCCTTGCCCACGTAGGGCTGGAGGTCGCGGACGCGACGCATCTCGACGAGCGAGGCCGGCAGGAAGCCGCGGAGGCCGATGTCGAGGATGAGACCACCCTTGACGACCTCGATGACGGTACCGGTGACGATGCCGTCTTCTTCCTTGATCTTCTCGATCGTGCCCCAGGCGCGCTCGTACTGAGCGCGCTTCTTGGACAGGATCAGACGGCCTTCCTTGTCCTCCTTCTGGAGAACCAGGGCCTCGATCTCGTCGCCGACCTTGACGACCTCGTTCGGGTCGACGTCGTGCTTGATCGAGAGCTCGCGGCTCGGGATCACGCCCTCCGTCTTGTAACCGATGTCGAGGAGAACCTCGTCCCGGTCCACCTTGACGATGACGCCGTCGACGATGTCGCCGTCGTTGAAGTACTTGATCGTCTCGTCGATCGCCGCGAGGAACGCGTCCGCGTCGCCGATGTCGTTGACCGCTACCTGCGGAGGGGTGGTGGCGGTGGTCTCGGTGCTGCTCGTCATGTGGGAAAGGGCTCCGGTTACGGACAGAAAGTCGTAGGTACTGCTACGCCGGGAGCCCTTATCGGCATCTGCCGAAGCCGGACAGCCAAAGAAGCCCGGATCCGCACCAGCGGGAGGGCCTCGAAAACCGAGGGGACATCAACAGAGGCAAGCGCAGCCTGCTAGGTCTGAGGAGCACAGGCTCGCAGCGCAACTTGTAGCATACGGGGGCAGCAGGACAGGGTCAATGCGCGAAGGCGCACACCCCGGGCAGATCACCGCACAACCGGCACAATTCGTGGGCACAGCAGCCCCGATGGGCAATCCGATGGATTTCCCGAGCCATCCGCAGACTACGACGACGGGCCCCATGAACCAAGAGTCCTACGACAAGCACACCTCCCAGGACGGCTACGGGGCGGACGGCGGCGTCGAGGACGACGCGCAGGCCACCCGCCGTGACGCCGGGGACGCGGAGAGCAGTCGCGCGAACCGCGGCTGGTGGGACCGCAACGCCGACGAGTACCAGAGCGAGCACGGCGCGTTCCTCGGCGACGACCGCTTCGTCTGGGGACCCGAGGGTCTCGACGAGGCGGAGGCGGCCCTCCTCGGTCCGGCGGCCTCCCTCAAGGACAAGGACGTCCTGGAGATCGGCGCCGGCGCCGCCCAGTGCTCCCGCTGGTTGGCCGCCCGGGGCGCCCGCCCGGTGGCGCTGGACCTCTCGCACCGCCAGCTCCAGCACGCCCTGCGCATCGGCGGCTCCGATCTGCCGGCGGTCCGGCTCGTCGAGGCGGACGCCGGGCGGCTCCCCTTCCGGGACGGCTCGTTCGACCTGGCCTGTTCCGCCTACGGCGCGGTCCCCTTCGTCGCCGACCCGGTGAACGTGATGCGCGAGGTCCGCCGGGTCCTGCGCCCGGGTGGCCGCTGGGTCTTCTCCGTCACCCACCCGATCCGCTGGGCCTTCCCCGACGAGCCGGGCCCCGAGGGGCTGTCCGTCGCGGCCTCCTATTTCGACCGGACCCCTTACGTGGAGCAGGACGAGGACGGCGACGCCGTCTACGTCGAGCACCACCGCACGATCGGGGACCGGGTCCGGGACGTGGTCGCGGGCGGGTTCCGCCTGGTGGACCTCGTCGAACCGGAATGGCCCGAATGGAACGCCCAGGAGTGGGGCGGCTGGTCCCCGCTGCGCGGCAACCTGATCCCGGGGACCGCGATCTTCGTGTGCGAGAGGGACTGACCCCTTGATCCGCCAGGCCGACCTCGACGCCCTTCCCGTACGGGAGGCCGTGCCCGCCCTCGTCTCCGCGCTGGACGCCCGCGGCACGGCCGTGCTGTGCGCCCCGCCCGGCACCGGCAAGACCACGCTGGTGCCGCTGGTGCTGGCGGGGCTGGTCGGTGGCGGACCGCGACGCCGGGTCGTGGTGGCCGAGCCGCGCCGGATCGCCGCCCGGGCGGCGGCGCGGCGGATGGCCTGGCTGCTGGGCGAGCGGCCGGGCGGTTCGGTGGGCTTCACCGTGCGCGGCGAGCGGGTCGTGGGCGCGGGGACCGTGGTGGAGGTGGTGACCACGGGCGTGCTGCTCCAGCGCCTCCAGCGGGACCAGGAACTGGTCGGCACGGACGTGGTGGTCCTGGACGAGTGCCACGAACGGCACCTGGACGCCGACACCGTCGCCGCGTTCCTCCTGGACGTGCGCGCGACCCTGCGCCCGGAGCTGCGGCTGGTCGCGGCTTCGGCGACGACGGACGCGGCGGGCTGGGCCCGGCTGCTGGGCGACGCCCCGGTGGTGGAGGCCGCCGGGGTGGCCCACCCGGTGGAGACGGTGTGGGCGCCGCCGGCGCGGCCGGTGCGTCCGCCGCACGGGATGCGGGTGGATCCGGCGCAGCTGACGCACGTCGCGTCGGTGGTGCGGCGGGCGTTGGCGGAACGTTCCGGCGACGTGTTGTGCTTCCTGCCGGGTGTGGGCGAGATCGCCCGGGTCGCGGGGCAGTTGGGCGGGGTCGACGCGGAGGTGCTCCAGGTCCACGGTCGGGCCCCGGCGGCCGTGCAGGACGCGGCGCTCACCGCGGCCGACCACCGTCGGGTGATCCTTTCGACGGCGGTCGCGGAGTCGAGCCTGACCGTGCCCGGCGTACGGGTGGTCGTGGACTCCGGGCTGGCGCGCGAACCCCGGGTGGACCACGCGCGGGGCCTGGGCGCGCTGACGACCGTACGGGCGTCCCGCGCCTCGGGCCGCCAGCGGGCGGGCCGGGCCGGCCGGGAGGCGCCGGGCGTGGTGTACCGGTGCTGGGAGCAGGCCGAGGACTCCCGGCTACCGGCCTTCCCCTCCCCCGAGATCCGGATCGCGGACCTGGCACAGTTCGCGCTCCAGGCCGCCTGCTGGGGCGATCCGGAGGCGGCCGGGTTGGCGCTGTTGGATCCGCCGCCGGCCGGGGCGATGGCCGCGGCGCGGGAGGTGCTGCTCGCCGTCGGCGCGGTGGACGGCTCCGGCAGGCCGGTCGCGCGCGGACTGCGGATGGCCCGGATGGGGCTGCACCCGCGGCTGGCGCGCGCCCTGCTGGACGGTTCGGCCGCGGTCGGCGTCCGTCGGGCGGCCGAGGTGGTGGCGCTGATCGGCGAGGAGCCCCCTCGGGAGTACGGGGACGACCTGGCCGCCGCCTGGCGGGCGGCCCGGCGGGGCGGTGACGGCTACGCGGCGCGCTGGCGCGCGGAGTGCCGCCGCCTGGAGCGCGCGGTGGGAACCCCGGACGCCACCGGGCAGGACGCCCCGGGCGGTGCGGCCCTCTCCGACGACGGGGCCGCCGGGCTGGTGGCCGCTCTGGCTTTCCCCGAGCGGGTCGCCGCGGCCAAGGGGGGCGGGGCCTTCCTGATGGCTTCCGGGACGGGCGCCGAGGTGGGCGACGGGTCGCCGTTGCGCGGCGCGCCCTGGCTGGCGGTCGCGGTCGCGGACCGGGCGGCGCACGCCGTGTCCGCCCGGGTGCGGCTCGCCGCCGTCATCGACGAGGGGACGGCCCGCGCCGCCTGCGGGCACCTGCGGGGCGGTGGTGACGAGGTGCGCTGGGAGGACGGCGACGTGGTCGCCCGCTCCGTCGAACGGCTCGGCGCGATCGAGCTCACGGTCCGCCCGCTGCGCGCCCCCGGCCCGGCCCTCGTACGGGCCGCCCTGCTGGACGGCCTGGCCGCGGAGGGGCTGGGGCTGCTGCGCTGGTCCGAGGACGCGCGGTCGCTCCGGGCCCGGCTCGGTTTCCTGCACCGCACGCTGGGTGGCGGCTGGCCCGACGTGGCCGACGACGCCGCGCTGCTGGAGCGGGCCGACGACTGGCTGGAGCCGGAGCTGTCCCGGGCGCGCCGACGTGCCGACCTGGGGCGCATCGATGCCGGGCAGGCCCTGAACCGGCTGCTGCCGTGGGCCGGTGGGGAGGCGGGCCGGCTGGACGAGTTGGCTCCCGAGCGGCTGTCGGTGCCGAGCGGTTCCCGGATCCGGGTCGACTACTCGGGCGAGCAGCCGGTGCTGGCGGTGAAGCTCCAGGAACTGTTCGGGCTGGCCGAGACGCCCCGGGTGGCGGGGGTTCCCGTACTCGTCCACCTGCTGTCACCGGCCGGGCGGCCCGCCGCGGTGACCGCCGACCTCGCCTCGTTCTGGCGGGGTGGCTACCGGGCGGTGCGCGCCGAGCTGCGGGGCCGGTATCCGAAGCACCCGTGGCCGGAGGACCCGGCGACCGCCGAGCCCACCCGCCACACCAACGCCCGGCTCAGGCGCTGACCGCTGCCCCCGGGTGCGGGTCGGGCTCCCGGCCGCGGCGGCCGCGGGCCTCCAGCCAGAGGGCGAGGGCGAGGAGGCCGAGGGCGCCGACGGCGAGCCCGCCGGGGGCGTAGGTGTGCAGCGCGAGGACCTTCGTACGGTTCGACTTGACGAGTTCGAGGGTGTGCTCGGCGTAGTCGGGGCGCATCTTGACGTGTCCGGCGAAGGCGGTCAGCTTGCCGTCGGGCCCGGCCGCCGCGATTCCGCCGCGCATCTCCTGCTGGATGACCTGTTCGGCGTTGACGGGTGCCCCGGTGACCGGGTCGACCCAGAACATCGCCTTGACCGTGTACCAGAGGCTGGTTCCGGTGGTCTGCTCGATGGTGGCCGGGTCGATGCCCTCGATGGGCATCTTCTTCGGCATGGGGACCTTGGTCCACGGGACGGTCTGCTCGAAGTAGTAGACCTCCATGCCCCGGTAGGTGCGCGGTCCGACGTAGTGGATGGGCGAGGACGTGCGGGTCTGCGCGTCGAAGTAGAGGTGGTCGCGGGGCTCGGTGAAGAAGGGCCATTTGAACTCGATGCCCTCGCGCTTGACCGGGTCGCCGTCGACCATCTCGCCGGTGGCGTGCACCGGGTCCTGGGTGTGGGCGTCGAAGATGTAGCGCTCGGGTATCTGCGAGACCATCTTCCCGTCCGGGCCGATGATGTGGGACAGCGTGTCCCAGACGACGACGTCCTTGCCGGCGTCGGCTTCGATCTCCTCGGAGGCCTCGACGTTGCCCTTGAGGGTCTGGACGATGGTGACCTTGTCCACCTTCTTGGGCTTCATGCCGTCGTTGTAGTCGATGAGGGTGGCGTCCTTCGCCTCCAGCACCATCTCCTGGTACTGGTTCGGCGGGATCTTGGCGAGCCGCGGGTACGCGTACCAGCGCAACAGCGGTGCGAGGGCCGCGCAGAACACGGCGAGGGCAAGCAGGACGAGGCTCGCTCTGCGTCGCATGGCCGGGCCTCCTCTACTTTCCGGGCGCGGGGGGCGCGGTGGTGAGCAGCGGCTTGGGCGAGGTCTTGCCCTCCGGCGCCCCTGCCGCCGTGATGGCGAGGACGAGGGCGAGCGCGGCGGCCAGCCCGATGGCGGCGGCGACGAGAGCGCGCATGCCGGGGCCTCCGAAATCTGATAGGGCGTCAGAGATGGGGCACCGTAGCAACGCGGGGGCGAGATGAGAACCGTCTCGTGCGGTGATCGCGGGAAGCGCGGGAAGCGGGGCGGGCGGCCGCGGTCCGCGCCGGAGCGGGGGCCGCGGCCCGCCGCCTCAGCCGCTGACGTCCTCGGCGCGGGTGACCGCGGGGCCGAGCCCGGGCGGCAGGTGCGCGGCGACGAGGGCGACGGCCTCCTCGGCGGTGTCGGCCCAGCCGAGCACGCCGTTGCTGCGGGCCAGGCGGACCCGGAACCGCCCGTCGGGCAGCGGGTCCACGGCCGGAACCTGCACGACGTACGGGAACTCGGTGCAGCTGCTGAGGTTCAGGCTGTGGTGGCTGGTGAAGGGGTGGAGCTGCCGCAGCAGGGGCTCCGCGTACGCGGCCTCCAGCAGGGGGACGATCGGCGGGTACGGGCGGTCGGGCCGGTGCTCCAACTGGTGGTCCCGCATGGCTCGCCAGCTCAGCAGCAGCCGCTGCCAGCTCACCTCGACGAATTCCGCCGGTCCGAGCAGGCGGGCGGCGGCCCGATCGGGGAGGACGGGCCGGGGCAGGAGGGGTCTTTCGGCCGCGGGGACGTCAACGTTGTCGTTCATCGCGCCAGTCTGGCGGCGGGCACCGGCCCTGACCAGGGGTGGTGAGCAGGCGAGTATCGGCCGGCGCGGCCGGGCGTCCGGGCCGGGCGCGCCGGCCGCGATGCCGTCGGGGACGACCGCCTTCCCGGCCGGGCGCCGCGGACCGCGCGCACCCGGGCGGGGCGGACGCCACGGCCGGTTGCCGAGCCTCGACCAACTGCTTTCGCCCGTGGCGGCGTTGGCGGCGCGGATGGTGCCGCGGGTCGACCTCGACCCGCGGCCCGGGCACCCGCGCCGTTCCCACGGCCGCGCCTACGGAGTGCCGCTCGGACTCGCCGCGGGTGCCGGGGCCGACTTCCCCGGGGCCGTGGGGCTCGGCGCGGGGGTGGTGGGCCGGGCCGTGGCGGTCGGGCTCGGCGCGGGGGTCGGGCTGCCCGTCGGGGTGGGCGTGGGAGTCGGGGTGGGCGTGGGGGTGGGTGTCGGGGTCGGGGTGGGCGTGGGCGTGGGGGTAGGTGTCGGGGTCGGGGTGGGCGTCGGGGTGGGCTTGGGATCAGGCGTCGGAGTCGGCTTCGGAGTCGGCTTCGGCGTGGGCGTCGGCTTCGGGTCCGGTGTGGGGCTCGGCTTCGGCGTCGGCGTCGGCGTCGGCGTGGGTACCGGACCAGGGGTCGGCTTCGTACCCGGCCGGCCCGCGGGAGTTCCCGGCCCCGTACCAGTACCCGGACCGGTGCCGGTTCCGGCGCCCGCACCGGGGCCCGTGCCGTCCGGGACCTCATGGGCGCCGGCGAGGTAGTACGCGAACCAGGACCGCACCGTCCGCAGGTACTCGGTGGACTGGTTGTAGGAGAGCACGGCCCGGTCCAGGTCGGCCGGGGTCCGCAGGTCCCGGGTGCCCGCGCACAGGTAGCGGCCTGCGGCGAGCGCCGCGTCGTGGATGTTGTTCGGGTTGCGCCGCCCGTCGCCGTCGGCGTCCTGGCCCCAGGACGCCCAGGTGGAGGGGATGAACTGCATCGGACCGACGGCCCGGTCGTAGCGGGAGTCGCCGTCGTAGGCCCCGCCGTCGGTGTCGGAGATGTTCGCGAAGCCGTTGCCGTTGAGGACGGGGCCGAGGATCGGGCGCAGCGTGGTCCCGGCGGCGTCGACCCGGCCGCCGCCCGCCTGCCCGGACTCGACCTTGCCGATGGCGGCGAGGAGTTGCCAGCGCAGTCCGCACCCGGGGTCGGTCTCGCCGACCTTCTGCTCGGCCCGCCGGTACGCGGCGAACACGCTCGCCGGTATCCCCTTCGCGCCCTCCAGGGCGGTCACCGGTTCGGTGCGCGGGGTGTCGGCCGCGGCGGGCACCGGCGTCGGGGTGGGCTCCAGGGCCGGTGCCGGGGTCGCCCCGTCGACCGGGAGGACGACCGAGGGCGGTGCGGGGCTCGGCAGGGGCGGCAGTTCGGTGAAGTAGGTGGAGTCGCCGCCGGATCCCGCGACGGTGGGGGCGGGCTGTGCGCTGCCCTCGCCCGCGGCGGCCATCCGCCCGGCGCTCCCGTCGTTCGGGCCCTGCGAGCCGGTCACCGCGGCCACGACGAGCGCCGAGATCACCGCGGCGAAACCACCCCTGCGCAGCCTGCGTCCGATTATTCGAGCCGCCATGAGCCGGACCCCTCCCCTAGACGTCCGCGTGACCCTACGTCAACTCCCTTCACGGGGCACGAACCGCGGCTCGGATTTCACGACATCCCCACGTCCTGCGCAGGTCACGCATACTGTCCCGACGTTCCGCACCGAGGAGAAGCACCGTGCCGTTCACTCTCAGCCATGCGGCTGCCGTACTTCCGGCCGTTCGCCGGTCCGGACGGGCCCGCGGGCCCCTGGTGGCTTCGGCACTGGTTCTGGGGTCCTTCGCACCGGACACGTTCTACTTCATGGACGCGGTCGTCGAGGGCGTGATGCCGTACGGCACGTTCACGCATTCCCTGCTGGGCATCGTCACCGTGGACGCCGTGCTGACCGCCGTCCTCGTCGCGTGCTGGCTGCTGCTGCGCGAGCCGCTGATCGCTCTGCTGCCCCGCCGTCGGCAGGGCCGCGTCCACGCCTTCGTGCGCGGTGAGCACTGGCGGGACCGACGGCAGTCCTCGCTCGTCCTGTGGTTCTACCTCTCGGCGGTGGTCGGTTCCCTCACGCACGTCGTGTGGGACAGCTTCACCCACCTGGACCGCTGGGGCACGAACGCGCTGCCGGAGCTGGGCGAACCGCTCGCGTTCGGACTGCCGCTCTACTCCTACGTGCAGTACGGCTCGTCGGCGCTCGCCGCATGCGTCCTGTTCTGGTTCGTGACGACCGGCCTGCGGCGGCTGCCTGACGGGCCCGCTCCGGCGTCGGTGCCGGTGCTCGGCCGTGCGGAGTTGCTGGGCACCCTCGCGCTGTTCACCGTGTCGGTGACGGTGGGGGTCACGATGCGGGTGATCCGCTGGTACACGTTCTTCGACCGGATCGAGAGCCCGCTCGACATCATCCCGACCGTCTGTTTCGGCGCGGGCGGCGGCCTCGCCGTGGCCCTGCTGCTGTACGGGGCCCTGTTCCGCCTGCGTCACCGCCCCGACGGCGACCGCCGCCCGGACCACGAGGCGCGCACGCCTGCCGGCGCCCGCTGAGGCGAACGTCCGGCGGATCCTTCCGGCCCGGACGTGCCGACGCCCGCCCCCGGCGTGGGGGCGGGCGTCGGCACGGGTGGTACGCGGCTCAGTGCGCGGCGGACTCCCAGTCACCGCCGACGCCGACGGACACGTCGAGCGGGGCTCGGAGTTCCACGGCGGCGGCCATCTCGCGGCGCAGCAGTTCCTCGACCCGCTCGCCCTCGCCGGGGGCGATCTCCAGGACGATTTCGTCGTGGACCTGGAGCAGCATCCGCGACGTGAGGCCCGCGTCGGTGATGGCCTTGTCGACGCGGAGCATGGCCACCTTGACGATGTCGGCGGCGGTGCCCTGGATCGGGGCGTTCAGCGCCATCCGCTCGGCGGCCTCGCGGCGCTGGCGGTTGTCGCTGTTGAGGTCGGGCAGGTAGCGGCGGCGCCCGAAGACGGTCGCCGTGTACCCGGTGGCGCGGGCCTCGTCGACCACGCGCTGGAGGTATTCGCGGACCCCGCCGAACCGCTCGAAGAAGGTGTCCATCAGCCCGCGCGCCTCGGCGGGCTCGATGTTCAGCTGCTGGGCGAGGCCGAACGCGGACAGCCCGTACGCCAGCCCGTACGACATGGCCTTGATCTTGCGGCGCATCTCGGCGTCGACCTGGGAGCGCTCCACGCCGAACACCTGGGAGGCGACGGTGGTGTGGAGGTCCTCGCCGGTGGCGAACGCCTCGATGAGGCCCTCGTCCTCGGAGAGGTGGGCCATGACCCGAAGCTCGATCTGGCTGTAGTCGGCCGTCATCAGCGACTCGTAGCCCTCGCCGACGACGAAGCCGCGGCGGATGGCCCGGCCCTCGTCGGTGCGCACCGGCACGTTCTGCAGGTTCGGGTCGGTGGAGGACAGTCGTCCGGTCGCGGCGACGGTCTGGCTGAAGCTGGTGTGGACCCGGCCGTCGGCGGCGATCGACTTGACCAGGCCCTCGACGGTGACGCGGAGCTTGGCCTGCTCCCGGTGCCGGAGCATGATCACCGGGAGTTCGTGGTCGGTCTGGCCGGCCAGCCAGGCCAGCGCGTCCGCGTCCGTGGTCCAGCCGGTCTTGGTCTTCTTCGTCTTCGGCAGGTCCAGCTCGCCGAAGAACACCTCCTGGAGCTGCTTCGGCGAGCCGAGGTTGAACTCGTGGCCGACCGCCGCGTGCGCCTCCTTCACCGCCTGCTGCACGGCTCCGGCGAACTGCTGCTCCATGCCTTCGAGGTGGTCCCGGTCGGCGGCGATGCCGGCCCGTTCCAGCCGGGCCAGCAGCTCGGAGGTGGGGAGCTCCATGTCGTGGAGCAGTTCCGTCGCCCCGACCTCGTCGAGTTTCGCCGTGAGGGCGTCACCGAGGTCGAGGACGGCGCGGGCCTGTCCCATCAGGGCGTCCGCCTCGGCCGTCTCGTCGGCGCCGAAGGCCAGCTGCCCGTCGGCGGCGGCGGGTGCGAGCTCGCGGTGCAGGTACTCGTTGGACAGCACGTCCAACGCGAAGGAACGCCGGCCCGGCTTGACGAGGTAGGCGGCGAGGGCGGTGTCCATGGTGACGCCGGCCAGCGTCCAGCCGTGCTCGGGGAAGACCCGCATGAGGCCCTTCGCGTTGTGCACGACCTTGGGCTTCTTCGCGTCGGCCGCCCAGGCCGCGAAGGCCTTCTCGTCGGCCTCGTCCAGTTCGGACGGTTCGAACCAGGCGGCCGCGCCGCCGGCCGAGGCCAGGCCGATCTCGCTGATGTTGCCCTGGCCCAGGGCCCAGCTGTCGACGGTGGACACGCCCAGCGGGCCCGCTCCGTGGCTCTCCAGCCACGGAGCCAGCTCGCCGGTGCCCAGCACCGAACCGTCCAGTTCCACGGCTGCCGCCACCGGGGCCGGCGCCTCGGCCTCGGCCGCGCCCGGGTCCACCGCGAGCAGCCGCTCGCGCAGCGAGGCGTTGCGGATCTCCAGTACGTCGAGCACGCCGGTCACCGCGGACCGGTCGTAGGGGGCCCGCGCCAGGTCGGCGGGGGTCTTCGCCAGCTCGACGTCCTTGACCATCTCGGTCAGGACCCGGTTGAGCTTGACGGCCTCCAGGTGGTCCCGGAAGTTCTGCCCGGCCTTGCCCTTGACCTCCTCGGCCCGCTCCACGAGCTCCGCGAACGACCCGAACTGGGTGATCCACTTGGCGGCGGTCTTCTCGCCGACGCCCGGGATGCCCGGCAGGTTGTCGGACGGGTCGCCGCGCAGCGCCGCGAAGTCCGGGTACTGCTGCGGGGTGAGCCCGTACTTCTCCTCGACCTTCTCCGGCGTGAACCGGGTCAGCTCGGAGACGCCCTTGGTCGGGTAGAGCACCGTCGTGTGCTCGGAGACCAGCTGGAAGGAGTCGCGGTCACCGGTGACGATCAGGACGTCGAAGCCGAGGGCCTCGGCCTGCGTGGTCAGCGTCGCGATCACGTCGTCGGCCTCGAAGCCGTCGACCGCGAACCGGGGCACCTTCATCGCGTCGAGGAGCTCGCCGATCAGCTCGACCTGCCCCTTGAACTCGTCGGGGGTCTTGGACCGGTTCGCCTTGTACTCGGGGAACTCCGTCGAGCGCCACGTCTTGCGCGATACGTCGAACGCCACCGCGAAGTGTGTGGGCGCCTCGTCGCGCAGCGTGTTCGCCAGCATCGACGCGAAGCCGTAGATGGCATTGGTCGGCTGGCCCGTCGCGGTCGTGAAGTTCTCCGCGGGCAGCGCGAAGAACGCCCGGTACGCCAGGGAGTGCCCGTCCATGAGCATCAGGCGGGGGCGGTCCGCTGCGGTCGTCTGGTCGGTCTTCTTCGATGCTGAATCTGCCACGCCCCCGATCCTAGGCGCCCCCGCCGACAATTCCGGCGCGGACGATCGCGCTCCGGCCGCCCCGGCCGGCCGGGGCCCGCGCCGGGCCGGGACCGTACCGCCCCACCCGGCGCGTCCGCCCCAGGTGTCCGCCCCGGCGCACCTCCACCCCGGGCCGGCGGCCCCGACCGCCCTCCCCTGTCGGCCGGGCACGTGAAAGGATCGAAGAACGCGGTCGCACGTACCGCACTCGTACACACGCTCGAAGGAGAGCGCCATGGCGACCAAGCCGCCCTCAGGTGACCCCGTACAGGACGCGCCGCAGGTCACGCCGCCGCAGCACGCCGCCGCGGGCCTGCCGGCGATCGGCCACACGCTGAAGGTCGCCCAGGCGCAGATGGGCCTCGCCCGCACCGCCCGCACCCTCCTCAAGGTCAACCAGAAGGACGGCTTCGACTGCCCCGGCTGCGCCTGGCCCGAGGGCGACAAGCGGCACGCGGCCGAGTTCTGCGAGAACGGCGCCAAGGCCGTCGCCGAGGAGGCGACCCTGCGCAGGGTCACCCCCGCCTTCTTCGCCGCGCACCCCCTGTCGGACCTGGCCGAACGCTCCGGATACTGGCTCGGCCAGCAGGGCCGGATCACGGAGCCGATGTACCTGCCCGAGGGCGGGGACCGGTACGAGGCGATCGGCTGGGACCGGGCCTTCGAGATCATCGCGGAGGAACTGAACGCCCTCGACTCCCCCGACGAGGCCCTCTTCTACACCTCGGGCCGCACCAGCAACGAGGCCGCGTTCCTCTTCCAGCTCTTCGCCCGCGAGTACGGAACCAACAACCTGCCCGACTGTTCCAACATGTGCCACGAGTCCTCGGGCTCCGCGCTGAACGAGACCATCGGCATCGGCAAGGGCAGCGTCTCCCTCGAAGACCTCCACCAGGCCGACCTGATCATCGTCGCCGGACAGAACCCGGGCACCAACCACCCGCGCATGCTCTCCGCCCTGGAGAAGGCCAAGGCCGCGGGCGCGAAGATCATCTCGGTGAACCCGCTGCCCGAAGCCGGCATGGAACGCTTCAAGAACCCGCAGACCCCGCTCGGCATGCTCAAGGGCACCGCCCTCAACGACCTGTTCCTCCAGATCCGCATCGGCGGCGACCAGGCCCTCTTCCGGCTCCTCAACAAGCTCGTCATCGAGGCCGGCGACGCCACCGACGAGGCCTTCATCCGCGAACACACCCACGGATACGAGGAGTTCGCCGCCGCGGCGAAGGAGACCGACTGGGCCGGGACCCTCACCGCGACCGGCCTCACCCGCCCCGAGATCGAACGCGCCCTCGCGATGGTCCTCGCCTCCCGGCGCACCATCGTCTGCTGGGCCATGGGCCTGACCCAGCACAAGCACTCCGTCGCCACCATCCGCGAAGTCGTCAACCTGCTCCTGCTGCGCGGCGACATCGGCCGCCCCGGCTCGGGCGTCTGCCCCGTGCGCGGCCACTCCAACGTCCAGGGCGACCGCACCATGGGGATCTTCGAACGCCCCGCACCGGCCTTCCTCGACGCCCTCGACCGCGAGTTCGGCATCACCTCGCCCCGAAGCCACGGCTACGACGTCGTCCGCTCCGTAGAAGCCCTCCGCGACGGCCGGGCCAAGGTCCTCTTCGCCATGGGCGGCAACTTCGTCGGCGCCACCCCCGACACCGACGTCACCGAGGCCGCGATCCGCCGCGCCTCCCTGACCGTCCACGTGTCCACGAAGCTCAACCGCTCCCACGCCGTCACCGGCCGCCGGGCGCTGATCCTGCCGACCCTCGGCCGGACCGACAAGGACGTCCAGGCCTCCGGCAAGCAGTTCGTGACCGTCGAGGATTCCATGGGCATGGTCCACGCCTCCCGCGGCAACCTCGCCCCCGCCTCGCCCCGGCTGCTCTCCGAGCCCGCCATCGTGGCCCGCCTGGCGCGCGCCGTGCTCGGCCGGAACTCCGCCACCCCGTGGGAGGAGTTCGAAGCGGACTACGCCGGCATCCGCGACCGGATCGCCCGCGTGATCCCCGGCTTCGAGGACTTCAACACCCGCATCGCCCACCCCGGCGGATTCCGGCTCCCCCACGCCCCCCGCGACGAACGCCGCTTCCCCACCAGGACCGGCAAGGCCAACTTCACCGCCGCCCCCGTCGAGTACCCCCACCTGCCCGCCGGCCGCCTCCTGCTCCAGACCCTGCGCAGTCACGACCAGTACAACACCACCATCTACGGCCTCGACGACCGCTACCGGGGCATCACCGGCGGTCGCCGCGTGGTCATGGTCAACCCCGAGGACGCCGCCGAGCTCGGCCTCGCCGACGGCTCCTACACCGACCTCGTCGGCGAGTGGAAGGACGGCGTCGAACGCCGCGCCCCCGGCTTCCGCGTCGTGCACTACCCCACCGCCCGCGGCTGCGCCGCCGCCTACTACCCCGAGACCAACGTGCTGGTCCCCCTCGACTCCACCGCGGACACCAGCAACACCCCCGCGAGCAAGTCCGTCGTCGTGCGCTTCGAACCGGCCTGATAGAACGGCCCAGGACACAATGGTTAACGATCGTTGACGAACGGAGCCGGCCCATGGGCGAGCAGCACAGCGTGAAGTTCCCGCAGGAAGTCCTCGACGAGTACGCGGCCCTGGGCATAGACCTGCCCGCGCTGTTCTCCGCGGGGGACCTCGGTCGCCGGATGGAGATCCGCATCCTGGAGGCCTCCGCCGAGCGGGTCGTCGCCACCATGCCGGTCAAGGGCAACACCCAGCCCTACGGACTGCTGCACGGCGGAGCCTCCGCGGTCCTCGCCGAGACCCTCGGCTCGGTCGGCGCGATGATGCACGGCGGCATCACCAAGGTCGCCGTGGGCGTGGACCTGAACTGCACCCACCACCGGGGCGCCCGCTCCGGCATCGTCACCGGCGTCGCCACCCCCGTCCACCGGGGGCGCTCCACCGCCACCTACGAGGTCGTCATCTCCGACGAGCAGGACCGCCGGGTGTGCACCGCCCGCCTGACCTGCCTGCTGCGCGACGCCGACCCGGCCGCCGCCGGGGCCTGACCCCGCGCGGGAGCCGTGCGGCCACCGGCCTCGCGGGCGCCGGCGCCCGCCCCGGGACCCTTCACGGGCCCGGAACCGCCCACCGAGCGGTTCCGGGCCCGTTCCCGTACCCGGGCGGGCGCCGACGCCCGCACGTCGCCCGACGGCACCCGCTCGACGCGCCCGGCAGCCCACGCGCCGGGCTCCACGCCGGCCTCCGCGCCGGCCCGCACGACGGATCCGGACCCGCGGAACCCGCCAACCGCCCGGAATCCGCCACTCCGCGCGCCGGAGGGCCAGCGCTGTTGTGTCACCGATGGTGACCGCCTACGGTCCCCCCATGGGGACCCCGCCACCCGCCGCGGTCCGGTACGGCTCCGCTGCCCTCCTCGCGGCGCTCGCCCTCGCCGGATGCGCCGGCTCCACCTCGTCGAGCGCACCACCGCCCCGCACGGCCACCACCCCGGGCACGGCCGCTCCCGCCCCGTCCACGCCCGCGCAGATCTGCACGAGCCTGGTGTCGTACTGGGCGAAGGAGACCTTGAGGGGCAGCAAGTGGTCCGGTCTGGACTGGGAACAGAAGGGCCTGTCCAACGAGCAGTACGACATCCACGAGGAAGCGGTCGCCGCGGGCCGCTCCGAAGAGCGAACGGCCGGACAGGGCAAGGCACTTGAGCTGATCGACCGGCTCGTGGCGCAGCGCTGCGCCGAACGGGACGGGGCCACCGGCAGTTCGGACGAGCGCCGACCCCCGAAGTGACGGGGGTCACCGGAATCCGCGCGCGCTGTCCGTCTTCCGGGCAGGTGTTCCCCTACGACCGAACCGCAGGTCGCAGCCCTCCCGCGATGCGGACCAAGATCGATCCGATCGAAGTGGATCAAGGAGGGTCGTCACGCTGTGTATTACCCACGCCATACGGAATCCCCCTTTTCCCCCCGGACAAAGCGACCCCCCGGATTCTTTCGGACACTCACCGCCACAATCGACCGAATTTGATCAGAGACAGGAGCATGAGGGCCTCAAGCCCCTTAGGGCAGCAGGTATTTCTCAGCATGTGGTCATTCTCCGGCGTTGCTTAACGCCCGATCTGTCCACACTCCCACCACGCATTCTTGCCCTTGGCATAACAAGAGCGTCACATCCTCCTTTCCCGGCTCCCCGTGCTCGCCACCTCGGGCCTAGAGTCACGGCCAGTCACCGCGCCGCCGGGCGCGAATCAGCACGGCCGTGTACCTCCCAGTGCGGCCCGGCGACCTAACGGCACCTCGACAAGAGGGCGCCGCGCCAGGGAAAGGAAGAATCGTGCGACACCGTTCTTTGCTCGTCCTCACCACCGTGATCACCACGGGAGCACTGACCCTCACCGCTTGCGGATCGCGCGACGGAGGCTCCACCGACAACAACGCCGACGGCAAGAAGACCGTCGTCGTCATCGGCGTGGACGCCCCCCTCACCGGCTCCCTCTCGGCGCTCGGCCAGGGCATCAAGAACTCGGTCGACCTCGCGGCCAAGACGGCCAACAAGAACAACGAGGTCCCGGGCATCGAGTTCAAGGTCGAGGCCCTCGACGACCAGGCCGTCCCCGCCTCCGGCCAGGCGAACGCCACCAAGCTCGTCGGCAACAAGGACGTCCTCGGCGTCGTCGGCCCGCTGAACTCGGGCGTCGCCCAGCAGATGCAGGGCGTGTTCGCCTCCGCCAACCTGGCGCAGGTCTCCCCCGCCAACACCAACCCCGCGCTCAGCCAGGGCGACAACTGGGGCAAGGGCGAGTTCAAGCGCCCCTTCAAGACCTACTTCCGCACCGCCGCCACCGACGTGGTCCAGGGCAAGTTCGCCGCCCAGTACCTCTTCAAGGACGCCGGCAAGAAGAAGGTCTTCGTCGTCGACGACAAGCAGACCTACGGCGCGGGCCTCGCCGCGATCTTCTCCGACGAGTTCAAGAAGCTCGGCGGCGAGGTCGTCGGCACCGACCACGTGACCGTGAAGGAGACCGACTTCTCCTCCACCGCCGACAAGGTCAAGTCCTCCGGCGCCGACTCCGTCTACTTCGGCGGCCAGTACCCCGAGGGCGGCCTGCTCGCCGACCAGATCAAGAAGACCGGCGCGCAGATCCCGCTCATGGGCGGCGACGGCATCCAGGACCCCGCCTTCATCACCGCCTCCGGTGAGGCCAACGAGGGTGACCTCTCCACCTCCATCGGCTACCCGGTCGAGAAGCTCCCGACCGCCAAGACCTTCATCGCCGACTACCAGGCAGCCGGCTACAAGGACCCGTACGCGGCCTACGGCGGCTACTCCTACGACGCCGGCTGGTCCGTCGTCCAGGCCGTCAAGGCCGTCGTCGCCGCCAACGGTGGCAAGCTCCCCACCGACGCCCGCGCCAAGGTCGTCGAGGCTCTCGGCAAGGTCTCCTTCGAGGGCGTGACCGGCAAGGTCGCCTTCGACGAGAACGGCGACACCACCAACAAGCAGCTCACGGTCTACAAGGTCGAGGGCGGCAAGTGGATCGACGTCAAGAGCGACACGTTCAACCAGTAATCCCCCCGGCACCACGCACCACCCGCACCACCTGAACCACCCCACCACCGCGCGAGGGCGCAAACAGCGCCCTCGCGCGGAGTCTTATCCGACACGCTCATCGGAGGCCCTGCGGTGCACGAACTGCCGCAACAGCTGGCCAACGGCCTGGCCCTCGGTGCCCTGTATGGCCTCATCGCCATCGGGTACACCATGGTCTACGGCATCGTCCAGCTCATCAACTTCGCCCACGGCGAGATCTTCATGATCGGCGGCTTCGGCGCCCTCACCGCCTACGCCATCCTCCCGACCGGCACCTCCCTGCTGATCGCGATACCCGTCATGATCATCGGAGGCTCCCTCGTCTCCGTCCTCGTCGCCATGGGAGCCGAACGCTTCGCATACCGTCCCCTGCGCAGCGCACCCCGGCTCGCACCCCTCATCACCGCAATCGGCCTCTCGATCGCGCTGCAACAGCTCGTGTGGCAGTTCTACCCGGACGCCAAGAAGGCAGTCAGCTTCCCCGAGTTCAAGGGCGAGGCCTTCAAGCTCACCGACAGCCTCTCCATCCAGCGCGCCGACGCGTTCGTCCTCATCCTCGCCCCGCTCTGCATGCTCGCCCTCGGCGTCTTCGTCTCGAAGAGCCGCAGCGGCCGCGCCATGCAGGCCACCGCGCAGGACCCGGACACCGCGAAGCTGATGGGCATCAACACCGACCGCATCATCGTCATGGCCTTCGCCATCGGTGCCGCGTTCGCCGCCGTCGCCGCCGTCGCCTACGGCCTCGACAAGGGCCAGATCAACTTCGAAATGGGCTTCATCCTCGGCCTCAAGGCGTTCACCGCGGCCGTCCTCGGCGGCATCGGCAACATCTACGGAGCCATGGTCGGCGGCGTCGTCCTCGGCCTCGCCGAGGCCCTCTCGATCGCCTACATCGAAGAGATCCCCGGCATGCAGCAGCTCGGCGGTGGAGCCTGGTCCAACGTCTGGGCGTTCGTACTCCTCATCGTCGTCCTCCTCGTGCGGCCCCAAGGCCTGCTCGGCGAGCGCGTCGCGGATCGGGCGTGAGAACCATGACCACCAACACCACCCAGAACGACACGGTCAAGCAGGCCACCAGCCCCACCGCACTGCTCTACGCGGTCATCGGCGGAAGCCTCCTCACCGTCGTCAGCGCCTTCCTCGCCTGGACCTGGACCGCCGAGTTCCCCGGTGACCTCACCTACTACGGCAGCCCGGCACCCATCCAGTTCCTGAGCCTCGTCGGCGCCCTCCTCACCGCCGCCCACGCGCTCTCCGGACTCGGCGTCAAGGGCCTGCGCTGGCTCACGCCCACCGGCACCCGCAAGCCCGTGTGGATCCTCTCGCTCGGCACCCTTGCCGGCACCTGGTTCACCGTCCTGGCCATCGCCTGGGTCCTCGGCGGCTTCGCCCACCTGGAGCCCGGCGCCTACGTCGCCCTCGTCGGCTCGCTGATCCCGGCCCTCGCCGCGTTCAAGCTCCCCGACGACAGCCACAAGGCCGCCCCCGCCAAGAAGCTCGCCTCCTGGGTCGAGATCGTCATCATCGCGGTCTCCTTCGCCGTCGGCCTCTTCGTCGTCACCTTCGGCATCGACACCGACGACAAGGAGCCCCAGCTCTTCGTCACCTACCTGATCATCGTCGGCTTCGCGGCCACCGCCCTGCTCAAGTCGGGCCTCTTCGACCGACTCGGCACCCTCACCGCGAACAACCGCCAGGTCACCCTGATCGCCACCGCCGCCGCGGCGATCACCTTCCCCTTCATCCAGCAGAGCGGCGACACCTACACGCTCATCGCGGTCAACATCCTGATCTTCGCGACCGTCGCCCTCGGCCTCAACGTCGTCGTCGGCCTCGCGGGTCTCCTCGACCTCGGATACGTCGCCTTCCTCGGCGTCGGCGCCTACGCCGCCGCCCTGGTCTCCGGCAGCACCGCCTCCGCCTTCGGCATCCACCTGCCCTTCTGGGCAGCGGTCATCGTCGGCGCCCTCGCCTCGCTCATCTTCGGCGTGGTCATCGGAGCACCCACCCTGCGCCTGCGCGGCGACTACCTCGCCATCGTCACCCTCGGCTTCGGAGAAATCTTCCGCATCGCCATGGGCAACCTCGACGGCACCTCCGGCCCCGACATCACCAACGGCCCCAACGGCATCCCCAACATCCCCCACCTCGAACTCTTCGGGTGGAACTTCGGGGAGTCCCACACGGTCGGCGGCATCGTCCTCGGCGCCTACGCCAACTACTACTTCCTGATGCTGCTCGTGATGGCCCTGGTCATCGTGGTCTTCGCCCGCGCCGGCAACAGCCGCATCGGCCGCGCCTGGGTCGCCATCCGCGAGGACGAGACCGCCGCCGAAGCCATGGGCATCAACGGCTTCAAGGTCAAGCTCATCGCCTTCGCCCTGGGCGCCACCCTCGCCGGCCTCGCCGGCACCGTCCAGGCACACGTCAACAGCACGGTCGTCCCCGAGAACTACGTCTTCGCCGGGCCCGTCCCGCCGAACTCCGCGTTCCTCCTCGCCGCCGTCATCCTCGGCGGAATGGGCACCATCCGCGGCCCCATCCTCGGCGCCGCACTGCTCTTCCTGATCCCCGCGAAGCTGGCCTTCCTCCAGGACTACCAGCTCCTCGCGTTCGGCATCGCCCTCATCCTGCTCATGCGCTTCCGCCCCGAAGGCCTCATCGCCAACAAGCGCGCGCAGCTTGAGTACCACGACGACACCGCTGGCCAGGCCCCCACGGACCTCGCCACCGCCAAGGCGGGTGCATAAGCCATGACGACCAGCGCGACCACCGACACCACCACCAAGACCACCGTCCTCGAAGCCAGCGGCGTCACCATGCGCTTCGGCGGCCTCACCGCGGTCAAGGGCGTGGACCTCAAGGTCAACGCGGGCGAGATCGTCGGCCTCATCGGCCCCAACGGCGCCGGCAAGACCACCTTCTTCAACTGCCTCACCGGGCTGTACGTCCCCACCGAGGGCACCGTCAGCTACAAGGGCACCGTCCTGCCGCCCACACCCCACAAGGTCACCGCCGCAGGCGTCGCCCGCACCTTCCAGAACATCCGGCTCTTCCACAACATGACCGTGCTGGAGAACGTCCTCGTCGGACGCCACACCCGCACCAAGGAAGGCCTCTGGTCCGCCCTCCTGCGCGGACCCGGCTTCAAGAAGGCCGAAGCCGCCAGCGAAGTGCGGGCCATGGAACTCCTGGAGTTCATCGGCCTCCAGCACAAGGCCCAGCACCTCGCGAAGAACCTGCCGTACGGCGAGCAGCGCAAGCTCGAAATCGCCCGCGCCCTCGCCAGCGACCCGGGCCTCATCCTGCTCGACGAGCCCACCGCCGGCATGAACCCGCAGGAAACCCGCGCGGCCGAGGAACTCATCTTCGCCATCCGCGACATGGGCATCGCCGTCCTCGTCATCGAGCACGACATGCGCTTCATCTTCAACCTGTGCGACCGCGTCGCCTGCCTCGTCCAGGGCGAGAAGCTCATCGAGGGCACCGCCTCCGAGGTCCAGGGCGACGAACGCGTCATCGCCGCCTACCTCGGCACCCCCTTCGAAGGCGCCCCCGGCGCCGAGGAGGCCGCCGAGGTCCAGGCCGCCGAGGCCCACGCCGGAGCGACCAAGGCCGACGCCGTCGAAACCCCGGCCGTCGAAACCCCGGCGGAGGTCGAAGCCCCCGCGGCGACGACCCCAACCGAGGCCGAGGCCCCCGCGGCCGAAGAGGCTTCCGACGAGGCCCCCGCGGCCGAACCGGACCCCGAAACCGGCCCGGACACGAACAGCACCACCGGCACCACCGGCACCACCAGCACGGAAGGAGAGACCAAGTGACCGCACTCCTCAAGGTCCAGGACCTCAAAGTCGCCTACGGCAAGATCGAAGCCGTCAAGGGAATCTCCTTCGAAGTCAACCAGGGCGAGATCGTCTGCCTCGTCGGCACCAACGGCGCCGGCAAGACCACCACCCTGCGCACCCTCTCCGGGCTCCTCAAGCCCACCAGCGGCAGCATCGTCTTCGACGGCCAGCCCCTGGCGAACGTCCCCGCCCACAAGATCGTCGCCATGAAGCTGGCCCACTCCCCCGAGGGACGCCACATCTTCCCCCGGCTGACGATCACCGAGAACCTCCAGCTCGGCGCGTTCCTGCGCACCGACAAGGAGGGCATCGAGAAGGACATCCAGCGCGCCTACGAGCTCTTCCCCATCCTGGGAGAGCGCCGCAAGCAGGCCGCCGGCACCCTCTCGGGCGGTGAGCAGCAGATGCTCGCCATGGGCCGCGCGCTCATGTGCCAGCCCAAGCTGCTCATGCTGGACGAGCCCTCCATGGGCCTGTCCCCGCTCATGATGCAGAAGATCATGGCGACCATCGCCGAGCTCAAGGCCACCGGGACCACCATCCTGCTGGTCGAGCAGAACGCCCAGGCGGCCCTTTCGCTGGCCGACAAGGCGCACGTGATGGAGATCGGCAAGATCGTGCTCTCGGGCACCGGCCAGGAACTCCTGCACAACGAGGACGTCCGCAAGGCCTACCTCGGCGAGGACTGACCGCACCCCGCACCAACGCCGTGAGGCCCGTCTCCCCTCGGGGGGAGACGGGCCTCACGGCGTTCCGCGGACCACGGCCTACTTGGCCGCGTTCTGCTGCTGCTTCTTCTCCTCGGCGTCCTCGATGACCGCCTCGGCGACCTGCTGCATGGACATGCGGCGGTCCATGGAGGTCTTCTGGATCCACCGGAAGGCCGCGGGCTCGGTGAGCCCGTACTGGGTCTGCAGGATGCTCTTGGCCCGGTCGACCAGCTTGCGGGTCTCCAGACGCAGGGAGAGGTCCGCGACCTCCTTCTCCAGCGCCTTCAGCTCGGCGAAGCGGGAGACGGCCATCTCGATGGCCGGCACGACGTCGCTCTTGCTGAACGGCTTGACGAGGTACGCCATGGCGCCGGCGTCCCGGGCCCGCTCGACGAGGTCGCGCTGCGAGAACGCGGTCAGCATCAGCACGGGGGCGATGGACTCCTCCGCGATCTTCTCGGCGGCGGAGATCCCGTCCAGGACGGGCATCTTCACGTCCAGGATGACGAGGTCCGGGCGGTGCTCGCGGGCCAGCTCGACGGCCTTCTGGCCGTCCCCGGCCTCACCGACGACGGAGTAGCCCTCCTCCTCCAGCATTTCCTTCAGGTCGAGACGGATGAGCGCCTCGTCCTCGGCGATGACGACGCGCGTCGTCAGCGGCGGAACGTGCGACTGGTCGGCGTCGGGCGTGGGCGTCGACTCGTGCTCGGCGGTCACGGGGGCTCCTCTTTGCGGGGCGGTGCTGCTTGGATGAGCCTACCTAGCAGCGGCGCCGCCCGGTCACCCGGTACACTCCGACATGCAGCCCGGCCGGGTTGGTGGAATGGCATACACGGATGTCTCAAACACATCTGCCCGTGAGGGCTTGCGGGTTCGAGTCCCGCACCCGGCACCTGTCCGAAAAGCGGACGTTCACCTTCGCGTGAACGTCCGCTTTTTGCGACTCAGGGCGATTCCATCTCACGCACAGTGGCGACCATGGAATTCCATCGGGCGGAAACCCGGAATGCGGCCATAGCCCTGCTGCGCAACGGCACGCCCAACGCCCAGGTGGCACGTCGGCTCGGCGTGCCGGTCGGCACGGTCGGCTATTGGAAACACATGGACCTCGCCGAGCACGGCGCGTGCCCCGGTCGACATCAGTCCCAGTGCCCCCACTGCCTGGACAGTCCGCTCGACGCGGAAGCGTATGCGTACGCATTGGGTCTCTATCTCGGCGACGGCCACATATCCCACTACTCGCGGCACCGCGTGCCCAACCTGATGATCACGTGCGACGACGCATGGCCGGGCATCATGGACCTGGCCGAGCGGGCCCTGCGCCGTGTGTTCCCCACGAACAAGGTCTGCCGCGTCCGTAGGACGGGGTGCCACAACATCAAGGTCTACTCGCAACACCTTGAGTGCCTGTTCCCGCAGCACGGGCCGGGAAAGAAGCACGAGCGGCCGATCGTGCTCGAACCCTGGCAGCGGGAAATCGTCGACGCCCATCCATGGGAGTTCGTCCGCGGACTGATCCACTCCGACGGCTGCCGGATCACGAACTGGACCAACCGCACCGTCGGCGGGGTCACCAAGCGGTACGAGTACCCGCGGTACCTCTTCACCAACAAGTCGGACGACATCCGGAAACTCTGCACCGACACCCTCACCGGGCTCGGCGTCCGGTGGACGGTCCTGGCCCGGGCCGGCGAGCCGTTCAACGTGTCCGTCGCGCGCAAGGAGTCCGTCGCGCTCATGGACGCGCATGTCAGGCCCAAGCACTGACCCCCGCTCCCGGCGCGCGGGGCCGCGCGTAGGGTGCGTGGGGGATGCGGGACCGTGAGAAGGGGACTCCGTGATGAGCGAGAAGGCTCGCAAGTTGTTCGAGGCGTTGGATCTGAACCACGACGGGGAGCTGACCCGGGCGGAGGTGATCAGCGCTTTGCGGGCGCAGGGGCCGACGCTGGCGGCTCGGGGCGATCTGCCGTTCTGGGGTGTGGGTGACGCGGACGCGTCGTCGGCGTTGTTCGACGAGGCGGATCAGAACGGGGACGCGGTGTTGTCGTTCGAGGAGTTCGCGCGGGTGGTGGACCGGCGGTTCGGTTGGTAGGCGGGCGGCAGTCGGCGGGCGGGCGGGCTCAGTCCTCGGTTTCGGTGTGGTGGATGCGTAGGCCTCGGCGCCGGTAGTTGAGGAGGGCGGTGGGGTGGTCGTCGGAGTTGGTGTGGAGCCGGACCCGGTGGACCGTTTCGGCGTCGAGCGGGGTGGTGGCCCATGCCTGTGCGAGGGCCAGGGTCAGGGCGTGGCCGCCGAGTCCTCGGCCGATGTGTTCGGGGAGCAGGCCGAAGGTGCGGATCTCCACGTCGCCGCCGGGGTGGGGTTCGAGTGCGGTGATGCCGACGGGCTCGTCGGCGAGGGTGATCAGCCAGTACTCGCGGTGGGGGTGGGTGCGGGCGAGTTCGTCCCACTGTTGGTCGGTGCGGGTGGAGCTGCGCCAGCGGTGGGCGGCTCCGACGCGGGCCTGGATGGTGCGCGCGAGGGCGGTGAGGCCTGCTTCGCGGCGGAGTTCCAGGGTGGGTACGGGTCGCCCCGGTCGTAGTTCGCCGGGGTCGGTCATCTCCAGGTGCGTGATGGTGCGGGGCATCGCGCCACCGTACCCGCGCCGTGCGGCGGGCGGGGGGCGGGGTCCCTCCGTCTTGCCGGGTGGGCCGCTGGGTCGGTGGTGCGGGTTGGCCGGCAAGTGGTGGAGGGACGGGGTGGGTCAGCGTACGGCGTCGCCGATGTGGTGGATGCGGACGAGGTTGGTCTTGCCGCTGACGCCGGGGGGTGAGCCGGCGGTGATGACGACGATGTCTCCGGGTACGCAGCGTCCGATGCGCAGGAGTTCTTCCTCGACCTGGGCGACCATGGCGTCGGTGGAGTCGACGTGGGGGCCGAGGAAGGTTTCGACGCCCCAGGTGAGGTTGAGTTGGGAGCGGGTGGCCTGGTCGGGGGTGAAGGCGAGGAGGGGGATGGGTGAGCGGTAGCGGGAGAGTCGGCGGACGGTGTCGCCGCTCTGGGTGAAGGCGACGAGGAACTTGGCGCCGAGGAAGTCGCCCATTTCGGCTGCGGCTCGGGCGACGGCTCCGCCTTGGGTGCGGGGCTTGTTGCGTTCGGTGAGGGGTGGGAGGCCCTTGGCGAGGATGTCCTCCTCGGCGGCTTCGACGATGCGGGCCATGGTGCGGACGGTTTCGATGGGGTGTTTGCCGACGCTGGTCTCGCCGGAGAGCATGACGGCGTCGGTGCCGTCGATGACGGCGTTGGCGACGTCGGAGGCCTCGGCGCGGGTGGGTCGGGAGTTGTCGATCATCGAGTCGAGCATTTGGGTGGCGACGATGACGGGTTTGGCGTTGCGCTTGGCGAGTTTGACGGCGCGCTTCTGGACGATGGGGACTTGTTCGAGGGGCATTTCGACGCCTAGGTCGCCGCGGGCGACCATGATGCCGTCGAAGGCGGCGACGATGTCGTCGATGTTGTCGACGGCTTGGGGCTTTTCGACCTTGGCGATGACGGGGAGGCGGCGGTCCTCCTCGTCCATGATGCGGCGGACGTCGTGGATGTCGTGGCCGCTGCGGACGAAGGAGAGGGCGATGACGTCGGCGCCGATGCGCAGGGCCCAGCGGAGGTCTTCGATGTCCTTGTCGCTGAGGGCGGGGACGGAGACGGCGACTCCGGGGAGGTTGAGTCCCTTGTGGTCGGAGACCATGCCGCCTTCGATGACGCGGGTGTGGACGCGAGGTCCGTCGACCGCGGTGACTTCGAGGGTGACGCGGCCGTCGTCGACGAGGATGCGTTCGCCGGTGGTGACGTCGGTGGCGAGTCCCTTGTAGGTGGTGCCGCAGGTGTGGCGGTCGCCGGGGTGTTCCTCGACGGTGATGGTGAACTCGTCCCCGCGTTCAAGGAGTACGGGGCCTTCGCGGAAGCGGCCGAGTCGGATCTTCGGGCCTTGAAGGTCGGCGAGGATTCCGACGCTGCGGCCGGTTTCGTCGGAGGCCTTGCGTACGTGGTGGTAGCGCTCCTCGTGTTCGGCGTAGGTGCCGTGGCTGAGGTTGAAGCGGGCGATGTCCATTCCGGCTTCGACCAGGGCTTTGATCTGGTCGTACGAGTCGGTGGCGGGGCCCAGGGTACAGACGATTTTGGCTCGGCGCATGGGTCGAGCGTATGCCCCTACCAGGGAGTAGGAAATTGGTTGCGGGTGTCTGCTCAACAACCTTTGGGCGAAAGCTTGTTGACAACTGTTGAATGTGCATGGGGGTGCTCATCGGAGCACCCCCGTGGCGCGTTTTGTACGGTTTCGCTCGCGGTTTGCTCGGACCGTCAGAGTTGCGGCGGGGTCATCGTGAAGCGGGCGTTCACCTGTGCGTGGACGGTTTGGCGCTGGGGTTCGAGGTCGAGGGGCGGGGCGGTGTCGTCCTCGATGGCGCCGCCGAAGGCCATGCTGCGCATCGCGCTGCCGCCGGGGCGGGTGAAGGGGGTCTCGTTCTCGGCCTCGATGTCGGCGAGTTCGACGAGGGCGGCGAGGTCGGCGCCGAGGGCGTGGGCGTATTCGCGGGCGCGTTGGACGGCTTCGAGGACGGCTTGGCGGCGGGCTTCGCCGTGGGCGGGCGAGGTGGGGCGCAGGGCCCACCAGGGGCCGTCGACGCGGGTGAGTTCGAGGTCGGCGAGGCGGGTGGTGAGTTCGCCGAGGGTGGTGAAGTCGTTGAGTTCGGCGGTGATGTGGACGCGGCCGTGGTAGGCGCGGACGCGTTCGGCGCGGCCGTGGCGGGTGAGTTCGGGGGTGATGGAGAAGGAGCCGGTTTCGAGCTTTTCGACGGGTTCGCCGTAGCTCTTGAGGAGTTCGAGAACGGTGTTGTTGCGGCGGGTGAGGTCGTCGAGTGCGGTGCGGCGGTCGGTGCCGCGGGCGCTGACGGTGACGGTGATGCGGGCGATCTCGGGGTCGACTTCGAGGCGGGATTCACCGCGGACGGCGACGCGGGGCACTTCGGGGGTTCCGTAGGGCTGGTGTGCGGTGTCGTTGGTCATGTTTTCCACTGTCGCACCGTGGTCCGTGGGGGGTGTGGTCATCGGATCGAAACCTGGTGGGGGTGTTGCCGCTTGTTACTCGTGGGTCAGAATCTACGCGCGTTGTTCAGGGCCTCACGAGGGAGATGGCATGACGTTCGACCGTAGGAAGTTCATGGGGGCTTCGGCCGCGACGGGTGCGGCCGTGGCGTTGGCGGGGGCCACGAGCACCCCGGCCGCCGCCGCGCAGGAGCACGGGGGCGTGCGGGGGAAGGGGCCGCGGACGTACGCGTTCACGGTGATGGGGACGACGGACCTGCACGGGAACGTCTTCAACTGGGACTACTTCACGGACAAGGAGTTCGACGACAAGGCGCACAACGATGTGGGTCTGGCGAAGATCTCGACGTTGGTGAGTCGGGTGCGGGCGGAGAAGGGGCGGCGGAACACGCTGCTGATCGACGCCGGTGACACGATCCAGGGGACGCAGCTCTCGTACTACTACGCGAAGGTCGATCCGATCACGGCGCGGCGCGGGCCGGTGCATCCGATGGCGCAGGCGATGAACGCGATCGGGTACGACGCGGCGGCGTTGGGCAACCACGAGTTCAACTACGGGATTCCGGTGCTGCGGAAGTTCGAGGAGCAGTGCGACTTCCCCCTGTTGGGGGCGAACGCGCTGGACGCGAGGACGCTCCGGCCGGCGTTCGCGCCGTACAGCATGCACCGTTTGCGGACGCCGTTCGGGCGGGACGTGAAGGTGGCGGTGCTGGGGCTGACGAACCCGGGGATCGCGATCTGGGACAAGGCGCACGTGCAGGGGAAGATGACGTTCCCGGGTCTGGAGGAGCAGGCGGCGAAGTACGTGCCGCGGCTCCGCTCGATGGGTGCCGATGTGGTGATCGTGTCGGCGCACTCGGGGTCGAGCGGTACGTCGAGCTACGGCGACCAGTTGCCGCACGTGGAGAACGCGGCGGGTCTGGTGGCGGAGCAGGTGCCGGGGATCGACGCGATCCTGGTGGGGCACGCGCACACGGAGATCCCGGAGTACCGGGTGAAGAACCGGGCGACGGGCAAGGACGTGGTGCTGTCGGAGCCGCTGAAGTGGGGTCAGCGGTTGACGCTGTTCGACTTCGAGCTGGTGTGGGAGCGGGGCTGCTGGTCGGTGTCGAAGGTCGCGGCGAAGGTGTTGAACTCCAATGCCGTGGAGGAGGACCCGAAGATCACGCGGTTGTTGTCGGACGAGCACCGCAAGGTGGTGGCGTACGTCAACCAGGTGATCGGTACGTCGACGCAGGCGATGTCGACGGCCGAGGGGCCGGTGAAGGACGTGCCGGTGATCGATCTGATCAACCACGTGCAGGCGGAGACGGTGCGGGCGGCGCTGTCGGGTACCGAGTGGGCGTCGTTGCCGGTGGTGTCGCAGGCGTCGTGCTTCTCGCGGACGGCGTCGATACCGGCCGGGCAGGTGACGATCCGGGACGCGGCGGGGCTGTACCCGTTCGAGAACACGCTGGAGGCGCGGCTGCTGACGGGTGCGCAGTTGAAGGACTACCTGGAGTACTCGGCGCGGTACTACGTGCGGACGGCGCCGGGTGCGCCGGTGGATCCGGCGGCGTTGACGAACGCGGAGGGGATTCCGGACTACAACTACGACGCGGTGTACGGGTTGGCGTACGAGATCGACGTGGCGCAGCCGGTGGGGTCGCGGATCGTGGGGTTGTCGTTCGCGGGGAAGCCGGTGGATCCGGCGGGGCGGTTCGTCCTGGCGGTGAACAACTACCGGGCCTCGGGCGGGGGCAACTTCCCGCACGTTCCGCAGGCCAGGCAGTTGTGGGCGGATTCGGACGAGATCCGTAACACGATCGTCCAGTGGGTGAAGGCGAAGGGGACGGTGGATCCGGCGGCGTTCGCCTCGGTGGATTGGCGGCTGACGCGGGCCGGGGTGCCGGTCTTCTAGCGGGGCCGCCGTTCGGGGGACGGTTACGGGTGTTCGACGAGCGGGAGCAGCTCGCCTGCGGGATGGGGGCGGGTGTGCTCCCGCTGTTCGAGGCCGAAGGTGGTGAAGGCGGTGCGGCGGGGCTGGGGGTAGGGCTCCTTGTCGGTGAGGGTGTTGAGGATGGCGGCGCTGCGCCAGGCGGCGAGGCCGAGGTCGGGGGCTCCGACGCCGTGGGTGTGGCGTTCGCCGTTCTGGACGAAGACGGTGCCGGTGACGGAGGGGTCGAGGACCATGCGGTGGCGGTCGTCGATGCGGGGGCGGCCGGAGGAGTCCTTGCGGATGTAGGGGTCGAGGCCGGCGAGGATGCGGGTGAGGGGGCGTTCGCGGTAGCCGGTGGCGAGGACGACGGCGTCGGTGGTGAGGCGGGAGCGGGTGCCCTGCTGGGTGTGTTCGAGGTGGAGTTCGATCTTGGTGGTGCCGACGCGGCCGGCGGTGCGGACGTTGACGCCGGGGGTGAGGACGGCGTCGGGCCAGCCGCCTTCGAGGGTGCGGCGGTAGAGCTCGTCGTGGATGGCGGCGATGGTGGCGGCGTCGATGCCCTTGTGGAGTTGCCATTGGGCGGGGACGAGTTGGTCGCGGACGGGTTCGGGGAGGGCGTGGAAGTAGCGGGTGTAGTCGGGGGTGAAGTGTTCGAGGCCGAGCTTGGAGTACTCCATCGGGGCGAAGGACGGGGTGCGGGCGAGCCAGCTGAGGCCTTCGCGGCCGGTGGGGCGGCTGCGGAGCAGGTCGAGGAAGACCTCGGCTCCGGACTGGCCCGCTCCGATGACGGTGACGTGGGCGGCGCCGAGGATGCGTTGCCGGTTGTCGAGGTATTCGGCGGAGTGGATGACGGGGACGGTGGGGGCTTCGGCGAGGGGGCGCAGGGGGTCGGGGACGTGGGGGGCGGTGCCGATGCCGAGGGCGAGGTTGCGGGTGTGGGAGCGGCCGAGGGCTTCGGCTTCGCCGTCGGGGTCGATCCGGGTGTAGTCGACCTCGAAGAGGTCGTGTTCCGGGTTCCAGCGGACGGCGTCGACCTGGTGGCCGAAGTGGAGGCCGGGGAGGCGGCCGGCGACCCAGCGGCAGTAGGCGTCGTACTCGGCGCGTTGGATGTGGAACTGCTCGGCGAAGTAGAAGGGGAAGAGACGTTCCTTTTGCTTGAGGTAGTTGAGGAACGTCCAGGGGCTGGTGGGGTCGGCGAGGGTGACGAGGTCGGCGAGGAAGGGGACCTGGAGGGTGGCTCCGTCGATGAGGAGGCCGGGGTGCCAGCGGAAGTCCCGGCGTTGGTCGTAGAAGGCGGTGGCGAGGGGGCCGATGCCTTGTTGGGGGAGGCCGTGGGCGAGGGCGGCCAGTGAGAGGTTGAACGGGCCGATTCCGATTCCGACGAGGTCGTGGGGGGCGTCGAGTGGGGCGGTCATCGGTGGGTCCTGCCTTCCAGGAGGGTGACGAGGGTTTCCAGGTCCTGTGCCGTGGTGTGGGGGTTGAGGAGGGTGGCTTTGAGCCACAGTCGGCCGTCGGCGGTGGCGCGGCCGAGGACGGCGGTGCCGTCGTGGAGGAGGGTTCGGCGCAGGGTCGCGAGGTGGTCGTCGTCCGTGGGGGTGGGCCGGAAGAGGACGGTGGTGAGGGTGGGGGGTGCGTGGAGTTCGAAGCGGGGGTGTGCGTCGAGGAGTCCGGCGAGGTGGTGGGCTGCGGTGGTGGTGCGGTCGATGAGGTCGGCGAGGCCGTCGCGGCCGAGTGAGCGCAGGGTGACGGCGATCTTGAAGGCGTCGGGGCGGCGGGTGGTGCGCAGGGAGCGGCCGAGGAGGTCGGGGAGGCCGGCTTCGGTGTCGTCGGTGGCGTTGAGGTAGTCGGCCTGGTGGGCGAGGGGGGTCAGCTGTGCGCGGTCGGGGACGACGAGGAGTCCGGCGGCGACGGGCTGCCAGCCGAGTTTGTGGAGGTCGACGGTGAGGGATCGGGCGCGGGTGAGGCCGTCGACGAGGTGGCGGTGGCGGGGGCTGAGGGCGTAGGGGCCTCCGTAGGCGGCGTCGATGTGGAGGTCGGCGCCGTGGTGGTCGCAGAGGTCGGCGAGGGCGTGGAGGGGGTCGACGAGGCCGGCGTCGGTGGTGCCGGCGGTGGCGGTGACGAGGACCGGGCCGGTGGTGCGGGCGAGGGCTTGGGCGAGGTCGGCGGGGTCGAGGGTGCCGGTGGGGGTGGGGAGGACGGTGGTGGGGCGCAGGCCGAGGAGCCAGGCGGCGCGGGGTACGGAGTGGTGGGCGCTGGCTCCGTGGAGGACGGTGAGGTGGGGGCCGTGGCGTTCGCGGGCGAGGAGGAGGGCCAGTTGGTTGGCTTCGGTGCCGCCGGTGGTGAGGAGGGCGTCGGGGTGGGGGGTTGCGTAGAACTCGGCGGCGAGGGTGCGGGTGAGTTCGGCTTCGATGGTGGAGGCGGCGGGGGCCTGGTCCCAGGAGTCGAGGGAGGGGTTGAGGGCGCTCGCGGCGAAGTCGGCGGCGGTGGCGACGGCGAGCGGCGGGCAGTGCAGGTGGGCGGCGCACAGGGGGTGGGCGGGGTCGGCGGCGCCGGCGGCGAGGGTGTGGACGAGGGTGCGGAGGGCTTCGTGGTCGCCGGTTCCGTGGGTGGGGAGTACGTCGCCGAGTGCGGTGCGGACGCGTGCGGTGACGGTGTCGGGGCCGCCGGCGGGGAGGGGGCCGCCGCGTTCGCGGGTTCCGGTGCGCAGGGCGGTGAGGACGGTGTCGATGAGGGGCCGGAGGGCGTCGGCGCCGCCGGGGCCGCCGGCGAGGGGTGGCGGTGGTGGCGGGGTGCGGGGCGGCTCGGTCATCGGGGGTCCTTCACGCGGCTGGGCGGGGACAGCGTGGTCCCCGCCCGATACAACGATCAGACCCGAATGGGGTAACCGCCGGGGTTTGTCCGGTGCGGTGCTGTCGGCCGGGCGTTCGGGTCCGGGGCGGCGGGGGCCCGCGGGGCTGACGCCGCGGGCGGGCCGGGGACCGGGCCGGGGGTCGTGGGCGGAGCCGGGGGCTGGGGGCCGGGACGGGGTGGCGGGCCTGGGACCGGGGGCCGGGCCGGAAGCCGGGGGCCGGGGGCCGGGCCGGGGCCAGGGCGAGACGACGCGCCGGGGCAAGGACCGGGGCCGGGCAACGGGCTGAGCCGGGCAACGCGCCCGGGCAAGGGCCCGGCCGGGGCAAGGGCCTGGCCACCCGCCGGGGCAAGGACCGGGACCGGGCAACGGGCCGGGCCCGGGCAACGCGCCGCGCCGGGCCGGGCGAGAGGGCGGACGGCGGGCAGGTGCCCGGGGTGGGCCGGGACGGGGTGGCGGGCCTGGGCCGGGGGCCGGGTCGGGGGCGGGTCAGGCGCCGAGGACGGGCCGGGGGCGTGGGCGGAGCCGTGCATCGGGGGTACCGGTCGGTTGCCGGTGGTCCGGGCAACAGCCGTACGGGTAACGGAAGTTGGGGAGACGGCGGGTGTGCGTCGGGCGCCGGGGGCCGGACGCCGTCCCGGGGGGCGGCGTCCGGTGGGGTGGGTCAGGCGGGGGTGCGGACGCGCAGGGCTCGCGCGAGGTCGTCGAGTTGGTCGACGACCTTGCGGCGCAGCAGCGGGATGAGGTCGGGGTCGTCGAGGCAGGTGTGTCCGGCCCGGAGGTTGGCCTCGTCGACGGCGTACGCGGGGAACGCCCAGCGGCCCGCGGCTTCGGCGATGGCGGGGCCGCGGCGGGCCCCGAGGGCGACGGCCTCGGGGTAGTAGCGCGGGACGTACTCCTTCACGAGGTCAGCCTGTTCGGGTTGCCAGAAGCCCTGGGCGGTGGCGGTGAAGAGGTAGTTGGAGAGGGTGTCGTCGTGGAAGAGGCGCTGCCAGGCGGCGGCCTTGGCCTCGGGGGTGGGGAGGGCGGCGCGGCAGCGGGCGGCGCCTTCGCTGCCGGTGGCGCTGGGGTCGGCGGCGAGGGCGGCGTCGATGGTGTCCTCGTCGGCGGCCCCGAGGACGCTGAGGCGGGCGAGGATGCGCCAGCGCAGTTCGGGGTCGAGTTCGGGGCCGCCGGGGACGGTGCCGTCCGCGAGCCAACCGGCGAGGGTGTCGGGCTGGGTGGCGCTGTCGATGAGGACGCGTACGGCGGCGAGCCGCAGGCCGGGTTCGGTGCCGTCCTCGGTGCGGCGGAGCAGGTTGCGGGTGAGGGAGGTGATGAGGGTGAGGGCGGCGCCGCGTTCGGTGGGGGCGAGGTAGCGGTCGGCGATCTGGGTGCGGGCGAAGCCGAGGACGCCTTGGACGACGGCGAGGTCGCTCTCGTCGGGGAGGTGGGCGTCGGCGGTGGTCAGGTAGGCGCCGGGTTCGAGTTCGCCGTCGCGGACCATGTCGCGCAGGGAGCCCCAGACGACGGCGCGGGTGAGGGGGTCGGGGATGCGGGAGACGCCGCGCAGGGCGGTTTCCAGGGAGGGTTCGTCGAGGCGGATCTTGGTGTAGCCGAGGTCGCCGTCGTTGAGGACGAGGAGGTCGGGGCGGGGTCCGCTGCCGGAGAGGACCTCGTCGGAGGGGACGTCGATGCCGAGGAGTTCGCCGCGTTCCAGGAGGCCGTCGGGGGTTTCGTGGTAGGTGCCGGCGGTGATGTGGTGGGGGCGGCTGCCCTTGTGGTCGACGGTGAGGGTCCATCCGCCGGGGCTTTCCTCGATGCGGGGGGTGAGGGTGTCGACGCCGGTGGTGCGGAGCCAGATCCGGGCCCAGGCGTGGACGTCGCGGTCGGTGTGGGTGGCGAGGGAGTCCACGAAGTCGGCGAGGGAGGCGTTGGCGAACCTGTGGCGGGCGAAGTGGGTGTTGATGCCGGCCAGGAAGTCCTTCTCGCCGAGCCAGGCGACGAGTTGGCGCAGGGCGGAGGCGCCCTTGGCGTAGGAGATGCCGTCGAAGTTGAGGAGGGCGGAGGCGGTGTCGGGGACGTCCTCGGGGGCGGGGGCGACGGGGTGGGTGGAGGGGCGTTGGTCGGCGTCGTAGCCCCAGGGCTTGCGGACCATGCCGAATTCGGTCCAGGTGCCGGTGAAGCGGGTGGCTTCGGTGAGGGTCTGGTAGCCCATGTACTCGGCGAAGGACTCGTTGAGCCAGATGTCGTCGAACCAGGCGAGGGTGACGAGGTCGCCGAACCACATGTGGGCCATCTCGTGGGCGATGACCATGGCGCGGCTCTGGCGTTCGGTGTCGGTGACGGCGGAGCGGAAGACGAACTCGTCGCGGAAGGTGACGAGGCCCGGGTTCTCCATGGCCCCGGCGTTGAATTCGGGGACGAAGGCCTGGTCGTAGGAGTCGAAGGGGTAGGGCTCGGCGAACTTCTCGTGGTAGCGGTCGAAGCAGTCGGTGGTGACGGAGAGGATCTCTTCGGCGTCGGCGTCGAGGTGGGGTGCGAGGGACTTGCGGCAGTGGATGCCGAAGGGCAGTCCGGCGTGCTCGGTGGTGATGCTGTGCCAGGGGCCGCCGGCGACGGCGGCGAGGTAGGTGGAGATGACGGGGGTGGGGGCGGACCGCCAGATGCCGGCGCCGTCGGTGTCGCGGTCGCCGGTGCGGGTGGTGATGCCGTTGGCGAGGACGGTCCAGTGGGCGGGGGCGGTGACGGTGAACGCGAAGACGGCCTTGAGGTCGGGCTGGTCGAAGGCCGGGAAGACGCGCTGGACGTCGTCCATGAACATCTGGGAGTAGACGTACGTTTCGCCGTCCGCGGGGTCGGTGAACCGGTGCAGGCCCTCGCCGGTGCGGGAGTACCGCATGCGGGCGTCGACGCGCAGCTCGTGGTCGCCTTCGGTGAGGCCGGCGAGCGGGAGGCGGTTGTCGGTGAGGGCGGCGGTGTCGAGGGGCCGGCCGTCGAGCGTGGCGGAGCGCAGTTCGTCCGGTTTCAGTTCCACGAAGGTGTCTCCGGCGGCGCGGGCGGCGAAGCGGATCACGGTGGTGGAATCGAAGGTGTCGTCACCGGTGGTGAGGTCGAGGGTGACGGCGTAGTGGTGGACGTCGAGGAGCTGGGCTCGGAGCTGCGCTTCGTTGCGCGTCAATGCGGACATGGGGCCATGCTGCCCGACGGGGACGCCCGGACCCAGGGGGTTCGGGCGGGTGGCCGCGGCGTCGCTCCGCGGCGGTGGCGGCGGGCGCCGTCCACGGCGCCCGCCCCGGGGATCAGTCCTCGCCCGCGGCGATCGTCTCGTGGTGGCGGATGACCTCGGCGATGATGAAGTTGAGGAGCTTCTCGGCGAAGGCCGGGTCGAGCTTGGCGTTCTCGGCGAGCTGCCGCAGCCGGGCGATCTGGCTGGCCTCCCGGCCCGGGTCGGCGGGGGGCAGCTGGTGTCGTGCCTTGAGGTGGCCGACCTGCTGGGTGCATTTGAAGCGTTCGGCGAGCATGTGCACGACGGCCGCGTCGATGTTGTCGATGCTGTCGCGCAGGCGGGACAGTTCCGCGGCGACGTTCTCGTCGATATCGCTGTTGTTCATGGTTCCCGAGAATACGTGGCCTGCGCGACGGTGCTGGCGGGGAGCCGGCCCCTGAGACGGGACGGGGCGGGGGTGGGAGCCGGGGGTGGGGCCGGCGTCGGGCCGCGGGGTCACAGGGGCAGGACGGCCGTGACGAGCCAGCCGCCCTCGGGGGCGGGCCCGGCGGTGAGGGAGCCGCCGAGTGCCTCGGCGCGTTCGGCCATTCCGACGAGGCCGTAGCCGCCGCCCCGGGCCTTGTCGGAGAGTCGGGCGGGGTGGCCGCCGTCGTCGGCGATGCGTACTTCGAGGCCGGCGGGGACGGTGCGCAGGCGGACGCGTACGGCGGTGGCGGTGGCGGCGTGCTTGCCGATGTTGGTGAGGGCTTCGAGGACGATCCGGTGGGCGGTGGCGGCGACGTCGCCGGGCAGGCGGGTGGCCAGGCCGTCCTCGATGTACAGGGCGACGGGCGGGCCGGTGACGGTGAAGCGTTCGGCGAGCGAGCGGATGTCGGCGAGGCCGGCGACGGGGGCCGTCCCCGGTCCGCCCGCGCGTCCGGCAGGCCCTCCCCCGGTGCGGTCGTCGGCCGCGACCCGAGGGTTGCCGTCGTCCTCGCCGCCGGCCCTGCCGCCGTCCGTTCCTCCGTCCCTGCCGCTGTCGGGGTCGTTGTCGCGGAGGACCTTGACGAGGCGGCGCATGGAGCCCAGGGCTTCGTCGCCGGCCGTTTCGATGCGACCGAAGATCTCGGCGGCGCGTTCGGCGGAGACCTTGGTGAAGCGGGCCGCGCGGGCCTCCACGACGATGCCGGTGACGTGGTGGGCGACGAGGTCGTGGAGTTCGCGGGCCAGTTCCAGGCGTTCGGCGGTGCGGACGGCGCGCAGTTCGCGGACGCGTTGGACGGACTGGAGGCGCAGGAGGAGGGAGTACGCGCCGACGACGACGGCGAGGACGGAGAAGAGCAGGGTGAACCGTCCGGGGTCGGTGTCCCGGACGGGTACGGCCGTGCAGCCGAGGCCGAGGAGGGGGCCGAGGACCGCGGCGGTACGGGCGGGTGCGCGGAGCAGTACCTGGGAGAGGAGGACGAGCAGGGCGATGGCCTCGCCGCCGCCCCAGACGATGAGGGGGTGGTTGCCGAAGATGAGGAGGAGGGTGACCGTCCAGGTGGTGGCGGCGGCGAACCAGGCGCGGGTCAGGAGGGGGATCCGGGGCCAGGGTGCGGCGCTGAGACAGACGAGGATCCCGGAGATCCAGACGGCGGTGTGCGGGAGGCTGGGCCGGCGGGCGAGGATGATGCCTTCCGCGGTGACCAGGCCGATCAGGGCCAGGGTGAGGATCCAGCGGAGCCAGTCGGCGACGTGCGGGTGGCGTCGCGCCCAGCTCGCGAGCGGGCTCACCGCCGCCCCCGGGCCGAACCGAGGACGAGGGCGAGGACGCGGGCGGGGACCGGGGCGGGGCGGTCGACGGGCGCGGTGGGCGGCGGGGTCACGCCGCGCCGACGGCCAGGCCGCTCTCCCAGGCCCAGGCGGCGATCTCGACGCGGTTGCGGGCGTCGAGCTTGGCCTGGACGTTGGCCAGGTGGGTTTTGACGGTGGACAGCGATACGTACAGTTCGCCGGCGATCTCGGCGTTGGTCAGCCCTCGTGCGAGGCAGCGCACGACGTCCCGTTCGCGTTCGGTGAGGGGCTCGGCGGGGCGGCGGGCGGCCTGGGCGGCCGTGGTGCGCGGGGCCATCTCGCGCAGCAGTCGTACGGTGATGGCGGGTGAGACGAGGGCGTCCCCCGCGGCTGCCGCCCGTACCGCTTCAACCAGCATGGCCGGGCTGGCGTCCTTGAGGAGGAAGCCGGACGCGCCGCCGTGGAGGGCGGCGTGGACGTACTCGTCGAGGTCGAAGGTGGTGACGATGACGATGCGCGGCTTGTCCTGGCCGGAGAGTCGGCGGGTGACTTCGAGTCCGTCGAGTCGTGGCATGCGGATGTCGAGGAGGAGAACGTCCGGCCGGTGCTCGGCGACGGCGGCGAGGGCCGCTTCGCCGTCGACGACGTCGGCGACGACCTCGATGTCGGGCATGCTCTCCAGGATCATGCGGAAGCCGGTCCTGACCATGTCCTGGTCGTCCGCGATGACCACGCTGATCGTCATGCGCTGCCTGCCCCACTGTTGCCCGCTGCCGCCGATGGACTCCTCCCATCGGACCGGTGCGGGCGTCGGACCGCAACCGCACGGGGGGCCGTCGGATGGGTGTCGCGGGGTGGGGGCAGCGGTTTTCCGGCCTCGCGGTACGTCCTTCGAGCGTACGTACGTCCGGGGTGGTGCGCTTCGCCCTTCCGGCCGGTTCGCGGCCGGCCGGAAGGACGAAGGGGTGCCGCGCGGTGGGTCGGGGATGCCGCGCGGTGGCTGGGCGGCGCCGCTCGGTGGGTCGGCGGCGCCGCTCGGTGGGCTGCCGGGGCTAGAGGGTCGCAGCCGCGCTCTTGATCGCTCCCGCGAAGGTGGACACCTCGGTGTAGACGCCGGGGTAGTTCGGGCGTGCGCAGCCCTGGCCCCAGCTGACGATGCCGACCTGGATCCAGGCGTTGGCGTTGTCGCGGCGGAACATGGGGCCGCCGGAGTCGCCCTGACAGGTGTCGACGCCGCCCTGGGGGAGGCCGGCGCAGATCTCCTCGGAGGGTACGAGGTCGTTGCCGTAGGAGCTCTTGCAGGAGGCGTCGGAGACGAAGGGGACGGTGGCCTTCATGAGGTAGCGCTGCTGGCCGCCGCCCTCGCGGGTGGCGCCCCAGCCGGCGACGGTGAAGGTGCCGTTGTCGTAGGCCTTGGTCTCGGCGATCTTCAGGGTGGGCAGGTTGATGGGCTTGGCGAGCTTGATGAGGGCCCAGTCCTTGCCCGTGCCGTTGTAGCCGGGGGCCTGGAGGACCTTGGTGGACTTGACCTTGATCGCGCTGCCGCTGTTGAGGTCGACGACGCCGGCGGTGGCGGTGATGGAGGTGTTGTTGCCGGAGCCGTTCACGCAGTGGGCGGCGGTGAGGACGATCTGCTGGGTGTAGAGGGCTCCGCCGCAGCCCATGGAGAGGCGGACCATGAAGGGGAATTCGCCCTGTGCGGCGCGGGTGCCGCCGACGACGGGGGCCGGGGCGGCGCCCGCTCCGGTCGTCTGGAGGCTGACGGCGGCGAGGGCGACGGCGCCGACGGCGAGGGACTGCTTGAGGACTCTGCCGAGGTTGGCCATGGTCAACACACTGCCTTTCGTGGGGGGTTGGGCCGTGCGCGTCATCGGGTGAATGACGAGTCCATGACACAACCGAACGTCCGATGCAATCAAGAACGCGTTTTCGGACAACTTCCGGCCGGGGAGACGATGTGACGCAGAACCGCAGGCGCGACAGCCCGGTGGAGCACGGATTTCCGCACGTGGAGACCGTTCACGCCTCCCTCACGGCCCTGTTCCGGCGCCTGACACCCGAGGGCGTGCGCGCCTACGCCACGAGCTTCGCGGCGGCCGACGCCGCCTTCGACGCGGGCGACGACCTGCACCTCGGCGCCCATCGGGTGGCGTCCGCGATGGTGCGCGCCCTCGGAATGCCGGACGCGCGCGTGGTGGTCGAGTTCCGGCCGATGCGGGACGCGGCGACGGTGGATCCGACCACGGGGCCGGAGTACTTCATCGAGGTGAACGACCGGTTCCGCACGCACCGGCGGGACCTGGCCGCCGCACTGGCCCACGAGGTCACCCACGTCCTGCTGCACCGCCTGGACCTGCGCCTGCCGACGACCGCGGAGAACGAGATCCTCACCGACACGGCCGCCACCCTCCTCGGGGTCGGCTGGCTGCTCCTCGACGCCTACCGCGAGGACGCCCTGACCCACCAGAAGCTCGGCTACCTCACCCCGGAGGAGTTCGGGTACGTCCTGGCCAAGCGGGCCCTCCTCCTGGACGAGGACCCCTCCCCCTGGTTCACCGGCCCGCAGGCGTACGAGGCCTACGCGCGCGGTCGCGCCCTGGCGGCCCGGGACCTGCGCCGGGCCCCCCTCGCCGCCGCGGGCCTGCCGGAACGGCTGCGCTACGCGCGGGCCCGCCGAGCCGGGGCGCGCCCGACGGTCGACGGCGCGACGGGCGGCGGGGCGACGGGCGGCGGGGCGACGGGCGGCGGGGCCGCGTACCGGTTCGAGTCGCACCCCGACGGGCAGCGGGTGAGCTTCCCGTGCCCGGTGTGCGCCGGGCGGCTGCGGGTCGCGGTGCGGGGGCCGCACCGGGTGCGGTGCGGGCTGTGCCGCACGGTGCTGGAGTGCGACACGTGACGGGGGTTCATCGGGTGGCCGCGAAAAGTTTCCTACCGACCGGTAGACAGGGGTGACGGCACTACCTCAGCCTGGTCGCGTACATGCCAACACGTGACCGAGGAGCGCCCCCACATGCGCATCACCCGCCGCACCCTCCCCACCCGCACCGGCCATCCCCGCCGTAGCGCCTCCGCCGCCGCCGGCGTGGCCGTCGCGGGAGCCGTCCTGGCCCTGCTGCCCGCCACCACGGCCGGGGCCGCCCCCGTCGAGCGGGCCGTGACCGCGCCGGCCGCGGCGAGCGCCGTCACCGCCTCCGCGCCCGGGGGCAACGCGGCGATCCTCGGCATCGACTACGCCACCTGGCAGCGCGACGTGGCCGCCGTCATCGACGCCGCCCGTCCCGCGATCGAGCAGCGCATCGCCGCCTCCCCGGCCGGGGAGAAGCCGGCGCTCGTGCTCGACATCGACAACTCGTCGCTGGAGACGGACTTCCACTGGTTCTGGACGTTCCCGACGCCCGCGATCTCCAAGGTCCGCGAGCTGACCCGGTACGCCGACGAACGCGGCGTCGCGATCTTCTTCGTCACCGCCCGGCCGGGGATCATCGCGTCCCTGACCGAGCACAACCTCAAGGCCGTCGGCTACCCCGTCTCGGGCCTCTACGTCCGGGACCTGCCCGACCTGTTCAAAGAGGTGAGCGCCTACAAGACGGCCAAGCGCGCCGAGATCGAGGCCCGTGGCTACACGATCATCGCGAACATCGGCAACAAGCAGAGCGACCTGGTGGGCGGCCACGCGGAGCGCACGGTGAAGCTGCCGGACTACGACGGCAAGCTGTCCTGATCCGACGCCGCACCGGGGCGGCGGCCGTCAGAGGCCGCCGCCCCCTCCGCAGCCACCCCCGCCCCCTCCGCAGCCACCGCCGCCTCCGCAGCCGCCGTGCCCGCCACCGCCGGCGTCCCCGCCCGGGCTGCCGAGTCCGACGCCGTCACTGCCGCCGCCGGAGCCGGACGACTCCCACGCCTCAAGCAGAACGAAGCCCAGGAAGAGGGAGAACGCCGCGGCCATGACGGCGAGCCCCACCATCCACCCCGTCCCCATCGTCTCCTGGGCTCCCTGCAGTTCCGGATCCACCGCGACCCGGATCAGGGCCCCCCACGTGCCGAGGCACACCACCCCGCCGGCCAGGGCCCACACGCCGGCCCGGCTCACTCCCCCGCCACCTTTGTCTCCATACGGGGCGTTGTGCCCGTGCCCCGGCGGCGGAACACGGGCGTCCGTCAGGATTCGGCGGCCAACTCCTCCGCGATGGCGTTGACCGCCGCCCAACCGAAGGCCATCGCGGGGCCGATCGTCGCGCCGGGGCCCGGGTAGGTCTCCCCCATGACCGCCGCCGAGCAGTTGCCGGCCGCGTACAGGCCGCCGATCGGGGACGCGTCCTCGCGCAGCACCCGGCCGTCGCCGTCCGTGACCAGGCCGCCCTTGGTGCCGATGTCGCCCGGGTGGACGGGGACCGCGTAGAAGGGGCCCTTGTCGATCGGCGCGAGGTTCGGGTTGGGCAGCGTCGGGTCGCCGTAGTAGCGGTCGTGGGCGGAGGCGCCGCGCCCGAAGTCCTCGTCCACGCCGCGCTCGGCGAAACCGTTGAAACGGCGGACCGCGGCGGGCAGGCCCGGCGCGGAGATCCGTCGTGCCAGTTCCTCCACCGTCGCGGCCTTCTTCACGAAGCCGCTCTCCAACCACCGCGCCGGGAAGGGCTGTCCGGGGAACAGCCCGGCGAAGAGGTAGCGGGCCTTGGAGCGGGCGTCGAGGACCAGCCAGGACGGTACGGTGCTCGCCCCGGGCCGGTCGGCGGCGTACATCCGGTCGACGAACGCGTGGTAGGGCAGGGCCTCGTTGGCGTACCGCTCCCCGGCCCCGTCGACGATCACCATGCCGGGGATGCCGCGGTCGGCGACCAGGAAGAACGGCTTCTCCCCCGGCGGGCACACCGACGGCGCCCCCCACACCCGGTCCAGCAGGTCGGTGGCCGCGCCGAGTTCCTCACCGAGCCGCAGGACGTCGCCCGTCTGCCCCTCGGAGGCGTGCGTCCAGTCGGTGGAGGTGGGTGCGGGCAGGTGCTTCTCCCGCAGTTCCGTGTCGTGGGAGAAGCCGCCCGCGGCGAGCACGACCCCGCCCCGGGCCCGTACGGTCACCGCGCGGCCCGCGCGGACGACCCGTACGCCTTCCACCCGGCCGGTGGCGTCCGTGACCAGGCCGGTCAGGGGCGCCGACAGCCACAGGTCGCCGCCGAGCCGGTCCAGGGAGAGCCTCATCCGGGCGATCAGCGCCTCCCCCAGGGAGAGCAGTCTGCGTCCGGTGACCAGCGCCTTCAACGCCCGCACGACCACCTTCACTGAGGTCAGCCGGCCCGCCCTGGTGCGGGCCACCATGTTCAGGAAGCGGAAGTCGTACGAGGTCATGGTCAGCCCGTACGTCGGCAGTCCCGCGCGGCGCATCGTGCGGCCGAGCCCGCCCAGCCGACGGAAGTCCACGATGCGCGGTTCGACGGAACGCCCCTGGGCCATGCCGCCCGGCTCCTCGGGGAAGTAGTCGGGGTAGCCGGGCGTGTACATGAAGCGGACCTCGGTGCGGTCGTGGAACTCCCTGACCATGCGCGGCCCGTGGGCGAGGTAGGCCTCCTTGCGGGAGTCGGGGACCCGGTCGCCGACGGTCGCGTCGAGGTAGGCGCGCGCCTTGTCGTGGGTGTCGGCGATGGCGGCCCGGTCGAGGTGGAAGTTGCCGGGCACCCAGATCGCGCCGCCGGACAGGGCGGTGGAGCCCCCGTACGCCCCGGTCTTCTCCACGACCAGGACGGTCAGTCCGCGCAGGCGGGCGGTGATCGCGGCGGCCAGGCCCGCCGCGCCGGAGCCGGCCACCACCACGTCGTAGTCGTAGGTGTCGCCGTGCGCGTGCTCGTCGGTCATCCGAAGGCTCCGGTGGCGTAGTCGCTGCGGAAGTACAGCAGGGGCGATCCGCCGTCGCGGGCGGTGAGTTCGAGGACCCGGGCGGTGATCAGGTGGTGGTCGCCCGCCTCGTGGACGGTCTCCAGGGCGCAGTCGACGGTGGCGAGGGCACCGGCGATGCGCACGGTCCCGTGTGCGGAGGTTTCCCACTCCACCCCGGTGAACTTGTCCCCGCCGCGGCGGCCGAGGGCCTCGCAGACGGCCCGCTGCCCCGCGTCGAGGATGCTGACGCCGAACCGGCCGGCGGCCCGTACGGCGGGCCAGCTGGACGAGCCCTTGCCCACGCAGAGGAGCACGAGCGGCGGGTCCAGGGAGAGGGAGGCGAAGGACTGGCAGGCCAGCCCGACGGGACGGCCGTCGGGGTCGGTGGCGGCGAGGACGGTGATGCCGGAGGCGAAGGCGCCCAGTACCTCGCGGAACACGGCGGGGTCGACGGGCGCGGCTTCGCACGGAGTGCGGTCCACGGGCGCGGGGTCGACGGGGGCGGGTGCGGTCAGCCGTTCCACTGGTGGCCCCAGAAGCTGTCGGCGGTGATCTCCTTCGCGGTCCAGGTCGCGGGGTCGACGACGAGGCCGTCCCAGCCGTATTCGACCTGGAAGCCTCCGGGGGCCTGCGCGTAGAAGGACACCATGTGGTCGTTGGAGTGGCGGCCGAGGGTGGACGCGATGGGGATGCCCGCCGCGTTCATCCGGTCGAGGCAGTAGCCGACGTCGTCGAGGCGTTCGAGTTCGACCATGAAGTGGACGATGCCGGGCGGCAGGGCTCCGGGGTAGAGGCCGAGGCTGTGGTGGCGGCGGTTGGGGCTGAGGAAGTGCATCCGGTGGGGGGCCCGGTCGGGGTCCGCGGTGGGGACGGCGGCGGGCGGCAGCCCCATCGAGTCGCGCAGTTGGAAGCCGAGGACGTTCTCGTAGAAGTCGAGGCTCGCCGCGGTTTCCGGGGCGGGCAGGACGACGTGGCCGAGGCCCAGGTCGCCCGTGACGAAGCGGTTGCCGTAGGGCGCGGCGAGCGGGCCGTGGTCCTGGGCCTGGCCCCAGTAGATCTCCAGGGGGTTGCCGCTGGGGTCCTCGCAGTGGATCAGGCCCTGGACGCGGCGGTCGGCGAGGGTGGCGTCGTCGCCCTGCTCGACGGCGTGGCCGGCTGCCTCCAGTTCGGCGGCGGCGTCCCGCAGGGCGCGGGCGTTCGCCACCTCGAAGCCCGCGGCGAGGAGGCGGTCCGTCGTCCCGGCGACGAACTGGAAGCGGTGGACCCGGTCGTCGATGCGGACGCACAACCGGGTGTCCGTGCTGCCTCGGCCCTCGGCCATGCCGAGGACGTCGAGGGCGTAGGTGCGCCAGGCGGCGAGGTCGGCGGTCTCGATGCGGAGGTAGCCGAGTGCGCGGATGTCCATGGGGTTCCCTGGTGGCTAGTGGAGGAAGAAGTCGGTGGCGAGGCGGTTGAACTCGGCGGCGGCCTCGGTCTGGGCCCAGTGCCCGCAGTGCGGGAAGACGTGCAGGCGGGCGTCGGGGATGGTCTTGAAGGCGAGGAAGGCGCCGTCGACGGGGTTGACCCGGTCCTCGCGGCCCCAGGTGAGGAGGACCGGTCGGGTGATGCGGTGGGCCTCGCGCCACAGGAGGGTGTCCTCGGGCCATTTCGTGAAGGCGGCGGCCATCCGGGCGTTGCCGAGGCGGGCCTCGGGGTCGGTGGCCTGCGCCCAGCGCTCCTCGACGAGGGCGTCGGTGACGACGGCCGGGTCGTGGACGAGGGTGGTGAGGAAGGCGCGCATCGCGGCCCGGGTGGGTTCGGGGGCGAGGCTGAACTCGAAGAGCCGTTTGAGGCCTTCGGTGGGGTCGGCGGAGAACAGGTTCAGGGAGATGCCGCCGGGGCCCATGAGGAGTAGTTTCGCGACCCGTTCGGGGTGGTCGAGGGCGATCCGGACGGCGGTGCCGCCGCCGAGCGAGTTGCCGATGAAGTGGGCTTCCCCGATGCCGAGTTCGTTCATGAGGGCGATGACGGCGCGGGCGCTGAAGGTGAAGTAGTCGCAGTCGGGTTCGGGCTTGTCGGAGCGGCCGTAGCAGGGCAGGTCGACGAGCAGCGTGCGGAACCGGGTGGCGAAGTGGGGCAGGTTGGCGCCGAAGTTGGACCAGCCGGAGGCGCCGGGGCCGCCGCCGTGCAGCATGATCACGACGGGTGCGTCGTGGGGTCCCGCCTCGTGCAGGTGGAGGGTGAGGTCGCCGGCCTGCACGGTTCGGGAGGTGTTCTCGTACGTGGGGCTCACAGCATCGTGTCCTGGATGTCGAGGCCGAGGGCGCCCTGGCCGAAGAGGACCAGTGCCCGTTCGGGGTCGTTGGCGGCGTGGCCGCGTCCGGTGTGGACGTCGCGCCAGGCCCGTTGGACGGGGTTGGTGCCGGTGCGCATGGCGCCGCCGCCCGCGTTCTCCATCAGGAGGTCGACGGCGGCGACGCAGCGTTCGGTGGCGAGGACCTGGTCGCGGCGGACCCGGGTGCGCAGGGCGAGGGGCAGGGGCTCGCCGCGTTCGGCGAGGGCGTGGAGGTCGCCGATGTTGCGCCGGAGTTGGAGCCAGGAGGCGTCGATGTCACTGGCGGCGCGGGCGACGCGGACCTGGGCGAAGGGGTCCTCGGCGACCTGTTGGCCGTAGGAGGTCCGGAAGCGTTCGCGGGTCGCGGCCACGTACCCGTCGTAGGCGCCCTCGGCGATGCCGACGATCGGGGTGGAGATGGTGGTGGTGAAGATCGAGGCGTACGGGAGCCGGTAGAGGGGCTCGGGGTTGACGGCGTGGCCGGGGACGTCCAGGGCGGTGACGGGGCCGAAGCTGAGGGCGCGGTGTTCGGGGACGAAGACCTCCTCGACGACGATGTCGTTGGAGCCGGAGCCGCGCAGGCCCACGGTGTCCCAGACCTCGTCGATCCGGTACCGGGTCCGGGGTACGAGGAAGGTGCGCATGTCCACGGGCCGGCCTTCGGCGTCGGTGACGAGCGCGCCGAGGAGGGCCCAGTCGGCGTGGTCGCAGCCGGAGGAGAAGTGCCACCGGCCGCTGAGGGTGAAGCCGCCCGCGACGGGGGCGACCTTGCCGGTGGGGGCGTAGGAGGAGCAGATGCGGGTGTCGCGGTCCGTGCCCCAGACCTCTTCCTGGGCGCGGGGGTCGTAGAGCGCGACGTGCCAGGGGTGGACGCCGACGACGGAGGCGACCCAACCGGTGGAGCCGCAGGCCTTGGCGATCTCCTTGACGGCCTCGTAGAAGATCCCGGGGTGTGCGGCGCGCCCGCCGTACGCCCGGGGCTGGAGCAGGCGGAAGAATCCGGTGTCCGTCAGTTCCTTGATGCTCGCCTCGGGGACCCTGCGCTGGGCCTCGGCTTCGGCGGCGCGTTCGCGCAGCGCCGGGGCGAGGGCGCGGACCGCGTCGAGGACGTCTTCGTCGCTCATGGTGTCCCTTTCTCGGGGTCGTCGGCTTCGGGGTGCGGTGAACGTACGCCCGTGGGTCGGGGGCGCGGAACGGGGTGTTCCCGCTGAGTGGGAAGGCGCCGTGGGGCGTCCCCCCGGTGGTCGCCGCGGGCATCGCGCGACCAGCTTCATGCCGATCCGAAGTATTACTGAATGAAATACATGGTTCCGGGTCCTTCCCCGCGCCGGGGGCCGCGTGGCAGGGTCGCCCCAACGCCTCACGCAGGGGGTTCCTCGTGCTCGATCAGGTCATGCAGAGCGGGCTCGCGCCGCTGTCACTGCTGGAGAAGGCCGCCAAGGTCCTGGGCGCCTTCGAGGGTCCGCAGCCACGGCTCTCGCTGACCGAGGTGGTGCGCCGCAGCGGGATCCCCCGCTCGTCCGCCCACCGGATCCTGGACCAGCTGGTGCAGTTGCGCTGGCTGGACCGGGAGGGCCGGGACTACCGGATGGGCATGCGGATGCTGGAGCTCGGCGCGCTCGCCGCCCACCACAACCGGCTGCGCCGGGCGGCCCTGCCGCTGCTGCACGCACTGCACGAGCAGACCGGTCGGCTGGTGCACCTGTGGGTGCTGGACGGGGCGGAAGTGGTCTGCCTGGAACGGATCGGCGGGTCGGAGGCGGGCGCCGTGCCCTCCCGGGTCGGCGGCCGGATGCCGGCCTGCTCGACGGCCGCCGGCAAGGCGCTGCTCGCCTTCGGCGATCGGGACGCCGTCGAGGAGGTCCTGGCCCGCGGCCTGCGCCCGCGCACGGCCCGGACCCTGGTCCGCCCGGCCGCGTTGCGGGCGGAGCTGGCGGACGTCCGTGAGCGCGGCGTCGCCCACGACCGGGAGGAAACCGTCCCCGGGGTCCACTGCGTGGCCGCGCCGCTGCGGGGTGCGGGACGGGCGGTCGCCGCCGTGTCCCTGTCCTCCTGCCGGGGGGAACGCGAGCTCACCCGGCTGGCGCCCGCGGTCCTGGCCTGCGCGCGGTCCGTGTGGCGCGAGCTGTACGGGCCGGGTCGGGCGGGCCGCGCCGCGGCCGCCGTACCGCCCGTGGCCGCCGAGCCGGCGGTGTCGGCGCGGGAAATGGACAACATGATGGGCTGGTTGCGGTTCAGCGAGTGGATGTAGCGGGTACTGATACCTCATCGCACACGCACCGGACCCGACCCCTCGCCAGGGGGCCGGGCCCGTTGCGTTTCAGCCGTAGGTCACCCGGACCCGGTCGGTGAGCGGAAAGGCCTGGCAGGCGAGGACGTATCCGTCGGCCAGGTCCTCGCCGTCGAGGACCTCGTTGCGGACCATCGTCACCTCGCCCTCGACGACCCGGCAGCAGCAGGCCGCGCAGGCTCCCTCACGGCAGGAGTACGGGGCTTCGACACCCGCGGCGAGCAGGGCGTCGAGCAGCGTGGCCCGGCGCGGCCAGGGCACTGTACGGGTCTCCCCGTCGAGCCGGGCCACGGCAACGGCGTCGACACCGCCGCCGGCGTCCGGCGGCGCGTCCGAGGCCGCTGTCGCGGGGGCGAACGTGTCGGCGCCGAGCGAGAAGTACCGTTCGCGGCGGATGCGGGTGCCGGTCGCCCCGGCCGAGCGCAGGGCCGTCTCGGCGGCGTCCATGAGCGGCCCGGGCCCGCACAGCCAGGCGTCGCGGCCCGTGTACGGGGCGACGAGCCCCCCGAGGCGCGCGGCGGTCGGCAGCCCGTGCAGGCTCTCCAGCCAGTGCACGACGGTGAGCCGGTCGGGGTGCCGGGCGGCCCATCCCTCCAGCTCGTCCCGGAAGATGACCGACGCGGGGTCCCGGTTGGCGTAGAGCAGGGTGATCCGGCCCCGGCCGACGGCGAGGGCGGACTTGGCCAGGGACAGCACCGGGGTGATCCCGCTGCCGCCCGCGACGAGCAGCAGGTCCCGGTCGAGGCCGTCGGGGCCGGGGGTGAAGGTGCCCGCCGGCGGCAGGACCTCCAGTTCGTCCCCCTCCGCGACGGTGTCGCAGACCCAGCCGGAGCCGAGCCCTCCGGGGACCCGCTTGACGGTGATCCGCATGGGCTCGCCGGTGTGCGGGGAGCTGGCCAGGGAGTAGCAGCGGGCGCCGCCGCCGGGGATCCGCAGCGTGAGGAACTGCCCGGGTCGGTAAGGGAGTTCCGCGTCGAGTACGAGGGAGACGGCGTCCGGGGTCTCTTGGATCCGCTTCCGGACCCGTACCCGCAGCGGGCCGGCGGGGGCCGCCGGTACGGGTGCGGCGGGGGCGGCCCGTTCGGTGGTGGTCTCAGGCATCGGCGGGCACCTCCAGCCGGCCCTCCCGGACGGCCGCCTCGATGTCGGCGCGCAGGGCCGGGCAGGAGCGGACGCGGGCGCTGGGTTCGCCGACCGCGACCCGGGCCGCGATGCGGGGGCACACCGAGGCCGCCCGGTCCGTCCACTGGACCTGGAGGTGGGCCGCGCTGAACTTCTCGCACAGCACCTCGGTGCCGCACTCCGCGCAGGCGACGGGGGTCATCACGCACCGCCCGGGGACGCGGCGCGGTGGGCGAGGTTCGCCTCGACCTCCGCCTTCCAGGCGGCGGTGGCGCGGGTGGTGTCGATCTCGAACTCGAAGCGCCGAACCATTTCGTCCTTGACGTCGGCGGCGTCGACGTAGAACTGCTCGTACCAGCGCCGCAGTTGGTAGACGGGTCCGTCCTCCTCGGTGAGGAGCGGGTTGTCGATGCGGGTCTTGTTCCGCCAGATCTCCACGTCCTGCTCGAAGCCGACGGCCAGCCCCTCGGCGGTGAGGCGGGCGGCCTCGGCGGCTTGCGCGTCGTCCATGCCGGGGAGCTTCTTGACGCTCGCCCCGTACATCAGGACGAAGCTGTTCGCGTCGACCGGGTAATGGCAGTTGATGAGTACGGATTCCATCTCCACGCCGCCGCCGACATCGCTCCACAGCCGGTCGATCATGTAGGAGGGGCCGTGGTAGGAGGCGTCGGAGCGCAGGCCGCCGCCGGTGGAGAGGGTGCCGAGGTCGATGTCGCCGCGCGGGGTGGACTCCATGTACTGGGTGGCGACGTGCCCGTCGAAGACGTTCTTGAAGTAGTGGGGGAAGGCGTAGTGCACGTAGTAGAAGTGCGCCATGTCCACGACGTTGTCGACGATCTCCCGACAGTTGGCGTTCTCGACGCGCAGGGAGTTCCAGCTCCAGTCGCTCCAGTCGGCGCTGCCGTGGCCCTCGATCTCGGGGATGGTGACGCCCTCGGGCGGCGGGTTGCCCTCCGGGTCGTGCCACACGTAGAGCTGACCGTTGCGCCGCAGGGTGGTCCAGGCGCGGGTCCGGGCGCGCGGCGGGACCCGGCGGGCGTAGGGGACGTCGGCGCAGCGGCCGTTGCCGGACCAACGCCAGTCGTGGAAGGGGCAGGCGACGGTGTCGCCCTTGACGCTGCCGTGGGCGAGGTTGCCGCCCATGTGGGGGCAGTAGGCGTTCAGGACGCTCAGCTCTCCGCTGTCGGCGCCCCGGAAGACGACGAGGCGGGTCCCGAAGGCCTCCACCTCGTGCGGGGCGCCGTCCTCGAAGGGGGCGGCGAGGCCGAGGCAGTGCCAGCCGCGGGCGAACCGGGTGGGCACGGCCGCCGCCTCGATGACGCGGGGTCCTTCGTCGGTTGAGGCCATGGGGAGGCCCTCCACTTCCTCGTGGGTGTGCTGCGGGGGGGGTGCGGCGGCGCGGGGCCGGGGCGGTCCGGGTCAGGCGCGGGAGTCCCCGGCCTCGGCGGCGAGTTCCAGGGCGATGTCGATGAGCTGGTCCTCCTGGCCACCGACGAGGCGGCGTTCGCCCGCGCGCAGCAGGATCCGCGCACCGGGGACGCCGTAGCGTTCGGCCTGCCGGTAGGCGTGGACGAGGAAGCTGGAGTAGACCCCGGCGTGGCCCATGAGGAGCGACATCCGGTCGAGGCGGCACTCCTCGTCCATGACGGGTCGCACCACGTCCTCGGCCGCGTCGATGATGGCGAGGACGTCGATGCCGGTGCGGATGCCCATCTTCTGGCAGACGGCGGCGAACGCCTCGACGGGCGTGTTGCCGGCGCCGGCGCCGAGGCGGCGGGTGGAGCCGTCGATCTGCAGGGCGCCGGCCCGGACGGCGGCGACGGAGTTGCCGACGCCGAGGCCGAGGTTCTCGTGGCCGTGGAAGCCGACCTGGGCGTCGGTGCCGAGCTCGGCGACCAGGGCCTGGACCCGGTCGGTGACCTGGTCCATGACGAGGGCTCCGGCGGAGTCGACGACGTACACGCACTGGCAGCCGGCGTCGGCCATGATCCGGGCCTGGCGGGCGAGGTTCTCGGGGCTGGTGGAGTGGGCCATCATCAGGAAGCCCACGGTCTCCAGGCCCATCGCCCGCGCCAGCCCGAAGTGTTGGACGGAGATGTCGGCCTCGGTGCAGTGGGTGGCGATCCGGCAGATGCTCCCACCGCTCGCGTGGGCGGCGCGGATGTCGTCCTTGACACCGAGTCCGGGCAGCATCAGGAAGGCGATCCTGGCGTTCCGGGCGGTTTCGGCGGCCGCCTTGATGAGTTCCTGCTCGGGGGTCCGCGAGAAGCCGTAGTTGAAGGACGACCCGCCCAGTCCGTCGCCGTGCGCGACCTCGATGGCGGGGACCCCCGCCGCGTCGAGGGCGGCGACGATCGACGTCACGTCCTCGACGGTGAACCGGTGCCGCTTGGCGTGCGAGCCGTCCCGCAGGGAGGAGTCGGTGACGCGGATGTCGAGGGTGTCGGAGTAGGCGCTCACGGCGCTCACGGCGCTCCCGGCGTTCACGGCGTTCACTGGTGCAGCTCCTTGGCGAACTCCTCGCCGACCTTGGTGGCGGCGGCGGTCATGATGTCGAGGTTCCCGGCGTACGGCGGCAGGTAGTCGCCCGCTCCCTCGACCTCCAGGAACACCGCGACGCGGGCGTTGCCGCCGGTCGCCGCGGACGGCTCGTCGAACTGCGGCTCGGTGCGCAGCCGGTATCCGGGGACGTACGAGGCCACCTCGCGGACGACCCGGTGGACGGAGGCGGCCACGGCCTCCCGGTCGGCGTCGGGCGGGATCGCGCAGAAGACGGTGTCGCGCATCATCACCGGGGGTTCGGCGGGGTTGAGGATGATGATCGCCTTGCCGCGGGCCGCGCCGCCGATGTCCTCGATGCCGCGGGCGGTGGTGCGGGTGAACTCGTCGATGTTGGCGCGGGTGCCGGGGCCGGCGGAGACGGAGGCCACCGAGGCGACGATCTCCGCGTAGGCCACGGGCACCGCGCGGGAGACGGCGTACACGATCGGGATGGTGGCCTGACCACCGCAGGTGATCATGTTGACGTTGGCCCGGTCGAGGTGGGCGGTGAGGTTCGCGGGCGGGACCACGGCGGGGCCGATCGCGGCGGGGGTGAGGTCGACCGCCTTGATGCCGAGCTCGGCGTAGCGCGGGGCGTTGACCCGGTGGACGGAGGCGGAGGTGGCCTCGAAGACGAGGTCGGGGAGTTCGTCGCGGGCCAGCAGCCGGTCGACGCCCTCGTGGGAGGTTTCGAGGCCGGCGCGACGGGCGCGGGCGAGGCCTTCGCTGTCGGGGTCGACGCCGATCATCCAGCGGGGTTCGATGTGCGGGGAGCGGAGCAGTTTGTGGAGCAGGTCGGTGCCGATGTTGCCGGAGCCGACGACGGCTGCGGTGGCTTTCTTCATGCGGTACTCCCGTACGGGCCTCAGACGAAGGAGAGGGACACCGGGCCGAGCCCGGTGAAGTCGGCGGTGTAGGTCCGTCCGGCGTGGACGTCGACGGCGCGGGTGCACGACCCGGGCAGGATCAGGTGGCCCTCGCGCAGCGGGACGCCGAAGCGGGCGACGGTGCGGGCCAGCCAGGCGACGGCGGTGGTGGGGTCGCCCAGGACGGCGTCGGAGCGGCCCTCGGCGAGGAGTTCGCCGTCGCACGCGACCCGGGCCCCGATCGCCTTCAGGTCGAGTTCGCGGGGGTCGCGGCCCTCGCCGATGACGTAGCCGGCGGAGGAGGCGTTGTCGGCGATCGTGTCGGAGATGGTGATGCGCCAGTCGGCGATCCTGCTGTCGATCAACTCCAGCGCGGGGACGACGCGTTCGGTGGCGGCCAGTACGTCGGCCACGGTGCAGCCCTCGCCCGGCAGGTCGGCGCCGAGGACGAAGCCGACCTCGGCCTCGATGCGGGGCGAGCAGTACGCGGCGGCCCGGACGGGCTCGTCCCGGCGCAGCTCCATGGTGTCGAGCAGGTGGCCGTAGTCGGGTTCGTCGACGCCCATCATGGCCTGCATGACGGGCGAGGAGAGGCCGACCTTGTGGCCGGTGACGCGGACGTCGCCGGCGTCGGTGCGCCGGCGGATGTTGATCAGCTGGATCTCGTAGGCGTCCTGTGTGTCGATGCCCTCGAACAGCTCGGTGAGCGGCCGTACGGGGGTCCGGTGCCGTTCGGCGCCGCGCAGCAGCTCGGCGGCCTCGCGCCGGCGCCGGTCGTCGATCATGGGGTCCTCCCGGCTGCGTGGTGTGTGGTGCGGCAGACGGTAGGCGGGCGGTGGGCGCGGGCGGGAGGGCGTGTTCCCGGTGAGCGGGAAAGGCCGTGGGCCGGGACGTTTCCGTCCCGGCCCACGGGGGTGGCGCGGGCGCCGGCGTCGCCGCGGCGAAGGGGGAGCCGCGGCGAGGGGGCGCCCCCGCTGCTCGGGCGGCCCGGGTGCGCCGTGGGCTCCCCCGGCGGCGCGTCGCGGGTCCCCGACCCGTCGGGGTCGTCCCCGGCGCAGGGTGGGCGTCCCGCCCGTCGGCGTGGGCGGGACGCCCCGGGTGGGGCGGGGCCGGTCGCACGTCGGCCCCGCCCCCGGCTCACGGCGCTACGTCCGCGGCGCGGGGCACGCCTGCCAGGCGAGGTGGTACAGGGTGTTGACGCTGGCGTCGGTGGAGTCCATCGCCATGAAACTGGTCGCCTGCGGGTTGGAGGTGCCCGCATTCACGCGCAGTTCCGTATTGATGTTGAAATTGCGCTTTTCCCCGCAGGGTGCCCATACCAGGTCGGCGAATTCCGTCCTGTCGGTCGCCTGCCAGTTGTCGTTGAGGGGCCCGTTGAACTGATGCGTCCGTTGGGAGGTCTGGGGCATTCCCTGGAAGTAGTAGTTCGCCCTTTCCTGGCCCGACGCCCCCGGTTGAAGGAATGCGAATCCGCGGTAGTCGGCCTGGACGATCGCGTAGGTGAAGCCGTTGGGCACGTGGACGCGGAGGTTGAGCTGACAGTTCTTGCGGAAGGACGTCGGCGGGGCGCCGGGGCCGACCTGGGCGAGGTACTCGCTGTACGTGACGGTGAAGGCGGTGTTGTCCGGGGCCACGGCGACCTCGGCGGTGCCTTCGCGGCAGCCCGAGCCGTTCACGGTGGCGAGCTCGATCACGATCTTGTCGGGCGGTGCGGTGATCGGGCCCGATCCGGCGGCTCCGGCCGGCGTGGCGGTGGCGATCAGGGCGGCGGTGGCGCCGCCGATGAGCAGGGTGCGGGACAGCGAGGGGGACATCGTCATCACTCCTGACGGGGTCGGGGGTTGCCGTGCTCGCTCACGCCGGTCACCTCGCGGGGCATTCCTTCCACTCGAAGTGGTAGACCGTGCTGACGCTGCCGTCCGTGGAGTCCATGCTCATGAAGCTCGGGGCCTGCGGGTTCGACGTCCCGGCGTAGACCCGCAGTTCGGTGTTGACGTTGAGGTTGCGTTCCTCACCGCACGGCGCCCAGACGAGGTCGGCGTACTCCGTGCGGTCGCTCGCCTGCCAGTTGTCGCTGACGGGGCCGTTGAACTGGTGGGTGCTGCGGGCGGTCTGCGCCTGGCCCTGGAAGTAGTAGTTCGCGCGTTGCTGGCCGAAGGCGCCGCGCTGGAGGTGCGCGAAGCCGCGGTAGTCGGCCCGGGCGATGGCGTACGTGAAGCCCTGGGGGACGTGGATCCGCAGGGCGAGCTGACAGTTCTTGCGGAACTCGGTGCCGCCCGCGCCCGCCCCGGCCTGGGCGAGGTAGTTGCTGTACGTGACGGTGAACGCGGTGTTGTCGGAGGCCGCGGCGACCTCGGCGGTGCCCTGCGGACAACCCGATCCGTTCACCCCGACCACATCGACGGTGATTCTTCCGGGCGGCGGTGTGTCCGGGGAGTCGGCCTGGACCGGCGCGGCCACGACCGACAGGGCCACCATGGCCGCGCCGGCCGCACCGGCCACGCCGGTGCTCAATCTGCGGAGTCGCATTTTCTTTTCTCCATCCGGTCGGAACCACTACTGCTGAATTGGGCGTGGACATGCCACCACAGCCGTGGTGGGACTGGGAAGGACCCGATGTGGCCAATGACCGCCGGCCGCATTTCCTGGCCGGATTCCGCGCGGGCCGCGATGCCCGCGCCACCCCGCCCAGCAGCCCCGCCGCCCCGCCCCGGCACCGGCGGGCGGATCGGCGGCGCCGGCGAAGATGTCCAGAAGCACGCAGCACGGCGGGGCGCGACCCTTACCGGACCGCGCCCCGCCACCGTTACCTACGCCCCGCCGCCCTCCTCCCCGTTCCCCACGCGCCCCTCCCGCCCCCCTGCCGACGCTACTGAGCCCCGTACACCGGGTGCGGCGGTTCCGCGGCGGCCAGTAGTTTCGCCGCCGCCTCGCCGGCCTCGGCCGGGGTCCGGCGGGCCCCGCTGTCCGCGGTGGGTCCGGGGCGCCAGCCCTCCATGACGGTGATCCGGCCGCCCTCGGTCTCGAAGACCCGGCCCGTGACCCCGGCCGAGGCGTCGGAGCCGAGCCACACCACCAGCGGGGACACGTTCTCCGGGGCCATCGCGTCGAAGGCCCCGGCGGCCGGGGCGGCCATCGTCTCCGCGAAGGTCCGCTCGGTCATCCGGGTCCGGGCCGCGGGGGCGATGGCGTTGACCTGGACCCCGTACCGGCCCATTTCGGCGGCGGCGACCAGGGTCATCCCGAGGATGCCCGCCTTGGCGGCGCTGTAGTTGCCCTGGCCGACGGAGCCGAGCAGCCCGGCGCCGGAGGAGGTGTTGACCACCCGCGCGGCCACCGGCCGACCGGCCTTCGCCTCCGCCCGCCACCAGGCGGCGGCCTCCCTCAACGGCAGGAAGTGGCCCTTGAGGTGGACCCGTACGACCGCGTCCCAGTCGTCCTCGCCGAGGTTGACCAGCATCCGGTCCCGCAGGAACCCGGCGTTGTTGACGAGGGTGTCCAGCCGACCGAAGGCGGACACCGCGCACTCCACCAGGGAGGCCGCGCCGGCGCCGGTCGCGATGTCCCCGCCGTGCGCCACCGCCTCCCCGCCCCGCTCCAGGATCTCGGCCACGACCCGGGCCGCGGGCCCGTCCGCCTCCGGCCGCCCGTCGAGTCCGACGCCCAGGTCGTTGACGACGACCCGGGCCCCTTCCGCCGCGAAGGCCAGGGCGTGGGCCCGGCCCAGCCCCCGTCCCGCGCCCGTCACGACGACCACACGTCCGTCCGCCATGCCCATTTCAGCTCTCCTTGTTGACAGTTGCCGCATCGAGGAACGCCGGACGTTCGCCGCCGCCGTGCACCAGCAGGCTCGCCCCGCTCACGTAGGCCGCCCGGTCCGAGGCGAGGAACACCGCCGCCTCCCCCACGTCCGAGGGCTCGGCCAGCCGGCCGAGGGGCACGGTCGCGCCGACCGCGGCGACGCCCGCCTCATCGCCGTAGTGCAGGTGCGACAGCTCGGTCCGCACCATGCCCAGGACCAGCGAGTTGACCCGTACGTCGGGCGCCCATTCCACGGCCATCGACCGGGCCAGGTTGTCCAGGCCCGCCTTCGCGGCCCCGTAGGCCGCCGTACCCGGTGAGGGCCGGGTGCCGCTGACGCTGCCGATCATCACGACCGAGCCGCGCGCCGCGCGCAGCCACGGGTGCGCCGCGAGCGAGGCCGTCAGCGGGGCCACCAGGTTGAGGTCGACGACGCGCGCGTGCCGCTCGACCTCCCCCTCGCCCAGCAGCCGGTACGGGGTGCCGCCCGCGTTGTTGACCAGGCAGTCGAGCCGCCCGTACCGCTCCGCGACCCCGGCGAAGAACTCCCGTACGGCGTCCGGATCGCGCAGGTCGAGGGCGGTGAAATCGGCCTGCCGGCCATCCGCCCCGACCGGTTCGACGGGCGGGCGCCGCGCGCAGACGACGACCCGCGCGCCCGCCGCGAGGAACGAGCGGGCGATCCCGGCGCCGACGCCCCGGGTTCCGCCCGTGACGACGACGACCCTCCCATTGAGCTCCATCGGCTGCTACCTTCCTCACCTAACAAATGTTTGGTGGAAAGGTAGCTGATCCGCTCATGGGTGTCTCCACCTCCAGCCCGGACAAGGGCATCGCACTCGTCACAGTCGACTTCCCACCCGTCAACGCACTGCCCGTGCAGGGCTGGTACGACCTCGCCGACGCCCTGCGCGCGGCCGGACGCGACCCCGCGGTCCGGTGCGTCGTCCTGGCCTCCGGTGGGCGCGGCTTCAACGCCGGCGTCGACATCAAGGAGATGCAGCGCGACACCGGGCACGCCTCCCTCATCGGGGCCAACCGCGGCTGCGCCGAGGCGTTCGCCGCCGTCTACGAGTGCGAGGTCCCCGTCGTCGCGGCCGTGCACGGCTTCTGCCTCGGCGGCGGCATCGGCCTGGTGGGGAACGCCGACGCGATCGTCGCCTCGGACGACGCCACCTTCGGGCTGCCCGAACTGGACCGGGGCGCCCTCGGCGCCGCCACCCACCTGGCCCGGCTCGTCCCCCAGCACCTGATGCGCACCCTCTACTACACCTCGCGCACCGCGACCGCCGCCGAACTGCACGCGCACGGATCGGTCTGGAAGGTGGTGCCGCGCGAGGAGGTGCGGGACGCGGCCCTGGAACTGGCCGCCGAGATCGCCCGGAAGGACGGCTACCTGATCCGCCTCGCCAAGGCCGCCATCAACGGCATCGACCCGGTGGACGTGCGCCGCAGCTACCGCTTCGAGCAGGGCTTCACCTTCGAGGCCAACCTCAGCGGTGTCGCCGACCGGGTCCGCGACACCTTCGGGAAGGAAGGGACGGCGTGAGCGACAAGACCATGACCCCCGAGGAGGTGGTCGGCCGGCTCAGCAGCGGCATGACCATCGGCATCGGCGGCTGGGGCTCCCGGCGCAAGCCGATGGCCCTGGTGCGGGCACTGCTCCGGTCCACGATCACCGATCTCACCGTGGTGTCCTACGGCGGCCCCGACGTGGGCCTGCTGGCCGCCGCCGGGCGGATCCGCCGGCTGGTCGCCCCCTTCGTCACCCTCGACTCCATCCCGCTGGAGCCGCACTTCCGGGCCGCCCGCGAGAGCGGCTCCCTCACCCTCACCGAACTCGACGAGGCCATGTTCATGTGGGGCCTGCACGCCGCCGCGAACCGGCTGCCCTTCCTGCCCGTCCGCGCCGGCCTCGGCTCCGACGTGATGCGGGTCAACCCCGAACTGCGCACCGTCACCTCCCCCTACGCCGACGGCGAGGAGTTCGTCGCCGTCCCCGCCCTGCGCCTGGACGCCGCCCTGGTGCACCTCAACCGCGCGGACCGTCTGGGCAACGCCCAGTACCTGGGCCCCGACCCGTACTTCGACGACCTGTTCTGCGAGGCCGCGGACACCGCCTACGTCTCCTGCGAACAGCTCGTGGAGAGCGCCGAGCTGTCCAAGGCGGGCCCACCGCAGTCCCTCCTCGTCAGCCGGCACGCGGTCACCGGGGTCGTGGAGGCCCCGAACGGCGCCCACTTCACCTCCTGCGCCCCCGACTACGACCGCGACGAGGCCTTCCAGAAGTTCTACGCGTCCACCCCCTGGCCCGAGTTCTCCGCCCGCTTCCTGTCCGGGGCCGGCGAGCACGACTACCAGTCCGCCGTCCGGACCTGGCACGAGGAGCAGAGTTGAGCACCCAGCCCGGAGCCCCGACCGACACCTCCCCCGACACCTCCACCCGCGCCCCCGTCACCCGGGCCGAGTACTGCGTGATCGCCTGCGCCGAGGCCTGGCGCGACAACGGCGAGGTCCTCGCGAGCCCGATGGGCCTGATCCCCTCCATCGGGGCCCGGCTCGCGAAGCGGACGTTCTCCCCCGACCTGCTGCTCACCGACGGCGAGGCGATGCTGATCGGCCTCGACGGCACCCCCGAGGGCTGGCTCCCCTACCGCCGCCACTTGACGATGGTCACGGGCGGCAAGCGGCACGTGATGATGGGAGCGAGCCAGATCGACCGGTTCGGCAACCAGAACATCTCCTGCATCGGGGACTGGGAGCGGCCCGCCCGCCAGCTCCTGGGGGTGCGCGGAGCACCCGTCAACACCCTCAACAACCCGGTGAGCTACTGGATCCCCCGGCATTCGACCCGGGTCTTCGTCGAACGCGTCGACATGGTCAGCGGGGTCGGCCACGACCGGGCCGAGGCGGCCGGGGTGACCCGCTTCCACCGGCTGCCCCGGGTCGTCAGCGACCTCGGGGTGTTCGACTTCGCCGGACCGGGCCGCTCGATGCGCCTGGTGTCCGTGCACCCGGGGGTGGGTGTCGACCAGGTTCGCGCGGCCACCGGCTTCGAGTTGGTGGTGACCGGGGAGGTCCCGTACACCCGGGAACCGTCGCCCGAAGAACTGCGGCTGATCCGCGAGGTGATCGACCCCCAGGGGCTGCGCGACCGCGAAGTGCGGGGCTGACCGTGGAGACGGCGTTCACGAAACTGGTCGGGGTCCGCCACCCGATCGTGCAGACCGGCATGGGTTGGGTGGCCGGACCGCGCCTGGTGTCGGCGGCGGCGAACGCGGGCGCCCTCGGCATCCTCGCCTCGGCGACGATGACGGTGGACCAACTGCGTTCGGCGGTGCGCGAGGTCCGCTCCCGCACCGACGCGCCCTTCGGGGTCAATCTGCGGGCCGACGCCGGGGACGCCCCGGAGCGGGTGGAACTGATCGTCGCCGAGGGGGTGAAGGTCGCTTCCTTCGCCCTCGCCCCGTCCCGGGAGCTGATCGCCCGCCTGAAGGACGCGGGCGTGGTCGTGATCCCCTCGATCGGTGCCCGCCGGCACGCCGAGAAGGTCGCCGCCTGGGGCGCGGACGCGGTGATCGTGCAGGGCGGGGAGGGCGGAGGGCACACCGGGGACGTCGCCACGACGGTGCTGCTGCCGCAGGTGGTCGACGCGGTGGACATCCCCGTGGTCGCCGCCGGCGGCTTCCACGACGGCCGCGGCCTGGTCGCGGCGCTCGCCTACGGGGCGGCCGGGATCGCCATGGGCACCCGTTTCCTGCTGACCTCGGACTCGACCGTCCCGGACGCCGTGAAGGCCGAGTACCTGAAGGCCACGGTGAAGGACGTCACCGTCACCACGGCCGTCGACGGGATGCCGCACCGGATGCTGCGCACCGAACTGGTCGACGCCCTGGAGCGGTCGGGGCGCGCCCGGGCGCTGGCGCGGGCCGTGCGGCACGCGGCCGGTTTCCGGAAACTGTCGGGGCTGTCGTGGTCCGCGATGGTCCGCGACGGTCTGGCGATGAAACACGGCAAGGACCTGTCCTGGAGCCAGGTCCTGCTCGCCGCGAACACCCCCATGCTCCTCAAGGCGTCCATGGTCGAGGGTCGTACGGACCTCGGCGTCATGGCATCCGGCCAGGTCGCGGGGGTGATCGAGGATCTGCCGTCCTGCGCGGACCTCGTCGACCGCGTCATGGCCGAGGCACACGGCGTGCTGGACCGTCTGTACGGACACGACGGTCCGCACGTGCTCGGCACCCTGCCACCACCAGGGTGATCCCCCTTCTCCGTCCATGGAGTCGCCCCCATGAGCCGTGCCCGAATCCGTCTGGTGATCGCGGCGGCCGCCGCCGTGCTCGCCGCCGGAACCCTGCCCGCCTCCGCGTCCGCGCAGCCGGCGCCGGGAGCCGGGGTCACTGCCCGGCACCACCAGCCGCACCGGCAACAGTCGGCTGAAAAGATTCGCCAGATTCCGCTCCAGGGCGCCGTCAACGTCCGGGACATCGGCGGCTACCGCACCTACACCGGTGGTCGGGTCCGCCAGGGGCTCGTCTACCGATCCGACGCCCTCAGCAAGCTCACCGCGACGGACATCACCACCGTCGGCGGTCTCGGCCTCACGAAGGCCATCGACTTCCGCATCCCGATGGAGGTCCAGTACGACGGTGCCGACAAGCTGCCGCCCGGCCTGTCCGCCACCGCCCGCCCGATCAGCGACCTGGGCCTGTACGGAACCCTCGTCGGCGCGATCGGCAGCGGCGACCCCGTCAAGCAGGAACAGATGCTGGGCGGTGGCCGCGCCGAGGCCTACATGCGGGACATCTACCGCACCTTCGTGACGAGCCCCGAGAACCGGGCGCAGTTCGCGGCCACGCTGCGGGAGATCGCCAACGGCGGCCAGGGCCCGCTGCTGTACCACTGCACGTCCGGCAAGGACCGTACGGGTTGGATGAGTTACGTCCTGCTGCGCGCCCTGGCCGTGCCCGAGGCGACCGCCGAGGGCGACTACCTGGCGTCCAACACCTTCCGCGGTGCCTACGACGCCCAGGTCCGGGCGGGCCTCAAGCAGTCCGGCCGGATGCAGAACCCCGACCTGCTGATCCCGCTCCAGGAGGTTCGGCAGGACTACCTGGACGCCTCGACCGCCCAGCTGGAGGCCGACTACGGCAGCTTCTACGGCTACCTGACGCAGGGCCTGGGCCTGGACCTGCGGACGCTGGCGAAGCTCCAGTCCAAGATGGTCCGGTAACCGCACCGGGCCCCCGGGGCCCGCACGACGGCACAGGGCCGGGCGGCGCGTGATGCGCCGCCCGGCCCTGTGGTGCGTCGTACGTCGCCCGGAGGTCAGACCGCCCGGCGGCGGCCCTGTCCGGCGGAGCCGACCCGGCTGCGCGCGGACGCGGCGGCCGCGCCGCCGGAGGCGCCGCCCCCGGTGCGCCGGCCCTGCCCGGTGGAACCGCCGGTTCCGCCGCCCTGACCGCCCTGGCCGCGACGGGCCTGGCCCGTGCCGGCCGCGGCAGCCTGCCCGGTCCCGCCCGAACCGGCGCGACGGCCACGGCCGCCGGCCGCCGGGGCGCCGCCCGCGGCGCCACCGGTGCGCGGGGCACCGGACCGACGGCGCGAACCGCCGCCGTTGCCGTTGCCCGAGCCGGTGCGCTGCTTCGGCGGGGTCGCCTGCGGCACCTCCAGCACCACGGGGATGCCCGAGGGCGCCTTGGCGCCGGTGAGGCGGGCCAGTTCCTCGTCGGAGGACTTGATCTGCGCGGTGCGCGGCGAGATGCCGGCGTCCGACATCAGGCGGGTCATGTCGCGCTTCTGGTCGGGGAGCACCAGGGTGACGACGCTGCCGGACTCACCGGCGCGGGCGGTGCGGCCGCCGCGGTGCAGGTAGTCCTTGTGGTCGGTGGGCGGGTCCACGTTGACGACCAGGTCGAGGTCGTCGATGTGGATGCCGCGCGCGGCCACGTTGGTGGCGACCAGGGCGGTGACCTCGCCCGTCTTGAACCAGTCGAGGGTGCGGTTGCGCTGCGGCTGCGAGCGGCCGCCGTGCAGACCGGAGGCTCGTACGCCGTCGGCGAGGAGCTTCTTGACCATGCGGTCGACCCCGCGCTTGGTGTCGACGAACATGATCACCCGACCGTCGCGAGCGGCTATGCGCGTCGCCACGGCCTTCTTGTCGGTCTCGTCCATGACGTACAGGACGTGGTGCTCCATGGTGGTGACCGCGCCGGCCGACGGGTCGACCGAGTGGCCGACCGGGTCGTGCAGGAACATCTTGACGAGCTTGTCGATGTTCTTGTCGAGCGTCGCCGAGAACAGCATGGTCTGGCCCTCGGGCTCGACCTGCTTGAGGAGCGAGGTGACCTGCGGCATGAAGCCCATGTCGGTCATCTGGTCGGCCTCGTCGAGGACCGTGATGGAGACCTGGGAGAGGTCGGCGTCACCGCGGTCGATGAGGTCCTTCAGCCGGCCGGGGGTGGCGACGAGGACCTCGGCGCCGCGGCGCAGGGCGCCGGACTGCCGGTTGATCGACATGCCGCCGACGACGGTCGCGATGCGCAGGTTGACGGCCGTGGCGTAAGGGGCCAGGGCGTCGGTCACCTGCTGCGCGAGCTCGCGGGTCGGTACGAGGACCATCGCGAGCGGTGCCTTCGGCTGCGCGCGGCGGCCCGCGGTGCGGGCGAGCAGGGCCAGGCCGAAGGCCAGCGTCTTGCCGGAGCCGGTGCGGCCGCGGCCGAGCAGGTCACGGCCGGCGAGGGAGTTCGGCAGCGTGGCGGCCTGGATCGGGAAGGGTTCGGTCACGCCCTGGGCGGCGAGGGTCTTCAGCAGCGCCTCGGGCATGTCCATGTCTTCGAACGCGGCGACCGGCGGCAGGGCCGGGGTCAGCGGTTCGGGCATGGTGAATTCTTGCGGCCGGGCCACGGGGGCGGACTTCTGCCGTCCCGCGCCAGCCTTCGGACGCCCCTGGGCCGTACCTCGACCCCGGGTGGGGCGGCGGCTGGGTCGTGCGGAGCTGGAGCTGGTCATGCGGAAAATGCCCTCCTGATACCGGCAGGTAAAACGCTGAGACGCGGTCGTGCAAACGCGGTCGAGACAGCAGACAAGCCGGGGCCCGCACCTCACGGCGCGGACCCCGGCATGCTGAAGAAATTAGGCGGGGATGATGTTCTCCGCCTGGGGGCCCTTCTGGCCCTGGGTGACGTCGAAGGACACGCGCTGGCCCTCCTGGAGCTCACGGAAGCCCTGGGTGGCGATGTTCGAGTAGTGGGCGAACACGTCCGGACCGCCACCGTCCTGCTCGATGAAGCCGAAGCCCTTTTCCGAGTTGAACCACTTCACGGTGCCAAGTGCCATTTTGAATCTCCTGAATAGGCGGCAAGGGCCCCATCCGGAGACTCCGGTAAAAACAATTAAAGCGCCTGTCGGAGCATTCCCGTCAGGCGCACATAAAGTTCATGGGTACCACAACTGCAACGAGCTCTAAGCTAGCACACGTCCGCCGGGGAGCGCTGCCCCGGGCGGGTGACCTGCCCCGGAAGGCTTCCGGAGCAGGTCGGGACGGGTGGTGGGAGGGGCCCGGGGGGCGGGTCGGGCGCGGCCCGGGGAGCTACAGCCGCTCGATGATCGTCACGTTGGCCTGTCCCCCGCCCTCGCACATGGTCTGGAGGCCCCAGCGGCCTCCGGAGCGTTCCAGTTCGTGCAGGAGGGTGGTCATCAGCTTGACCCCGGTGGCGCCCAGCGGGTGGCCGAGGGCGATGGCGCCGCCGTTGACGTTCACCCGGGAGGGGTCGGCCCCCGTCTCCTTGAGCCAGGCCAGGACCACGGGGGCGAAGGCCTCGTTGATCTCGACCAGGTCGATGTCGGCGAGTGACATGCCGGTCTTCTTGAGGGCGTGCGCGGTGGCCGGGATCGGCGCCGACAGCATCCGGATCGGGTCCTCGCCGCGTACGGACAGGTGGTGGATGCGGGCGCGGGGCCGCAGTCCGTGTTCGCGGACGGCCCGCTCGGAGGCGATCAGCATCGCCGCCGCTCCGTCGGAGACCTGGGAGGAGACGGCGGCGGTGATGGTGCCGCCCTCGACGACGGTCCTGAGACCGGCCATCTTCTCCAGGGTGGTGTCGCGGCGCGGGCCCTCGTCGACGCGCACGTCCCCGTACGGCACGGTCTCCCGCTCGAAGCGGCCCTCGTCGATGGCCCGCAGGGCGCGCCGGTGGGAGCGCAGGGCGAACTCCTCCATGTCCCGGCGCGTGATGCCCCACTTCTCGGCGATGAGCTGGGCCCCGTGGAACTGGTTGACGGGGGCGTCGCCGTAGCGGGCGCGCCAGCCGGCCGAGCCGGCGTAGGGGCCCTCGGTGAGGCCCAGCGGCTCCGCCGCCTGTCGGGAGGCGAAGGCGATCGGGATCATCGACATGTTCTGGGTGCCGCCCGCGACCACCAGGTCCTGGGTGCCGGACAGGACGCCCTGGGCCGCGAAGTGCACGGCCTGCTGCGAGGAGCCGCACTGGCGGTCGACGGTGACGCCGGGGACCTCCTCCGGCAGGCCCGCCGCCAGCCAGGCCGTCCGGGCGATGTCCCCGGCCTGGGGTCCGACGGTGTCGAGGCAGCCGAACACCACGTCCTCGACGGCTGCCGGGTCGATCCCGGAGCGTTCGACCAGCGCCTTGAGCACGTGCGCGCCGAGATCGGCGGGGTGGACGGCGGACAGGCCGCCGCCGCGCCGCCCCACCGGGGTGCGGACCGCTTCGACTATGTAGGCCTCGGGCATCGGGTCTCCTCTGTTCGGGTCAGGTACGCAGGGCGATCCCGTCGAGCACCATGGACAGGTACTGGCGGGCGATCTCCTCGGGGCTGTGCTGTCCGCCGGGCCGGTACCAGGACGCCGCGACCCAGACCGTGTCGCGGACGAAGCGGTAGGTGAGGCGGATGTCGAGGTCGGTGCGGAAGACCTTGGCCTCGACCCCCCGCTCCAGCGTCCCGAGCCAGGCCTTCTCGAACTTCTGCTGCGAGTCGGAGAGGTAGTGGAAGCGGGGCTGGGCGGAGAGGGTGCGGGCTTCCTTCTGGTAGATGGCGACGGCGGCGCGGTGCCGGTCGATCTCCCGGAAGGACTCGGTGACGAGGGCTTCGATGGTCTCCCTGGGGCCGAGTCCGGCGGCCAGGACGGTGTCGTAGCCCTGCCAGAGTTCGTTCAGGAAGGCGGACAGGATCTCGTCGAGCATCGATTCCTTGGAATCGAAGTGGTAGTAGAGGCTGCCGGCGAGCATGCCGGCGGCGTCGGCGATCTTCCGGACGGTGGTGGCGTTGTAGCCCTGCGCGGCGAAGACCTCGGCGGCGGTGTCGAGGAGTTCGCGGCGCCGCTCGGGTGACGCGGTCACCTGCGGCTTCTTCTTGGCGGTCTGCTGGTTCGTCGGCTTGTTCGTTGGCACGGGCCCATTCTCGGTCTACGCGTGCTGGCTGCTGACCGACACGGTCTCGCCCGTCATGTACGACGAGTAGCCGCTCGCCAGGAACACGATGACGTTGGCGATCTCCCAGGGCTCGGCGTACCGGCCGAAGGCCTCGCGGGCGGTGAGTTCCGTGAGCAGTTCCTCGCTGGTGACCTTCACCAGGTGCGGGTGCATGGCCAGGCTGGGGGCGACCGCGTTGACGCGGACGCCGAAGTCCGCGGCCTCCAGGGCGGCGCAGCGGGTCAGGGCCATCACGCCGGCCTTGGCGGCGGCGTAGTGGGCCTGGCCCCGCTGGGCGCGCCAGCCGACGACGGAGGCGTTGTTGACGACGGCGCCGCCGCGACCGGAGGCCTTGAAGGAGCGCAGGGCGGCGCGGGTGCAGCGGAAGGTGCCGTTCAGAGTGACGTCGAGGACGCGGTCCCACTGTTCGTCGGTCATGTCGACGAGGTCGGCGGTGCCGCCGAGGCCGGCGTTGTTGACGACGACGTCGAGGCTGCCGTGGGTCTGCTCGGCGAGGGCGAACAGGGCGCGGACCTGTTCCTCGTCGGTGACGTCGCAGGGCAGGGAGGTGACGCGGGCGGCGCCGAACTCGGCGGCGAGGGCGTCCTCGGTCTCCTTGAGGCGGCGGGCGTGGGCGTCGCTGATGAGGACGCGGGCGCCCTCCTCCAGGAAGCGGCGGGCGGTGGCGCCGCCGATGCCGGCGCCGGCGGCGGCCGTGATGACGGCGGTGCGGTCCGCGAGGAGTCCGTGGGGGGCGACCTGCTGGGGAGCGTTCACGCCCGTACCTCCTTGGGAAGGCCGAGGATCCGCTCGGCGATGAGGTTGCGCTGGATCTCGTCGGAGCCGGCGTAGATGGTGTCGGCGCGGGAGAAGAGGAAGAGGCGCTGCTGGTCGTCGAGGTCGTACGGGTCCCCGTGGGCGCCGTTCGCGACGAGGGAGGCGGCGCCGAGCACGTCCATGGCGAGTTCGCCGAGGTCCCGGTGCCAGCGGGCCCAGTACAGCTTGGCGGTGGAGGGGGCGGTGCCGGGGCGGCGGGCGGTGGCGCGCATGGTCTCCAGGCCGATCCAGGCCCGGACGAGGCGGTCGCGGATCCGCGGGTCGGTGAGGGCGCCGTTGCGGCGGGCGAGGTCGGCGAGGGCTTCGAGTTCGCGGCGGAACCCGACCTGCTGGCCGAGGGTGGAGACGCCGCGTTCGTAGCCGAGGGTGGCCATGGCGACGGCCCAGCCGTCGCCGGGGGCGCCGACGACGTGGGAGGCGTCGGTGCGGGCGCCGTCGAAGAAGACCTCGTTGAACTCGGAGGTGCCGGTGAGTTGGGTGATGGGCCGGACCTCGACCCCGGGCTGGTCCATGGGGACCAGGAGGTAGGACAGGCCCCGGTGGCGGTGGGAGCCCGGTTCGGTGCGGGCGAGGACGAAGCACCACCGGGCCTCGTGGGCGAGGGAGGTCCACGTCTTCTGTCCGTCCACGACCCAGGCGCCGTCCCGGAGGGCGGCTCGGGTACGGACGCCCGCGAGGTCGGAGCCGGCGCCGGGTTCGCTGTAGCCCTGGCACCACAGTTCCCGCACGGCGCGGATGGCGGGCAGGAAGCGGCGTTGCTGTTCGGGGGTGCCGTGGGCGATGAGGGTGGGGCCGAGGAGCTGTTCGCCGATGTGGTTGACGCGGGCGGGGGCGTCGGCGAGGGCGTACTCCTCGTGGAAGGCGAGCTGTTCCTCCGTGCTCGCGCCGCGGCCGCCGTGGGCCTCGGGCCAGCCGAGGCAGGTCCAGTCGTGGGCCGCCATGTGCCGTTCCCAGGCGAGGCGTTCGGCGAAGGCCTCGTGTTCGCGGCCGGGTCCGCCGCGCCCCTTGAGGGCCGCGAACTCCCCGGTGAGGTGGGTGCGGAGCCAACTCCGCACCTCGGTGCGGAACTCCTCGACGCTGCTCATGGCCGTACGTTAACCTACCAAACACTTGTTAGGGAAGGATGTCGGTATGCCCGCTGACGACTCCGCCGCGCCGGTGCTCCACGAGCGCCGCGGCCCGGTCGCGTACGTGACCATGAACCGCCCCCGCTACCGCAACGCCCAGAACAGCGCGATGACCTACGCCCTGGACGAGGCCTTCTACCGGGCCGCCGACGACCCCGAGGTCAAGGTGATCGTCCTGGCCGGCGCCGGCGAGCACTTCTCCGCGGGCCACGACATCGGCACGCCCGGGCGCGACGCCCACCTGCCCTTCGAGCGGCGGGCCGGACTGTGGTGGGACCACAGCACCCGGACCGGCGCCGAAGCCCGCTTCGCCCGGGAGTCCGAGGTCTACCTGGGGATGTGCCGGCGCTGGCGGGAGCTGCCCAAGCCGATGATCGCCTCGGTCCAGGGGGCGTGCGTGGCGGGCGGGCTGATGCTGGCCTGGGTGTGCGACCTGATCGTCGCCGGTGAGGACGCCTTCTTCGCGGACCCCGTGGTGCGGATGGGCATCCCGGGCGTCGAGTACTTCGCGCACCCGTGGGCGATGCCGCCCCGCGTCGCGAAGGAGTTCCTGTACACCGGCGACCGGATGTCGGCCCGGCGCGCGTACGAGATCGGCATGGTCAACCGGGTCGTCGAACGGGACGCCCTGGCCGCCGAGACCGACCGGCTGGCGCTGCGGATCGCGGAAATGCCGGGCTTCGGACTGGCCCTGACCAAGCGGGCCGTCAACCAGGCCGAGGACCTCCAGGGCCTGCACGCCGGCATGGACTCGGTGTTCGGGCTGCACCACCTGGCGCACTCCCACAACGCCGAGACGGCGGCGGACTCGCTCGGCGGCATGAACGTCGCCGCCATGAAGGAGGCGAACGGCTGATGGACCTCGATCACCCGGCGGACGTGGAGGACTTCCGGGCCGAGGCCCGCACCTGGCTCCGGGCGCACGTCCCCGCCCAACCCCTGCCCTCCCTGGAGACGGAGGAGGGCTTCGCCGCACACCGCGCGTGGGAGGCCCGGCTGCACTCCGGCCGCTGGTCGGCGGTGTCCTGGCCCGAGGAGTACGGGGGCCGGGGCGCGGACATCGAACGGTGGCTGATCTTCGAGGAGGAGTACTGGGCGGCCGGGGCGCCCGGCCGGGTCGCGCAGAACGGCATCAGCCTGCTCGCCCCCACCCTCTTCGACCACGCGAGCGCCGAGCAGCGGGCCCGGGTACTGCCCCCCATGGCGAGCGGCGAGGTGATCTGGGCACAGGCCTGGTCGGAGCCGGAGTCCGGTTCGGACCTGGCGTCGTTGCGTTCGCGCGCCGTGCGCACCGAGGGCGGCTGGCTGCTGTCCGGGCAGAAGACGTGGTCCTCGCGGGCCGCCTTCGCGGACCGGGCCTTCGGCATCTTCCGCACGGACCCGGACGCGCCGAAACCGCACCAGGGGCTGACGTACCTGATGTTCGACCTGCGGGCGCCCGGCGTGACGGTGCGGCCCATCGGGCGGCTCGACGGGAAGCCGGCCTTCGCGGAACTCTTCCTCGACGGGGTCTTCGTACCGGACGAGGACGTCATCGGGGAGCCCGGGCAGGGCTGGCGGATCGCCATGTCGACCACCGGCAACGAACGCGGCCTGACCCTGCGCTCCCCCGGACGCTTCCTCGCGGCGGCCGGCCGGCTGGTGGACCTCTGGGAGCGGGCGGGCGATCCCGCGGACACCGCGCTGCGCGACCGGGTCGCGGACGCGGTGGTCGGGGCGCGCGCGTACGAGCTGTTCACCTGGGCGGGCGCGACCCGTTTCGCGGCGGGCTCCGCGATCGGTGCCGAGTCCAGTCTGAACAAGGTGTTCTGGTCCCGGTACGACATCGCCCTGCACGAGACCGCCCTGGACCTGCTCGGTCCGGACGCGGAGCTGGCGGACGGCCCGTGGGCCGAGCCGTGGGTGTTCTCGCTGGCCGGGCCGATCTACGCGGGCACCAACGAGATCCAGCGCGACATCATCGCCGAGCGGCTGCTCGGCCTCCCGAAGGGCCGCCGCTGATGCGCTTCCAGCCGACCGACGAACAGTCGGACTTCGCCCGCACCCTGCGCTCCCTGCTCGGCACGGCCGCCGTCCCGGCGACGGTCCGGGCCTGGGCGGACGGCGACCACGGGCCGGGGCGGGCACTGTGGTCCCGGCTCGCGGACACGGGCCTGTTCGCGCTGGCCGTGCCGGAGGCGTACGAGGAACTGGGGGGCCTGGGGCCGCTGCCGGTGGAACTGGCCCTGGGCTTCGTCGAGCTGGGGCGGGCGGGGGTGGCGGGGCCGGTCGTGGAGACCGCGGCCGCCTCGGTGCTGCTCGCCCGGCTGGGCGACGACGCGCAGGCGAAGCGCTTCCTGCCGGCGATGATCTCGGGCGCGTCCCTGGCCACGCTGACCCTGCCCGGCGGCTCCCCGTACGCCCTGGACGCCGACGCCGCCGCGTACCGGTTCACCGTGTCCGCCGCGGGCGAGCTGCGGCTTTCGGAGGGCCCCGGCGAACCGTCGGCCTCCCTGGACCCGGCCCGCCGGCTGTCGGTGCCGGTGGGCGGCGAACTGCTCGCGGCCGGACCGGCCGTCACCGCGGCGGCCGGGGAGGCGCTGCGCTGGGCGCGGCTGCTGACGGCGGCGCAGTGCCTGGGCCTCGGCGAGGCACTGTTGGCGGACACGGTGGAGTACGCGAAGCAGCGCCATCAGTTCGGAACGCCGATCGGCGGCTTCCAGGCGGTGAAGCACCGGCTGGCCGACACCCTGCTGGCGTTGGAGTTCGCCCGACCGCTGGTCTGGGCGGCGGCGCTGTCCCTGGAGCCGGGCGAGGTCGCGGCGGCGAAGCTCACCGCCGGGGAGGCGGCGTACGGGGCGGCGTTGACTGCGCTCCAGGTCCACGGTGCGATCGGCTACACCCAGGAGTTGGACCTGTCGCTGTGGCTGCGCAAGGCGCGCCCGCTGCGCGACGCCTGGGGCACGCCCGCCGCCTGCCGCACGGAGGTGGTCAGGGGCCTCGGCCGGGGGGCGTAGCCCGGGGCACCCGGCGGGCGGGCACGGGCATGGTGTCCGCCCCGGGGTGAGGGGGCGCGGGCCGGTGGGTGGACGGGTGGGTGGGCGCGGTGGTCAGCCGAGGCGGGCCACGTGGAGGGAGACGACGTACGGCTCCTCGATCGTTCCGGCCGGGAAGAGGCGCTGGAGCCGGGTGCGTTCGGCGTCCATGAAGGCGCGGGTGGCCTCCTCGCCGAGCAGGAGGAAACCGGAGTGGCTGGAGAGGTTCGCGAGGTGCGCTTCGAGGGGGATGCGGCGCGACCAGCCGACGGTCCGGGAGACGAAGTCGACGCCGATGCCCCGGGGGAGGGTGCGGAAGTGGGTGGCGCCGTCGGCGGCGAAGAACGCGCGGATGCGGGCGCCCTGTTCGGCGACCCAGGGCACGGACTCGTCGGAGTCGTTCCACCAGATCGCGAGCGAGCCGCCGGGGCGCAGGACGCGTCGGGCCTCGGGCACGGCCCGGGCGGGGTCGGTCCAGTGCCAGGCCTGGGCGTAGGTGACGAGGTCGAAGGCACCCGTCGCCAGGGGCAGCCGGTCGCCGTCCCCGCGGACGACGGGGACCGCGGGGAGCGCCCGCCGGAACTCGGCGGCCATGCCGTCCCCGGGCTCCACGGCCAGCACCCGGGCTCCGCGCGCGTGCATCGGCCCGGTGCCGATGCCGGTGCCCGCCCCGACGTCGGCCACCCGGGCGCCGGCGAGCGGCCGGCCGGACACTTCCTCGACGGCGTCGTACAGGCCTTCGGGGTAGCCGGGGCGGTGCGCCGCGTAGAGGGCGGCGACTCTGTCGAACGAGCGGGCGCGTGTGGTCATCCCCCATTGTTCGCCCGCCGGACCCCCGCCCACCAGCCCTTTCGGGCAACCGGGCGGGGGTCCGGCGCCGGCGGTCCGGCGCCGGGGGTCCGGACGCGGTCGGGTCGGCTCAGTGGAACTCGCTCACGACCTCGATGCGGCCGACGATGTGCGCGTTGAACTCGGGGAGCTCCTCGGCGGGGACCCACAGCTCCAGGATCGTCTCGCCGCCCGCCTGCCTGACCGGGTAGCGCTCCAGGAAGGCGGAGTCCACCTCGAAGCGGGTCACGTAACCGGCGCCGGAGTGCCGGACGTTCCAGTCCCGGGCGATGCGGGTCGCGTAGTCCTCGTTCAGCACCGGGTAGAAGATCGGCTGCTCGGGCAGTCGGGGCGGCCAGGCGCGATGGTCGAGGGCGCGGACCAGGTCGAGCTCGACGGGGCCGGTGGGACGCCAGAGGGTGGTGGTGGGTGCCGTGGACGGGAACATGGGGCCAGAAGCTACGCGGACGGGGATGCGGGCCGCGAGCGGTTTTCAGCGGCGGGACGGCCTGCGGGAGAGGTGCAGCAGGGTCACGGTCTGGAGCAACAGCAACGCCACGAGACCGGCCCGCGCGGCCAAGGGTTCGGCCGGGCCGCCGTACTGCTCCCAAACGGTGGCCCCGAGCCGGGCGACCCCCACCGCGGTGAGGGCGACGAGGAAGCGGGCGGTGAACTCCGCCCGCGTTCCGTGCGGTACGGCGGAGCCGAGGACGAACACGGCGAGCAAAACGGGGATCCAGGGCGCCCCGACCTCGGACAACAGCAGGGCGGCCCCCGCCTCCACGGCGAGGAGCAGGCAGGCGCGCAGGAGAAATCCAGGCATGGACACATCATGCCGGACCCCTCCCGACGCCGGCCGGGTGGAGCCCGCCCCCGTAACATCCACCACAAGGGCGGGGCCGTAGCACAGCGGTAGTTGCACCCCCCTGCCGGGGTCTGTCATCGAACTCCCGTCTGCCCCGCCCCCACCGCCCGCCCGGCCCCGCCAGGTCACGGCGTCGTCGCCAGCCAGGCGGCCATTCCGGACCGGGCCGCCGCGCCGGCCGGCAGCGGCAGTCCCAGGAAGCCGTGGAAGACGCCCGGGTGGAGCCGGACCTCGCAGTCCACGCCCGCCTCCCCCAGCCGGCGGCCGTACGCAAGCCCCTCGTCCCGCAGCGGGTCGCAGTCCGCGAGGACGATCAGCGTGCGCGGCAGTCCGGCCAGGTCGGGGGCGCACAGCGGGGACACGTGCGGGTGCGCCGGGTCGCCGCCGTACTGGTCCCAGTACCAGGCCATGTGGGCGGCGGTGTGGAAGTGGTCGCGCCCGTACGTGGTCACGGACCCGGAGCCCATCGAGGCGTCCAGCGGCGGGTACGCCAGCAGTTGTCCGGCGACGAGTTCCGGCGCCCGCAGCGCGGTGACGGCGGCCAGGTTGCCGCCGCTGGAGTCGCCCCCGACGACCACCCGCGCCGGGTCGCAGCCCAGCGCGGTCGCTTCGGCCCGGGCCCACAGCAACACGGTCAGCGCGTCGTCGGCCGCCGCCGGCCAGGGGTGTTCGGGGGCCAACCGGTAGTCGGCCGAGACGATCACCGCGCCGGAGGCCAGGGCCAGTTCGCGGCAGAGCCGGTCGTGGGTGTCCAGCCCGCACATCACCCAGCCGCCGCCGTGGAACCAGACGGACAGCGGCCTCCCCTCGGCGCCCGGCGCGGGGTCGTAGATCCGTACGGGGACGCCCGCGGCGACGGTGTCGCGCACGGAGGCCACCTCCGGGCCGGGCGGGCCGGGCACGGCCGCCGCGCGCAGGGCATCCACGTCACCGGGGCCGGGGAAGCCGGCCGTCATCGCGTCGCACAGCAGCCGGGCCGCCGGCGACAGGGAGTCCGCGCTCATCCGGCGGTCAGCCCCCCGTCGACCGCGAACTCGGCGCCCGTCACGTACGAGGAGGCGTCCGAGCACAGGAACAGCACCAGCTCGCCGACCTCCCCCGGGCGGCCCATCCGCCCGAGCGGCACGTGCGACCAGTCCCGGCCGGAGACGGCCCCGGCCACCATCGGGGTGTCGACGGCTCCCGGGTGCACGGAGTTGACCCGGATGCGGTCCCCGGCCAGGTCCAGGGCCGCCGAGCGGGTCAGCCCGCGCAGGGCGAACTTGGTGGAGCCGTAGGCGGCGTGGCCCCGGATCCCGACGAGTCCGGCCGTGGAGGAGATGTTGACGATCGAGCCGCCGCCGGCGGCCCGCAACAGGGGTGCCACGGCCCGGATGCCGAGGAAGGGCCCCAGCAGATTGACCCGCAGCAGCGTCTCGAAGCCCTCGACGCTCTGCTGCTCGACGTGCGCGGTGCGCCACAGGGCGGCGTTGTTGACGAGCGCCGAGACCGTGCCGAAGGCCGATACCGCGGCCTCGGTCACACCGGCCCAGCTCTCGGCGTCGGCCACGTCGTGGTGGACGAAGACCGCCCGGTCGCCGAGTTCCGCGGCGACCGCCCGACCCTCCTCCTCCCGGATGTCGGTGACGACGACCCGCGCCCCCGCCTCCACGCACTGCCGGGCCTCCGCGGCGCCCTGTCCGCGCCCGGCGCCGGTGATGACGACGACCTTCCCGTCCAGCGAGATCACGGCTCAGCCCTCCAGTTCCAGGGCGCGGAAGTGCGGGATGACCTTCTCGCCCCACTGGCGGATGGTCTCCATGCAGGCCTCCTGCGGCACGGTGCCCATCTGGATCAGGCACATGACCTCGTCGACGCCGATCTCGCGGAGCTGCTCCACGTAGGCGATGGCCGTCTCGGCGCTGCCGTAGGCGTGTTCCGCGTTGTAGGTGCCGGTGTCGACCGGGCGGGCCGGGATGTTCGCCTCGTGGAGACGGGCGACGAGCTCCTCGCGGCCCTGGGCGAGGGCGGCGACATGGGAGGCGGCGTCCTCGTCCTCCGCGTATCCGGTGGGCGCGGGGGCGTTGCCGTACCAGTGGGCGATGGACTCGGCGAAGAACCGTTGCCCGCGGGTGCCCAGCCGCAGGGCGCGTTCGGCGTCGTCGAGGACGATCGTCGGGCACAGCGCGGAGAGGTGGTCGTTGACCTCGCTCGACACCAGGCGCTCGCCGGTGCGGGCGGCGATGGCCTCGTCGTAGACCTTCCGCATGGCGCGCACGTCATCGGCGCCGGCGAAGCCCATCACCAGGGCGCCGATGCCCAGTTCGGCGGCGAGCTTGAGGGTGTCGTGCTTGGAGCAGGCCATGAACAGCGGCGGGTGCGGGTCCTGCACGGGCCGGGGCAGGATGGCCCCGGGGCCGATGTCGATGGAGCCGTGCCACTCGAACTCCGGCTCGCGCCAGGCCGCGGAGAAGATCCGCAGCGCCTCCTCCATCTGCGGGTAGGTGTCCTCGGGGCGCACCCCGTACATGGACATCTCCTGGCGGGTGGCCCCGCGGCCCGCGCCGATGTCGACGCGGCCCCCGGAGAGCACGTCGAGCATGGCGGCCCGCTCGGCCACGCGGACGGGGTGCTGGTAGCCGAAGGGCATGGTGACCACCCCGTGGCCGATGCGGATCTTCCGCGTCCGGGCGGCGACCCAGGTCAGGAAGATCTCCGAGGCGCTCATGTGGGCGTACTGGGTCAGCGAGTGGTGTTCGACCGCCCAGATCCGGTCGAAGCCCATCTCCTCGGCGAAGACGGCCTGTTCGACGCAATTGTGGATGACCCGGCGTTCGCGTTCGGGGGTGGGGTCGACGAGCTGCGCCTCGAAGATCATCGAGAACTTCACGGTGAGGTTCCTCCGTCCGGGACCTGCGCATGTATTTCTAATAGGAATACTTCTAGCAGTCATGCCCTTCGGGGGGAAGAGCACTGCGGGGAGCGGTCGTAGACTGCGCTGCGTGGCAGACGAGACGAACAGGCGCACGCTCCCCGCGACCAGCTGGGCGGTGCTCGGGCTGCTCTCCTTCGGCGAGGAGCTGTCGGGCTACGACCTGAAGAAGTGGTCGGACTGGTCCCTGCGCTTCTTCTACTGGAGCCCGTCCTTCAGCCAGATCTACAGCGAGCTCAAGCGACTGGAGAAGGCCGGCTACGCCACCTCGCGGTTGATCGCCCAGGACACCGGCACCCGCGACAAGCGCGTCTACCGGATCACCGACGAGGGCATGACGGCCGTTCGGGAGTGGGCGCGCGAGGCGCCCGTGGACCCGCCGGTGCTCAAGCACGGACCGATGCTGCGGATGTGGCTGGGCCACCTGCTGGAGCCGGAGCGGATGCGCGAAGTGCTGCTCGGGCACCAGGAGTTCGCCGAGAAGATGCGCCGTCGGGCGGTGGCCGACACCGAGGGCGCGAAGGACGAGGCGGCATGGGCGTACCCCGCGCTCACCCTCAAGTGGGCCGAGCGCTACTACGCCTCCGAACGGGACCTCGCCGCGGCCATGCTGGAGGACATCGACGCCCTCGCCCCGGAGTCCGGCAAGCGCCCGTAGGAGCGCCGGAAGTAGAGCAGCGGCGCACCGTCGCGGTGGGCCGTGAGCGTGGTGACGCGGCCGAGCGCGATGAGGTGGTCGCCGCCGTCGAGCACGTCCTCCAGGGCGCATTCCACGGTCGCGAGGACCCCGTCGAGCAGGGGCGCGCCCACCGTGCCCGGCCGCCAGGGGACATCGGCGAACTTATCGCCGCCGGTGACGGCGAAGCGGCGGCACAACGCCTCCTGGTCCGCCGCCAGGATGTTGACGGCGAAGGCTCCCGCGGCGCGGATCCGCGGCCAGGTGGCCGAGGTGCGGGCCGGGCAGAAGCAGACCAGCGGCGGGTCGAGCGAGACGGACGAGAAGGATTGCACGGCCATCCCGACGGGGCGGCCGTCGCTCCCGCACGCCGTGATGACGGCGACACCCGTGCAGAAGCTGGACAGGACCGCCTTCATGTCCGCGCTCCCGGGGCCGGAGGGCGCGCGGGTCGGGCGGGGGTCGGGCGGGGTGGACGAAGTGGTGGGGGTCGACATGAGGGGCCTCCCGAGAAGGTTGTTCCTACTAGGTATATGCCTAACCGAAACAGCTGTGATTGGATACCGCCCACGCTCGCTCGTCAAGTAGGGAGGGTTCGTGACCAGCCCCCGCCAGACCCCGCAAGTGCCCCCGCCGACACCGCGGATGACCCCCGGGCCGCCCCCGCCGCCCGCCACGCTCGCCCTGCTCCCCCAGTACGCCGCCGCCGCGTACGGGGAGCGCGAGGCACTGGCCGACGGGGAGGTCCGCTGGAGCTTCGACCGGTTGGCCGCCGAGATCGCCGCCGCGGCCCGCGCGGCCGTCGCGCACGGCATCCGGCCCGGCGACCGGGTCGCCGTACAGGCCCCCAACAGCCGCCACTGGATCACCGCCGCCCTCGGCGCGGTCGGCGTCGGCGCCGTACTCGTCCCGGTCAACACCCGCTACAAGCCCGCCGAGGCCGCCGACATCATCCGCCGCAGCGGCGCCCGCGTCCTGTTCACCGAACGCGGCTTCCTCGGCACCGACTACGCCCGCGACCTGCACGCCTCCGGCGAGGACCTCGGGGCGCTCGCCTCCACCGTGATCCTGCGCGGCGGCAGCGGCCCGGAGTCGTACGGGGCGTACCTCGCCGCCGGGGAGTCCGTGCCCGATTCCGAACGCGCGGCCCGGGCCGCCCGCGTGCGCCCCGAGGACCTCGGCGACCTCCTCTACACCTCCGGCACCACCGGACGGCCGAAGGGCGTGATGACCACCCACGGCCAGAGCGTGCGGCTGTACGCCTCCTGGTCGGACCTGGTCACCCTGCGCACCGGCGACCGGTACCTGCTGGTCAACCCGTTCTTCCACACCTTCGGCTACAAGGCCGGGATCCTCGCCTGCCTGCTGCGCGGGGCCACCATGCTCCCCGAGGAACGCTACGACGCCGACCGCGTCCTGACCCGCATGGCCGCCGAACGGGTCACCTGCCTGATGGGCCCGCCGACCGTCTTCCACGGCCTGATCCACCACCCCGACCGGGCCGCCCACGACCTCTCGGCGCTGCGCCTGGCCGGCACCGGGGCCGCCTCGGTTCCCGCCTCCCTCGTCGAGGAGATCCGCGGCGAGCTCGGCGCCCCGGAGGTGTTCACCGCCTACGGACTGACCGAGTCCGGCGGCGTCGTCTCCGTCTGCCCCACCGACGCCGACGCCCGGACCGTCGCGCACACCGTCGGCCCGCCCCTGCCCGACACCGAGGTCCGCATCACCGGCCCGCTCGGGGCCGTGCTGCCCGCCGGGGAGCCGGGTGAGGTGCAGGTCCGCGGCTACCACGTCACCCCGGGCTACCTGGACGACCCGGCGGCCACCGCCGAGGCCATCCTGCCCGGCGGCTGGCTGCGCACCGGGGACGTCGGCGTCCTGGACTCCCGGGGCTACCTCTCCATCACCGACCGGTTGAAGGACATGTACGTCGTCGGCGGCTTCAACGCCTACCCCGCCGAAGTGGAGAACGTCCTGCTCACCCACCCCGCCATCGCCGACGCCGCCGTCGTCGGCGCCCCCGACGAGCGCCTCGGCGAGGTCGGGGTCGCCTTCGTGGTCACCACCGCCCCGGTCACCACCGAGGAACTCACCGCCTGGACCCGCGAGCGGCTGGCCAACTTCAAGGTGCCCCGGCGCTTCACCCTGCTGCCGGAACTCCCGCGCAACGCGGGCGGCAAGCTGCTGAAGGCCGGACTGCGCCGCACCGCGCGAGAGGAGTCCGCGTGAGCTCCCCCGACCCGACGCCCCTCGACCCGACCCCGGAGCAGGAGCAACTGCGTGACGCCGTACGGGCGGTCCTCGCCCGGCATCCCGGCCACGCCGCCTGGTCGCCGCTGACGGGGCAGGTCGGCGCTGCCGCGCTGGCGGTGCCCCCGGAGTACGGCGGCCTGGGCTGCGGACCGGCCGAGACCGGGGTGGTGATGGCGGAGCTGGGCCGCACGCTGAGCCCCGTGCCGTACCTGGGCTCGGCGGTGCTCACCGTGGAGGCCCTGCTCGCGGCCGGGGACCGGCGGGCCTGCGAGGAACACCTGCCGCGGCTCGCGGAGGGCTCCGCGGTGGGCGCGCTGGCCTGGGCGGAGGAACCCGAGGAGGGCGGCGGACGCGGCAGTTGGGAAGCCGCAGACCTGCGTACCCGGGCCGAGTCGGCCGGGGGTGCCGACCCGCTGCTCACGGGCGTCAAGCGGTACGTCATGGCGGGCCCGGCCGAGCCCTCCCTGATCCTGGCGTTCGCCCGCGACGGGGACACCGGCCGGCTCGGCCTGTACGAACTCACCGCCCCGCCGGCCGGGTTCACCGTACGGTCCACGATGGACCCGAGCCGGCCGCTCGCGGAGCTGACCCTGGACCGCACCCCGGCCCGGCTGCTGTCCGCGGACGGCGGGGCGGTCCTGGAGCGGGTCCGTGACGCGGCGTGCACCGCGCTGGCCGCCGAACAGTCGGGGGCCGCCGCGCGGGCCCTGGAGGTGACGGTCGCCCACGCGAAGGACCGCCTGCAGTTCGGCCGCCCCATCGGCTCCTTCCAGGCGGTCAAACACCGCCTCGCCGACATGCACACCGCCGTCGAGACCTCCCGGGCCCTCGCCGTGGCGGCGGCCGTCGCCGGCGCCCCGCCGGAGCTCGCGGCGGCCGCCCGGTCCGCGTGCACACAGGCGTTCGCGTACGTCGCGGGCGAGATGATCCAACTGCACGGCGGCATCGGCATCACCTGGGAACACGAGGCCCACCTCTTCTTCAAGCGGGCCCACGGCTGCGGCCAGTTGTTCGGGACGCCGGCCGTGCACCGGGAACGGCTTGCCGCGATGCTCGGATTCGCTCCCCCGGCCTGACGTACCCTCGGGGCCATGACGGGCAGCGCGATCGACCTCCGCAAGGTGCGGGAAACCGCTCCGTCCCTGGTGAACCTGTACAAGAGCGCCGGGGTCTCGCTGCGCAAGCACGGCCTGGAGGGCGGGCGCGCCGCGGTGTACCTGGTCCTCGACCACTCCGGGTCGATGCGCCCGTACTACCGCGACGGCAGCGTCCAGGCCCTCGCCGACCGGGTCCTGGGCCTGTCCGCACACCTGGACGACGACGGGCGGATCCCGGTGGTGTTCTTCTCCACCGAGGTCGACGCCGTCGAGGAGATCACCCTCGGCGGGCACGAGGGCCGCATCGACGCGATCGTCTCCGGCCTCGGCCACATGGGGAGGACGTCCTACGACGCGGCGATGGAAGCCGTCATCGACCACTACCTGGACTCGGGGGCGGGCGAACCGGCCCTGGTCGTCTTCCAGACGGACGGCGGCCCGCTCAGCAGGCTCGCGGCGGAGAGGTACCTGTGCAAGGCGGCCCGTCTTCCGCTGTTCTGGCAGTTCGTCGGCTTCGGCAACACCCGCAGCAACCAGTTCGACTTCCTGCGCAGGCTGGACGAACTGCCCGTCCCCGCGAAACGGGTGGTGGACAACGCCGGCTACTTCCACGCCGGCGCCGACCCGCGGGCGATGGCGGACTCGGAACTCTACGACCGGCTCCTCGGCGAGTTCCCGCAATGGCTCGTCGCGGCCCGCGCGGCGGGGATCGTGCGCGCCTGACCGCCCGTCGTCGACCCCTCGCGCTTTGATGGAGGGATGACGACGAACAACTGGTCCGCGTTCGAGACGGCGGAACCCGAATTCGCGGCGGCCGTCCGGGCCCGTTTCGCCCAGTTCCCGCACCACGTCCTCGCCACCCTCCGCAAGGACGGCTCCCCCCGGGTGGCGGGCCTCAACGTGGAGTTCCGCGGCGGCGAACTGTGGCTCGGCATGATGGCGGGGTCCATGAAGGCCATGGACCTCCGGCGCGATCCGCGGTTCGCCCTGCACACCAACCCCGGTGAGGGCGAAACGATGCCCGACGGGGACGTACGGATCTCCGGTCGGGCCGTCGAGATCGTCGACCCGCCGGAGCTGCACCGCTACGCGGAGGAGACGGAGAGCCCGCACCCCTTCCACCTCTTCCACGCCGACCTGACCGAGGTCGTCCACATCGGCGTGGACGGCGACGACCTGGTGGTGCGTGCGTGGACCCCGGCGGGCGGCGTGCGCACCCTGCGCCGGGGCAACGACGACGAGCCTCCCCGCGAGGACCCACCGGGCGAGCGGCCGTCCGTCAGCTGAGCGACGGGAGGGCGACGACGGGTCCCAGCGCGGCCGGGTCGACGTCCAGCCAGTTCCGGTCGATGTTGAGCGTCACCCCGCCGTACGTCGCGTCGTGGTCGCCCCGGAACTGGTGGGCCCGGCGCGGCCCCACCCACTGCGGGGTGCGCCCGGTCAGCCCCATGTCCTTGTCGGAGACCGACGCCGCGCCGTTCCACTGGGCGCCCCACAGCACGTCGGGCATGGCCTGGGGGGCCTGGTGGTAGTGGGCGCTGAGCGCCTTCACGCCGGAGCTCGCGGCCACGTACGCCCCCGAGCGGAAACCCCGCTCGTGCAGCCGGACCGTCCACGCCGTGAGGTAGGCCACCGAGGGGGCGTCCCAGGTCGCGCGGTCGGAGTAGTTCTCCAGGTCGTTGTAGAGCACCGTGCCCTCGGGCAGTCCGAGCGAACGCGCCGCGTCCACCGCCCCGTCGGCGGCGGCCCTGCCCTGCTCGTTCGCCCGGGACGGGTCGGTCGACAGCCCGGTGCTCTTGCTGTGCCAGGGCTGCGGGCCCACCCAGATCGGCATCAGGTGCCAGCCCGCGGCGGCCTGCCGGCGGACCCAGGCCGCCGTCAGCTGCGGCTGGGCGCAGGCCCGGGCCCGGCCGCCGATGTACACGCCGACCGCCCGGAAGGGTGAGCCGGCCCGCCAGCTGTCCATCGAACGCTGGGTCGGGGCGGTGCAGGCGTCGAACCCCTCGCCGGTGAAGGCCTCCTGGGCGGAGCGGGGCGCCCGAACGGCGGCCCGGACGGCGGCCCGGACGGCGCCCGCGACGGGGGCGGCCGGCCGCGATCGGGTGGCGGCGCCCTCGGCCCCGGCCGGGGCCCGGCCGGCCGCGACGGCCCGCGCCAGGAGGCCCCGTACGGTGTCGGGCTCGGCCCCGTAGGAGAGGGTGGCCATCACCCCGGAGCGGCGCAGGGCGTACCGCACCTCGTTGCTGTCGCCCCGGGCCGGGGGCAGGGCCCGGCCCCCGTCGACCGCGAGGGTGGGGATGTCGGCGCGCGGCGGGGTTCCGGCGATCGGCTCCAGGTGGAGGGTGTCGGCGCGGGTGGCGGCGGCCCTGCCGGTGCATTCGCTCTGGGTGCCGGCGTGTCCGAGGTACAGGGTGGGCACGTCCAGGCGCAGGCACGTCTCGGGGTGCCGGTCGAGGTCGATGACCCGCCAGTCGGCGGGGAGGTCCAGGCGCAGCCCCTGGTAGTCGACGGTCCGCTCGTCCGCGGCGGCGCCGACGGCGGGTGACAGGGACGCGACGGGCAGCAGGAGGGCGGCGCCCAACAGGCGGCGCAGCAGCGTTCGGGAGGGCATGGGGCCCAGAGTTACCAGAGTGCGCGGCCGCCCTGCCGGGGCCGTGGGCGGCGCGGATGGTCCGTCCGGCCCCAGGGTCCCCGCACCGGAACGACTTTCGGTTGCGGCGTTCCTGACGCCGTGGCGGGTGGGACCGCCTCCCCGTCACCCGCACGAGCGAACCGACCCTCCGGGCCGCGTCGGGGCCCCGATCGGGCCCCTGCCGCAGCCCGGGACCGCGGCGGGGACGGGGCCGGGGCCGGACCGAGACCGCGACCGAGACCGCGACCGCGACCGGACGGCGTGCACCCCCGTGGCGCGCCGTCCGGTCGCCGGCGTTCCGGTCAGCAGGATTTCGCGTCCGACGGTGGTACGAACACCGCGTCGAGGGCCCGGTCCACGTCGAGGTCCACCGAGGTCCAGTCCAGCGAGACGGATCCGCCGCTGGTGAAGCTCAGTTCGTCCGGGAGGTCGTCCATGGTGATCTCCTCGCCGACGTGGACGACGGACAGGGTGCCCGAGCACTTCTTGACGGCGGGCGGTGCGCTCCCGCCGTGGGCGAAACCCTCCTGCGGGCCCACGCCGACCGTGACGGTGTTGATGGGCTCGTACGCGAACGCGTACCGGTCGGGCTCGGCGGTGGGCCGCGCGCCGAGACCTCCCGTCAGGGACGGCAGGGGTGGCAGGGGTGGCAGGGTCAACCGGCTCGGCGTCGGCGTGGGCCCGCCCGGGATCTTCGTCGTCTCGACCCAGAAGTGACTCACCTTCACGGGCACCGGCTCGCAGGAACGGTTGTCGTCCGCCGGGAAGATCATGACGCCGTCGTCCAGGATGAACAGGGCGGGGTCCAGGGGCCGGTCGTTGTGCTTCAGGTTCTTGAGGTAGTCGAGGCGTTGCGCGTCGTCCATGCCGGCCGTGGGCACGCACGCGAAGGTGGGCGACGGGCTCGGGGCGGGCGACGAAGGGGCCGGCGGCGTGGGCGTCGCGGGGTCGTACGTGGTGGAGCGGGACGGCTCCGCCCCGACCCGGGAATCGCCCCCGCAGCCCGTCACCGCCAGGAGCGGTACGGCCAGGAGCGAAGCAGTCAGGAACGGCACGGCGGAAACGGGTAATCGGCGCATGCGGCCTCCTCGTCGGGCGCGGCCGGGAACTCTTCCGATGCTGCCGGCCGATCCGCGGCGGCGGCATCCGTAGGACCGCCTACGTATCCCCGGACCCGATTGCGGGTACCGCTGTCCCCGGGGAGGGCGCGATGCTGCACGGAACGACGCCACTGGTGGGCCGGGGGGCCGAACTGGACCGGCTGGACGAGGTGATCGCGGGCGCGGGCGCGCCGCCGGGCATCGTCGACCTCACCGGGGCGGCGGGCATCGGCAAGAGCCGGCTGCTGACCGAGGTGTGCCGGCGGGCCGCCCGGCGCGGGCTGACCGTACTGCGCGGGCGGGCCACGGAGTACGAGCGGCACATCCCCTTCCGGGTGTTCACCGACGCGTTCGCCGATCTGGATCCGGAGCTGCTGCACGGCCTGGCCGGCGAGGGCCCGGCGGCCCCGGTCCTCGCCGCGACGGGGGCCGGTCCGGACGGCGGGGAGGGGGCCGCCGCCGACCGGTTCGCCGCGCACCGCGCGACGTCCCGACTGCTGACCGGGCTGGGCGGGCGCGGCGGGGCCGGGCTCCTCATCGCCCTGGACGACCTGCACTGGGCCGATCCGGCCTCCCTGGAGCTCCTCGACCACCTGGTGCGCCATCCCGTGCCCGCCCCCGTCGTCGTCATCGGGGCGCGGCGCGACCGGCAGACCTCGCCCTCGCTGGACGCCGCGCTGACCCGGGGCATCGACACGGGCGCCGTGCTGCGGCTGGGCCTCGGGCCGCTCCCGGAACGGGACTGCGTGGCGCGCCTCGCCCCGACCCTGCCTCCCGCGCGCGCCGCCCGGCTGTACGCGGCGAGCGGCGGCAATCCGTTGTACTTCCTCGCCCTGCTCCAGGGCCAGGCCACCGGACCGGCCGTGCCCACGGGCGGCCTGACCGCGCTGCTGCTGGACGAGCTGACCCCGCTCACCGCCACCCAGCGCCGTACCGCCGAGGCGGTGGCCGTGCTCGGCGACCAGGCGACCACGCCGATGCTGGTGCTCACCGGCGCGGCGCCGGGCCCCGGCGTGCCCGCCGGCACCGCCGCCCACACCACCCTCGACGCCGACCTCGACGTCCTGATCGGCCGGGACCTGTTGCGCCCGGGCCCGGGCGGGAGCTGGTCGCTGCGGCATCCGGTGCTGCGGTCCGTGGTGTACGAGAACACCGAGCACCGGCGCCGCACCGGCATGCACCGCCGGGCGGCGGCCGTGCTGACCGGGGCGAACGCGTCCGCGTCCGTGCGCGCCCACCACGTGGAGCGGGCGCTTACGGGCTGGGACCCCGGGGCGGCGGCGACCCTGCTGGAGGCGGCCGACGAGGCGCGGACCACCGCCCCCGCGAGCTGCGCCCACTGGCTCGGGGTGGTGTTGGGGATGCTGCCGGACACCCCCGAACACGGCGCACGGCGCCGGGAACTGCTGCTGCGGCGGGCGCGCGCGTTGAGCGTGTGCGGTGAGCTGCGGGAGAGCCGGAGCGTGTTGTACGAGCTGATCGCGCGGGTCGACGCCGCCGAGGACGGCGGGCTGCGGTCCGCCGCCGTGACCCTGTGTGCCTCGATGGAGCGCCACCTCGGGGACTACGGGGCGGCGGTGGCGCTGCTGCGCCGTGAGCTGTCGCGTCGACCGGCGCCCGCCCCTGCCGACGCGCTGGCCCTGGGACTGGAGTTGGGCTCGTCCGCTCCGCACGCGCTGGCCTACTCCGAGGTGCGGGGCGACGTACTGCGCACCTACGGGCTGGCGCTGCGGCTGGGCAACGAGCCGGCGGCGGCGGGGGCGCTGACGACGGCCGCCCTCGGGGAGACGTACGGCGGGGATCCGGCGACGGCCCGGCGGTTGGCCGACCGGGCCGCGGCCCGCGTCGACGCGCTGACCGGGTACGAGCTGCCAGAACTGTCGGAGTCGTTGGCCCGGCTGGCGTGGACGGAGTTCTACCTGGACCGCTACCCGGAGGCGGAGCGGCACGCCGACCGGGGGCTCGCCCTCGCCCGTCGCGTCGGCCCCCTCCACCTGCTGCCGCACCTCCTGCTGTGCAAGGCGGTCGTGCGCATGAATTCCTGCCGGCTGGTGTCGGCGTTGGAACTGTGCGACGAGGCGGAGGGCATCGCCCGCGGCATCGGCAGTGACGAACTCCTCGCGCTGGTCGTCGGCAACAAGGCCCAGGTGATGTTGGCGGCCCTGCCGCCGGGCGACGGCGCCGCCCTGGCGACGGCCGAGGAAGGGGTCGCGCTGGCCGGCTCGCGCAGCAGTTGGTGGACCTCGCTGGCCTGGTGCGTCCTGAGCTACGCCTCGCTGTACGCCGGGGACCACCGGCGGGCCCGGTCCGCGATGCTGCGGGCCGGTCGGGGTCCGGAACTCACCGGGCTCCAACCGACGATGCGGCCCCTGTTCCTGGAGGCGCTGGTGCACTCGGCGGTCGCGGCGGGCGAGCCGGCGCAGGCGCAGGAGTGGGCCGACCGGGCGGCGGCGGACGCCGAGCGGCTGGGGCTGGCCGCCCAGCGGGCCTCGGCGCTGCGCAGCGCGGGCGCCGTACTGGCGGCCCGGGGCGAGCCCGGCCCGGCGGCGGAGCACTACGTCCGGGCGGCCGTGGAGTCGGCGCGGGTGGGCGCGACCCTCTGGGAGGCGCAGGCCCTGCTGACGGCCGCCGGCCTGACGGGCCTGGCCGGTGACCCGGAGGGGGCGGCGGCCCTGTGGCGGCGGGCGCGGGGGCTGGCGGAGGCGGGCGGGGCCCGCCTGCTGACGGGCCTCGCGGACCTGTTCCCCCCGCCGGAGCAGGCACCCCCGGCCCCGGCTGCCGCGCCGCTCCCCCTGCTCACGCCCCGCGAGCGGCAGATCGCCGCCCTGGTGACGGAGGGGCTGACGACCCCGGCCATCGCGGCGCGGCTCTACCTGAGCCCGCGTACGGTCGACACCCACCTGGCGCACATCTACCGCAAGACGGGCGTCACGACGCGCTCCGCGCTGGCTGCCCTGGCCGCCCGGTCGGCGCCGGCTCCGTGAACCCCGGTCGGGCCCCCGTCCGTCCGGCTCCGGGGGTGTTGTCGGTGGAGCCGGTTAGCGTGGTTCGCGTCGAACACGTTCGCGAACTCATGGGGGAAACATGAAGCACACGCACGCGTCCGGGGCCCGTGGGGTGGTCACGCTCGCTGCCGCCGGCGCCGCTCTGGCGATGACGCTCGGGGCCGGCCAGTCCCATGCGGGCGAGGAACTCATCGGGTATCCGGGGCCGGACGGCCTGATCTGGGTCCAGGAGCAGGTCGGTGACGGCGGCTTCGTCTCGGGCGGGCTGGCGCCGTGGCTCGACGGGTTCACCACCTTCGCCTGCGAGGGCGGCGGCAGCATCGAGGTCACGTTCCGTCTCGACGATCACCCCGACCGGAATCCGGCGCCCTTCACCCTGGACTGCCCGTCCGGCAGCCCGGCCCGTGTCACCGTCCCCCTCGGCACCGGCCTCAAGGGCGGCTTCGGCGCCGAGGTGAAGGCCTCGTCCCCGTCCATACGCTGGGGCGCCACGGTGGTCCAGCCGGAGTAGCCGTCCTGGAAGGTGCCCGCCCCCTCGATGCGCGGAGGCGGCGGGCAATGGGAACGCCGATATCTCGGCCCGGACTCAAGGCGACTTGAACCGAGCCCAGGCCGTTTTACCGACCGGGTCATCGCGGATCTCGAATTCGTCCGCGAGGGCGGTCACCAGCCAGAGCCCCCGACCCCGCTCGGCGTCAGGTTCCGGGTGTTGCACAGTCGGGCGACCCGGCCCGCTGTCGCGCACTTCGAGCCACAGGATCCCCGCCCCTTGGCCAATGCGGACGGAGAACTCACGCCCCCACGGAACTCCATGCAGCACGGCGTTCGAAGCGAGCTCCGAAACGCAGAGCCGCATGTCGTCCCGCCGCTCGTGCGCACCCCACTCGGCGAGCGTGTCACCGACGAACTGCCTGGCAGCACGCACCGAGGTGCGCGCGCGAGGGAAACGCTGCTGCCGGGACAAGGACACAGGCCCCACCGCCTTCACTCTGTGCTTCCAGAACCACACCGAACGTATCGCTGTTCGCGAAAAGCAGCAAGGTTTGCGAGGGTGGGTTCACTCCATCCCGTCGCATACCGTGGGGGGTTGGAGCACCCACCACATCCAGGAGGCATCGTGAGCGGCAATGAGTGGACCAGCACATCGATGCCGTACCTGACCCCGCGAGCCGCCGACACCACCGACGCGTGGGCCGACGAGGCCAGGGCGGTGGGCCGCACCGGGAGTCAGCGCATCGTCCACGCGGGCAAGGTTCCGGCGCCCGCAGACGTAGCGCCCCTCCTGCACCTGCCCGAGGGAGACCCCGTGGTGGTGCGCCGCCGGATCATCGAACTCGACGGCGAGCCAAACGAGTTGACGGACACGTACTACCCGGCGGACATTGCCTCGGGCACCCCTCTGGCTGCGAAGGAAAAAATCCGTGGCGGCGCCGTGACCCTCCTCGCCACACTCGGACACGTGGGCGTACGGGTCGTGGAGAATGTGACGGCAAGGATGCCGCGCGCCGAGGAGCGTGAGCAGCTCCGCCTCGGCTCAGGCGAACCAGTGCTCCAACTCGCGCGCGTTACCTATGACACGGCGGACCGACCCATCCAAGCGGACGTGATGGTCATGCCGGCCACCCGTCAACAGCTGCGGTACGAGATCAGGATCGGTTGACCTGTGCCCCACTCCGAAGCCGAAGCACTCGATCCACGGCCCCTCCACGCCCGCATCGCTGCCGATCTCCGAGACGAGATCATGAGCGGCAGTATCGCGCCAGGAGCCAGACTGCCGTCGACCGCACAATTGAAGGCCCGGTTCGACGCCTCCAACGCCACGATTCAAAAGGCCGTTCAGCTACTGAAGGACGAAGGACTCGCGATCGGTCGCGCGGGCGCCGCCGTGACGGTACGGGAGAACCGCCAGCGAACGCTCCGGCCCTCGAAATCCCTCACTCGGGCGGTGGGCGGAGAAGCGTACCCGTGGCTGGCCGAGCTCTCCGAGCAGCCTTCGGCCGCGCGCAGCACCCTGCTCGCGGTCGAAGAGGTACGCATCACTGGTGACGTCGCCGCCGCACTCGGATCCCCCGAGGGGAGTCCGGCCGTGTGTCGCCGCCAGCTGATCCGCATCGATGGCGAACCTGCGGAGCTGGTGAATTCGTACTATCCGCCGGACATCGCCCACGGCACTCCGCTGGCCGAACCGCGCAGGATCCGAGGAGGCACGCCGACGCTCCTCGCGGAACTGGGGTTCCCACCCCGTCACAGCGTCGACCGGATCTCCGCCAGGGTCGCTACGCAGGAGCAGTACACCGCCCTCCGACTACCCGGTGATCTTCCGGTCCTCCGCACCCTTCGCACGGTGTACGGAGACGACCGGCGACCCATCGAGGTCACGGTGATGGTCAAGGCCGGGCACCTCTACGAGCTGCAATACGAGTTCGATCCCGAATAACCGCCCCCCGGACGCCACGGCGCCCGTCATCCCTGGTCGGGGACATGACGGGCGCCGTGTCGGGGTTCCGCACTTCGTTGTGCGGGCCGTATGAGGGGTCCCGCCCCGGAGGGCGGGGGTACCGCGGGAGGCGTTACACCATCAGGGAGCGGTCGGTCGGCTTGACCGGGTACGGGAGGGCGCTGCTGCCGGTCAGGAAGCGGTCGACGCCGCGGGCGGCCGAGCGGCCCTCCGCGATGGCCCACACGATGAGCGACTGACCACGACCCGCGTCACCGGCGACGAAGACGCCGTCGACGTTGGTCTTGTAGGAGGCGTCGCGCTCGATGTTGCCGCGCGCGTCCAGGGCCAGGCCGAACTGCTGGACCAGACCGTTCTCCTGGTCGGTGCCGGTGAAGCCCATCGCCAGGGTGACCAGCTGCGCGGGGAGGACGCGCTCGGTGCCGGGCTTCTGGACGAGCTTGCCGTCGACGAACTCGACCTCGACCAGGTGCAGGGCCTTGACGTGGCCGTTCTCGTCGCCCTCGAAGTGGGTGGTGGAGACGGAGTAGACCCGCTCGCCGCCCTCCTCGTGCGCCGAGGTGACCTTGTACAGCATGGGGAACGTCGGCCAGGGCTGGTTGGCGTTCCGGTCCTCGCCGGGCTTCGGCATGATCTCCAGCTGGGTGACCGAGGCCGCGCCCTGGCGGTGGGCGGTGCCCACGCAGTCCGCGCCGGTGTCACCGCCACCGATCACGACGACGTCCTTGCCCTCGGCCGTGATCGGCGGGGCCATGAAGTCGCCCTCCTGGACCTTGTTGGCCAGGGGCAGGTACTCCATCGCGAAGTGGATGCCGCTCAGCTCGCGCCCCGGGACCGGCAGGTCGCGGGAGACGGTGGCGCCCGCCGCGATGACGACCGCGTCGAAGCGCTTGCGCAGGTCGGTGGCCGTGATGTCCCGGCCGACCTCGATGCCCGTACGGAACTTGGTGCCTTCCGCGCGCATCTGCTCGATGCGGCGGTTGATGTGCACCTTCTCCATCTTGAACTCGGGGATGCCGTAGCGCAGCAGGCCGCCGATGCGGTCGGCGCGCTCGTACACGACCACGGTGTGGCCGGCCCGGGTCAGCTGCTGGGCGGCGGCCAGGCCGGCCGGACCCGAGCCGATGACGGCGGCGGTCTTGCCGGACAGCCGCTCCGGGGGCTGCGGGGTGACGTGGCCGCTGTCCCAGGCCTTGTCGACGATCGAGACCTCGACGTTCTTGATCGTGACGGCCGGCTGGTTGATGCCGAGCACGCACGCCGACTCGCACGGAGCGGGGCACAGGCGGCCCGTGAACTCCGGGAAGTTGTTCGTCGCGTGCAGGCGCTCCGACGCGGCGGTCCAGTCCTCGCGGTACGCGAAGTCGTTCCACTCGGGGATCAGGTTCCCGAGCGGGCAACCGTTGTGGCAGAACGGGATGCCGCAGTCCATGCAGCGACCGGCCTGCTTGCTGATGATCGGGAGCAGCGAGCCCGGGACGTAGACCTCGTTCCAGTCCTTGAGGCGGTCAGCCACGGGACGGGAACAGGCGGTCTCGCGCGCGGTGGTGAGGAAGCCCTTCGGGTCAGCCATGGGTCGCCGCCTCCATCATCTTCTCCGTGGTCTCGGATTCCGAGAGTCCGGCCAGCTCAGCGGCGTCCTTGGCGGCGAGCACTGCCTTGTACGTGGTGGGGATGATCTTGCTGAACCGGTCCACCGAGGTGGACCAGTCGGCGAGGAGCTTCGCGGCCACGGTCGAGCCGGTCTCCTCCTCGTGGCGGCGCACCACGTCGTGCAGCCACTGCTTGTCGGTGTCGGAGAGTTCGGTCTCGACCGCGCCCGTGTTGCCGACGTTGACGTTGTTCGGGTCGAGGTCGATGACGTAGGCGGTGCCGCCCGACATGCCGGCCGCGAAGTTGCGGCCGGTCTCGCCGAGGACGACGGCCTGGCCGCCGGTCATGTACTCGCAGCCGTGGTCGCCCACGCCCTCCGAGACGACCAGGGCGCCGGAGTTGCGGACGCAGAAGCGTTCGCCGGTGCGGCCGCGGAGGAACATCTCGCCGCCGGTGGCTCCGTAGCCGATGGTGTTGCCGGCGATGGTGGAGTACTCGGCGAGGTGGTCGGCGCCGCGGTCCGGGCGGACGACGACGCGGCCACCGGAGAGGCCCTTGCCGACGTAGTCGTTGGCGTCGCCCTCCAGGCGGAGGGTGATGCCCTTCGGCAGGAAGGCGCCGAAGGACTGGCCGGCGCTGCCGGTGAAGGTCAGGTCGATGGTGTTGTCGGGCAGGCCCGCACCGCCGAACCTCTTGGTGACCTCGTGGCCGAGCATCGTGCCGACGGTCCGGTTGATGTTGCGGATCGCGACCTGGGCGCGGACCGGTTGGGCGTCCACGGCCGTCGCGGCGTTCAGCGCGTCGGCGGCGAGCTTGATCAGCTCGTTGTCGAGGGCCTTCTCCAGACCGTGGTCCTGCTCGATGAGGGCGTGGCGGACCGCGCCCTCGGGCAGCTCGGGCACGTGGAAGAGGGGCTCCAGGTCGAGGCCCTGCGCCTTCCAGTGCGTGACGGCCTTGCTGGTGTCGAGGAGTTCGGCGTGGCCGACGGCCTCCTCGATGGTGCGGAAGCCCAGCTCGGCGAGGATCTCGCGCACCTCCTCCGCGATGAACTCGAAGAAGTTGACGACGAACTCGGGCTTGCCGGAGAAGCGGTCGCGCAGGACCGGGTTCTGGGTGGCGATGCCGACGGGGCAGGTGTCCAGGTGGCAGACGCGCATCATGACGCAGCCGGAGACGACGAGCGGCGCGGTCGCGAAACCGAACTCCTCGGCGCCGAGCAGCGCGGCGATGACGACGTCCCGGCCGGTCTTGAGCTGGCCGTCCGTCTGGACCACGATGCGGTCGCGCAGCCCGTTGAGCAGCAGCGTCTGCTGGGTCTCGGCGAGGCCGAGTTCCCAGGGTCCGCCCGCGTGCTTCAGGGAAGTGAGCGGGGAGGCACCCGTACCGCCGTCGTGGCCGGAGATCAGGACCACGTCCGCGTGTGCCTTGGAGACGCCCGCGGCGACCGTGCCGACGCCGACCTCGGAAACCAGCTTCACGTGGATGCGGGCGACCGGGTTGGCGTTCTTGAGGTCGTGGATCAGCTGGGCGAGGTCCTCGATGGAGTAGATGTCGTGGTGCGGCGGCGGGGAGATCAGGCCGACGCCCGGGGTGGAGTGGCGGGTCCTGGCGACCCACGGGTACACCTTGTGACCGGGCAGCTGGCCGCCCTCGCCGGGCTTGGCGCCCTGCGCCATCTTGATCTGGATGTCGTCCGCGTTGACCAGGTACTCGGAGGTCACACCGAAGCGGCCGGAGGCGACCTGCTTGATGGAGGAGCGCCGCGCCGGGTCGTACAGGCGGTCCGGGTCCTCGCCGCCCTCACCGGTGTTGGACTTGCCGCCCAACTGGTTCATGGCGATGGCGAGGGTCTCGTGCGCCTCCTTGGAGATGGAGCCGTACGACATGGCGCCGGTGGAGAAACGCTTGACGATCTCGGAGACCGGCTCGACCTCTTCGATGGAGATCGACGGGCGGCCACCGCCTTCGGCGTCCTTGAAGCCGAACAGGCCGCGGAGCGTCATGAGGCGCTCGGACTGCTCGTTCACGCGGTCCGTGTACTGCCGGAAGATGTCGTACCGGCGGTTGCGGGTGGCGTGCTGGAGGCGGAAGACCGTCTCCGGGTCGAACAGGTGCGGCTCGCCCTCGCGGCGCCACTGGTACTCGCCGCCGATCTCCAGCGCGCGGTGCGTGGCCGCGATGCCGGAGGCGGGGTAGGCCTTGGCGTGGCGGGCGGCCACCTCCTTGGCGATGACGTCCAGGCCGGCGCCGCCGATCTTGGTGGCGGTGCCGTTGAAGTAGGCGCCGACGAACTCCTCGTTCAGGCCGACGGCCTCGAAGACCTGGGCGCCGCGGTAGGAGGCGACGGTGGAGATGCCCATCTTGGACATGACCTTCAGGACGCCCTTGCCGAGCGCGTAGATCAGGTTCTTGATGGCCTGCTCCGGCTCCAGGCCGGTCAGGAAGGTACCGGCGCGCAGGAGGTCCTCGACGGACTCCATGGCGAGGTACGGGTTGACCGCGGCGGCGCCGTAGCCGATGAGCAGGGCGACGTGGTGGACCTCGCGGACGTCACCGGCCTCGACCAGCAGGCCCACCTGGGTGCGCTGCTTGGTCGCGATGAGGTGGTGGTGCACGGCGGAGGTGAGCAGCAGCGACGGGATCGGCGCGTGCTCGGCGTCCGAGTGGCGGTCCGAGAGGACGATCAGGCGGGCGCCGGCCTCGATGGCCGCGTCGGCCTCGGAGCGGATCTCGGCGATCCGGGCGGCCAGCGCGTCGCCGCCGCCGGAGACCCGGTAGAGGCCGGACAGCGTGGCGGCCTTCATGCCGGGCATGTCGCCGTCGGCGTTGACGTGGATGAGCTTGGCCAGCTCGTCGTTGTCGATGACGGGGAACGGCAGGGTGACGCTGCGACAGGACGCGGCGTTCGGCTCCAGCAGGTTGCCGGCCGGGCCCAGCGAGGACAGCAGCGAGGTGACGAGCTCCTCGCGGATGGCGTCCAGCGGCGGGTTGGTGACCTGCGCGAACAGCTGGGTGAAGTAGTCGAAGAGCAGCCGGGGGCGCTCGGACAGGGCCGCGATCGGCGAGTCGGTGCCCATGGAGCCGAGCGGCTCGCCGGCGGTGCGGGCCATCGGCGCGAGGATGACGCGGAGCTCTTCCTCGGTGTAGCCGAAGGTCTGCTGGCGGCGGGTGACCGAGGCGTGGGTGTGGACGATGTGCTCGCGCTCGGGCAGGTCCGTCAGCTCGATCTCGCCGGTCTCCAGCCATTCGGCGTACGGAGCGGCGGCGGCGAGCTCGTCCTTGATCTCGTCGTCCTCGATGATCCGCTTCTGGGCGGTGTCGACGAGGAACATCTTGCCGGGCTGCAGGCGGCCCTTGCGGACGACCTTGGCCGGGTCGATGTCGAGGACGCCGACCTCGGAGCCGAGGACGACGAGGCCCTCGTCGGTGACCCAGTAGCGGCCGGGGCGCAGACCGTTGCGGTCGAGGACCGCGCCGACCTGGGTGCCGTCGGTGAAGGTGACGCAGGCCGGGCCGTCCCAGGGCTCCATCATCGTGGAGTGGTACTGGTAGAACGCGCGGCGGGCCGGGGCCATGGAGGTGTGGTTCTCCCACGCCTCCGGGATCATCATCAGCACGCTGTGGGGCAGCGACCGGCCGCCGAGGTGGAGCAGCTCCAGGACCTCGTCGAAGGAGGCCGAGTCGGAGGCGTCCGGGGTGCAGATCGGGAAGATGCGGTCCAGGGCGCCGTCGCCGAAGGCGTCGGAGGCCAGCTGGGACTCGCGGGCCTTCATCCAGTTCCGGTTGCCCTTGACCGTGTTGATCTCGCCGTTGTGCGCGACGAAGCGGTACGGGTGGGCGAGCGGCCAGGACGGGAAGGTGTTCGTCGAGAACCGGGAGTGGACCAGGGCGAGCGCCGAGGCGAAGCGGCGGTCGGAGAGGTCCGGGAAGAAGGGCTCCAGCTGGCCGGTGGTCAGCATGCCCTTGTAGACGATGGTGCGGGCGGAGAGCGACGGGAAGTACACGCCGGCCTCGCGCTCGGCGCGCTTGCGCAGCACGAACGCCTTGCGGTCCAGCTCGATGCCGCTCGCCCCGTTGGAGACGAACAGCTGCGAGAACGCCGGCATGGTGGTGCGGGCGCCGTTGCCGAGCAGGTCGGGGGTGACCGGGACCTCGCGCCAGCCGAGGACCGTGAGGTTCTCCTGGACGGCGATGGCCTCGATCTGCTCCACGGCGGCGGCCTGTGCGGTGCCGTCGGCGGGGAGGAAGGCGATGCCGACGGCGTACGCGCCGGCCTCGGGAAGGTCGAAACCGGCCACCTCGCGCAGGAACGCGTCGGGGACCTGGGAGAGGATTCCGGCGCCGTCGCCCGAGTCCGGCTCGGAGCCGGTCGCGCCACGGTGCTCAAGGTTCCGCAGTACGGTCAGCGCCTGCTCGACGAGGGTGTGGGTCGCCTCGCCGGTGAGGTTCGCCACGAATCCGACGCCGCAGGCGTCCTTCTCGTTGCGCGGGTCGTACATGCCCTGCTGGGCGGGGCGACCGTCCATGGGCGACCAGGCGTTGGTGCTGGGGCCGGTCGCGGAGTGCGTGGATGCGGAACGCATCGGCTCTCCCGTCGTCGTCGTGGCATATGTGCATAGCCGAGGGACGACGTTGGCCCTCTGCGAAATTTCGTGCAGGTTACATGATGACGGCAATCCCGAGAAGCGGATATTGCGTTCCAGCATGCGGACACCGCACGGAGCAGGAAGAAGAGGGACCTTCGCGGAGGCCGCAGCCATTTCCGCAGGGCTTCTGCGGCCACGACCCGGGGCGGAGGTCCCGACGCGAGGCGGGCATCATTGCCCGCGCGCCAAGGTGGGATGCCCGGCGGACACGGAATCGAAACCACCGGGTAATGAACTAATTATGTTGCGCACTGCATAGTGTCTCACTCCCGCGACGGTTAGCCTACGGCGCTGCCGATCCACGTGCCCAGGATGTACGTCACACCCGCGGCCGCGCCACCCAGGACGAGCTGACGCATACCGCTGTACCACCAGGACCGGGCCGTGACCCGGGAGACGATCGCGCCGCACGCGAAGAGCCCGACCAGCGCCAGCAGCACCGCGGGCCACAGACTGGTCGCCCCGAGCAGGTAGGGCAGCACGGGGAGCAGGGCACCGAGCGCGAAGGAGCCGAACGAGGAGATCGCGGCGACGGCCGGCGAGGGCAGGTCGTCGGGGTCTATGCCGAGCTCCTCGCGGGCGTGGATCTCCAGCGCCTGCTCCGGGTCCCGGGACAGCTGCATGGCGACCTCGCGGGCCAGCGGGGGCTCGACCCCGCGTGAGACGTAGAGCTCGGCCAGCTCCTCCATCTCGTCCACGGGGTGCTTGCGCAGCTGCTGGCGCTCGACGTCGAGCTCCGCCAGGACCAGTTCGCGCTGCGAGGCGACCGAGGTGTACTCACCGGCGGCCATCGAGAAGGCGCCGGCCGCGAGACCGGCCAGCCCGGTGATCACGACGGTCTGCGGGGCGAACGCGCCGCCGGCCACACCGGTCATCAGGGCGAGGTTGGAGACCAGTCCGTCCATCGCGCCGAACACGGCCGGCCGCAACCATCCGCCGTTGACGTCCCGGTGCGTGTGGTTGTCGCGGTGCGCGGTGTGCAGCGGTGCTTCGGTGTCGATGATGGACATGCGTGATTCCTCCCCATATGTGCGAGCGGGTACGCGAAAGCCACGCGAGCCCGGCCCACGCGGGGCCACTCCCCCTGAACACCTCGAACCTACGCACGAATTTCACCGCCCGCCAGCAAGGAAGGCCGTACTTACCTGGGGTTTCGTCCCTCGGCGACCGGGTGACGGGGACGTTCGGGGGGTGTTTCGCGGCGACCGACAAACCACATGCCGTGGCACAAATCCCCCAAGGGCTCATCATGAGTCCCATCAAGTGGAGAGGCGCGCCATGGAGCTGATTGCATGCAATCCGCAGGTCCTCCTCGAACGGGCCAGGGGCGCTCTTCTGGGCCTCGCCGTGGGTGACGCGCTGGGCGCCCCCGCCGAGAACATGAAGCCGTCGCAGATCCGGGCCAAGTGGGGCAGGATCGAAGGCTTCGTCTCGCCCGATCCGGCGGGCACCGACGACACCGAGTACGCCATCTTCTCGGGCCTGCTGCTCGCCCGGCACGGCTCCGCCCTCACCGTCGCGCACGTCGAACGGGCCTGGCACCACTGGATCGCCGACCTCGACGAGGGGCCCTTCCGCGGCGCCGGATTCTCCGAACGGGGCACCCTGGAGAACCTCCGTCGGGGCCTGGCCGCGCCCATCTCGGCACAGCACCGCCACGCCTGGTCGGACGGGCTGGCCATGCGGGCCGCCCCCTTCGGGGTGTTCGCGGCGGGCCGCCCCGCCGAAGCCGCCCGGCTCGTCGCGATCGACGGCACGGTCAGTCACGACGGCGAGGGCATCTACGGCGGCCAGGCCGTCGCGGCGGGCGTCGCCGCCGCGATGGCGGGCGGCTCCCCCGCCTCCGTCGTCTCGGCTGCCCTGTCCGTGATCCCGTCCGACTCCTGGACCGCCCGCTCCCTGCGCCGCGCCGTCACCGCCGCCCCGCGCGGCGAACGGGCGGTCCGCTCGGCCGTCGTGATCGGCGGATACCCGTGGACGGACCTGGCGCCGGAGGCGGTGGGCCTGGCGTTCGGCGCGTTCGCAGCGTGTCGGGGCGAGTTCACGGACTCCGTCCTGACCGCCGTCAACATGGGCCGGGACGCCGACACCACGGCCGCGGTGGCCGGCGCCCTGTCCGGCGCCATGGCCGGCGTCGCGGCGATCCCCGCCGACTGGGCGGCGGTCATCGGCCCAGTGCGCGGCAGCTGCCTCCCCTCGATGCGGGGCTACCACGTCCTGGACATCGCGGACCTCCTCACCCCCGAATCCGAGACCCCCCGATGACCCCGCCCCCGTACACCCCGGACACCCCCGCCGCACCGAACGCCCCCGGCACGACGGGCGACCCGGAGGCCCCCGGCACACCGCCCGTACCGAACCACGCCCCGGACGCGCCGACAACTCCGGCAGCTCCGGCGACTCCGACCGGAATGGTCACCCCGGCCGGACCGGACGCGCCCGGCACGACGGCGACCGCGGGCGCGACGGTCACCTCCGAGCCCCCGGCCGTACCCATCACCTCGGGCGCGACGGCCGACTTCGGTGACCCTGCCGCGGTCGCCGGCACACAGGACACGGGCGGGACGGCGACCGCGGCCGGACGGGACGCCCACGCCCCCGCCCACGCCTCCGGCCCGACCACGCCCCGCACGCCCGACGCGCCGCAGGGCCGGGCTGACCCGGCCGGCTCCGGGATCCCGGCCTTCACCCTCGTCGCCGCACCGGGTGCGAACGGCGCCGCCGGCGCGCTCCTCGCCGCCGCGGCCGAGGCGCGGGCCCGGCAGGTACGGGCCGGCGACCCCGCGGCGTTCGCGGCGCGGGCGGAGCCGCGAACCGGACCCGGCGGGGTCGGCCCGCGGCTGCCGATCGCCGAGCGGGCGACCCCCGCGGCGGCGCCCCCGCAGGCCCCCGACCGGGAGCGGCGCCCCGACACCCCGGCCTCCTCCGCCCCGCCGCGGGCGGCCCGGCGGATCGAGGGGCTGCTCCTCGGGCTCGCCGCCGGCGACGCCGCCGGATGGCCCGCCGCCCGGCACCGGGCCAGCCGAATGCCCGAGTGGACCCGCCGCCTCACCCGCGAGCTCGACACCTTCGCGGAGCAGAACGCCACCACCACCCTCCCCGTCCCCATCGCCCTGAACCAGCCCCCCGAGCCCCTGCGTCTGGGGCCCTCCGACGACGCCGAATGGGCGGCGTTCGCCGCCGAGTCCGTGCTCACCGCCGCAGGGGTGCTGCTCAGCGACCTCTCCCGGTCCCGCCGCATGCGCGCCGCCATCGACCTGGCCTGGAACGCCCTGGCCTCCGAGGTCGCCGCCGCGGCGGAACGCGCGCCCGAGGTCGAGTCCGCCGTCCTGCCGCTGCGCGCCCGGATCTCCGTACGCGCCGGCCTCGGCAACCTCGCCGCCGGCCTGCGCCCGCCCGCCACCGGGCACGACAACCCGCACTACTTCGACGACGCCGCCTGCGTCCGGGCCTGCGTCCTCGCGGTCGTCCATCCCGGTGACCCGTGCGCCGCCGCCGACCTCGCCGAGTTCGACGCCCGCTACACGCAGGACGGCGACGGCGTCCACGGGGCCCGCGCCATGGCCGCCGCCCTGGCCACCGCACTCGGCGGCTCGGACACCGACGACGCCGTCGAGGCCGCCCTCGCACAGCTGCCGGAGTCCACCGAGATCGGCCGCAACGCGCGGCACGCCGTCGCCCTCGCCCGTGCCGACGCGGACGGCGGCGCCTTCGCGCTCGTGCCGCTCCTGGAACACCAGATCGTCGACCACGTCTACAGCTACGGGATCGCCGCCGCCGAAACCGTCCCCGTCGCCCTCGCCCTGGCCGTCGCAGCCCGCGGCAGGGTCTCCGAGGCGGTGCCCGCAGCCGCCTGCCTCTCGCGCGTCGCGGACTCCGCGCCCGCCCTCGCCGGAGCCCTCACCGGCGCCCTCGGCGGCGGCGACTCGCTGCCCTCCTCCTGGCGCGAGGCCTGCCGCGTGCTGTCCGGCTGCGCCCTGCCCCGGCTCGCCGGGACGGATCTCGTCGAACTCGCCGCGCTGCTCACCCGTACGGAACTCACCTCACCCAAGGGATGATTCGGACATGACGCACACCCCCCTCACCCTCGACGACCGGGTGACCGGCAGCCTGGTCGGGGCCGCCGTGGGAGACGCGCTCGGCGGCCCCGTGGAGGGCTGGTCCCCCGAGCGGATCGTCGAACGGCACGGCGGCCACGTGCACGGCATCGTCGGCCCCTGGTACGAGGACTGGCGCACCGCCCGCCCCATCGCGCCTTACCACAAGGGCGACGGGCACGTCACGGACGACACCCTGATGACCCACGCGCTGGTACGGGTCTACGCGACGGTCCGCGACCACCTCGACGCCCACGCCGTCGCCGAGCACCTCGTCCCCGACCTGATGGGCACTCCCCGCTGGATCCCCGAGCTCGAAGCGGAGGCCCTCCCCCTCCAGCGGGTGTTCCTCGCCGAGAAGTGGATCGTGACCCGGCTGCACTACGCGCACGCGGACCCCCGCGAGGCCGGCGTCGGCAACATCGTCAACTGCGGTGCGGCGATGTACATGGCGCCGGTAGGCCTGGTCAACGCGGGCAATCCGACCGCCGCGTACGCCGAGGCGCTGGACGTGACCGGCGCCCACCAGTCCTCCTACGGGCGCGAGGCCGCCGGCGTCTTCGCGGCGGCCGTCGCGGCGGCCTGCGCACCCGGCGCGACGGCGGACTCCGTCGTCGCGGCGGCCCTGGCACTGGCCAAGGACGGTACCCGGTCGGCGATCGAGGCCGTGTGCGAAGTCGCCTGCCGGTACCGCGACTTCGAGTCCGCGCTGGCCCCGCTGCGCGCGGCGGTGGCCCCGTACGACTCGGTCGGCCCGGACTACCGCAACCCCTCCCTCGGCGCCCGCCGCCCGTCGCGCCTGCACTCCATCGAGGAACTGCCGATCGCCCTCGGCATGCTGCTCGTCGGCGACGGCTCCTACGAGACGTCGGTGCTCGGCGCCGTCAACTACGGCCGGGACTGCGACTCCATCGCGACGATGGCCGGGGCGGTCGCCGGCGCGCTGGGCGGGGAGGCCGCGGTACCGGCCGGCTGGGCCAAGCAGGTCGCCGAGGCCAGCCGTCTCGACCTGCACGGACCGGCCGCCGAACTGGCCGCCGTGGCCCGGGAGGTGTTCGCCCGGGACCGGGACCGGCGCCGGGCGCACGAGAGCGCCTTCGCGGCGATGGCGTCCCCCCGGTGACGGCCGCCGATCCCCCCGGCGCCCTCGTACGCCTCACCTGGGCGCAGCCCGAGGACCTGCTCGGCCACGAGCTGCGGCAGGCGGACGAGGACGGCCGGGACGCGGGACCCGTACTGCGGAAGTGGCTCGCGGCCGGTGGTCGCCCGGCCCCCACCCGCGCCGGCGCCTCCACCGAACCGGCCCCGCCGCGGCTGCGCGCCCTCGCGATCCGCCTCCTGGACGAACTCGACGCCCTCCCTGCCCCCTCGGCCGCCGACGAACCGAGCACCTGGACCGGGATCCGGGCCACCTGGCCCACGGCCCCGACCCCACCCGCGGAGCCGGAGCCGGAGCCGGCCCCATCCGAGGCCGCGCTCCGACCCCCGCCCGGAACGACCCTCCCGCCCCCACCCGGAGTCACCCTCCCGCCCCCGTCCGAGGCCGGACTCCGGACCCCACCCGAGGCCGGGTCCCGGACCCCGCCCGGGACCGCCCTGCCGACACCACCCGGAGTCGCGTTCCGGCAGCCCCCGCCCGGGACCGCCCTGCCGGATACGGAGCCGAGTCCGGATCCGGATCGGGTCCCGCCCCCGCACGGGGTCGTCACCCCGCCCCTCTCCCCCGACCGCGCCGCCGGCGCCCTGGTGGCGGACCGGGACCACGGGCCGGCCCGCGGTCCGTACGACCCGCCCCCGGAGGCGGACGCCGCGCTGCGGGAGCGGTTGGAGGCGGCCTGGGTCGGGCGCGCGGCGGGCTGCGTCCTCGGGAAGCCCGTGGAGAAGCTTCCGCTCGACGCCATCCGGGCCCTGGCCCGGGCCACCGGGAACTGGCCGCTGTCCGACTGGTTCACGGCCCGCGGAGTCCCGGCGGAGCTCCTCGCCGCGCACCCGTGGAACCGGCGGTCCGCCGATACCTCCCTCGCCGAGAACATCGACGGCGCCCCCGAGGACGACGACCTCAACCACCCCCTCCTCGGTCTGCTCCTCCTCCAACGACACGGCAAGGGCTTCAGCACCGCCGACCTCGGCCGGCTCTGGCTGGACGAACTGCCCGCGGGCCGGACCTTCACCGCCGAGCGGATCGCCTACCGCAACCTCCTACAGGGCCTCGAACCGCCGCTGACGGCCCGCCGGCACAATCCGTTCCGCGAGTGGATCGGCGCCCTCATCCGGGCCGACGTCCACGGCTGGACGAACCCCGGAGATCCGGTCGCCGCCGCCGCCCAGGCCCATCGCGACGCCGCGCTCACCCACACCGCGAGCGGGATCCACGCCGCCCTGTTCGTCGCCGCCGCCCTCGCGGAGGCCGCCGGCGGCCGGACCGACGTGCACGGCGCGCTGCGGGCCGGACTGGCCGTCGTACCGCCCCGGTCACGGCTGGCGGAAGCCGTGCGCCTCGGGATCCGTACCGCCTCCGATGAGGCCGACTTCGACCGGGTCGTGGACCGGCTGCACGACTGTTACGGCCACTACCACTGGGTACACGCCCTCCCGAACACCGCGCTGCTCGCGGCCGCGCTCACCCACGCGGACGGCGACTTCACGCACTCCGTCTGCCGGGCGGTGTCCGGTGGTTGGGACACCGACTCCAACGGGGCCACCGCCGGCTCCCTCGCCGGGCTGCTGGCCGGATCGCCCGACCGGATCCCGGACCGGTGGACGGCACCGTTGAAGAACCGCCTCTCCACCGGCGTCGCCGGCTTCGACGGCATCGGGTTCGACGCCCTCGCCCACCTCACCGCCCAGGAGGCAGCCCGCTCATGACGGCCATCGCCGTGCTCGGCAGTACGAACATGGACCTCGTCGCCTACGTGCCCAAGGCCCCCCGTCTCGGGGAAACCGTCACCGGCCGCGAGTTCCGCACCGTCCCCGGCGGGAAGGGCGCCAACCAGGCGGTCGCCGCCGCCCGGCTCGGCGGGGAGGTGGTGATGATCGGCTCGGTCGGGGCCGACGAGTTCGGGGTGCGGCTGCGCGCCGCGCTCCACGCCAGCGGGGTCGACACGACCGCCCTGCGCACCGTCGAGGGCGCCAGCGGCACGGCCCACATCACGGTCGACGACGAGGGCGCGAACAGCATCATCGTCATCCCGGCGGCCAACGCCCTGGTCACCGCCCTGGAGGCGGGCGACGACGCCCGCATCGCGTCGGCCGACTCGCTCCTCCTGCAACTCGAACTGCCCTTGGAGGTCGTCCTCGCGGGCGCCCTGGCCGCGCGCGCCCACGGGGTCCGTACGGTCCTCACCCCGGCCCCCGCCCAGCCGCTGCCCGCCGGGCTGCTGGCCGCCACCGACCTGCTCGTCCCGAACGAGCACGAGGCGGCCGCGCTCACCGGGCTCACCGATCCGCACCGGGCCGCCGAGGCGCTGCTCCAGGACGTCCCGGAGGTGGTGATCACCCTGGGCGCGGCGGGGGTGCTGCACGCGGCGCGGGGGCGGGAGCCGCTGACGGTGCCCGCGCCCCGCGTCCGGGCCGTGGACACCACCGCCGCCGGGGACACCTTCGTGGGTGCCCTCTGCGTGGCCCTCGGCGAGGGCCGCCCGATGCCGCAGGCCCTCGCGTGGGCGGCGTGCGCCGCCGCGCTGTCGGTGCAGCGGCCCGGTGCCCAGGACTCCATGCCGGACCGGGCCGATGTCGTGGCGTTCGCCGCCGGCCGGGGCGTTCCGCGATGAGCGCGCCCATCACGGACCCACGCCCGGGCCCCGGTCCGATCACGGACCCCCGACCCGCCCACGGCCCCGGCCCGCTCGCCGGGCTGCGCGTCCTCGACCTGGCCACCCTGTTCGCGGGGCCGCTGGCCGCCACCCTGCTCGGCGACTTCGGCGCCGAGGTGATCAAGGTGGAGCACCCGGGTCGTCCCGATCCGTCGCGCGACCACGGCCCCGCCAAGGACGGCATCGGCCTGTGGTGGAAGCTGTTGGGCCGGAACAAGCGGACGATGACCCTCGACCTGTCGACGCCGGGCGGGCGGGACACCCTGCTGCGGCTCGCGGCCACCGCCGACGTCGTCGTCGAGAACTTCCGTCCCGGCACCCTGGAGAAGTGGGGGCTGGGCTGGACCGAGCTGTCGGCGGCCAACCCGCGCCTGGTCCTGGCCCGGGTCACGGCCTTCGGCCAGCACGGCCCGTACGCCCACCGCCCCGGCTTCGGGACCCTCGCCGAGGCCATGAGCGGGTTCGCCGCGATCACCGGGGAGCCGGGCGGCCCGCCGACGCTGCCGCCCTTCGGGCTCGCGGACTCGATCGCCGCGCTGACGGCCGCGTACGCGGTGATGACGGCGCTGGCGGGCCGGGACCGCACCGGGCGGGGGCAGGTCGTCGACCTCGCCATCATCGAACCGATCCTCACCGTGCTCGGCCCGCACCCCCTCTGGTACGACCAGCTGGGCTACGTGCAGCCGCGCACCGGGAACCGGTCCGTGAACAACGCCCCCCGCAACACCTATCGCAGTGCGGACGGCCGCTGGCTGGCGGTGTCCGCGTCGGCCCGGTCCGTCGCCGAGCGGGTCGTCCGGCTGGTCGGGCGGCCCGAGCTGGCCGACGAGCCCTGGTTCGCGACCGGCGCGGGCCGGGCCGAGCACGCCGACGTCCTGGACGCGGCCGTCGGCGGCTGGATCGCCCTGCGCAAGGCCGACGAGGCGGTGGCCGCCTTCGAGAGCGCCGAGGCGGCCGTCGCCCAGGTGTACGACGTACGGGACGTGATGGCCGATCCGCAGTTCGCGGCCCTCGACACGGTCACCGGGGTCGAGGACCCGGAACTCGGCCCGATCCGCATGCAGAACGTCCTCTTCCGACTGTCCGGGACCCCCGGCGGGATCCGCTGGGCGGGCCGCCCGCACGGCGCGGACACCGACGAGGTCCTCACCGAGCTCGGCCTGACCCGGGACGAGATCGCCGCGCTGCGCACCGAGGGGGCACTGTGATCCTGACCTGGCTCTACGCACCCGGGGACCGTCCGGAGGTGGTGGCCAAGGCCCTGCGGTGCGGGGCCGACGCCGTCATCGTGGACCTGGAGGACTCCGTGTCGGTCTCCCGCAAGGAGTACGCCCGGGCCGCCACCGCCGAGCTCCTCACCGAACGGCCGCCGGTCCCCGTCCACGTCCGGGTCAACGCCCTGGGCTCGCCCTGGGCGGGCGCCGACCTGACGGCGCTGGCCCGGCTGCACGGACTCGCCGGGCTGCGGCTGCCGAAGGTCGACGCTCCGGAGCAGATCACCCGGGTCGCCGACCGCACCGGCGGGGTCGCCCTGTACGCGCTGCTGGAGTCGGCCCTCGGTGTGGAGCGGGCGTACGAGATCGCCCGCGCCCACCCGTGCCTGCACGGGCTGACCCTCGGCGAGGCGGACCTGCGGGCCGATCTGGGGGTGAGCGCGGAGACGGGGCTGGACTGGCCCCGTTCCCGGGTGGTGGTCGCCGCCCGGGCGGCGGGCCTGGCGCCGCCGGCGCAGTCGGTGTTCCCCGACGTCCGGGACCTGGACGCGCTGGCAGCCTCCTGCGTGCGCGGCCGCTCGCTGGGGTTCCTGGGCCGGGCCGCGATCCATCCGCGCCAGCTCCCCGTCATCGAACGGTGCTTCCTGCCGGGGCCCGAGGAGGTCACGGCCGCCGAGGAGATCGTGTCGGCGGCGCGGGCGATGTCGGGGGCCCTTGCCCTGCCCGACGGCCGGTTCGTGGACCCGGCGGTGGTGGCGGCCGCCCACCGGACGCTGACCCTGTCCCGGCGGTCCGCGTAGCCGCACGGCCCGGGGAGGACCGGCCCGACAGGCCGGAAGGGGGCGCCGCGATCGTCGCGGCGCCCCCTTCCGGAGCGGACCCTGTCCTTCGTCGAGCGTCCGTCAGCTCTTCCCGGCCTCCGCGGCCTCGTCCTCGCCGGCCTTGGTCAGGTCCGTCCTGACGGCCCCGGCGGACCCGGGAGCCTCGGCGCCCGGCTTGTCGCCCGGCCGTGCGGGCTTCGCGGGCTCGGCAGGCTTGGCGGGCTCGGCCGGCCGTGCGGGCTTCGCGGGCTCGGCCGGCTTGCGCGGTGCGTCCTCGACCGCCTTGGCGCCGGTCGCGGCGTCCTTCGCCCCGCCCTCGGCGGGACCGTCCCCCACGGCGACGGGAGCCTGCGGTTCGACGACCTCCTCGCGGCCCGGTCGCAGCTTCGCCGACAGCACGAAGTAGGTGACGGCCAGGATGAAGACCACGATCGCGGTCCACACGTTCAGTCGCAGGCCCAGGATGTGGTGGGCCTCGTCGACGCGCATGTACTCGATCCAGGCGCGGCCCGCGCAGTACGAGGCGACGTACAGGGCGAAGGCCCGCCCGTGCCCGAGCTTGAAGCGGCGGTCGGCCCAGATGACCAGCACGGCGACGCCGACGCACCACAGCGACTCGTACAGGAAGGTCGGGTGGTAGGTGCCCGCCTCGCGGTTCGCACCCTCGGTGATCTTCACCGCCCACGGCAGGTCGGTGGCCCGGCCGTACAGCTCCTGGTTGAACCAGTTGCCCCAGCGCCCGCAGGCCTGGGCCAGGGCGATGCCGGGGGCCAGCGCGTCGGCCCAGGCCGGCAGCGGGATGCCGCGCAGCCGGCAGCCGATCCAGGCGCCGACCGCGCCGAGCGCGATCGCGCCCCAGATGCCGAGGCCGCCCTCCCAGATCTTGAAGGCGTCGACCCAGTTGCGGCCTTCGCCGAAGTACAGCTGGTAGTCGGTGATCACGTGGTAGAGGCGACCGCCGACAAGGCCGAACGGCACCGCCCACACGGCGATGTCCGCGACCGTGCCCGGCTTTCCGCCGCGCGCGATCCAGCGCTTGTTGCCGAGCCAGACGGCGATGAAGACGCCGATGATGATGCAGAACGCGTAGCCGCGGAGCGGGATCGGTCCGAGATGGATCACGCCGGTCGACGGACTGGGGATATAGGCAAGGGTCATGGCAGACCTGACGCTACCTTGCCGGGCGGTACCGACCGCAACCCACCCGGCAAGCTGACATCAAACCCACACACGGCCCGGCCCGGTCGAAACGGCGGCCGGGTCCGCGCTCAGTCCCGCGCGGTCCCCTCGGGCACTGCTTTCGAGCCGGTCGTCGAGGAGGTCCTGCCCGTTCCCGATGGGGACGCGGTGGCCGACGGCGAGGTCTTGCCGGACCCGGAACCGGAGCCGGCCTTCGGGGCGCCGGACGCCCCGCTCGGGGCCTTCGCCGCGGCCTCGACCTTCGCCTTGAGCTTCTGCGGGGTCAGCGGGTCGGCCTGGTCCGCGAAGATGTCCTTCCCGTCGAGCAGGACCGTGGGGGTGCCCCGGAAGTTCCCGGCCCGGAAGGCGTCCTGCGACTTGCCGACCCAGCTGTTGTGCGTGCCGTCCTCGACGCAGGCGCGGAAGGCGGGGGTGTCCAGGCCGTCGACCTTGCCGGCCAGCTCCAACAGCTTGGCGTTCTTGCCGTAGGCGTCGTCGACCTCCTCCGGCTGGTTCTCGAACAGGACGTCGTGGTAGGCGGCGAACTTGCCGGCGTCCTGCGCGCAGGCGGCGGCGTTCGCCGACTTCAGCGAGCCGCTGCCGCCCATGTTCCCGTCGATGAGGGTGACGATGTGGTACTCGGTCTTGAGCAGCCCCTTGGCTTCCAGCTCGTGGATGGTGTCCTTGTAGTTGGTCTCGAAGGACTTGCAGGCGGGGCAGCGGAAGTCCTCCCAGACGGTCAGCTGGGAGGGGGCGCCGCTCTGGCCCGTCTGGATGGCGAGCGCGTCCTTCCCCGTCGCCCCGGACGGCGCGACCACCGGCCCGGCCTTGGCGGACTTGTCGCCGGACCCGGCATTGGCCGCGATCAGGCCGACGACGGCCGCCAGGCCGAGTACGCCGACCACCGCCGCCGATACGACGAGGGTCCGCCGGCGCTTGTCCCGGGTCTTCTGCCGCTCGCGCTCCACTTGGAGTCGCTCCCGGGCCGATCGTTTCGTCGCATCGCGGTTCGCACCGTCGTTCTTCTCGCTCACGTTCGGCCAAACGAAGCAGGGAGGCACTCTCGTGCCTCCCCGCTCCCACTTCCACCCGATCGGGCTACATAACCCCCCGCGGGAGCCGCCCGGCGTCAGGACCTGCGTACGCCTTCCGCAAGTTCGCCCGCCAGCGCGCGCACGGCCGTCAGGCCGGACGGCAGGTCCGGGGCGTCCAGCAGCAGCTTCACGAAGGCCGAGCCGACGATGACGCCGTCGGCGAAGCCCGCGACCTGCTTGGCCTGCACGGCGTTGGAGACGCCCAGGCCGACGCAGACGGGGAGGTCGGTCGTGGCGCGGGTGCGGCGCACCAGTTCCTGGGCCTCGTTGCCGACGGACTCGCGGGTGCCGGTGACGCCCATCAGAGAGGCGGCGTAGACGAAGCCGGAACCGGCGGCCGTGATGGTGGCCAGTCGGGCGTCCTGGCTGCTGGGGGCCACGACGAAGACGGTCGCGAGACCGTGCTTCTCCGCGTGCTCGCGCCACAGCGCGGACTCCTGGACCGGCAGGTCGGGCAGGATGCAGCCGGCGCCGCCGGCCGCCGCGAGTTCGGCGGTGAACCGCTCGACGCCGTAGCGGTCGATTGGGTTCCAGTAGGTCATGACCAGGATCGGGACCCCGGTGGCCTCGAACGCCTCGCGCACCGTCCGCATGACGTCGGCGATCTTCACGCCGCCGCGCAGGGCGATGTCGTCGGCGGTCTGGATGATCGCGCCGTCCAGGACCGGGTCGCTGTGCGGCAGCCCGATCTCCACGACGTCGGCGCCGCCCGCGATGACGGCCTTGACGGCCTCGATGGCCCCGTCGACGGTCGGGAAGCCGGCCGGCAGATAGGCGACGAGGGCCGCCCGGTCCTCGGACTTGGCCTTCGCGAGGGTGCTGCTCAGCAGTTCGATGTTGCCGTTGCTCACTTCGACTCCCCCTCGGCGCCTTCGCCGTCGTACAGCCCGAAGTAGCGGGCCGCCGTGTCCATGTCCTTGTCGCCGCGGCCGGACAGGTTGACCACGATCAGGCCGTCCTTGCCCAGCTCCTTGCCCAGGTCGAGGGCGCCCGCGAGGGCGTGCGCCGACTCGATGGCCGGGATGATGCCCTCGGTGCGGGAGAGCAGGCGCAGGGCCTGCATGGCGGCGTCGTCGGTGACGGCGCGGTACTCGCCCCGGCCGCTGTCCTTGAGGTAGGAGTGCTCGGGGCCGATGCCCGGGTAGTCCAGGCCGGCGGAGATCGAGTAGGGCTCGGTGATCTGGCCCTCCTCGTCCTGCAGGACGTAGGAGCGGGAGCCGTGCAGGATGCCGGGCTCGCCCGCGGTGAGGGTCGCGGCGTGCTCGCCGGTCTCGACGCCGTGTCCGGCGGGCTCGAAGCCCACGAGTCGGACGTCGGCGTCCGGGATGAAGGCGTGGAAGAGGCCGATGGCGTTGGAGCCCCCGCCGACGCAGGCGGCGACGGCGTCGGGAAGCCGGCCGGCGCGCTCCAGGATCTGCCGGCGGGCCTCCACGCCGATGACGCGGTGGAAGTCGCGGACCATGGCCGGGAAGGGGTGCGGGCCGGCGACGGTGCCGAACAGGTAGTGGGTCTCGTCGACGTTGGCGACCCAGTCGCGGAACGCCTCGTTGATGGCGTCCTTGAGGGTCCGGGAGCCGGACTTCACGGCGATGACCTCGGCGCCGAGCATCCGCATCCGGGCCACGTTGAGGGCCTGGCGCCGGGTGTCGATCTCGCCCATGTAGATGGTGCAGTCGAGGCCGAAGAGGGCGCAGGCGGTGGCGGTGGCCACGCCGTGCTGGCCGGCGCCGGTCTCGGCGATGACCCGGGTCTTGCCCATGCGCTTGGTGAGCAGGGCCTGGCCCAGCACGTTGTTGATCTTGTGCGAGCCGGTGTGGTTCAGGTCCTCGCGCTTGAGGAAGATCCGCGCGTTGCCCGCGTGCTCGGCGAACCGGGGCACCTCGGTGAGGGAGCTGGGGCGGCCGGTGTAGTTGACCATGAGCTCGTCGAGCTCGGCGGCGAAGGCGGGGTCGCCCTTGGCCTTCTCGTACTCGACGGCGACCTCGTCCACGGCGGCGACGAGCGCCTCCGGGATGAACTTGCCGCCGAAGTCGCCGAAGTACCCCTCGGCGTTCGGGGTGTGACCCTCGGGGTCCGGGATGAAGAACGAGCTGGTGGGCATGGCCACTACTCCTACGTGGTGCGGAAGCGGTACCTACGGGTGACAGGAGTGCTCCGTATCGCGCCGTCGGTCCGCCGCCCGAGGACCCCACCGGGGGTCGCGGGCGTACGGACGGAGCGGTCCGCGCCGGCGGCCGTGGGCCGGGGGCGCGGGACCGTACGAGGCCACCGGCCGGTGCCCGCGAGGGGCAACGGGCCGGGAGGGGCCGTCGTCAGCGCACGGCTCCGCCGCGCCATCGCATGCCGTTGACCTGACCGGGCTCGGAGCCGATCACGTAGCGCACCCGCCGCCCGTGCACGCGCCGGGCCGGGGCGCGGCAGCCGCGGGGGCGGCAACCGCGCGCCAGTGGCGCGTGCGCCGTCGGCACACCGGCCGGGCCGTGGCCTGGCCGGGTGCGGACGGGGGAACGGAAGGGCGGCATGGGAAGGGTCAGCTCCGGCCGTGGCGCAGGGCGGGGTGGGCGCCGGCGGCGACGAGGTCGGCCACGGCCGCCTTCGGGTCGCGGCCGGTGACCAGGGACTCGCCGACGAGCACGGCGTCCGCGCCCTCGTTGGCGTAGGCGATCAGGTCGTGCGGTCCGCGGATGCCGGACTCGGCGATCTTCACGATGTGGGCGGGGATCTCCGGGGCGACGCGCTCGAAGGTGGAGCGGTCGACCTTGAGGTCCTTCAGGTTGCGGGCGTTGACGCCGATGATCTTGGCGCCTGCGGCCACCGCGCGTTCGACTTCCTCCTCGTCGTGGACCTCGACGAGCGGGGTGAGACCGATGGACTCGGCCCGCTCGATGAGGGAGACGAGGGCTTCCTGCTCCAGGGCCGCCACGATCAGCAGCGCGAGGTCGGCGCCGTACGCGCGGGCCTCCCACAGCTGGTAGGCCGTGACGATGAAGTCCTTGCGCAGGATCGGGATGTCCACGCGGGCGCGGACGGCCTCCAGGTCGGCCAGCGAGCCGCCGAAACGACGCTGCTCGGTGAGGACGGAGATGACCGACGCACCGCCCGCCTCGTAGTCGGCGGCGAGCCCGGCCGGATCGGCGATCGCGGCCAGCGCGCCCTTGGACGGGCTGGACCGCTTGACCTCGCAGATCACCTTGACGCTGTCGCCGCGCAGGGCGGCGACACCGTCCTTGGCCCGGGGCGCCTTGGCGGCACGCTCCTTGAGCTCGTCGAGGCTGACGCGGGCCTGCCGTTCGGCAAGGTCTTCGCGGACCCCTTCGATGATCTCGTCGAGCACACTCACGCGAGCGGCCCCCTTCCGGGTTGATGACGGTCGGCCGCCTTGCGGACACGTACCACTGCAAGGTCAGCACTCAAATGGTATCCGCAGGTCGCCGCCGCCTCCGCACGGAGTTCGACGTTTCCCAATGGCTGGACACGGAATAAGGCCTTCCTCAAGGCCCCTCGCGGCTTCAGGGAGCCAGTGCGGAACCGAACGGGAAATTCCGGACAATCGCGAAACCTGCCGCCAGGACGGCGACCCCCCACCAGGCGGCCCGCCCCAGGGCGAGCCGGGGCGTCGGCCCGCCGCGGAAGGCCCGGACGAGCCACAGCGCCGCGAACGCGGCGAAGACGAGGTAGCCGACCACCGCCAGGGCATTGGCCCCGAGGGCCGTCACCAGATCGCCGTGCGCGAAGGCGTGCGCGCTGCGGAGCCCGCCGCAGCCCGGGCACAGCACCCCGGTCAGCCGGAACAGCGGGCAGACCGGGTAGTGACCCGGCTCGTTCGGATCGACGGCCCCCACGTACGCGAACGCCGCCGCGACGCCGGCCACGGTCAGCACCGGGGCGACCAGCCGCCGGGCCCGGGAGGCCCGGACCGGGCCGGCGGGGGGCGCCGGGAGCGACCAGGACGGGCCGGCGCCGGGGATCCGCGGGGACACGGGCGCGGGCGGGCCGGGCGGAGGGGCGGAGGGGGTGCGAGAGGCGTCCACCCGGCGATTCTCGCCGGTCACGACAAAAGGCGCAGCCCGACGGGCCGCGCCTTTCGAACCGTGTCCCTGCCGGACCACGGGTTCCGCTCAGACCTTGGCGGGAACCCGGTTGGCGGCGATGACCTCGGCGAGGTCACGGTGGGTGGCCTTCGGCGCGCCCATGCCCGCCGCCCGCATCCCCATGCCCACGACACCGCCGAGCACGACGACGACGAGGCCCGCCCAGAACCCGAGCGGGTTCGCCAGCACCATGAAGGCGCCGGAGACGCAGAAACCGATGAAGGCGATGATGACACCGGTCCAGGCGGCCGGGGTGTGTCCGTGGCTCGTGCCCGCCATGAGTTGCTCCTCGTTGCTCTGTCTCACGTGCTGTGCCGCACGCTCGGTGACATTGTCCCGCACCGGGCGGGATGGTTCTTCAGCGGGTCGGGTCCTCGCCGCGGTCCAGAGCCTTCCACAAGTCCTCCGGCCGGTCCGGGTCCACCGCCGCGGGTTTGCGCGTCCGGGGGCTGCCGTCACGCTCGTAGCGGCCCCCCATGGCGGGCCAGGTCCGACCGAAGCGCAGGGCCAGCAGCCCGGCCAGCAGGATCAGGACCGCTCCGCCGGCCGCCACGTACGGCCAGACCGTATGGCTCAGTTCCGCCACTCGGGCGGCGGTGTCCGCCGTTGCGGTGGCCGCCCGGTCGTCCAGGGTGCGGCGGTCGTCGGCCGCGGCCAGGGCGGCCAGGGCCGCGCCCAGACCGCTCAGCGCGAGCAGCCCGGACACCAACAGCCGACTGCGACCGCGTACGGCGAACACCGCCACCAGGGCGGCCAGGCCGACGATGGCCAGCGCCGCCGGTAGACCCGTGACGGCCTGCCCGTCGGCGGTCAGCGGGAGCCGGTCGCCGCCGACGGCGGCACTGCCCCGGGCCCAGACCCGGCCGGAGGCCAGCAGGACGACGGTGGCGCCGAGCGCGCCGAGCAGCAGGGCGACGGCCACGCTGCGGCGGCCGGCCTTGCTCTCGGGGGCCTCGGCTTCGTTGCGGGGGTGGGGTACGGCACTCACGTACCCCACTATCCCCTACGGCCTCAGCCCCGGTGGAGGCGGTTCGCCGCTCCGACCGCCCGGAGCACGGCGGCAGCCTTGTTGCGGCACTCCTCGTCCTCCGACTCGGGCACCGAATCCGCGACGACACCCGCGCCCGCCTGCACGTACGCCGTCCCGTCGCGCAGCAGCGCAGTGCGGATGGCGATGGCCGTGTCGGAGTCACCGGCGAAGTCCAGGTAGCCGACGCAGCCGCCGTACAGGCCGCGACGGGTGGGCTCCAGCTCCTCGATGATCTGCATGGCGCGCGGCTTGGGCGCCCCGGAGAGGGTGCCCGCCGGGAAGCAGGCGGTGAGCACGTCGAAGGCGGTGCGGCCCTCGGCGACGCGTCCGGTGACCGTCGAGACGATGTGCATGACGTGCGAGTACCGCTCGATGCTCATGAAGTCGACGACCTCGACGGAACCCGGCGCGCAGACCCGGCCCAGGTCGTTGCGGCCCAGGTCGACGAGCATCAGGTGCTCGGCGCGCTCCTTCGGGTCGGCCAGCAGCTCCTCCGCGAGGTCGTTGTCCTCCTGCGGGGTCGCGCCGCGGTGGCGGGTGCCGGCGATCGGGTGGACCATCGCCCGCCCGTCCTCGACCTTCACCAGCGCCTCGGGGCTGGAGCCGACCACGTCGAAGCCGTTCTCGAAACGGAACAGGTACATGTACGGGGACGGGTTCGTGGCCCGCAGCACCCGGTACACGTCCAGCGCGGAGGCCTCGCAGGGCGTCTCGAACCGCTGCGAGGGCACCACCTGGAAGGCCTCGCCGGCCCGGATCCGCTCCTTGATGTCCTCGACGGCGGCCCGGTACTGCTCGCCGCCCCACAGCGCGGAGAACTCCGGCAGCTCGGAGACCGGCAGCGGGGTGGGCAGGTAGGGCGCGGGCCGTGCCAGGTCGGCCTGCATCGCGTCCAGGCGGGCCACCGCGTCCGCGTACGCCTCGTCCACGCCCGTGTCGAGGTCGTTGTGGTTGATCGCGTTGGCGATCAGCTGCACGGTGCCGTCCCAGTGGTCCAGGACCGCCAGGTCGGAGGTGAGCAGCATGGTCAGCTCGGGCAGCTCCAGGTCGTCGCCGCCGTGCTCCCCGATGCGCTCCAGCCGGCGCACGATGTCGTAGCCCAGGTAGCCGACCATGCCGCCCGTGAAGGGCGGCATGCCGGCCGCGAGGTCGCGGGGGGTGTGCAGGGCCTCGACGGTGGCGCGCAGCGCGTCGAGGGGGTCCCCGTCGGTGGGGACGCCCACGGGCGGGGTGCCGATCCAGTGCGCCTGCCCGTCGCGGACGGTGAGGGTGGAGTCGCTGCGCACGCCGATGAAGGAGTACCGGGACCAGGACCGGCCGTTCTCCGCGGACTCCAGCAGGAAGGTACCGGCGCGCTCGGCCGCCAGCTTCCGGTAGAGCCCGACCGGGGTGTCCCCGTCCGCGAGCAGCTTGCGGCTGACGGGGATGACGCGGCGGTCCACCGCGAGCTTGCGGAACGTCTCAAGATCCATGGCGTGGGACCCTACCTATTCGGCGTCGGAGAGCAGGACGTCGGCGTCGAAGCACGTGCGGGCGCCGGTGTGGCAGGCGGCGCCGACCTGGTCGACCTTCACGAGGACGGTGTCGGCGTCGCAGTCCAGGGCGACGGACTTCACGTGCTGGAAGTGGCCGGAAGTTTCCCCCTTGACCCAGTACTCGCCGCGGCTGCGGGACCAGTAGGTACAGCGCCCGGTGGTCAGGGTGCGGTGCAGGGCCTCGTCGTCCATCCAGCCGAGCATGAGCACCTCTCCGGTGTCGTACTGCTGGGCGATGGCCGGTACCAGACCGTCCGGTGAGCGCTTGAGGCGGGCGGCGACGGCGGGATCGAGGGAGGACGTACTCATGGGGGCCATTGTGCCGGGTCGGGGCTGCGGTTACGGATCACTGTCCAGCTGATGAGCGGGCGAGGGGCTGCTTCCAGCCGTAGGCTTGCCGCCATGTCTACCCATGCGAAGCGTGAACGACTGCTGCTGGCCGACCTGTTGGAAGCCGCGGGACCGGAGGCGCCGACGCTGTGCGACGGCTGGCGGGCGCGGGAGCTGGCCGCGCACGTGGTCGTCCGGGAGCGGCGGCCGGACGCGGCGGGGGGTCTGCTGCTGAACGTGCTCAAGGCACGGCTGGACAAGGCGATGGAGGAATACACGGCCAAGCCGTACGAGGAACTCCTCCGGCTGATCCGGACCGGGCCGCCGAGGATGTCGGTGTACGCGCTGAAGCAGATCGACGAGGCGGCGAACGCGGTGGAGTTCTACGTCCACGCGGAGGACGTCCGGCGCGCGCAGCCGGACTGGTCGCCGCGGGAACTGGATCCGGTGTTCTCCGACGTCCTGTGGTCGCGGCTGGAGCGGCTGGCCCGGCTCACGGGGCGCAAGTCGCCCGTCGGCCTCGTCCTGCGGCGCCCGAACGGTCAGACCTCGGTCGCGCACAAGGGCACGCCGGTGGTGACGGTCACCGGGGAGCCCGGGGAACTGACCCTGTTCTGCTTCGGCCGGCAGGCCGCCGCCGCGGTGGAACTGGACGGCCCGAAGGAGGCGGTGGCCCGCCTGACGGAGGCGAGCCTGGGCCTCTGACCTGGCGGGCGGGTCGGGGGGCGCCCGGTCGGGACGGTGCCCGGTCGGGGGCTGCGGGTGGGTCGGGGCCGGTGCGCGGTCGGGAGCGGTGCCCGGCCTGGGGCGGTGCCCGGTCGGGGGCTGCGGGTGGGTCGGGGCCGGTGCCGGGGTGGGGTGTCGTCCGGGACGGGCATGATTTATGGCGCCCTGGCAGGGGCTGCGATGGCCGAGCGGTGCCTTGCGCCAACAAATCACGTTTTAGTCCCGGCCAACACCCCACCCCGTCCCCGACCCCGACCAAATCCAGCCCCGCCGGCGTTTGAGGCGGACCTTCAGCCCCGCCGGCGTTTGAGGCGGGCCTTTCAGCCTCGCCGGCGTTTGAGGCGCGGGGTCCGGGGCGGAGCCCCGGGGGCCTGCAGCGGGAGAGCGCCGCACTACCCGGCCCCGCCGCACAATCCAGCCCCGCCGGCGATTGAGGCGCGGGGTTCGGGGCGGAGCCCCGGGGGCCTGCGCCGGGGCAGCGCCGCAGCACCCGGCCCCGCCCCACCGCACCCGGCCCGGCGAGAGGGCCCGGCGGGGTCAGGTCAGGGAGAGTTCCGCTCGGCGGACCGCGGGGGCCCAGGTGCCGACGGCCGCACCGGCCATGCTCAGCGCGCCACCGGCGAGGAACACCGGGGTGACCCCCCACAGCCCGGCCGCCAGCCCGAACACGGGATAGGCCAGCGGGGCCAGCCCCACCGCCGTGAAGGCCATGACGGAGCTGACCCGTCCCAGGTAGGAGGGGTCGGTGGCGGTCTGGATCAGGGCGACGGCCAGGCCTCCGCAGATCCCGCAGACGAGCCCGGTGACCAGCGCCAGCGCCACCGCCGAGGTGAGGGTCGGGGCCAGGGCGAGGGCGCCGATGCCGGCCGAGCCGGCGATCAGGGTGGCGTTCTGCCACGCCCCGGCGCGGGGGAAGCGCGGGATCAGGGTGAGCAGCAGGGCGCTCGCGGCGGCGCCCGCTCCGAGTGAGCCGACGACCCAGCCGACCCCGCCCGCGCCCCAGCCGCGTTCCCCGGCGAGCAGGATCAGCCCGAGGGTGAGCGGGGCGGAGGTGCCGAGCTGGCTCAGCGCGCCGGAGAGGACGAGCGGGCCTATCAGGCCGTGCCGTCGGATGTACGCGAGCCCGGACCGCAGCTCCCGCCCGGCGCTCCTGGCGCTCCCCGGCGTGCGGGGCACCGTACTCCCGGGGAGCGGGGCGATGCGTACGGTCAGCAGGAGCGCCAGCGAGACGGCGAACAGTGCGGCGGCCACCGCGAAGGCGGTCGCGGGGCCGCCCAGGCCCATGGCGAGGCCGGCGGCCGGCGGGCCGGCGGTGTGGCCGACGCGTTCGGCGAGGCTCCGCAGGCCTTGGACGCGGACGAGGTGTCCGGGCTCGGCGATCCGCGGCGGCAGCGCGCCGACGGCGGGCATGAACAGGGCGTCGACCAGGCCGAAGACGAGGGCGACGACGACCAGGAGCCACAGGTCGGGCGAGGTCAGGGCGACGATCGCCGCGAGGGCGAGGATGACCGCGCAGCGCACGGCGTCGGAGGAGAGGACGACGAGACGCGGGCCGAAGCGGTCGGCGACGACACCGCCGCCCAGCATGAGCAGGGCGCGGGGTACCGCTCCGGCGGCCATGACGAGGCCGACCTCGCCGGGTCCGGCGTTCTGCGCGGCGGCCCAGCCGAGGGCGAGGAAGTAGATCCCGTCCCCGATGAGGGAGGCGGCGTACGCCCCGAGCCATCGCAGGACGTTCCCGTCACGCAACACGGCTGCCGCGCCCACCGCACCCCCTCCTCGACTGGTCTGGACCAGACTAGGCGGGGTGGGGGTGGCGCGGCAGGTGTTTTTCGCGGGGTGCCGGGCGGGTGTCCGTCAGCGGACGGGGTGGCCCGCCTCGCGCAGCGACGTCTTGACCTCGGAGATCCGAAGGTCGCCGAAGTGGAACACCGAGGCGGCGAGCACCGCGTCGGCTCCGGCGGCGATGGCCGGCGGGAAGTGCGCGAGGTTGCCGGCGCCTCCGGAGGCGATCACCGGGACGGTGACGTGCTTGCGGACGGCGGCGATCATCTCGGTGTCGTAGCCGTCCTTGGTGCCGTCGGCGTCCATCGAGTTGAGCAGGATCTCCCCGGCGCCGAGTTCGGCGGCGCGGTGGGCCCATTCGACGGCGTCGATGCCGGTGCCCTTGCGGCCGCCGTGGGTGGTGACCTCGAAGGAGCCGGTGGCGGTGCGGCGGGCGTCGACCGAGAGGACCAGGACCTGACGGCCGAAGCGTTCGGCGATCTCCTGGATGAGCTCGGGGCGGGCGATGGCGGCGGTGTTGACGCCGACCTTGTCCGCTCCGGCCCGCAGCAGCTTGTCCACGTCGTCGGCGGTGCGCACGCCGCCGCCGACGGTCAGCGGGATGAAGACCTGCTCGGCGGTGCGGCGCACCACGTCGTAGGTCGTCTCGCGGTTGCCGGACGAGGCGGTGATGTCGAGGAAGGTCAACTCGTCGGCGCCTTCGGCGTCGTACAGCTTGGCCATCTCGACGGGGTCGCCCGCGTCGCGCAGGTTCTGGAAGTTGACGCCCTTGACGACGCGGCCGTTGTCCACGTCGAGGCAGGGGATCACGCGTACGGCGAGGCTCATGCGGAGGGCTCCCGGTACGCCTCTACCTCCACCTCGACGACCATCGACGGGTCGACGAAGCCGGAGACGATGAGCATCGTCGCGGCGGGGCGGACGGCGTCGAAGAGCGTCTTGTGGGCGCGGCCCACCTCGTCCACGTCACGGGCGTGGGTGAGGTACATGCGGGTCCGCACCACGTCCTCGGGGCCGAGTCCGGCCTGGGCGAGTGCCTTGAAGGCGACGCCGAAGGCGGCGACGGCCTGGTCGTACGGGCCGCCCGCGTCGGCCGCGGTGCAGCCGGAGACGAGCACCAGCCCGTTGGGCAGCTGCACGGCGCGGGAGTACGCGATGACGTCCTCGTACGGGCCGCCGGAGGAGATACGACGTACGGAACTCATGCGGAGCCTGCCTTCGTGACGTTCAGGGCTTCTTCGAGGGTGAAGGCCTTGGCGTACAGGGCCTTGCCGACGATCGCGCCCTCGACGCCGAGCGGCACGAGCTCGGACAGCGCGCGCAGGTCGTCGAGGGAGGAGATGCCGCCGGAGGCCACGACGGGCCGGTCGGTGGCGGCGCAGACGTTCTTCAGCAGCTCCAGGTTGGGGCCGGTGAGGGTGCCGTCCTTGCCGATGTCGGTGACGACGTAACGGGCGCAGCCCTCGGCGTCCAGGCGGGCGAGGGTCTCGTAGAGGTCGCCGCCCTCGCTGGTCCAGCCACGGCCCTTGAGGGTGGTGCCGCGGACGTCGAGGCCGACGGCGATCCGGTCGCCGTGCTCGGCGATGGCCTTGGCGGCCCACTCGGGGGTCTCCAGGGCGGCGGTGCCGAGGTTGACGCGGGTGCAGCCGGTGGCGAGGGCCGCGGCGAGCGAGGCGTCGTCGCGGATGCCGCCGGACAGCTCGACCTTGATGTCCATGGCGCCGGTGATCCCGGCGACCAGGGCGCGGTTGTCGCCGGTGCCGAACGCGGCGTCCAGGTCGACGAGGTGGAGCCATTCGGCGCCGGAGCGCTGCCAGGCGAGGGCGGCCTCCAGCGGGGAGCCGTAGGAGGTCTCGCTGCCGGAGACGCCGTGGACGAGGCGGACGGCCTGGCCGTCGCGGACGTCGACCGCGGGGAGGAGTTCGAGGGTGGGTGCGGTCATCACAGGGTCTCGATCCAGTTGGTGAGGAGCTGGGCACCGGTGTCGCCGGACTTCTCCGGGTGGAACTGGGTGGCCCACAGGGCGCCGTTCTCCACGGCGGCGACGAAGCGTTCGCCGTGGGTGGCCCAGGTGACCTTGGGGGCGCGGATCAGCGGGTTGGTGACTTCCAGGCTCCAGTCGTGCGCCGCGTAGGAGTGCACGAAGTAGAAGCGGGCGTCGTCGTCGAGGCCCGCGAAGGCCTGGCTGTCGGCGGGGGCGTCGACGGTGTTCCAGCCCATGTGGGGGACGACGGGGGCCTTGAGCGGGCCGACGGTGCCGGGCCACTCGTCGAGGCCCTCGGTCTCCACGCCGTGCTCGATGCCGCGTTCGAAGAGGATCTGCATGCCGACGCAGATGCCCATGACGGGGCGACCGCCGGAGAGCCGGCGGCCGATGATCCAGTCGCCGCGGGCGTCCTTGAGTCCCTGCATGCAGGCGGAGAAGGCGCCGACGCCGGGCACGAGGAGGCCGTCGGCGTCCATGGCCTTGTCGTAGTCGCGGGTGATCTCGACGTCCGCGCCGACGCGCGCGAGGGCGCGTTCGGCGGAGCGGACGTTGCCGAAGCCGTAGTCGAAGACGACGACCTTCTTGGTGGGGGTCACCGGGCTCACTCCCAAATTCCCTGGATCCGCAGGACTCCGGCGGCCAGGCACATCACGGAGCCGATGGTGAGCAGGACGATGAGCGACAGCGGCATCTTCTGCTTCTGGAAGGAGTAGACGCCGCCGGCCAGGAAGAGGCCGACGACGATCAGGATGGTGTTGAGGCCGTTCACTGCTAGAGGGCGCCCTTCGTGGAGGGCAGGATGCCGGCGGCGCGCGGGTCGAACTCGGCGGCGTAGCGCAGGGCCCGGGCGAGGGCCTTGAACTGGCACTCCACGATGTGGTGGGCGTTGCGGCCGTACGGGACGTGGATGTGCAGGGCGATCTGGGCCTGCGCGACGAAGGACTCGAAGATGTGCCGGGTCATCGTCGTGTCGTACGTGCCGATCATCGGCGCCATGTTCTCGGGCTCGGTGTGCACGAGGTACGGGCGGCCGGACAGGTCGACGGTCACCTGGGCGAGGGACTCGTCCAGCGGGACCGTGCAGTTGCCGAAGCGGTAGATGCCGACCTTGTCGCCGAGGGCCTGCTTGAAGGCGGCGCCCAGCGCGAGGGCGCTGTCCTCGATGGTGTGGTGGCTGTCGATGTGCAGGTCGCCCTCGGTCTTGACGGTGAGGTCGAAGAGGCCGTGGCGGCCGAGCTGGTCGAGCATGTGGTCGTAGAAGCCCACGCCGGTCGACACGTCGACCTTGCCGGTGCCGTCGAGGTTTATCTCGACGAGGACCGAGGTCTCCTTCGTGGTCCGTTCGACCCGTCCGATGCGGCTCATGCCTGCTGCTCCTTCTTCAGTGCGCGAACCGCTTCCAGGAACGCGTCGTTCTCTGCCGGGGTGCCGGCGGTGACCCGCAGCCATCCGGGTACGCCGTTGTCCCGGACCAGGACACCCCGGTCGAGGATCTTCCGCCAGCCGGTGTGGGAATCGTCGAACCGCCCGAACTGGACGAAGTTCGCGTCGGAGTCGGTGACCTCGTACCCGAGGGCCCGCAGCTCGGTGACGAGGCGGTCCCGTTCGGACTTGAGCTGCTCGACGTAGCCGAGCAGGGTGTCGGTGTGCTCCAGGGCGGCCAGCGCGGTCGCCTGGGTGACGGCCGACAGGTGGTACGGCAGGCGCACCAGCTGGACGGCGTCGACCACGGCGGGGTGCGCGGCCAGGTAGCCCAGGCGCAGGCCCGCGGCGCCGAAGGCCTTGGACATGGTCCGGGAGACCACCAGGTTCGGGCGGCCCTCGATGAGGGGCAGCAGCGAGTCCCGGTGGCTGAACTCCACGTACGCCTCGTCGAGGACGACGAGGGACGGCTTGGCGGCCTGGGCGGCCTCGTAGAGCGCGAGGACGGTCTCGGCCGCGACGGCGGTGCCCGTGGGGTTGTTGGGGGAGGTGATGAAGACGACGTCGGGAGCGTTCTCGGCGATCGCCGATTCCGCCGCCGCGACGTCGATGGTGAAGTCCTCGTGGCGCGGTCCGGAGATCCACTGCGTGCCGGTGCCGCGGGCGATCAGCGCGTGCATCGAGTACGAGGGCTCGAAGCCGATCGCGGTGCGGCCGGGCCCGCCGAAGGTCTGCAGCAGCTGCTGGAGGACCTCGTTGGAGCCGTTGGCGGCCCAGACGTTCTCCCGTGCCACGGGGTGCTTGCCGGTACGGGTGAGGTAGGCGGCGAGCTCGGTGCGCAGCTCGACCGCGTCCCGGTCGGGGTAGCGGTTGAGGGTGCGGGCGGCGTCGGCCACGCGCTCGGCGATCCGGGCGACGAGCTCGGCGGGGAGCTCGTACGGGTTCTCGTTGGTGTTCAGCTGGACGGGCACGTCGAGCTGCGGGGCGCCGTACGGGGACTTGCCGCGGAGTTCGTCCCGGATGGGGAGGTCGTCGATGCCGAAGCTCACGGGGTGGGCACCTTCCAGCCGAAGCGCGCCTTCAGGGCGGCGCCGTGCGCGGGCAGGTCCTCGGCCTCGGCCAGCGTCACCACGTGGTGGGTGACCTCGGCGAGGGCGTCCCGCGTGTAGTCGACGATGTGGATGCCGCGCAGGAACGACTGCACGGACAGGCCGGAGGAGTGGCAGGCGCAGCCGCCGGTGGGCAGCACGTGGTTGGAGCCGGCGCAGTAGTCGCCCAGCGAGACGGGGGACCACGGGCCGACGAAGATCGCGCCGGCGTTGCGCACGCGGCCGGCCAGGGCCGCCGCGTCGGCGGTCTGGATCTCCAGGTGCTCGGCGCCGTACGCGTCGACGACCTTGAGGCCGTCCTCCAGGCTGTCGACGAGGACGATCGCGGACTGTCGGCCCGCGAGGGCCGGCTTGATCCGGTCCTCGATGTGCTTGGTGGCCGCGACCTGCGGTTCCAGTTCCTTCTCGACGGCGTCCGCGAGTTCGACGGAGTCCGTGACGAGGACGGCGGCGGCCAGCGGGTCGTGCTCGGCCTGGCTGATCAGGTCGGCGGCGACGTGCACCGGGTCCGCCGTGGAGTCCGCGAGGACGGCGATCTCGGTGGGGCCGGCCTCGGTGTCGATGCCGATCTTCCCGGTGAAGTAGCGCTTGGCGGCGGCGACCCAGATGTTGCCGGGGCCGGTCACCATGTTCGCGGGAGCGCACTCGTCGGTCCCGTACGCGAACATCGCCACGGCCTGCGCCCCGCCGGCCGCGTACACCTCGTCCACGCCGAGCAGCGCGCACGCGGCGAGGATGGTGGGGTGCGGCAGCCCGTCGAACTCCCGCTGCGGCGGGGAGGCCAGCGCGATCGACTCGACGCCCGCCTCCTGCGCCGGGACGACGTTCATCACGACGGAGGACGGATACACGGAGCGACCGCCCGGGGCGTACAGCCCCACGCGCTCGACCGGAACCCACTTCTCGGTCACGGTGCCGCCGGGGACCACCTGGGTGGTGTGCTCGGTGCGGCGCTGGTTGCGGTGGACGATCCGGGCCCGCCGGATCGACTCCTCCAGGGCGGCGCGGACGGCCGGATCCAGCTGCTCCAGGGCGGCCCGGACGGCCTCCACGGGTACCCGGACCTGCGCGAGCTCGACCCCGTCGAACTTCCGCGCGTAGTCGATCAGCGCCGCCGTGCCACGATGATGGACGTCCTCGCAGATGGGCCGCACCTTTTCCAGGGCGGCCGCTACGTCGAACTCGGCACGGGGCAGCAGATCGCGCAGGGCGCCACCCTCGGGGAGGGTGTCACCGCGCAGGTCGATACGAGAGATCACGCCCCAATTCTCTCAGACCGTCTCCCGCGACCGTTCGCCCGTATCACTGGGTGATACGCGCCCCGGATGTCACAGGCACCGCCTAGCCTGGGCGTACGCGCACGTGACAGCGGGGGGCTGCCATGACCGAAGTGATGACGCAAGCGCCGCCGGGGGACCTGACCGACGCCGAGCGGCGGATGTGGGAGACCTTCCGCGCGGGCACGATCTGTGACTTCCGGGCCGCCGGGGAGGGGCCGACGGCGCCGCACGACGGGGCGCCGTGGGGTCCCGAGCGGTCGGTGCGGGCCGAGGTGGTGGCGCTGCTGCTGTTGGCCGGTCCCGAGCCGGTACCGGGCCGGGTGGGCTGCCTGAAGCTGCGCGGGGCGCGGATCACCGGGCGGCTGGATCTTTCGGGTGGCACGGTCGCCCCGTACGTCGAGATCCGCTCGTGCCGGTTCGCGGCGGACGTGCGGCTGTCCGAGGCACGCTGCGGGACGCTGCGGCTGCACAATTGCGCGTTGCCCCGGCTGGAGGCGGCCAGGCTGCACGCCGAGGGCGATCTGCATTTGGTGGATTGCCGGGTGGCGGGCGGGATCCGGTTGAAGGGCGCGCAGATAGGGACGGACCTGCTGATGAGTCGGGTGGTGGCGCGGGCCCCCGACCGGGGGCCGGCGATCTCGGCCGACGGGATCTCGATCGCGCAGGACTTCCACGCCGACATGCTCCGGGCGCACGGCGAGGTCAGCCTGCGCGGGGCGAAGGTCGGCGGCTCGATGAGCCTGCGCGGCGCGCGGCTGAGCGCCCGCGCCGGGCAGCGGGCCCTGAACGCGCCCACCCTCACCGTCGAGCGGACGCTGTACTTGACCTCCATCGCCCTCGCCGACCCGAGCGGCAACCGGGCCTACGGCGACGACTGGAGCCGCACCCCGACGAACGGCGGCCCCGGGCGGGCCTTCGAGTGCCGGGGCGCCCTGCGGCTGGACGACGGACGCTTCGGTGACTCCGTCGACTTCTACGGTGCCCGCTTCGAGCTCGCCGCCGATCAGGAGGTCTCGCTGCGGCGGATCCAGACACCGGAGTTCCGTTTCGTCGGGGAGGCGCCGGAGCGGGGTCGGGTCGTGGTGTCCGGCGCGAAGGTCGACAAGCTGGTCGACCGGCACACGAGCTGGCCGGGCCCGGGCCGGCTGTCCATGGAGGGCTTCGTCTACGCGAAGGTCGCACCCCGGGGCGACTTCACCCTCGCCCGGCGTCTGGCCTGGGTGGAGGCGGCGACCCCGGAGTACTCCCCCGAGCCGTACGAGCGGCTCGCGACGGTGCTGCGGGACGGCGGGGAGGACGCGGAGGCCCGCGAGGTGCTGCTGGCCAAGCAGCGCCGGCGGCGGGCCACCCTGTCGCCGGCGGCCCGGGCCTGGGGCCTGCTCCAGGACTGGACGGTGGTCTACGGCTACCGGCCGGGCCGGGCCGCGCTGTGGATGGCGCTGCTGTGGGCGGCGGGGACCCTGATGTTCCTCGGACACCGTCCGGAACCGGTCAAGGCGGACGAGCACCCGCACTGGAACGCCGCCCTGTACGCGCTGGACCTCCTGCTCCCGGTGATCAATCTCGGCCAGGAGGGCCACTGGAAGATGGCGGGCGGCTGGCAGTGGGCTTCGGCCGCCCTGGTCCTGCTGGGCTGGATCCTGGCCACGACGGTGGCGGCGGGCGCGTCACGGCTGCTGAGGCGGGGGTGACGGCTCCGGCCGTCCGGCCACTACCCTGTGCCTCGTGACCACCGTTCGCCTGCCCCTCTTCCCGCTGAACTCGGTTCTGTTCCCGGGCCTCGTGCTGCCGCTGAACATCTTCGAGGAGCGCTATCGCGCCATGATGCGCGAACTGCTGAAGTCGGGCGAGGACGAGCCGCGCCGCTTCGCGGTCGTCGCGATCCGCGACGGCCGGGAGGTGGCCGCGACCGCTCCCGGCCTCCCCGACCAGACGGCCGTGCCCGAGCGGGGCCCGGCGGCGGGCTTCGGCGCGGACCCGATCCAGGCCTTCCACCGGGTCGGCTGCGTCGCCGACGCGGCGACGATCCGGGAGCGCGAGGACGGCAGTTTCGAGGTCCTGGCCACCGGTACGACCCGGGTCCGGCTGCTGTCCGTCGACGCGTCGGGGCCCTTCCTCGTCGCGGAGCTGGAGGAGCTGCCGGAGGACGCGGGTGACGGTGCGGGCGCCCTGTCGGAGGGCGTGCTGCGGGCCTTCCGGAGCTACCAGAAGCGACTGGCCGGGGCCCGGGAGCGCTCGCTCGCCTCACCGCCCGACCTCCCGGACGAGCCGTCGGTGGTGTCGTACCTGGTGGCGGCCGCCGCCGTGCTGGACATCCCCGCGAAGCAGCGCCTGCTCCAGGCCCCGGACACCGCGACCCGGCTGGCGGAGGAGCTGAAGCTGCTCCGCTCGGAGACCGCCGTGATCCGCCACCTGCCGTCCCTCCCGGCGGTGGAACTCACCCGCACCCCGACGAGCCCGAACTGATCGAGAGCGCGCACTGATGGCCAAGAAGAAGCCGGCCGGTCCGGCGGGCACCCCGGCGATCGTCGCCCTCACGGCGGCGGGCGTGGAGTTCACGACCCACGCCTACGAGCACGATCCGGCCCACCCCTCGTACGGCGAGGAGGCCGCCGAGGCCCTGGGCGTCCCCGCGGAACGGGTCTTCAAGACCCTCGTCGCGGACGTGGACGGGGTCCTCACCGTGGCGGTGGTGCCCGTCTCGGGTTCCCTGGACCTGAAGGCGCTGGCCTCGGCGGCGGGCGGCAAGCGTGCCGCGATGGCGGATCCGGCCCTGGCGGAACGCACCACGGGCTACGTCCGGGGCGGGATCTCCCCGCTGGGGCAGCGCAAGCGACTGCGCACGGTCGTGGACACCTCAGCGACCGCGCACCCGACGGTGTGCGTCTCGGCGGGCCGCCGGGGCCTGGAGGTCGAGCTGTCCCCGGCCGACCTGACGGCGCTCACGGGCGCGGTGGTGGCCGCGATCGCCCGCTCCTAGGTCGTCTCCCGGGGCGCTGGACACCGCACATCGCGCTCGGCGCCGTCGCGCGACGGCGCCGGCCGGCGTCAGTCGCGCGGGGCGTCCTTCTTCAGGTCGACGTGGACGTGCGGCGGCGGGTACGTCTCCCACTCCCCCGCCGGGAGGGGCTCCCGCGGGGACCACAGGGCGGTCAGGCCCAGGTGCAGGGCGACGGCCGTCATGGGCCACACGAGCAGCACCCCGTGGGCCAGCAGTTGGAGCGGCGCGTCGAACGGCACGCCCTTGCCCGCCGCGGCGGCCGCCGCGGGGAGGTCCGCGCTCGGTCCGAGGAGCAGTCCCAGCCGCCATCCCACCAGCGAGGCGAAGCAGGCGCCGAGGGTCAGCCCGATCACGAGGGGCACTCCCCCGCGCCGGCGCCACAGGAAGACGGCGACCGCGCTCAGCACGCCGAAGCCGAGGGCCAGCAGGAAGAAGGTGCCGTCGGCACCGATCCGCGCCTCGCTCTCGGTGTCGCGCAGGAAGACGGCCTCGCCGTTGGAGACGTACTGCGCGCGGGGCGCGAGCCACGCCCACAGCAGGCCGAGGAGCACGCCGGCCACGCCGATCACCAGGGTGACGGCGGCGCCGTCCCGGACGTCCGCGGCGGTGATGCCCCCGCCGGGCTCGTCCGGGCCCGGCTCCTGCGGGTGGGTCTGCTCGGGGTTCGGCTGTTCGGGGTGCTGCTGCCCGGTGTGCTGCCGCCCGGTCCGGTCCGCGGGCTCCGCCGGGGGCGGGGACTGCGGCGGGTCGTGCGGGGACGGCGGCGGGGTCACGGCTTCGGTCACCCCCACATCGTGCCAGGTACGACCGGCACCGGCTTCAGCGGACCGCCGCCCGGCGGTACGCCCACGTCGCGACGGCCAGCGACAGCACGCCGACGGCGGCGCACACCCCGAGGTCGACGAGGACGGCCGCCCAGTCGGGGTGCGGGGCGAAGGTTTCCGCGAAGGCCTCGACGCCGTACGTCGAGGGCAGCAGGTCCCGCGCCCACACGATCAGGTCCGGCATCCGCTCGGGCGGCAGCACCCCGAGCAGCAGCGCGGCCGACATGCCCAGCTGCCCGGCCAGCGTGGCGAGCTCCTGGCGCGGCGCGAGCAGCCCGAGCGCCGCCCCGAGCCCGGCGAGCGCGGCCCCGGCCAGCGGGACCACCGCCGCCAGGATCCACAGGCCGCCCATCGGCAGCCCGAACAGCAGGCTCCCGAAGACGGCGGTGACCAGGGTGCCGGGCAGGGTGAAGGACGCGTACGCGGCGGCGGCGCCGAGCACCACCGAGGCGGGCGGCACGGGCAGGGTGGCGTAGTGGTCGAGGCCGCCACCGGCCCGCAGTTGCCCGAAGTACTGGGCGAGCAGGTTCAGCGCGACGAAGGCGACGACGAGCACCGAGGATCCGGCGACGACGGCCCGCGCCTCGGAGCCGCCGTCCACCACGCCGCGCATCAGGATCATGATGCCGACGGACTGGAAGGTGGCGACGAACAGCAGCGGGATCCGGGCGACGCGGGCCCGGGACAGTTGGGCCCGGTAGACGGCGGCGAGCGCCGGGAAGAACCGGGCGCGGGGTGCGAGCGTCCCGGGAACGACAGCGGTGGTCACGACTTGACCAGACCCTTCATCCGTCCACCCAGCGCGAGGTAGACGTCCTCCAGGCTCGGCGTGGCCAACGTGAAATCGTCGAGGGCGGCGAAGGCGGGGCCACCCGTCACCGCCGCCACCGCGGCGCGGGCCTCGTCCTGCGGCAGCCGCAGGACCCAGCGGCGGCCCGATTCGGCGGCGGCGGGGGCGAGCGCGGCGACCGCGGGCACTTCCAGGGGCGGGGCGGTTCGCCAGACCAGTTCGAGACGGACCTCGTCGGACACCATGGCCTTGAGTCCGGTCGGGGTGTCGCAGGCGATGACCTTGCCGTGGTCGATGACGGCGACCCGGTCGAGGACCGTCTCGGCCTCGATGACGTTGTGGGTGACGAGCAGGACCGTCGCACCGTGCCGGGCGCGGCGGCGGTCCACGGCCGCCCACACCGCCCGCCGGGCCACCGGGTCCATGCCGGTGGTGGGTTCGTCGAGGACCAGCAGCGTCCGCTCCCCCACCAGTGCGGTGGCGAAGCAGGCGAGGCGCCGCTGGCCGCCGGAGAGCTTCTTCAGGGGCCGGCCGGCGATCCCGGTCAGCCCGAGTTCCTCCAGTACCTCGTCCCGGGCGGCCCGCGCGTCGCGCAGGGCGAGCCCGCGCAGCCGGCCCGTGGTCTCGACGGCGAGGGCGACGGTGAGTTCGTCGAGGGCGGTGGACTCCTGCCCCAGGTAGGCGAGCAGTCGGGCCGCGCGTTCGGGGTGGCGCACGACGTCGTGGCCGAGCAGGGTCACGGAGCCGCTGTCGGGTCGCAGCAGGCCGGTGAGCTGACGGACCAGGGTGGACTTGCCGGCGCCGTTGGGGCCGAGCAGGCCGAACACCTCGCCGCGGCGGACGGTCAGGGAGATCCCGTCGGTGGCCCGGGTCTCGGGCAGTGCGGGGGCCCCTCGCCGGCCGCGGACCGCGGGGTAGGTCTTGACCAGGTCACGCACCGCGCAGACCACGTCGGAGGCCGCGTCCGCGGCTGCTGCCGCGGTGTGCCCTGCCTGTGCTGTGCCCGTACTCACGAGGGAGCAGCCTACGCGGCTTTCACCCCTGGTCGGCCGCCGGGGTGCTCGGGCCCGCGGGCAGCGGGGCGGTCGCGGCGCCCTGGGGACCGCTCACGTGCTCGGCCGCGGCCCGGACGTCGATCTCCCGCCAGAAGCCGGCCCGGATGGCGTACCGGTCGTGTTCGTCGATCTGGTCGTCCTTGTGCGCGAGCAGCCCGAAGCGGGCGGCGTAGCGCAGCAGCTCCCCGTCGATGCGGTGCGGGACGCGCGGGTACATGGTGGCGAGCTTCTGCAGGTGGACGGTCTCGGGGAGGCGTTCCATCCAGCGGCGGGCGAAGACCTGGCCCACCTCGAAGGGGTCGCCGCCGACGGTGGTGATGTCCTCCTCCCGGTCGGCCCAGCGCTGTTCGGCGCTGGTCAGCTGGGCGAGGGTGGGCAGGGAGGCGGTCTCGGCGGGCTCCCCGAGCGGGCCGGCCCGGTCGATCCATCCTTTGTCGGAGGACCAGCGCAGGGCGCTCCCGGCGGGCGCCGGCGCGTTCTGCGCGAGGTGTCCGGCGGGGCCCTGGGCCTGGCCGGGGGCGCGCAGCGAGGCGAGGTCCTTGGGGGTGGGGACGGTCTTGGCGCCCTCATTGGCGGGGGCCGGTACGGGGGTCCCGTTGGGGGTGGCGGCGGGGGCGGGCGGGGAGCCGTTGCGGGCGGCTTCGGCGAGGGCGGCCTCGGGCAGCGGCGCGGAGAGGATCGCGGCGATCTCGGGGCGCGGGGCCGGTGCGGGGGCGCACAGTCCGGTGAGGTCGCGGGCGCGGACGGCGCGGGTGATCCAGGCGCGGTCGAGGACGCGGCGTTCGTCGGCCTCCGCGACGAGGTCCTCGGACTGGTTGTAGTCGCCGTCGGCGGCCTGGACGGCCCACAGGTGGACGGCGACCCCGTGTTCCTTGGCGGACATCAGCCCGGGCAGCAGGTCGCCGTCGCCGGTCACGAGCACCACGTCGGAGCAGGCCCGGTTGCGGGCCAGTTCGGTGAGTTCGGCGTGCATGGCGGCGTCGACGCCTTTTTGCGCCCAGCGGCCGTCGCTGCGGGTCAGGGCCCCCAGCCGGACGGTGACGCGGGGCATGACGCGCAGCCGGCGGTGTTCGGGTTGGGGCACCCGATCGGGTGCGCCGTCGAACCAGTAGATGCGCAGCAGGGGTTGTTCGGTGTCGGCCTCGGCCCGCTCGCGCAGACCCTGGATGAGGGCGGTGTGGTCCACGGTGATGCGGGAGCGGGAGGGTTCCCCCGCGAGGAGGCTCGCGGCGGCGCCGAGCAGGTAGCCGGCGTCCACCAGGACGACGCAGCGGTCCACGCGTTCCACCCTCTTCCCTGGGGGTCCTCGATTGGGATTCCCCGAGTCTGCCCGACCGCGCGGGCGTTGAAGGCCGGAACTCGATCATCGGCGTGGCGGATCTCCCGGGGTGGTGGGGAAGGGGCGGCCGGCACGCACGGTAATGATCCAAAATGCGCGGGTTGTGGTGCTGTGTGAGTGTGAAGGCGGCCCTGGCCCCTACACCCCCCACGGAGGCATTCCATGGCCAAGAACAAGAACCAGAAGCAGCCCGCGAAGTCCCAGGAGCGCACCTCGGCGCAGGATCCGGGCAAGAGTTCGAGCCAGTCGCAGGGCGAGTCCCTCTCGCCGTCGCCGAGTCCGATGGACATGGCGCACAAGCGCAAGGAAAAGAAGTTCGGCCACAACTGACGGCCTCCGCGCGTACACGGAGGGGCGCACCCGGCTCGCGGGTGCGCCCCTCCGTACGTGTGCGGCGCCCTAACCGGCCAGGCAGGACGGCCCGAGGAGCACCTTGAGGTCGCCGAAGAGCGCCGGGTCGGGCTGGACGCGGTGCTTGTCGAGCCGGAGCACGGTGGTGCTGCGCGGCCCCTGGAGCTTGATCCGCACCTCGGTGTTGCCCCGGTGGTGGCGCAGGATCTCGCCGAGGCGGGTGACCATCGGCGGGGTGACCTTGACGGTGGGGATGGTGAGGACGACGGGGGCGTTGGTGCCGGCCGAGGTGAGGTCGGGGACCATCATCTCCATGGCGACCAGCCGGGGGACGTCCTCGCGCTTGTCCAGGCGGCCCTTGACGAAGACGACCGTGTCCTCGACCAGCTGGGTGGAGACGAGCTGATAGGTCGCGGGGAAGAACATGCATTCGATGGAGCCGGCGAGGTCCTCGACGGTGGCGATGGCCCAGGCGTTGCCCTGCTTGGTCATCTTGCGCTGGAGGCCGGAGATGATGCCGCCGATGGTGACGACCGCGCCGTCCGAGTGCTCACCGCCGGTCAGCTGGGAGATGCCGGCGTCCGTCTTGTCGGAGAGGACGTGCTCCAGGCCGAACAGCGGGTGGTCGGAGACGTAGAGGCCGAGCATCTCGCGCTCCTGGGCGAGCAGGTAGGACTTCTCCCATTCGATGTCGGAGAACTCCACGTCCAGCCCGAAGCCGGGCTCGTCGGCGCCGCCCTCGTCACCCATTGCGCCGAAGAGGTCGAACTGTCCCTCGGCCTCCTTGCGCTTGACGGCCACCACGTTGTCGATCATCGGTTCGTGGTGGGCGACGAGTCCCTTGCGGGTGTGGCCCATCTCGTCGTACGCGCCGGCCTTGATCAGCGATTCGACGGTCCGCTTGTTGCAGACGACGGCCTCGACCTTGTCCAGGAAGTCGGGGAAGGAGGAGAACTTCCCCTTGGCCTTCCTCGTCTTGATGATCGACTCGACGACGTTCTGGCCGACGTTGCGCACGGCGGTGAGGCCGAAGAGGATCACGTCGTCGCCCTGGGCGGCGAAGTTCGGCTCGGACTCGTTGACGTTCGGCGGGAGCACCTTGATGCCCATGCGGCGGCACTCGTTCAGGTAGATCGCGGACTTGTCCTTGTCGTCCTTGACCGAGGTGAGCAGGCCGGCCATGTACTCGGCCGGGAAATTCGCCTTGAGGTAGGCGGTCCAGTAGGACACCAGGCCGTAGGCGGCCGAGTGGGCCTTGTTGAAGGCGTAGCCGGCGAAGGGGACCAGGACGTCCCACAGGGCCTGGATGGCCTTGTCGTTGTAGCCGTTCTTCCGGGCGCCCTCCTGGAAGATCGTGAAGTTCTTCGCCAGTTCCTCGGGCTTCTTCTTGCCCATCACGCGGCGCAGGATGTCGGCCTCGCCGAGCGAGTACCCGGCGATGATCTGGGCGGCCTTCTGGACCTGCTCCTGGTAGACGATCAGGCCGTAGGTGACCGCGAGCACCTCTTCGAGGGGCTTCTCCAGGTCCGGGTGGATCGGGGTGATCTCCTGCTGCTTGTTCTTGCGCAGGGCGTAGTTCGTGTGCGAGTTCATGCCCATCGGGCCCGGCCGGTACAGGGCCGAGACGGCGGAGATGTCCTCGAAGTTGTCGGGCTTCATCAGGCGCAGCAGGGAGCGCATGGGGCCGCCGTCGAACTGGAAGACGCCGAGGGTGTCACCGCGGCCGAGCAGTTCGAAGGTCTTGGGGTCGTCGAGCGGCAGGCCCAGGAGATCGATGTCGATCCCCTTGTTGGCCTTCACCATCTTGACGGCGTCGTCCATGATCGTGAGGTTGCGCAGGCCGAGGAAGTCCATCTTCAGCAGGCCGAGCGATTCGCAGCTCGGGTAGTCCCACTGGGTGATGGTGACGCCGTCGGAGTGCCGCACCCAGACGGGCACGTGGTCGGTGATCGTCTCGCTGGACATGATCACGCCGGCGGCGTGCACGCCCATCTGGCGGACCAGGCCCTCGACGCCGCGGGCGGTGTCGATGACCTTCTTCACGTCGGGCTCGTTCTCGTACATCCCGCGGATCTCGCCGGCCTCGCCGTAGCGGGGGTGCGTCGGGTCGAGGATGCCGGAGAGCGGGATGCCCTTGCCGAGGACGTCGGCGGGCATGGCCTTGGTGAGCCGGTCGCCCATGGCGTACGGGTAGCCGAGGACGCGGGCGGAGTCCTTGATCGCGTTCTTGGCCTTGATGGTGCCGTAGGTACCGATCATGGCGACCTTGTCGGCGCCGTACTTGTCGGTCACGTACCGGATCACCTCGACGCGCCTGCGCTCGTCGAAGTCGATGTCGACATCGGGCATGGAGACGCGCTCGGGGTTGAGGAAGCGCTCGAAGATCAGGCCGTGGGTGAGGGGGTCGAGGTCGGTGATGCCCATGGCGTACGCGACGATCGAGCCGGCCGCGGAGCCGCGGCCGGGGCCGACCGCGATGCCCTGGTTCTTGGCCCACATGATGAAGTCGGCGACGACGAGGAAGTAGCCGGGGAAGCCCATCGAGATGATCGTGTCCATCTCGTACTCGGCCTGCTGCATCCGGTCCTCCGGAATGCCTCCGGGGTAGCGGCGGTGCATGCCGCGCATGGTTTCCTCGCGGAACCAGGTGACCTCGGTGAAGCCGTCCGGGATGTCGAACTTCGGCATCAGGTTCCGGAACTTGAACATGCCCTCGGTGTCGATCTGGTCCGCGACCAGCCGCGTGTTGGCGCAGCCCTCCTGCCAGGCGTCCGAGGAGTCGATGGCGTACATCTCGTCGGTGGACTTGAGGTAGTAGCCGGTGCCGTCGAACCGGAAGCGGTCCGGGTCGGAGAGGTTCTTGCCGGTCTGGATGCAGAGCAGGGCGTCGTGGGCGACCGACTCGCTCGCGTAGGTGTAGTGGGAGTCGTTCGTCACCAGCGGCGGGATGCCCAGCTTCTTGCCGATCTCCAGGAGCCCGTCACGGACCCGGCGCTCGATCTCGATGCCGTGGTCCATCAGCTCCAGGAAGTAGCGCCCCTCACCGAAGATGTCCTTGTAGTCGGAGGCGGCCTGCACCGCCTCGTCGAACTGGCCGAGCCGCAGCCTCGTCTGCACCTCGCCGGAGGGGCAGCCGGTCGAGGCGATCAGGCCCTCGGACCACTTGGAGATCGTCTCCTTGTCCATGCGCGGCCACTTCGTGAGCCAGCCCTCGGCGTACGCGTCGGAGGAAAGCCGGAAGATGTTGTGCAGGCCGGTGGCGTTCGATGCCCAGATCGTCTTGTGGGTGTAACCACCGGAACCGGAGACGTCGTCCCGCTTCTGGTGCGGCTGGCCCCACTGGACGCGCCGCTTGTTGCGGCGGGACTCGGGGGCGACGTACGCCTCGATGCCGATGATCGGCGTGATCCCGGCCTTCTGGGCGGTGTGGAAGAAGTCGTACGCCCCGTGCAGGTTGCCGTGGTCCGACATCGCGATGTGCGTCATGCCCATCTCGTTGCACGCGTTGAACATGTCCTTCAGCCGCGCGGCACCGTCCAGCAGCGAGTACTGGGTGTGGACGTGCAGGTGCGTGAACGGCGGCTTGGTCACAGTGGGAGTCCTCCGGCCGGGAGTGAGGGGGGCAGCCCCGAAGTCTACGTCGGGCGGGTGACAGATCGCGGGCACCGACGGGTACGGTCATCCGTTGCAGAGCCAAGGACGGTGTCCGGAAATCGACCGGCACCGTGATCCACCAGCACCACCAGGAGGCATCCGCCATGGCGGTTCCCGAGACGACCGACGAACAGCGCGCCGAACAGATACTCGATGTATTCGACACCGCGTTCGGTGAGCTGCTCGTCGCCGACCCCGCCGCTTTCCAGGTCAAGTTCCGGAAGATGGCCGCCTCCGCCTTCGCCTTCTACCGTGGCACGGCCTGCCTGTTCTACGCCGACCTGGAGCGGGACCGGCACGGTGGCCCCTTCCTCGACGAGCGGACGGGCCGGGTGTGGATCCACGGCGACCTGCACGCCGAGAACTTCGGCACGTACATGGACTCCGAAGGTCGCCTGATCTTCAACGTGAACGACTTCGACGAGGCGTACGTCGGCCCCTTCACCTGGGACCTCAAGCGGTTCGCCGCCTCCGTCGCCCTGATCGGCTACACCAAGGCCCTCAGCGACGAACAGATCAGCGAACTGGTGCGGACCTACGCCGCCTCCTACCGGGAGCGGATCCACCGGCTGGCCGTCCGGGGCGAGGCCCCCTACGAGGACGAGGTCCCCTCCTTCACCCTGGACAGCGCCGAGGGCCCGCTGCTGGCGGCGCTGCGCGCGGCCCGCTCGCGCACCCGGTTCTCCCTGCTGGACTCGATGACGGAGATCCGCGACCACGAGCGCCGCTTCACGGCGGGCGGCGGGGCGATCGAGCTGGACGCGGCGACCAGGTACAAGGTGCTGGCCGCTTTCGACGGATACCTGGAGACCCTCCCGGAGGAGTCCCTGGTCCGGCCGGATTCGTACCGGGTCAAGGACGTGGTCGGCCGCCGGGGCGTCGGCATCGGCTCGGCGGGCCTGCCCTCGTACAACATCCTGCTGGAGGGGCACAGCGACGCCCTGGAGAACGACGTCGTGATCTACCTCAAGCAGGCGCAGACCCCCGCCGTGTCCCGGCACATCACCGACCGGGCGGTGCGGGAGTACTTCCTGCACGAGGGACACCGCACGGTGATCTCCCAGCGGGCCCTCCAGGCCCACGCGGACCCGTGGCTCGGCTGGACCGAGCTGGACGGCGCCGGGCAGCTGGTGGCGGAGGTCTCCCCGTACGCGGTGGACCTGGACTGGTCCGACCTGGACGACCCGGAGGAGATCGCGGCGGTCGTCGCCGACCTCGGTCGGGCGACGGCCACCATGCACGCGGCGGCCGACGAGGCGGAGAGCGGCCAGTCCCTGGTCCCGTTCTCCACCGAGCGCGCCATCGACGCGGCCATCTCGGCCGACGAGGAGGGCTTCACCCGGCTGCTGGTCGAGTTCGCCCACGCCTACGGGGCCCGGGCGCGCGCCGACCACCAGATCTTCGTCGACCTGTTCCGCAACGGCCGGATCACGTCGTAGGTCCCCACGGGGTCCCGGCCCCAGGGCCCGGGTTCACAGGGAGTCATGGCACACTCGCGACGATGGACGTATCAGGGACGGGATTCCGAGGGCTGAGGGCCGCGCTGTTCAGCGCGCTCGTCGTGCTGCTCTCGGCGGGGTCCCACGTGCTGATGTCCCGGGTGCCGCTGCCGCCCGCCCTGGTGGCCGGGGCCTTCGTCGGTGTGTTCTTCATCGCCTTCGCGCTGGCGGGCCGCGAGCGGGGCTTCGGTCCGATCGCGGCCCTGCTGGTGCCGTTGGAGCTGGCGGCCGACACCGTCTTCACCGCCGGACAGCACCTCTGCTACGGCCCGGCGGGCGGTCCGGTCTCCGGCCCGCTGCGCGCGATGGGCCTGGACGAGCTGTGCGGCGGGACCCCGGTGGGCGGACCGCTCGCCGAGGTCTCCGGACCCGCCTCCGACCCGGCGGCGCTGCTGGCCGCCCCCGGGCCGTGGACGCCCTGGCTGCTGCTGGGCGCGCACGTCACGGTCGGCCTGCTCGCCGCGGCCTGGCTGCGGGGCGGCGAGCGGTCGCTGGCCCGCCTGCTGCGCGCCGTCGCCGCCTTCGCGTTCCGGCCGCTGCTGCTCGCGGTGGCCGCGGTGTCGGTGGCCACCGGGGCGGCCCGGCGGGCGCTGCGCCCGGCGGTCGCCCGCGCGGGCAGCCGTACGCGGTTCCCCGCGCATTCCGTGGGACGGCGGGGACCTCCCGTACGCGCGGCGCTCACGAGCGCCTGACGCACGTACGGCGGTTCCCCATCCACACGCACATCCCACGGAGATCATCATGAGTTCACGCAACAGCCAGGCGAACAAGGCGGCGGCCCGCGAGAAGCTGCGGATCGAGCGCGAGAAGCAGGCCAAGAAGGACCGCGCGCGCCGGCAGCTGATCGTCGCCGGAGCGGTCGTCGGTGTCCTCGCGCTGGCCGGCGGCGTCGGTTACGCGGTCGTGCAGGCCAACCAGCCCGGTTACTGGGACAAGGCGGCCGACGCCGCCCTGGTGAAGCCGAAGAACACCACCGGCGAGGACGGCACCACGGTCGTCATCGGCAAGGCCGAGGCGAAGAAGACCCTGGAGCTGTACGAGGACTCGCGCTGCCCGGCGTGCGCCTCGTTCGAGCAGGCGGTCGGCGAGCAGGTCAAGAAGGACGTCGACGCGGGCAAGTACAAGCTGCAGTACTTCGGCGCCACCTTCATCGACAACGCGGTCAAGGGCGAGGGCTCGAAGAACGCGCTGAGCGCCCTCGGCGCCGCGCTGAACGTCAGCCCGCAGGCCTTCCTCGACTACAAGGGCGCGCTCTACTCGAAGGAGCTGCACCCGGAGGAGACCGTCGACAGCTTCGCCGAGGACGACTACCTGCTCAAGGTCGCGGACACGGTCCCCGCGCTCAAGGGCAACGCCGAGTTCAAGAAGGCCGTCGAGGACGGTACGTACGACCGGTGGGCGCTGGAGATGTCGAAGGTCTTCAACAACTCCGACGTCAAGGGCACCCCGACGCTGAAGATGGACGGCAAGAAGATCGAGACCCCGCAGACCGCCGAGGCGTTCACGGCGGCCCTCGACAAGGCCATCGCCGGCTGATCCACCGTCACACCACCGCACACGGGCGGGCGAACTCCTGGAGTTCGCCCGCCCGTTGCCGTTCCATGTCTGTTCCCAGGCATGTACCGATCAGTAATATCCTTGTCCGTGACCAGTCATCTCATCCCTTCCGCCGGCTCCGCCGAGCGCCCGGCCCACCCGCGCCGCCGCACGGTCGTCCTGGCCGCCGCGGCCACCGCCGCACTCGCGCCGCTCACCGCCCTGGGTGCCCCGGCCGCCCACGCCGCGGGGGCCGCACCCGCCTTCGCCCACGGCGTCGCCTCCGGCGACCCGCTGCCCGACGGGGTCCTGCTGTGGACCCGGGTCACCCCGACCCCGGAGGCCGTACCCGGCTCCGGGCTCGGCCCGGCCACAGCCGTGGGCTGGGAGGTGGCCGAGGACAAGGCCTTCTCCCGAGTGGTGGCCACCGGCACCGTCACCGCGAGCGCCGCCTCCGACCACACGGTCAAGGTCGACGTGCGCGGACTGCGCCCCCACACGCCGTACTGGTACCGGTTCACCGCCGGCGCCGGGGTCTCCCCCGTCGGCCGCACCCTGACCGCGCCGGCCGTCGACACCACGACGGCGGGGGTGCGCTTCGGCGTGGTCTCCTGCGCCAACTGGGAGGCCGGCTACTTCGCGGCGTACCGGCACCTCGCCGCCCGCGCCGACCTGGACGCGATCCTGCACCTGGGCGACTACATCTACGAGTACGCGAACGGAGGCTACCCGGAGGCGAAGTACACCGTCCGCCCGCACGAGCCGCGGCACGAGATCGTGACCCTGGCCGACTACCGCACCCGGCACGGCACGTACAAGACGGACTCCGACCTCCAGGCGCTGCACGCGGCGCACGCGATCGTCGCGATCTGGGACGACCACGAGTTCGCCAACGACGCGTGGTCGGGGGGCGCCGAGAACCACACCCCGGGCGCCGAGGGCGACTGGGCGGCCCGCGCGGCGGCCGCCAAGCAGGCGTACTTCGAGTGGATGCCCGTGCGCACGTCCGTCGCCGGCACCGTCTACCGGCGCCTGCGCTTCGGCACCCTCGCCGACCTGCACCTCCTCGACCTGCGCTCGTTCCGCTCGCAGCAGGTCAAGGTGGGCTCCGGATCGGTGGACGACCCGGAGCGCACCCTCACCGGACGGGCGCAGTTGGACTGGCTGAAGCAGGGACTGGCGGGCTCGAACGCGACCTGGAAGCTGGTCGGGACCTCGGTGATGATCTCGCCGGTGGCGTTCGGCGCGCTGCCCGCGCACCTGCTGCAACCGCTCACGAAGCTGCTCGGCCTGCCCGAGGGCGGCATCGCGGCCAACGTCGACCAGTGGGACGGCTACACGGACGACCGAAAGGAACTCCTGAACCACTTGAAGGACCGGAACATCAAGAACACCGTGTTCCTGACCGGCGACATCCACATGGCGTGGGCGAACGAGGTCCCGGTGCACAAGGCGACCTACCCCGGCTCGGGCAGCGCGGCGACCGAGTTCGTGGTGACCTCGGTGACCTCCGACAACGTGGACGACATCCTCCACGTGCCGGCGGACACGGCGTCGCTCGTCGCCGAATCGGCCATCAAGGCCGCGAACTGGCACGTGAAGTGGCTGGACATGGACTCCCACGGCTACGGGGTCCTGGACGTCACGGCCGAGCGTTCGCAGATGGACTACTACATGGTCTCGGACAAGCGCCGACCGGACGCGACCTCCGCCTGGGCCCGCTCGTACCGCACGCGGAACGGCACGCAGAAGGTGGAGCGGGTGTACGGTCCCAGTCACTGACGAACCGTCAATCCTGTTGCAAAAAGGGGCGTTTGGTTAACACCGAGCGCCCCTTCGGCATCAGGAACGACAAATCTTTGCACGTCTGGATCTTGACCTGAATATGTCATGCACACATAAGCTTCGCGCCAGTCGGAGAGATCCTCCGGCCAACACCCCCCACCGCGAGGAGCTCACGTGCGCGCTTCTGCCCGCATATCCCCCCTTCTCCGCCGCCGCCTGATGACCACGGCGGTCCTGGCCGGAACCCTGGCCTTCACCCCGCTCGCCGCACCCACCACGCTCGCCGCCGCCAGGACCCCCGCCGAGGCGTGCGCCGAGGACGGTACGACCGGGGCGCCCGCCGACGCCCGCGTCGCCCGCCCCAAGGACGAGCACGCGGCCGACCCCAACGAGGTCACGGACGCCCAGGTCAAGGCGATGGACGCCGACCTGAAGAAGAGACTCGGCCAACTCGGCCCGCAGCAGCTCGACGGCCTGCGCGCCGGCGCGGCAGCCGCGACGACCATCCCGGTCTACTTCCACGTCATCCACAACGGCACGGCCGGGAAGCTGACCTCGACCGACATCAACAAGCAGATGGCGGTCCTCAACGCCGCGTACGGCGGCCAGGGCACCGGCAACGTCAACTCCGGCTTCCAGTTCACCCTGGCCGGCACGGACTACACCAACAACGCCGGCTGGTACAACGTCTCCGACGGCACCACCGCCGAGAAGAACATGAAGAACGCCCTGCGCAAGGGCGGCAAGAACGCGCTCAACGTCTACACCGCCAACCTCGGCGGCGGCCTCCTCGGCTGGGCGACCTTCCCGAGCTCCTACGCCTCCCAGCCCAAGATGGACGGCGTGGTCCTGCTCAACAGCTCGCTGCCCGGCGGCTCCTCGGCCAACTACAACGAGGGCGACACCGGCACCCACGAGGTCGGCCACTGGCTCGGGCTCTACCACACCTTCCAGGGAGGCTGCTCGGGCAGCGGCGACTCCGTCTCCGACACCCCGGCCGAGAAGACCGCGGCCTACGAGTGCCCGACGGGCCGTGACACCTGCACCGCGAGCGGCGCGGACCCGATCCACAACTTCATGGACTACACGTACGACTCCTGCATGTACCAGTTCACCGCGGGCCAGGTGTCCCGGATGAAGAGCATGTGGACGGCCTACCGGGCCTGATCAGGACCCGGTCGCACGACCGCGGGCACGGTCCGGCGCACGTCACCGGACCGTGCCCGTCCGCGTGTCCCGGCAGGGACTTCGGGCAGGTACTCGGGGCCGGGGCCCCGAGCCGCCTACAGGGTGTCGAGGAAGCCGAGCGACACCTTCCAGGCCTCCTCCGCCGCCTCGGCGTCGTAGTCGTCGAGGTCCGGGTCCGTGAACAGGTGCCCGGCGCCGGGGTAGGTGTGCACCTCCACGTCCGCGCCGGCCCGCCGCATCCGCAGGTACCACGCGGTCAGCCAGTCGTGCGGCTCGAACGGGTCCGGGTCGGCGATGTGCAACTGAACCGGCAGCTCGTCCGCCGAGGCGTCCTCCGCCAGGTCCGCCGTCCCGTGCAGGAGCAGCAGCCCCCGCGCCTTGTCGTCGGCCAGCGCCAGGTGCTGGGCGACGGAACCGCCGAAGGAGAAGCCCGCGTAGACCAGGCCCTGGTCCGAGTGCGGGGCCGCGGCCAGCACCGCCCGCTTGAGCAGCTCGTCCCGGCCGATCTCCTCCTGATGGGCGATGCCTTCCTCGACCGTCGCGAACGTGCGGCCCTCGAACAGGTCGGGCACCTCGACCCGGTGTCCGGCCGCCCGCAGCCGGTCGGCCGCCGCGTGCACCGCGGGCCTCAGCCCGTACGTCGAATGGAAGAGCATGATGTTCATGTCTCCCATCGTGCCAGTTTCCCGGCGGGTTCCCCGGATACGTTCTCCGGCATGGATATGGAGAACGTCCTGCGTCCCCTCCTCGTCGTCGGAATCGCCCTGGCGCTCGCCCTGCTCGCCGGGTGGCTGCTCGACCTGCTGCTGCGCAAGGCGGACGCCCGGCATCCGGAAACCCCGCTGTGGGGACTGCTGCGCCGCTGCGGCCTGCCGTTCCGGCTGGTCCTGGGCACGGCCCTGCTGCGCGGTAGCTACCGGGAGGCCGGCGTCCTGCCCGACCACACCGTCGGCGTGGGCCGCGCGCTGACGCTGGTGATGATCGCCTCGACGGCCTGGCTGCTCGTGGGCATCGCGACGGCGATCGTCGACGCCTCGTACGCGCGCTACGCCTCGGGCGCCCCGGACGACGCCCGGGTCCGCCGGGTCCGCACCCAGGTCACGCTGATCCAACGGGTGGTCACGGCGGTGGTCGTGGTGGTCGCCTTCGCCGCCATGCTGCTGACCTTCCCCCCGATGCGCACCCTCGGCGCCTCGATGCTGGCCTCGGCCGGTGTGCTCGGCATCGTCGCGGGCATCGCCGCCCAGGCGGCGCTCGGCAACCTCTTCGCCGGACTCCAGATCGCCTTCGGCGACACCGTCCGCATCGGGGACACCGTGGTCGTGGACAAGGAGTGGGGCAAGGTCGAGGAGATCACCCTGACCTTCCTCGTGGTCCGCACCTGGGACGAGCGCCGGATCACGATGCCGGTCTCCTACTTCACCAGCAAGCCGTACGAGAACTGGTCGCGCGGCGGCGCGGAGATGACCGGCACCGTCTTCTGGCACCTGGACCACTCGGCGCCCGTCGCCCTGATGCGCGAACGGCTCGCGGTCATCCTCAAGGACGTGCCGGAATGGGACGGCCGCTCCTGCGGCCTGGTCGTCACCGACACCACGCCGCACACCATCCAGGTCCGCGCGACGGCCACCGCGAAGGACGCCGACGACATCTGGACGGTGCGCTGCGCGGTGCGGGAGCGGATGATCGGCTGGCTGACCGAACACCACCCGTACGCCCTCCCCCGCGTCACGACCGCGGAGGCCGCCCCCCGCCGGTAGCGGGCCCCGGTCCCGGCCGGCCCTACGGGCTGCGCAGGCTGCGCACGTCGAGGTGGCGCAGGACCCGGTCCACGATCTCCGGATCGGAGCCGGGTTCGCTGCGCGCGGCCAGGACCTCGTGGCGGGCGGCGGACATCATCTCCCGCTGGATCCGCTGGACGTGCCGAATGCGTTCCACCCGCTGGGCGTAGGCCTCGCGGCGTTCCTCGTCGACCATGTCGGGGCTGATCCTGGCCCCGACGTCGTAGGCCCGCCGGTACAGCGTCTCCATCAGGTCGTCGGGCAGGTCCTCGACCTCCTCGATCTCCTTCAGGCGCCGCTTGGCGGCCTTCGCGGCGCGGATCGCCAGTTGCCGTTCCGTCTCCCGCTCGGCGTCCACGTCCGCCTCCACGCCCAGCCGGCGCACCAGCCACGGCAGGGTCAGGCCCTGACAGACCAGGGTCACCATGATCACCGCGAAGGCGATGAACACGATCTCGTCGCGTCCCGGGAAGGGTTCGCCGGCCTCGGTGCGCAGCGGGATGGCGAGGGCCAGGGCCACGGAGGCCACCCCCCGCATCCCGGCCCACCACATGACCACGCTCTCCCGCCGGCTGACCGGGATCTCCTCGTCGTAGTCGCGCCGCCGGTGCAGTTTCCGCGCCAGCCAACCGGCCGGCAGCAGCCAGAGCAGTCGTACGCCGACGACGACCGCGATCACCACGCTCGCCCAGCCGGCCATCTCCCAGGCACGGCCCTTGGCGACCCCGAAGACGTTGTGCAGTTCCAGGCCGATCAACCCGAACGCCACCCCGGTGACCAGCGTGTCCACGACTTCCCAGAACGTGTGCCCGGCGAGGCGCCCCAGCACGTCGTCGGCGTCCGAGGCGTATTCGGCGAGGAACAGCGCCGTCGTCAGCACGGCCAGGACGCCCGAGCCCCGCATCTCCTCCGCCACGACGTACGAGACGAAGGGCACCAGCAGTGTCAGGCCGATCTGGAGCGTGGCGTCGTCGAGCCGACCCATGAGCCGCTGGGTGGCCCAGCCGAGCGCCAGCCCCACGGCGACGGCGACCACTGCGGACAGCACGAACTCCCCGAGGGCCTCGGGCCAGGAGAAACTGCCGCTCACCGCCGCGGCGACGGCCACGTGGTAGAGCACGATGGCGGTGACGTCGTTGAACAGCCCTTCGCCCTCCAGGATGGACACCATCCGGCGCGGCAGCCCGAGCGACCCGGCGACGGCGGTGGCGGCGACCGGGTCGGGCGGGGCGACCAGCGCCCCGAGCGCTACCGCGGCGGCGATCGGCAGGCCGGGGATGACGGCGTTCGCCACGGCGGCGACGGCGGCGGTGGTCACGAACACCAGGGCCACGGCCAGCAGCAGGATCGGCCGGACGTTCGCGGCGAACTGCCGCCAGGAAGTCCGCTGCACCGACGCGTACAGCAGCGGCGGCAGCACCAGGGGCAGGATGTAGTCGGGCGGGATGTCCACGTTCGGCACGGCCGGCACCAGGGCGAGCACGATGCCGCCCAGGGTCATCAGGACCGGCGCGGGCAGCCCGAGCCGATCCCCGAGCGGAACGGTGACGACGGCTCCGAGCAACAGTACGAACAACAGGGCGAGCTGATCCACTCCCCCACCCTGCCGGCCCACCCCGCCGACCGGAGCAGCCACAACCCGTGTCGCCCCCGGGCGTACACGCGGCCTACGACCGCACATCCGGCCTGCGGGCGTACATCTCGCCCCCGCAGGCGCGCATCCCGCCCCCGGAGTACATCCCGGCCCCTCCCACCCCTCCAGCCCCGCCGGCGTTTGAGGCGCGGGGGTCCGGGGGCGGCGCCCCCGGCAACGGCGCCGCACGCCCCGAAGGGACACGGCGCGAGGCCCTCAGAGGGGGCCAGGGACCAGGGGATCAGGGGATCAGCATCCCTCCCCGACTCACCGCCCGGCCAGGGCCCTCCGCATGGAGCGGTGCGGAATGTCCGCGTCGAGGAACTCCGGCCCGTAGGCCACGTACCCGAGCCGCTCGTAGAAGCCGAGCGCATGCGTCTGCGCGCCGAGATCGACGGCGGCCAGCCCGATCCGCACGGCCTCCGCCTCGATCGCGCGAACCAGGGCCACCCCGACGCCGAGCCCGCGCGCGGACTTGGTGACGGCCAGCCGTCCGAGGGAGCCGACTTCCGGGGAGCCGGTCTTGCCCAGGGCCTCGGGCCCGTACAGCAGCCGGCCGGTACCGAGCGGCTCGCCGTCCGCCCCGGTGGCCAGCACGTGCAGGGCGATCGCGTCGTACGCGTCGTACTCGATGGACTCGGGCACGGACTGCTCGACGACGAACACCTCGGTCCGCACGGCGTAGCAGGCCGCCAGGTCGGCTTCCGAGGACGCGACGCGGACGGTGACGGCGGGGACCGTCACTGGCTCTCGGCCCGGATCACGTCGAGGGCGTGCCGGAGGTCGGCCGGGTAGCCGCTCTCGAATTCCACCCACTGGCCGTCGGAGGGGTGCTCGAAGCCGAGGCGGACCGCGTGCAGCCACTGCCGGGTCAGCCCCAGCCGCTTGGCGACGGTCGGGTCGGCGCCGTAGGTCAGGTCGCCGACGCAGGGGTGGCGGTGCGCGGACATGTGCACGCGGATCTGGTGCGTGCGCCCGGTCTCCAGCTTGATGTCCAGCAGCGACGCCGCGCGGAAGGCCTCGATGAGGTCGTAGTGGGTGACGGAGGGCTTGCCCTCCTGCGTCACGGCCCACTTGTAGTCGGCGTTCGGGTGGCGGCCGATGGGGGCGTCGATCGTGCCGCTCATCGGGTCCGGGTGGCCCTGCACCAGCGCGTGGTAGCGCTTGTCCACGACGCGCTCGCGGAACTGGTTCTTGAGCGAGGTGTAGGCGCGCTCGGACTTGGCGACGGCCATCAGGCCGGAGGTGCCCACGTCGAGGCGGTGCACGATGCCCTGGCGCTCGGCGGCGCCGGAGGTGGAGATCCGGTAGCCGGCGGCGGCGAGGCCGCCGATGACGGTGGTGCCCGTCCAGCCGGGGCTCGGGTGGGCGGCGACGCCCACCGGCTTCATGATGACCACGATGTCGTCGTCGTCGTGGACGATCTCCATGCCGGGAACGGGCTCGGCGACGAGCTCGACCGGACGCGGGGGTGCGGGCATCTCGACTTCGAGCCAGGCACCGCCGTGCACCCGCTCGGACTTCCCGACGACACTGCCGTCGACCGACACCTTCCCCTCGGACGCCAGTTCGGCCGCCTTCGTCCGGGAAAATCCGAACATACGGGCGATGGCGGCGTCCACGCGCTCGCCTTCGAGGCCATCGGGAACGGGCAGGGTGCGGATCTCGGGAATCGTACTCACCTGTCGAGTATGCCGGACTCGACGGACGGCGATTCCCGCGAGCGCCCCGTGATCAGTCCTTGTGGACGGTGCCGTCCGGGTCCAGGCCCTTGAACGAGAGCAGGACGATCAGGATGCCGCCGCACACGATCGCCGAGTCGGCGAGGTTGAAGACGGCGAAGTGCGTGGGGGCGATGAAGTCGACGACCGCGCCGCGGAACACGCCCGGCGAGCGGAAGATGCGGTCGGTGAGGTTGCCGAGCGCGCCGCCCAGCAGCAGACCCAGCGCGATCGCCCACGGCAGGCTGTAGAGCTTGCGCGCCAGCCGCACGATCACGACGATCACACCTGCCGCGATGCAGGTGAAGATGATCGTGAAGGCCTCGCCGAAGCCGAAGGCCGCTCCGGGGTTGCGGACCGCCTCGAACCTCAGCAGGTCGCCGATGATCTCGATCGGCGGCTGGTGCTCCAGCTTCGCCACGACCACCATCTTGCTGCCGAGGTCGAGAAGGTAGGCCAGCAGCGCCACGACGAGCAGCGCGACGATCCGCCGGTGCCCCTTGGGCGCGTCCGGCTCCGCCTGCGGCTCGGCGCCGTCCCCGATCTCCGGCGTACCGATGATGCGCTCCGCCTCTGCCACGTGAGTCCCTCGAACTAGCGCGAACCAGGTGACCGGCGCACGGCGCCGGATGCCTGGACCCTGACTGGTACACGAGAGTACGTCAGGGTGTGCGCGGGTGCCCCGGCCCGGGCCTCCTCGCGCGCCGGCGGGCCGTCCGCGACCCGGCCCGACACGACCCGCCCCGTGAACGCGGGACGCCGCCCCGGGCCGGCCCCGTCCGGACCGGACCGCATTGCCCCGGTCCGCACCGGCCCGGAGCGGCTAGTGGCGCCGCTCCTGCTTCTGCTTGCAGTCCACGCACAGCGTGGCCCGCGGGAAGGCCTGCATCCGCGCCTTGCCGATCGGCTGCCCGCAGTTCTCGCAGAGCCCGTAGGTGCCCGCCTCCAGGCGTTCCAGGGCCCGCTCGGTCTGCTCCAGCATCGAGCTGGCGTTCGCCGCGAGGGCGAGCTCGGACTCCCGGGTGATGTTCTTGGTGCCGGTGTCGGCCTGGTCGTCGCCCGCGCCGTCGCCCGAGTCCCGCATCAGGCCGGTGATCGCCACCTCGGAGGCCTCCAGCTCGGCCCGCAGCCGCAGCACCTCGGACAGCAGTTCCGTGCGGGCCTCCTCGACCTCCTCGGTGGTCCAGGGGTCCTCACCGGGGCGCACGGCGAGCTCCCCGGGCGCCAGGGGCGCGGCGGCGTGCGCCTTGGGGAGCCCGCTGGTGGCGGCAGTGGCCGTCTTCCTGGCCGTACCCGCAGTCTTCTTGGCAACCACTTTCCGAGCTCCCGTCTTCTGCGCGGCCGGGGCCGCCCCCTCGGCCGCGGCCGCCTTGGCCGTGGCCTTGCTCGTGGTGCGCTTCGCCGCCGGGGACCCGGCGGACCGGGCCTTCGCCGCCTTGGCGGTCTTGGCGGGCTCGGCGGGTTCCGCCGTCGCCGACTTCTTCGCCGCCGACTTCTTCGCCGGGGCCTTCTTCGCGGTCGCCTTCTTGGCCGGAGCGGCCCGCTCGGTGGCAGGCGTGGAGCCTGGCACAGCAGCCACCTCCTGCGTCGCCGTCTTCTTCGCCACCATGGCCGCGGCCCCTTTTCACATACTGTGATCTTGTTTGTGAATCGTGCCGGAACGATAAATCGGCTCCGACCCCACGGCAACGGGGCACGCGTCCGTCGAGGTCAACCTGCATCCGTTGTGCCCAGCGTGACGCCCGGTAATCCGCCCCGCCCACCCCGGTGGATCGCGCACCCGCCCGTCGGCCCATTCGGGTCACACCGGCACCGGCACCGCGCCCCGCCGCCGACCGGCGTAAAGCGGTCGGCCGTGCGCCGCCCCGGCCCGTACACTGGGCCCAGCGAGAGGCATGGATGGGGACGAGTAGCGTCGGACGCAGCCAGGAGCGACCCGGGGACGGTGAGAGCCCGGGGGCGAGCGCGATGCGAAGGATCACCCCGGAGCCGCCGGAAGAAAGCCCCCAGGGCCCGTAGAACCGGCTTCGCACCCCAATGAGGGGGCCACCGGCACGTCCGGGGGCCAAGGAGGGTGGTACCGCGGGAGCGTCAGTGCTCTCGTCCCTCCGGACGGAAGTGACACCCCGCCGGAGGAAGAGTTCAGCCTCATGACCACACCGCCGCAGTACCGCCCGGTACCCGCCCAGGTCGACCTGCCTGCCCTTGAGCACGCGGTCCTCGACTTCTGGCGCGAGAGCAAGACCTTCGCCAAGACCCTGGAGCAGTCCGAGGGCCGCCCCGAATGGGTCTTCTACGAGGGCCCGCCCACCGCGAACGGCATGCCCGGCGCGCACCACATCGAGGCCCGCGTCTTCAAGGACGTCTTCCCCCGGTTCCGCACCATGCGCGGCTACCACGTCGCCCGCAAGGCCGGCTGGGACTGCCACGGCCTGCCCGTCGAGCTCGCCGTCGAGAAGGAACTCGGCTTCAACGGCAAGCAGGACATCGAGGCGTACGGCATCGCCGAGTTCAACGACAAGTGCCGCGAGTCCGTGACCCGCCACACCGACGCGTTCGCCGAGCTCACGACCCGGATGGGCTACTGGGTCGACCTGGACGACGCCTACCGGACCATGGACCCCGAGTACGTCGAGTCCGTGTGGTGGTCGCTGAAGGAGATCTTCAACAAGGGTCTCCTCACCCAGGACCACCGGGTCGCCCCCTGGTGCCCGCGCTGCGGCACCGGCCTGTCCGACCACGAGCTGGCCCAGGGCTACGAGACCGTCGTCGACCCCTCGGTCTACGTCCGCTTCCCGCTGACCTCCGGCCCGCTCGCCGGCGAGGCCGCGCTGCTGGTGTGGACGACGACCCCCTGGACGCTGGTGTCCAACACGGCGGTCGCGGCCCACCCCGAGGTCACGTACGTCGTCGCGACGGACGGCGAGCAGAAGCTCGTCGTCGCCGAGCCGCTGCTGGAGAAGTCCCTCGGCGAGGGCTGGGAGGCCACCGGGCAGTCCTTCACGGGCAAGGAGATGGAGCGCTGGACGTACGAGCGTCCGTTCTCCCTCGTCGAGTTCCCCGAGCCCGCCCACTACGTCGTGAACGCCGAGTACGTCACGACGGAGGACGGCACCGGTCTGGTCCACCAGTCCCCCGCCTTCGGCGCCGACGACCTCGCGGTCTGCCGCGCGTACGGCCTGCCGGTCGTGAACCCGGTCCGTCCCGACGGCACCTTCGAGGAGGACGTCCCGCTCGTCGGCGGCGTCTTCTTCAAGAAGGCCGACGAGAAGCTGACCGCCGACCTCGACGCGCGCGGCCTGCTCTTCAAGCACATCGCCTACGAGCACAGCTACCCGCACTGCTGGCGCTGCCACACCGCCCTGCTCTACTACGCGCAGCCGTCCTGGTACGTCCGCACCACCGCCGTCAAGGACGCGATGCTGCGGGAGAACGAGAAGACCAACTGGTTCCCGGACTCCGTCAAGCAGGGCCGCTTCGGCGACTGGTTGAACAACAACATCGACTGGGCGCTGTCCCGCAACCGCTACTGGGGCACCCCGCTGCCGATCTGGCGCTGCGAGGAGGACCACCTCACCTGCGTCGGCTCGCGCGCCGAGCTGAGCGAGCTGTCCGGCACGGACCAGTCGCAGCTGGACCCGCACCGCCCGTACATCGACGCCGTCACCTTCCCCTGCACCGCCGAGGGCTGCTCGCTCGAAGCGGTCCGCGTGCCGGAGGTCATCGACGCCTGGTACGACTCGGGTTCGATGCCGTTCGCGCAGTGGGGCTACCCGTACAAGAACAAGGAGATCTTCGAGAAGCGCTACCCGGCGCAGTTCATCTCGGAGGCCATCGACCAGACCCGCGGCTGGTTCTACACGATGATGGCGGTCGGCACCCTCGTCTTCGACAAGTCCTCCTACGAGAACGTGGTCTGCCTCGGCCACATCCTCGCCGAGGACGGCCGCAAGATGTCCAAGCACCTGGGCAACATCCTCCAGCCGATCCCGCTGATGGACCAGCACGGCGCCGACGCCGTCCGCTGGTTCATGGCCGCGGGCGGCTCGCCGTGGGCGGCGCGGCGCGTGGGCCACGGCACGATCCAGGAGGTCGTCCGCAAGACGCTCCTCACGTACTGGAACACGGTCGCCTTCCAGGCCCTGTACGCCCGCACCTCCAACTGGGCGCCCTCCGCCTCGGATCCGGCCCCGGCCGACCGCACCGTCCTGGACCGCTGGCTCCTGTCGGAGCTGCACACCCTGACCTCCGAGGTCACGGACGCGCTGGAGGCGTACGACACCCAGCGCGCCGGCAAGCTGCTGTCCGCGTTCGTCGACGACCTGTCGAACTGGTACGTCCGCCGCTCGCGCCGCCGCTTCTGGCAGGGCGACGCGGCCGCGCTGCGCACCCTGCACGACGTGGTGGAGACGGTCACCCGGCTGATGGCCCCGCTGACCCCGTTCATCACCGAGCGGGTCTGGCAGGACATGATCGTTCCGGTCACCCCGGAGGCCCCGGAGTCGGTGCACCTGTCGAGTTGGCCGGTCGCGGACACCGCGGCGATCGACCGCGGCCTGTCCCAGCAGATGCTGCTGGTGCGCCGCCTCGTGGAGCTGGGCCGGGCGACGCGTGCGGAGTCGGGCGTCAAGACCCGTCAGCCGCTCTCGCGCGCGCTGGTCGGGGCCGTGGGCTTCGACGCCCTGTCCCCGGAGCTCCGGGCCCAGATCACGGAGGAGCTGAACGTCTCCTCGCTGGCCTCCCTCTCGGAGGTCGGCGGGTCCCTGGTGGACACGACGGCGAAGGCCAACTTCCGCGCCCTGGGCAAGCGGTTCGGCAAGGGCGTGCAGGACGTCGCGAAGGCCGTCGCCGCGGCCGACGCGGCGGCGCTGTCGCTGGCGCTGCGGGGCGGCTCCGCGGAGATCGAGGTGAACGGCGAGACCGTGGCCCTCACCCCGGAGGAGGTCATCATCACCGAGACCCCGCGCGAGGGCTGGTCGGTGGCCTCGGACTCCGGCGCCACGGTGGCGCTGGACCTGGAGATCACCCCGGAACTGCGGCTCGCGGGCCTGGCCCGTGACGCGATCCGGCTGATCCAGGAGGCCCGCAAGAACTCCGGGCTGGACGTCGCGGACCGGATCGCCCTGCGGTGGTCCTCCCCCGACCCGGAGGTCGTCACGGCCCTGACGGACCACGCGACGCTCATCGCCGACGAGGTCCTGGCCACCGACTTCGCCCGCGACGAGGCCGACGCCGGCTACGGCGACCCGTTCACGGACGAGTCCCTGTCCCTGACGTTCCGCCTCCGCAAGGCCTGACCCCACCCGCTCCGAAACGGCCCGCACCCCGCTCAGGGGTGCGGGCCGTCGCCGTTCCCCCACCCCGACCAACACCACCGCCCCACACCGCGGACGTCCGGAACATGCAGCCCCACCGACCTCCGGAACATGCAGCCCCGCCGGCGTTTGAGGCGCGGGGGTCCGGGGGCGGCGCCCCCGGGAACGGCGCCGCACGCGCACCGGGTCCGGGCGGAGCCCGGGGAACGGAGGAAGGGCGGGGCGGGGAGACGCCCGCGCAGCGGCACACCCCCCACCCCCGGGTACGGGAACGGGCCGGGCCCGGCACCCCCGCAGGGGAACCGGGCCCGGCCCGTGGAACCACCGACCCCGCCGAAGCGAAGGCGGCGCCGACAACGCCTAGTTGTCGTCCTCGTCGATCAGAAAGCCCCGCATGGGAGACGGCGCCTGCATCGGCTGCGGAGCCGCAGGACGAACCGGAGCCATCGGCTGGGTCATCGCCGGGGACATCTGCTGCTGGCCACCGTAGGACGGTCCACCGGCCATCGGCGAGGGGCCGCCCATCGGGGACGGTCCACCCATGGACGGGTTCCCCATCGAGTGCCCCATCGCCCCGGCCGGAGCCATGGACGGGGACTGCGACGGCGGCAGCGCCGGACCGGCGGGACCGCGCGGCGGAGCCAGGGAGTCGTCGGCCTGGGTCTCCAGCTGGCGCAGCTGCGACTCCAGGTACGACTTCAGACGCGTGCGGTACTCACGCTCGAAGCCCCGCAGGTCCTCGACCTTGCGCTCCAGCGTGGCGCGGGCGGACTCCAGGGAGCCCATCGCGACGCGGTGCTTCTCCTGCGCGTCCCGCTCCAGCGCGTCGGCCTTGGCGCGGGCGTCCCGCTCCAGGCCCTCGGCGCGCGAACGGGCCTCGCCGACGATCTTGTTGGCCTCGGAGCGGGCCTCCGCGATCGCCTGGTCGGCGGTCTGCTGCGCGAGCGACAGGACGCGGGCGGCGCTGTCGCCACCGGGGCCCTGCTGCGGGAGCTGCGGCTGCTGCTGGTGCATCTGCTGACCCATGGGCTGCATCTGCTGCCCCATCGGCTGCATCTGCTGGCCCATCGGCTGGCCGAGCTGGTTCTGGCCGCCCATGGACTGCTGCTGCATCTGCTGGTGCATGGGCTGCTGCATCTGCTGCTGCTGCGGTGCCATGGGGTGCTGACCACCCATGGACTGCTGCTGCATGGGGCCGCCCATCTGGCCCGGACCCTGCGGTCCTTGGCCGCCGGGGCCCGGAGGCAGCTGGGGCTGGCCGCCCGGAAGCTGCGGCGGGCCCATCTGCGGCTGCTGCTGCTGCGGCGGGCCGGATATGGCCGCGGGCACGGGGGCACCGGGGCCGCGCTGGTCCTGGGGCTCCGGCTTGCGCATCCCCTGCTGCTGCTGGTTCTGCTGGTTCTGCGCGGCGGCGCGCGTGGCGGCGGCCAGCTTGGCGCGCAGGTCCTCGTTCTCGCGCAGCAGGCGCGTCAGCTCGGACTCGACCTCGTCGAGGAAGGCATCGACCTCGTCCTCGTCATAGCCTTCTCGCAGGCGGACGGTCGTGAACTGCTTGTTCCGCACGTCCTCGGGAGTCAGCGGCATGTCTTCTTCACCTCTACGTAGTCGTCGGCAGTCGGCAAGACCTGGAGCATCCCCGCGCGTGTGGGGAGCACATCGTTCACACGCTTCTCGCAGCGGTGCTCACGAAACTGATGAGGATGTAAACGATGATCATCAGAACGAAGAAGGACAGGTCGAGTGCCACGCCCCCGAGACGCAACGGCGGGATGAAACGCCGAAGAAGCTTGAGCGGTGGATCGGTGACAGTGTAGGTGGCCTCCAGGACGACCACCATCGCCTTGCCGGGTGTCCATGAACGTGCGAACTGGAACACGTAGTCCATGACCAGTCGGAAGATCAGCACGATGAGGAAGCACATCAGCGCGATGTAGACCACTTGCAGTGCGACGCCCATCCCGCGCTTCCCTCTCCCCTGCTTCCGCTCTGTTCCCGGTCCCGTATCTGACGGATCGGTCTAGCTTTGGTTGAAGAACCCGCCCTCCGCAATGCGGGCCTTGTCCTCCGCCGTGACATCGACGTTAGCAGGCGACAGCAGGAACACCTTCTGTGTCACGCGTTCAATGCTGCCGTGCAGACCGAACACGAGGCCGGCGGCGAAGTCGACCAGACGCTTCGCGTCGGTGTCGTCCATCTCCGTGAGGTTCATGATCACCGGAGTGCCCTCACGGAAGTGTTCCCCGATGGTACGGGCCTCGTTGTAGGTCCGGGGGTGCAGCGTCGTGATGCGGTACGGCTCCCGCTCGGAGACGACCTTGGGCATGATCACGGGGGCGTTCTTCTCCAGGTTGGTGCGGTCAGGTGTGATGGATGCCACGGGGGCAATTCGTGCCGGACGTCCGCTTTCCACCGGCATCGGGAGGGGTTCCCGCTGCGCCGGAGGTTGCACGGCTCGTACCGGTTCGTCCCTTACGGGCGGTTGGTGCACGGGCTGCTGCCGGTGGTCCCGGTCTCTCGCACGCTCCGGCTCCGGCTCGGGCTCGAACTCGTCATCGGGGTCGTACCCAGGGTTGTCGTACCGGTCGTCCTCCACGAGGCCGAGGTAGACCGCCATCTTGCGCATCGCGCCGGCCATTCTCCGAGTCCTCCGCTCTGTGGTGGATCGCCCTGTCGCAGGTGTCGCTGTGTCAGTCAGCAAGGTCGCTGTGTCACCAAAGTCACCAACTGCCCGCGATCCACTTGGTCTGTCCGCTCATCTGCGGAAATGACCATATTTTCTGCTGTGGTCCGACTTTCTTCGCGACGTTACCCGAGCCGGGGTCTCGCGCCGAGCACCGCAGTGCCGACGCGTACATGTGTCGCACCCGCCCTCACCGCCTGTTCCAGGTCCGCACTCATTCCGGCCGACACCATCGTGGCAGTCGGATGGTCCGCGCGCAGGCCGGATGACAATTCCACCAGCCGCTCGAAGGCCGCCTGTTCGCGTCCCGCGTACTCGCCGGACAGGGGGGCCACGGTCATGAGACCGTCGACCCGCAGTCCGGGTGCGCGCGCCACGAGGTCGGCCAACTCCGGCAGGAGGTCGGGGGCCGCCCCGCCCCGGATGCCCCGTTCGCCCGACTCGGCGTCGAGGGCGATCTGTACGAGGACGCCGAGTTCGCGACCGGCGCCCTCGGCCGCCGCCGACAGCGCCGTGACGAGCTTCGGTCGGTCGACCGACTGCACCACGTGCGCGTATCCCGCCACGGAACGGGCCTTGTTCGTCTGCAACTGGCCGACGAAGTGCCAGTCGAGCGCCAGATCCGCGCAGGCCACGGCCTTCGGGGCGGCGTCCTGGTCGCGGTTTTCCGCAACATGACGGACGCCCAGGTCCGCCAGCAGTCGTACGTCGCTCGCGGGGTAGGTCTTGGTGACCACGATGAGGGTCACCTCCTCCCGCGCGCGGCCCGCGGCGGCGCAGGCGGACGCGATGCGCTCCTCCACCCGCGCGAGATTCTCCGCGAGTTCCGACTTACGGTCTGTCATCAATCCGTTCCAACCACACATATCCGGCGAGCCGCCCGGTCACCCGGTCACGGCGGTACGAGAAGTGGTCCCGCGACTCCAGTGTGCAGACCGGGGAACGGTGGACGGAAGCCACCCCCGCTTCCTCCAGTTGCGCGTGCACTCCTGCGACCACGTCCACGGCCGGCGTCCCCCAGCTGGTCTCGGCCCACGCGGCCGGCACCACCTCGGCGACGGCCTCCCGCATCTCGGCCGGTACTTCGTAGCAACGTCCGCAGACCGCCGGTCCCGTACGGGCGACGATGCGCCCGGGGTCGGCGCCGAGGGCCACCATCGCCTCGACCGCGGCGGGGACCACCCCCGCGACCAGCCCCGGCCGCCCGGCGTGGGCGGCGCCCGCGATCCCCGCGACGGGGTCGGCGAGCAGGACGGGCGTGCAGTCGGCGGTGAGCACGGCCAGGGCCAGGCCCCGACGGCTCGTCACCACCGCGTCGACGGCGGGGACCGGATCGCCGGCGCCCCACGGTCCGTCGACCACGGCCACGTCCCGCCCGTGCACCTGGTTCATCCAGACCACCAGGTCCGGATCGATGCCGAGTTCGCGCGCCGTGCCGTCCCGGTTCGCACGAACGGCGGCCGGGTCGTCTCCGACCGCGCCGCCGAGATTGAGCTCCTCGTACGGAACGGCGCTCACTCCGCCCCACCGGTCGGTGAAGGCGAAGTGGGCGCCGTTCTCGCTGTGCTGCCCCAAGGTCACTTCAAGAAGTCCGGGACGTCCAGTTCCTCGGCCGGGCTGTCCTGGTACGGACGGGCCGTCGGGACCTGCGGCGCGGGCGGCGCCGCCTCGACCGGGACCTCCACCGGAGCCGGGGGCTCCTCACGCGGGGTGACCGTACCGAGCCCGCCGAAGGCCGGACGCACCGGCTCGGGGGCGCGGACCGGGGCGGGGGCCGGCTCCTCGCGCTTGGTGGACGCGGCACCGATGACGTTGTCCCGGCGGGCCGGGGGCTGTCCACCGTCGAAGCCGGCGGCGATCACGGTGACGCGCACCTCGTCGCCGAGCGCGTCGTCGATGACGGCACCGAAGATGATGTTCGCCTCGGGGTGGGCGGCCTCACTGACCAGCTGCGCGGCCTCGTTGATCTCGAAGAGACCGAGGTCCGAGCCGCCGGAGATGGAGAGCAGCACGCCGCGGGCGCCGTCGATGGACGCCTCCAGCAGCGGCGAGGAGATCGCCATCTCGGCGGCGGCCACCGCGCGGTCGTCGCCGCGGGCCGAGCCGATGCCCATGAGGGCCGAGCCCGCCTCGGACATCACGGACTTGACGTCCGCGAAGTCGAGGTTGATCAGACCCGGGGTGGTGATGAGGTCCGTGATGCCCTGGACGCCCGACAGGAGGACCTGGTCGGCCGACTTGAAGGCGTCGAGGACGCTGACCTGGCGGTCCGAGATGGACAGCAGGCGGTCGTTGGGGATGACGATGAGGGTGTCGACCTCTTCGCGGAGCTCGGCGATGCCGTCCTCCGCCTGGTTCGCGCGGCGCCGGCCCTCGAAGGTGAACGGTCGGGTGACCACACCGATCGTCAGGGCGCCCAGCGAGCGCGCGATGTTGGCGACGACGGGTGCGCCACCGGTTCCGGTGCCGCCGCCCTCACCGGCGGTGACGAAGACCATGTCGGCCCCCTTGAGGACCTCCTCGATCTCCTCGCGGTGGTCCTCTGCCGCCTTGCGACCGACGGCCGGGTTGGCTCCGGCGCCGAGGCCCCGGGTGAGTTCGCGGCCGACGTCGAGCTTGACGTCGGCGTCGCTCATCAACAGCGCCTGGGCGTCCGTGTTGATGGCGATGAACTCGACGCCCTTGAGACCGACCTCGATCATTCGGTTGATGGCATTGACACCACCGCCGCCGACACCGATGACCTTGATGACTGCGAGGTAGTTCTGCGGTGCTGCCACGTCGAAGGCCTCTCGCCTCGAGTTACGTGTCGCCGCCTCGCGGGCCTGCGTTGCGACGACTGATGCCGAAATTGGGACGGTTCGTACGCGCCGACCCGAACCCTCACCCTGAAGTTTAGGGTTAGGGGTGTGTCTGTTCCTTGGACTCTTCCGAACAGGACACTAAGTCGACAAGTAGCGCGTGTTCAACGAACACGCCGAACCTCCCGTTTTTCTTTTCACCCTATGTGATCACCCGTATCGGTGGCCAACCAGGGTGCGTCGCTGTTCGACTTGACGTCAACTCCCGGACACCGCTGGGGCGGTGGGAACGCTGACGTCGAAGTGAGCAGCCTTGGGAGCGGCTTTGAGCAAGGCGGTCAACGCCCGGCCCTTCGCCTCACCCAGTTCGCCACTCCCCCAGACGACCGTTCGCCCCTTCGTGAGCTCCAGTACGACCGAATCGTACGACCGCACCTTGACCTGCACCGTCTGCGCCGCGACGGCCTTGGGGAGGTCGCCCGCGATGCCCACGGCCTCGGTCAGGAGCCGCTGCTCGTCGAAGCGGCGGGCGCTCGGGGACCGCGCCGCGTCCAATTCGAGGACCGGAACACCCGCCGGTGGTTTCGCGACCGTGTCGAATCGCACACCCGATGCGTCCACTTCGACGAACTCCGCGTCCTTCTTGATGAGCAGGACGGGTTTGCGTTCCGTCACTTTCAGCCCGATTCCGTGCGGCCAGGAGCGCTCCACATCGACCGAATCGATGCGGGGCAGCCTGGTCCGCAACCGCTGCGCGATCTCGTCCGTGTCGATGCCCACCATGGGTGCGCCGACGGGCACGGCCGCGGCGGTGAGGACCTGCTCGGGGGTGAGCACCTCGGTACCGGCGGCCGTGACCTTCTCGACGCGGAGCCAGGAGGAGCCGTAGAGCACCCAGGTGCCGCCCGCGGAGAGGAGCACCGCGGCGGCGAGGGAGACCAGGACGGGGACCCGGCGCGAACGACCGCCACCGGGGCCCCGCGGGCCGGTCCTCTTCGACGACTTGGGGGGCTTGGGGGGCTTGGGCGAACCGGGGCCCCTGCCCTTGCGGGCGGCCCCACGCTGTGCGGTCGTCGCTCCGGCCACTCCTGTGCCTCCTGGTCTGTGCGTTCCCCGCTCAGCGGGCTCTGCGTGCGGCGATCGCCTCGTGGACCAGACCGACGAGCAGGTCGTCGGCGTCCCGGCGGCCGAACTCGGCGGCGGCGCGGGACATCTCGTAGAGGCGGTGCGGGTCGGACAGCACCGGCAGCACCTGGCCGAGCACCCACTCGGGCGTCAGCTCCGCGTCGTCCACCAGGAGACCGCCACCGGCCTTGACCACCGGCTGGGCGTTGAGCCGCTGTTCGCCGTTGCCGATGGGCAGCGGTACGTAGGCGGCCGGCAGTCCGACGGCGGAGAGTTCGGCGACGGTCATCGCGCCCGCGCGGCACAGCATCATGTCGGCGGCGGCGTACGCGAGGTCCATCCGGTCCACGTACGGTACCGGCACATACGGCGGCATCCCGGGCATGTTGTCGACACGCGGCAGTTCGTTCTTCGGTCCGACCGCGTGGAGGATCTGGATCCCGGAGCGCTGGAGGGTCGGCGCGATCTGCTGGATGGTCTCGTTGAGGCGGCGGGCGCCCTGCGAGCCGCCGGAGACCAGCAGGGTCGGCAGGTTGGGGTCCAGGCCGAAGGCGGCGCGCGCCTCGGGGCGGACGGCGGACCTGTCCAGGGTCGAGATCGACCGGCGCAGCGGGATGCCGACGTAGCGGGCGCCGCGCAGCTTGCTGTCCGGGGTGGACACGGCGACGGCGTGGGCGTACCGGGAGCCGATCTTGTTGGCCAGTCCGGGCCGGGCGTTGGCCTCGTGGACGATGATCGGCACCCCGAGCCGCTTGGCGGCGAGGTAGCCGGGCAGCGCGACGTAGCCGCCGAAGCCGACGACGCAGTCGGCCTTGGTGCGCACGAGGATCTCCTCGGCGGCCTTGATGGTTCCGCGCAGCCGTCCGGGGACGGTGATCAGCTCGGGCGTGGGCTTGCGGGGCAGCGGTACGGCGGGGATGAGACCCAGCTCGTAGCCGCGCTCCGGGACCAGGCGGGTTTCGAGTCCGCGTTCCGTCCCGAGGGCGGTGATGCCCACGGTCGGGTCCTGCCTGCGCAGGGCGTCCGCGAGGGCGAGCGCCGGCTCGATGTGGCCGGCGGTCCCCCCACCGGCGAGTACGACATGCACCGAAATTCACCGCTCTCCGGACGGACGCTTCTTGACGCGCCGTCTCATCGACTTCCATATCGGCCCGCGCCGCTTCCAGCCGGACCTCGGCTGCCGCATCGCGAGCGCCGCACGCGCCGCCGGTTCCTCCCGCGCGAACGCGATCAGGAGTCCGACCGCGAACATGGTCGGCAGCAGGGCCGACCCTCCGTAGGAGAACAGCGGGAGCGGGACCCCGGCGATCGGCAGCAGACCGAGCACCGCACCGATGTTGATCACGGCCTGCGCCGTGATCCACGTGGTCACGCCTCCCGCGGCATACCGTACGAAGGAGTCCTCCGTGCGTCCGGCCACGCGGATACCCGCATAGCCTAGGGCCGCGAAGAGGGCGAGCACCGACAGCGTCCCCGCCAGCCCCAGTTCCTCGCCGGTGATGGCGAAGATGAAGTCCGTGTGGGCTTCGGGCAGTTGCCCCCATTTTTCCACACTGGCGCCCAGGCCGGATCCGAACCATCCGCCGGACGCGAGGGCGTAGATGCCGTGCACGGCCTGCCAGCAAAGGTCGTTCTTGCCCGGTTCTGTCGCGCCGAGGCAGGCGAGCCGGTCCATGCGGTGCGGACTGGTCTTGATGAGCAGTGCGACGATCACACCCGCGAAGGCGAGCACGCCGACGAACATGCGGGTGGGTGCTCCGGCGAGCCAGAGCAGGCCGAAGAGGATGGCCCCGAGGATCATCGCGGTGCCCATGTCGCCGCCGAGCATGATCAGTCCGAGCAGCAGGAAGGCGACCGGGACCAGGGGCACCAGCAGGTGCTTCCACTGGCTCAGCAGTTCCTTGTCGCCCTTGCGGGCCAGCAGGTCGGCGCCCCAGAGGATCAGCGCGAGCTTGCCGAACTCACTGGGCTGGAGCATGAACGGACCGCCGAGGGAGATCCAGTTCTGGTTGCCGTTGATCGCCACCCCTATCCCGGGGACCTGGACCAGGACCATCAGGAACAGGGTTCCGGCGAGGACGGGGTAGGACAGCGCCCGGTGGAGCCGCACGGGCATCCGGGAGGCGGCGAACATCAGGACGGCGCCGATGAGGGCCGCCAGGAACTGCTTCTTGAAGAAGTAGGCGTCGCCCAGGCCCAGCTGGAGCGCCTTGATCATCGAAGCCGAGTAGACCATCACCAGGCCGAGCACGGTGATGAGCAGCGAGCTGCCGAGGATCAGGTAATAGGCGGTGAGCGGGCGGTCCCAGGCCTTGCGCAACTGCTCTTGCGTACGCCGGACGCGGGCGAGCGGCCCGCGTCCGGCGGGCCGCTTGGCGCCGGACGCCGGGCGGGCCCGGCCCCTCGCCCTGACGGTGGTCGGCCGTCTCCCCGGCAGCATCTGCTTGGCCGGCATCTGTGATCTTCCCCTCCACTCGTGCGAGGCGAGCAGCCGGGTCGGGGAGGGAACCTGCCCTGGATCGACCTAGGCGCTCTCGGCGGCCAGTTCGCGCACCGCGTCGGCGAACGCGTCCCCACGCTTGTTGTAGTTCGCGAACATGTCCATGGAGGCGCAGGCCGGCGCCAGCAGGACCGTGTCGCCGGGTCGGGCGAGCCGGGCGGCTTCCCTGACCGCCGCGAGCATCGCCCCAGTGTCGGTCCGGTCGAGGTCGGTGACCGGGACCTCGGGGGCGTGTCGCGCCAGAGCGTCGGCGATGAGCGCCCGGTCGGCGCCGATGAGCACCACCGCGCGCAGCCGCTTCGCGGACTTCTGGACGAGCTCGTCGAAGGTGGCGCCCTTGGCGAGGCCGCCGGCGATCCACACGACGGGTTCGAAGGCGGCCAGGGAGGCCTCCGCCGCGTGGGTGTTGGTGGCCTTGGAGTCGTCGACGTACGTCACCTCGGCGACCTCGGCGACGTGGGAGACGCGGTGGGCGTCGGGCCGGAAGTCGCGCAGTCCGTCGCGCACCGCACGCGGCTCGACGCCGAAGGCGCGGGCCAGGGCCGCGGCGGCGAGCGCGTTGGCGATGTTGTGCGGGGCCGGCGGGTTGACGTCCTCGACCTGTGCGAGTTCCTGGGCGTTCTTCTGCCGGTTCTCGACGAAGGCGCGGTCGACGAGGATGCCGTCGACGACGCCGAGCATGGAGGGGCCGGGGGCGCCGAGGGTGAAGCCGATGGCCCGGCAGCCCTCTTCGACGTCGGCCTCGACGACGAGGTCCTCGGTGGCCTTGTCGGCGACGTTGTAGACGCAGGCGACGGTGTTGCCCTCGTAGACGCGGCCCTTGTCGGCTGCGTACGCCTCCATGGAGCCGTGCCAGTCGAGGTGGTCGGGGGCCAGGTTGAGGACGGCCGCGGAGTGGGCGCGCACGGAGGGCGCCCAGTGCAGTTGGTAGCTGGAGAGCTCGACGGCGAGGACGTCGTAGGTCTCGTCGCCGGTCACCACGTCGATGATCGGGGTGCCGATGTTGCCGACGGCCGCGGTCCGCAGACCGGCGGCGCGCAGGATCGACGCCAGCATCTGGGTGGTGGTGGTCTTGCCGTTGGTGCCGGTGATGGCGAGCCAGGGCGCGGCGTTCTCGCCGCGCAACTGCCAGGCGATCTCCACGTCCCCGACGACGTCGACCCCGGCCTCGGCGGCGGCCGCGAAGAGCGGGCTGTCGGGCTTCCAGCCGGGCGAGGTGACGACGAGGTCGGTGCCGGCGGGCAGGCGCTCCGCGTCGCCGAGGCGCACGGAGATCCCCGCGGCCTCCAGCTCCGCCGCACGGGCGCGGTGGCCCTCGCTGTCGCCGCCGTCGACGACGGTCACCGATGCGCCGAGGCCGGCCAGGGCGCGGGCGGCACTGATGCCGCTCACGCCGAGGCCGGCGACGGTGATGTTCTTGCCGTGCCAGGAGGTCACTTGTCGGCTGCCCATCCCGCGTAGAAGAGACCGAGACCCACGATGACGCACATGCCCTGGATGATCCAGAAGCGGACCACGACAAGGACTTCGGACCAGCCCTTGAGTTCGAAGTGGTGCTGGAGTGGCGCCATCCGGAAGACCCGCTTGCCGGTCATCTTGAAGGAGCCGACCTGGATGACGACCGACATCGTGATGAGCACGAAGAGGCCGCCGAGGAGCGCCATCAGGAACTCGGTGCGGGAGCAGATGGCGAGGCCCGCGAGAGCGCCGCCGAGCGCGAGGGAACCGGTGTCGCCCATGAAGATCTTGGCGGGCGAGGTGTTCCACCACAGGAAGCCGAAGCAGGCGCCCATCAGGGCGGACGCCACGACGGCCAGGTCGAGCGGGTCACGGACCTCGAAACAGGCGTTCGGGTTGGTCAGGGTCTGCGCGTTGGCGCAGGACTCCTGGAACTGCCAGACACCGATGAAGGTGTAGGCGCCGAAGACCATCACGGCGGCGCCGGTGGCGAGGCCGTCCAGACCGTCGGTGAGGTTCACGCCGTTGGACATGGCCAGGATCATGAACAGCGCCCAGACCACGAACAGCACCGGCCCGATCGACCAGCCGAAGTCCGTGACGAACGACAGCTTCATGGAGGCCGGGGCGAGTCCGCGGGAGTCCTTGAACTGGAGCGCGAGCACCGCGAAGGCGATGCCGACGATCAGCTGTCCGGACATCTTCGCCTTGGCCCGGAGGCCCAGCGAGCGCCGCTTGACGATCTTGATGTAGTCGTCCAGGTAACCGACCAGGCCCATTCCCGCCATCAGGAACAGGACGAGCAGGCCCGAGAAGGACGGCTCGCTTCCGGTGATCACCTTGGTCAGGGCGTACGCGATGAGCGTCGCCAGGATGAAGGAGATGCCGCCCATGGTGGGCGTGCCCTTCTTCCCGGCGTGCCCGCGCGGGCCGTCGTCGCGGATGAACTGGCCGTAGCCCTTGCGGGCCAGCAGCTTGATCAGCAGCGGGGTTCCCACGAGGGTGAGGAAAAGGCCGATGACTCCGGCGAAAAGGATCTGCCTCATCGGCCGGCGACCTCGCCCTCGCGCTCCAGCAACGCCAGCGCGACCCGCTCCAGGCCGACCGACCTGGAAGCCTTCACCAGCACGACGTCCCCCGGGCGCAATTCACTGCGCAACAGGTCGACCGCCGCCTGCGCGTCGGACACGAGCACCGACTCCTCACCCCACGAACCCTCGTTATATGCGCCCAGTTGCAGCCAGGACGCTTCCCTGCCCCCGACTGCTACGAGCTTGCTCACGTTGAGCCGGACGGCAAGCCGTCCTACCGCGTCGTGCTCGGCCAACGCCGCGTCACCGAGCTCGGCCATGGGGCCGAGCACTGCCCACGTACGTCCCCCGTTGGCCCGGGCGCCGCCGCCCATCGCGGCGAGTGCGCGCAGGGCGGCCCGCATGGATTCGGGGTTCGCGTTGTAGGCGTCGTTGACGATCGTCACTCCGTCCGCACGCTCGGTGACCTCCATCCGCCACCGGGACAACGTGCCCGCTCCGGAGAGCGCGGTGGCGATCTCCTCGACGGACATGCCCAGTACATGGGCGACGGCGGCCGCGGCGAGCGCGTTCGACACGTGGTGCTCACCGTACAGCCGCAAGGTCACATCGCTGCACCCGGTCGGGGTGTGGAGTGTGAACGAGGGCTGTCCCCCCGGCGTCATCCGGACCTCGGTGGCCCGTACGTCGGCGTCCTCGGCCTCCCCGAAGAGGACCGTACGGGCCTTCGTGCGGCTCTGCATGGCACGGACGAGGAGGTCGTCGGCGTTCAGGACGGCAACTCCGCCGTCCTGCGCGGCCGGCAGGGCCTCGACCAGCTCTCCCTTGGCCTGGGCGATGGCCTCGCGGCCACCGAACTCCCCGATGTGGGCGGTGCCGACGTTCAGGACGAGGCCGATGCGCGGCGGGGTCAGACCGGTGAGGTACGCGATGTGGCCGATGCCCCGCGCGCCCATCTCCAGGACCAGGTGGCGGGTTTCCGCGGTGGCCTTCAGCGCCGTGAGCGGAAGGCCGATCTCGTTGTTGAGGGAGCCCGGTGTCCACACCGTGGGCGCGTGGTGCTGGAGCACCTGGGCGATGAGGTCCTTGGTGGAGGTCTTGCCGGCGGAGCCGGTCAGGGCCACCACGTCGGTGCCGAGACGGCCGACGACGGCGCGGGCGAGGGCTCCGAGGGCCTTCTCCACGTCGTCGACGACGATCGCCGGGACACCGACGGGCCGGGCCGCGAGGACGGCCGCGGCGCCGGCCGCGACCGCGCGCTCGGCGTAGTCGTGGCCGTCGACTTGCTCGCCCTCGAAGGCGGCGAAGAGGCTGCCGGGCTCGACCTGTCGGGAGTCGATGACGACGGGGCCGCCGATCCGCACCGAGGGGTCCGGTATGTCGTGGGGCCGCCCGCCGGTGATGTCGGCGATCTCGGCGAGGGATAGGGCGATCACTGGTCCACCTCGGCCTGTCGGACGCTGAGCTGCTGGTTCTCGATGGCCGCGCGGAGCACGGCGCGGTCGTCGAATGGGCGTACGACGCCCGCGGTGTCCTGGCCCTGCTCGTGCCCCTTGCCGGCGACGAGGACGGTGTCGCCGGGTTCGGCGCGGGCGACGGCCGCGGCGATGGCCGCCGCCCGGTCGGCGTCGACGAGGACGGTGCCCCGCTCCTCGGGCGGCACGGACACCGCGCCGCCGAGCATGGCGGCGAGGATCGCGAGGGGGTCCTCGGAGCGCGGGTTGTCGGAGGTCAGGACGGCCACGTCGGCGTACCGGGCGGCCGCGGCGCCCATGGGGGCGCGCTTGGTGGTGTCGCGGTCGCCGCCGCAGCCGAGCACGATGTGCAGCCGGCCGGTGGTGACTTCGCGCAGGGCCCGCAGGACGGACTCGACGGCGTCGGTCTTGTGGGCGTAGTCGACGACGGCCAGGTACTCCTGGCCCGCGTCGACCCGCTCCAGCCGACCCGGGACCCCGGGGACCGCGGCGACGCCGTCGGCGGCGGTCTGCGGGTCGAGGCCGGCAGCGGCGAGGGTGACGATCGCGGCGACGGTGTTGGCGACGTTGAAGGGGCCCGGCAGCGGCGCGGTGGCCCGTACCCGCTGACCGGCGGGGCCGACCAGGGTCAGGGTGGAGTCCATGTGGCCGCTGACCACGTCCTCGGCGCGCCAATCGGCGGCGGGGTCGCCCGTCGCGGAGAAGGTGACGACCGGGATCGGCGCCTCCTTGGCGAGGCGGCGGCCGTACTCGTCGTCGACGTTGACCACTCCGAGGCGGGCCCGGCGCTCGGTGAAGAGCTGGGCCTTGGCCTGGAAGTAGTCCTCCATGTCGGTGTGGAACTCCATGTGTTCCGGGCTCAGGTTGTTGAAGACGGCGACGTCGAAGACGCAGCCGTCGACCCGGCCGAGCACCAGCGCGTGGCTGGACACCTCCATCGCCACGGCCTCGACGCCCCGTTCGCGCATGACGGCGAACAGGGCCTGGAGGTCGGTGGCCTCGGGGGTGGTGCGTTCGGACTTGATGCGTTCGTCGCCGACGCGCATCTCGACGGTGCCGATGAGCCCGGTCGTACGTCCCGCCGCGCGCAGCCCGCCTTCGACGAGGTACGCGGTGGTGGTCTTGCCGGAGGTACCGGTGATGCCGAGTTGGAGCAGGCCTTCGCCGGGACGTCCGTAGATCGCGGCGGCGAGCTCGCCCATCCGACCGCGCGGATCCTCCACGGTCAGGACCGGCAGGCCGGTCGCGGCGGCGCGTTCGGCTCCCGCGGGGTCGGTGAGGACGGCCGCGGCGCCGAGGGCGGCGGCCTGGGCGGCGAAGTCCGCGCCGTGCAGACGGGCACCCGCCAGGGCCGCGTACAGGTCGCCGGGGCGCACCGCACGGGAGTCGTGGGTGATGCCGGTGATCCGAGCGGCGCCTGGCTCAGGCAGTCCCAGCAGCGTGGCCAGCTCGCCCAGGGGGGTCGGGCTGGTGGACACGGGCCGGGGCGCTCCCGGCGGCGCTGCCGGGGCGTCTTTCTGGGCGTTTCTGGGCTGATCAGCGTGGGGCACGGCGGTGAGCGTACCGGGCGCTGCGGCCCGGCCGCGAAGCGAGGCCCCGGCCGGGGCGTCCTCGGGCGACTGGTTCCCGGCATTCGGGGTGATCGTTGTCACTGATGGTGCCTCACGCATTTCTGGCTGGGCCGGCGGATCACTGTCCGGGCTGCGGGCTGGGCTGCGTCGTGTTCGGGGCGGCGGGCGGCGGGCCTCCCTCGAAGGTCACCGGGAGTCCGGCGGGAGCGGTGCCGGAGGGGGCCACCTGGAGGGTCTTGAGGGCGAACTCCATGACCGTCTTGTAGATCGGGCCGCAGATCTGACCGCCGAAGTAGCTGCCCTTCGTGGGGTTCTGGATGGCGCAGTAGACGGTGATCCGCGGGTTGTCGGCGGGGGCGAACCCGGCGAAGGAGGCGGTGTAGCCCTTGTAGCGGCCGGTGGCCGGATCCACCCGGTTGGAGGTGCCGGTCTTGCCGCCGACCCGGTAGCCGGGGATCCGCGCCTTGGTGCCGGTGCCCTCCTGGTCGTCGACCACGGATTCGAGCATCTCGGAGAGCGTCTTGGCGGTCTCCTTGCTGACCACCTGGCTGCGTTCGGGCGCCGGGGCCGGGGTGAAGCGGCCGTCGGGGCCCCTGGTGCCGCGGACCAGGGTCGGGGTGATCCGGACGCCGTCGTTGGCGATGGTCGAGTAGACGGAGGCCGCCTGCATCGCGTTCACGGACAGGCCCTGGCCGAAGGGGATCGTGTACTGCTGGGAGGTGGACCAGGCTCCGGGCTCGGCGAGGATGCCGCGCGATTCGCCGGGGTAACCCAGGCCGGTGGGCGCTCCGATGCCGAACTTGGTCAGGTAGGAGTGCAGCACCTTGTTGGCCTCGGGCTGGGTGGCGCCGAGTTGGCCGGTGGCGAGGATGGTGCCGATGTTCGAGGACTTGGCGAGGACCCCGTTGAGGGTCAGGTACCAGGTGGGGTGGTCGATGTCGTCCTTGAACAGCCGGTCGCCGCGGTGCAGTCGGTTGGGGACCTCGACGTGCGTCGCGGGGGTGGCCTTCTTCTCCTCCAGGACCGCCGCCATCGAGATGACCTTGGCCGTGGAGCCGGGCTCGTACACGTCCTGGAGGGCGGCGTTGCCCATGGCGGCGGAGCTGGCCCGGGTCAGGTCGTTGGGGTCGAAGCCGGGCGAGTTGGCCATGGCCAGCACCTCGCCGGTGCGGGTGTCCTGGACGATGACGTAGCCGCGGTCGGCGGCGGACTTCTCGACCTGTTCGGTGATGGCGCTCTGCGCGGCCCACTGGATGTCGCGGTCGATGGTCAGCTCGATGTCGTCGCCGGGTACGGCGGGCTTCTCGCTGGATCCCGCGGTGGGGACGCGCCGGCCGCCGGACTGGGCGTAGGTGAGCTCGCCGTCCTTGCCGGCCAGCTTCTTGTCGAGGGAGGACTCCAGTCCGCCGCCGCCCTTGCCCTCGGCGTTGACGTAACCCAGTATCCCGGCGGCGAGGGCACCGTTCGGGTACACGCGCTTGCTGCTGTTCTCGTTGAACACGCCGGCGATGACGTTGGCGCCGGGGCCGTTGCTCTTCTTGTCCGCGGCGGCCTTGTCGGCGAAGAGCCGCTTGAGGTCCTTGATCTGGTTCCAGACCTGGGGGGTCTGCCGGCGGGCCAGGACGACGTAGCGGGTGTTCTTGGTCTTCAGGCGCGCGGTGAGTTCCTTGGCGTCCTTGCCGAGGATGGGCGCGAGGAGCGCGGCGGCCTGCTCGGGGGCGTCCGGGGCCTTGCTCTCCTGCGCGGTGAACATCTTCGGGTCCGCGGTGATGTCGTAGGCGTCCACGCTCGTCGCCAGGGCCACGCCCTTGCGGTCGGTGATCTCGCCGCGCTCGGCGGCCAGCGTGTGGCTCGCGAACCGGTTCTCGCTGGCCTTCGCGGAGTACGAGGAGGCGTCGACGGCCTGTACCTGGAGGAGCCGGACGACGAAGGCGAGCATCACCAGGGTCAGTCCCACGCCGACCAGCCGGAGCCGGGGCCGGGGGCTGCCCAGCCGGATGAGGTGCGGGGCGCGTGCCGCGGCCGCGGGGCGTCGGGTGGTGGGGCGCGAGGCCGGACGGGCGTTCGCGCGGGCCCGGTCGCCGGGCCGCGGCCGGGCCGGGCCGGGCACCCGCCGCCGGGGCGGCTCCTTGGGGCTCACGCGCCCACCTCCGCGGTACGGGTGCCGCCACCGTGCCCGGGGGTCCGGGCGGGACCGTGGGCGCGGGGGAAGGGCGGGGCCGGGCGGGGCCCCGCGGGGGCTCGCCCGGGTACGGCGGAACCGCCTGTCAGCGGGGTCACGACGTCACCTGCCTGGGTTCGGGGTGGGCTGCTGCTGCGGGGGCTGGGGCGTGCCGCCGGGCCCGGAGGAGGGGCCCTGCGCGGCGGGGTCCTGCGCGGCCGGGTCGGGGGCCGTCGGGTTCGGGGAGCCGGGGGCGCCCGAGGGCGCCGGGGTCCGGCCCGCGGGCGCGGGGGCTCCGGAGGGCGCGGCGGAGGGGGTCGCGCCCTGGCCCTGGGAGGGCTGGGCGGTGGGCGGCGGGGAGGGCGGCGGCGGGGCCTCGGCCGTCGAGACGGCGCCCGCGACCTTGCCGTCGGCGCCGATGAAGACCGGGCTGCCGCCGGGCACCAGGCCCAGCTCGTGGGCCCGGCGTTGGAGGGCGTCGGGGGCCGAGTAGCCGTCGACGTCGCGCTGGAGGGCCTGCTCCTCGTCGGTCAGCGCGGTGGTCTCCTTCTTCAGCTTGCTGAGCTGGAAGGAGCCCTCGTTGAGCGCGGAGTTCAGCAGCAGCAGGCTGATCAGCCCGCCGCCGAGGAGGGCCACGACCAGCAGGACGAAGGGCATCCGGGCGGCCTGCCCCGGTGCGGCGCCGCCGGGCCGCGCGGCCGGGCCGCTGCCGAGCGCCCGGCCGATGCGGGCCGCCTGCCCCCGGGTCAGCGTGGCCACCTTGCCGGCCCTGCCGCCCCCGGAGCGGCCCGCCGGGGTCACAGCCGCGCCTCGCGGATGCGCTCGACGCCGCGGCACCGGGCCGGGGCGGCCCGCCGGTTCTCGGCGATCTCCTCCTCGGTCGGCAGCTCGGCGCCGCGCGTCAACAACTTCAGCTTCGGCTGGTACTTCTCCGGCACCACCGGGAGGCCGGGCGGGGCGGTGGAGGCCGCGCCCGCCGCGAAGACCTGCTTGACGAGCCGGTCCTCCAGGGAGTGGTACGAGAGCACCGCGATCCGACCGCCGACCGCGATCCGGTCCACGGCCGCCGGGATCGCCCGCTCCAGTCCGGAGAGCTCGCCGTTGACCTCGATGCGCAGGGCCTGGAAGGTCCGCTTGGCGGGGTTGCCGCCGGTGCGCTTGGCCGCCTGCGGGAGCGAGTCGCGGATCAGCTCGACGAGTCGGGCGCTGTTGGTGAAGGGCTCCTTGTCCCGCTCGCGGACGACCGCCGACACGATCCGCTTGGCCTGCTTCTCCTCGCCGTACTGGCGCAGGATCCGCACGAGCTCGCCCGGGGCGTAGGTGTTCAGGACCTCGGCGGCGCTGATGCCCGTGCTCTGGTCCATGCGCATGTCGAGCGGGGCGTCCTGCGCGTACGCGAAGCCGCGGTCGGCCTCGTCGAGCTGCATGGAGGAAACGCCCAGGTCGAAGAGGATGCCCTGGACGGTGGGGATCCGCAGGCCGTCCAGCACCTCGGCCAGGTCGGCGTAGATCGCGTGGACGAGGGTGACCCGGTCGCCGAACGGCGCGAGGCGCTCGCCGGAGAGCCGCAGGGCCTCCTTGTCGCGGTCGAGGCCGATCAGGTGGGCCTCGGGGAACCGGGTCAGCAGGGCCTCGCTGTGGCCGCCGAGGCCGAGGGTGCAGTCGACGACGACGGCCCCCGGCCTCTCCAGCGCCGGGGCCAACAGGTCCAGGCACCGCTGGAGCATCACCGGGACATGTCGGGACTCGCTAGTCAAAGCGCCCTCTCAGATAACGGCGCGGCAGGCGTACGCCGCGCCGCGCACGCGGAGTTTTACCAGGGGGCCGGGCGGCCGGTGAGGGCCGGGCTCCGGCCGGTTCGCGTCACTTTAGTGCAACGGTCGCCACGGTCAACGAACCGCCCCGCGCCCGGTGCGCCCCTCTCCCGGTGAATCCGCAAAAGCCGCGAATCACCCGTACGGCGGCCTCCGCCCCACCCCTGTGGGTTAGCTCACAACAAGCCCCGTTGACCTTCTTCGTCCACCTTCGCTCCATGCCGCGCCGAGCCGGGACCACTAACGTCTTGGCCATGACGACTTCCGCATCCCCGCCGGCCGACTCCGCGCCCCGCTCCTCCGAGGCCGGTTCCGTCACCGATCGTCTGGTGGAGGCGAACCGGAAGTACGCGTCGGCGTTCACCGATCCGGGCATGGACGCCCGTCCCGTCCTCCAGGTGGCCGTCGTGGCCTGCATGGACGCCCGTCTCGACCTGCACGCCGCCCTGGGCCTGGAGCTCGGTGACTGCCACACCGTCCGGAACGCGGGCGGGGTGGTCACGGACGACACCATCCGCTCCCTCACCATCAGCCAGCGGGCGCTCGGCACCCGCTCGGTGATACTCATCCACCACACGGGCTGCGGTCTCGAAAGCCTGACCGAGGACTTCCGGCACGAGCTGGAGGACGAGGTCGGCCAGCGGCCCGCCTGGGCCGTGGAGGCCTTCCGGGACGTCGAACAAGACGTCCGCCAGTCCATGCAGCGGGTCCGCACGAACCCCTTCCTGCTCTTCCGCGACGATGTGCGAGGCTTCGTGTTCGACGTGCACACCGGGCTGCTCCGGGAGATCGATCCCGCCTCTTGAGTGACACAAGGCCGTAACGGCGTCAAGAATGCGGTGTGACGCCCCCCGGAAAACTGCGGGGCCGGTGTCCGCGTTCAGGGGTGGGCCGGTACACGCGCCAGCGGCGTCGGCCCTGGAAAAGGGCCGAGGAGAACCAGGTGACCACGTACGACGACCGAGCCAGCCTCGCGGATCTGACCAGCACGGCAGAGCGGGTCCGCCACTCGGTCGAGGGCGTGATCGAGGGCAAGCCCGAGGTCGTGCGCCTCGCGCTGACGGTGCTGCTCGCCGAGGGACACCTGCTGATCGAGGACGTTCCCGGCGTCGGCAAGACCATGCTGGCCAAGACGCTCGCCAAGTCCATCGACTGTTCGGTGCAGCGGATCCAGTTCACCCCGGACCTGCTGCCCTCCGACATCACCGGCGTCAGCATCTACGACCAGCAGCGCCGCGAGTTCGAGTTCAAGCCGGGCGCGATCTTCGCGCAGATCGTCATCGGTGACGAGATCAACCGCGCCTCCCCCAAGACCCAGTCCGCGCTGCTGGAGTCGATGGAGGAACGCCAGGTCACCATCGACGGCACCACGTACGCCCTGCCCAGCCCCTTCATGGTGGTCGCCACGCAGAACCCGGTGGAGATGGAGGGCACCTACCCGCTCCCCGAGGCGCAGCGCGACCGCTTCATGGCCCGCGTCTCCGTCGGCTACCCCAGCCCCGAGGCCGAGCTCCAGATGCTCGACGTGCACGGCGGGGTCTCCCCGCTCGACGACCTGACGGCCGTCGCGCACGCCCACGACATCGTCAAGCTGATCGAGGCCGTCCGCGAGGTGTACGTCGCCGCCCCGGTCCGCCGCTACGTGGTCGACCTGGTCTCCGCGACCCGCAGCCACCCGGACCTGCGCCTGGGCGCGTCGCCCCGCGCCACCCTGCACCTGCTGCGCGCCGTGAAGGCCTCCGCCGCCCTGGCCGGCCGGGACTACGTCCTGCCCGACGACGTGCAGGCGCTGGCCGCGCCCGTCCTCGCACACCGGCTGCTGCCCACGGCGCAGGCCCAGCTGAACCGGCGCACCGCCGAGCAGGTCGTCCACGACATCCTCCAGCGCACCCCCGTCCCCGCCGCGCACGCCCGCGGGGAGATGCCGCCCGGCGCCGGAATCCGGGGCTTCTGATGGGCGCCGGTGCCCCGCGCGGCGCCGGCGGGCTGCCGCGGGAGGCGGGTGGACTACGGGCCTCGCTGGCCGGCCTGACCACCCGGGGCCGGTCGTTCCTGGCCGCCGGGACCGCCGCGGCGGCGTGCGCGTACGTCCTGGGGCAGAGCCAGCTGCTGCGCGTCGGACTGCTGCTGGTCGTCCTGCCGCTGATCTGCGTGCTCGCCCTGCACCGCACCCGTCACCGGGTCTCCGGCAGCCGTCGGCTGACCCCCTCGCGGGTGCCCGCCGGGGGCGAGGCCCGGGTCCAACTGCGGATGGAGAACGTCTCCCGCGTCCCGACCGGGCTGCTCATGCTCCAGGACCGGGTGCCGTACGTCCTGGGCCCCCGGCCCCGGTTCGTCCTGGACCGGGTCGAGGCGGGCGGCCGGCGCGAGGTCTCCTACCGGGTGCGCTCCGACCTGCGAGGCCGCTACCCCCTGGGCCCGCTCCAACTGCGCCTGACCGACCCCTTCGGGCTGGTCGAGCTGACCCGCTCCTTCAGTGCCTACGACACCCTCACCGTCATCCCCCGCACCGAACCCCTCCCCCCGGTCCGCATGACCGGCGAGGCGAACGGCTACGGCGACGGCTCCCGCCGCTCGCTGGCCCTGTCCGGGGACGACGACGTGATCCCGCGCACCTACCGGCGCGGCGACGACCTGCGCCGGGTCCACTGGCGCTCCACCGCCCGCTACGGCGAGCTGATGGTGCGCCGCGAGGAACAGCCGCAGCGCAGCAAGGCCACCGTCCTCCTGGACACCCGACACCTCGCGTACGAGGGCGCCGGCCCGGACTCCGCCTTCGAGTGGGCCGTCTCCGCGGCCGCCTCGACCCTGCTGCACGTGCTCGAACAGGGCTTCTCGGTACGGCTGCTGACCGACACCGGTGATTCCGCGGGCGGCGAGGGCGGCGGCTTCTCCTCGGGCGGGCAGGAGTCCGCCGAGGCGGCCGGGCTGATGATGGACACCCTGGCGGTGGTCGGGCACTCCGACGGGTCCGGGCTCGCCGCCGCCCACGACGCGCTGCGCGGCGGCGCGGGGTTCGCCGCGCAGGGCGGCGCGGGCGGGGACGGCCTGCTCATCGCGTTCTTCGGCGACCTGGACGAGGCCCAGGCGGAAACGGCGGCGCGGATGCGGCAACGCAGCGGAGGCGCCGTGGCGTTCGTACTGGACTCCGCGACCTGGGCGGGCGAGCCCTCACGGGTGGAGGAGCGGCTGCGCAGGCTGCGGGACGCGGGGTGGACGGCGCTGTCCGTTCCGCCCGGCGCCCCGTTCGGGGAACTGTGGCGGCAGGCCGGGAACGTTCCGCTCGGCACGACGACCTCCGGAGGCCGGGGATGAGCGGGCGGGCGCGCGTGACGCTCTTCGGAATGCTGGCGACGCTGCTGACCTCCTGGTCACTGGCCCCGCTGGTGGAATCGTCCGGGTGGCTGCTCCAGGCGGCCGCGCTGCTGGGCGTGCAGGCGGCCGTCGGTGCCGGGGCCCGGCGGGTGCCGCTGGCCCGGTCACTGACCGTGGCGGCCCAGCTGCTGGTGTCCCTGCTGCTGCTGGCGTTCCTGTTCGCGGGGAAGGCGGAGTCCACCGGGTCCGGGCCGCTGGCCTTCCTGGTCACCGACTTCGGCGCCCTGTTCCAGCAGGGCACCCGGGACGTCGCCGAGTTCGCGATACCGGCCCCCACGACCGACGGCATCCGGCTGCTGTTGCTGTCCGGCGTCCTGCTGATCGGCCTGTTGGTCGACGTGCTCGCGGTGACGGTGCGCACCGCCGCCGCGGCCGGACTGCCGCTGCTGGCGCTGTACTCGGTGGCCGCGGGGCTGTCCGCCGGTCAGGGCGGCGCCTGGTTCGCGTTCGTGCTGGCGGGCGGCGGCTACCTGATGCTGCTGCTCTCCGAGGGCCGCGACCGGCTCGCCCAGTGGGGCCGCGTCTTCGGCGCGGCCCCCGGCGGGCGGGTCTCGGCCGCTTCCGGCTACGGGGGCGGGTCGAGCAGCAAGGCGGTCGCCCCCGTGCGCACCGGCCGTCGCATCGGCGTGGCCGCGCTGGGACTGGCGCTGGTCGCGCCCGCCCTGCTGCCCTCACTGGGCAGCGGCGTACTGGGTCCGCCCGGCGGGGACGACGGATCGGGCGGCGGCACCGGCGGGACGATCTCGGCGGTGAACCCGCTGGTGTCGCTCCAGAGCAGCCTGAACGCGCAGGACAACCGGGTCGTCCTGCGGTACCGCACCGACAGCCCCCAACTGGGCGAGCAGTACCTGCGGATCCTGGCGCTGGACGAGTTCAACGGGGTCAAGTGGGAGGCCTCCGGGCGCCCGCTGACGGACGTCCCCGAACGGTTGCCGACCCCCACGGGGCTGAGCGAGCGGATCCGCGAGGGCGCCGTGGAGGTGCGCACGACCGTCTCGGCGGCGGACACCTACGCCCAGCGCTACCTGCCGATGCCCTACCCGGCGACCCAGGTGGACATCGGCGGCAAGTGGCGCTTCGAACCGGCCGGGCGGACCCTGGTCGGTGACCAGCTGGGCAAGGACCGCTTCCAGAACGTGCAGGGCGCCCAGTACACCGTGCGGAGCCTGTTCCTGCGGCCCACGGCGGCGCAGTTGCAGTCCGCGCCCGGCCCGAACCCCTTCGTGCAGGCCGAATACACCAAACTGCCGGACAACCTGCCGCCGGTGGTGGCGGAGACGGCCCGGCGGGTCACCGCCGGGGCGAAGGACGACTACACGCGGGCCGTCAGGCTCCAGGACTTCTTCGCGGTGAACGGCGGCTTCCGCTACGACACGAAGGTGTCCTCGGGCACGGGTTCGCAGGCCATCGCGCGGTTCCTGAACGACAAGGAGGGCTTCTGCGTCCACTTCGCGTTCTCGATGGCCGCGATGTCGCGCAGCCTGGGGATCCCCGCGCGGGTCGCGGTCGGCTTCACCCCGGGCGAGAAGCAGGCCGACGGCAGCGTCAACGTGTCGATGCGGGACGCGCACGCCTGGCCGGAGCTGTACTTCGAGGGCGTCGGCTGGACGCGCTTCGAGCCGACCCCCCGTGCGGGCATCTCGATTCCGGACTACAGCCGCGCGGACGCGCCGACCGTCCAGCCGTCGGCACCGGCCGCCCTGCCGTCGCAGGCCGTTCCCCAGCCCTCGGCGGCGCCGTCGAAGGCCGACGAGTGCCCGCCGGAGCTGAAGAAGCTGGGCGAGTGCGGTGGTCCGGCGCTGAACCAGAACACCGCTTCGGGTTCCGGTGGTCCGACGGTCGGGGTGGTCCTCGGTTGGGCGGGCGCGGCCCTGGCCGTCCTGGCGCTGCCGCTGCTGCCGGTCCTGTGGCGCAGCCGGGTACGGGCGCGCAGGCTGGGTTCGCGGGAGGTGCTGGACGCCTGGCGGGAGCTGGGTGACGCCGCCTGGGACGTGAACGTCCCGCCGGACGAGGCGTTGTCGCCGCGTCGGGCCGCGGCCCGCGTCGTGACGCTGGGCAAGTTGGAGGCGGACCCGGCGGCTGCCGTGCACCGGGTGGCGGACGCCGTCGAACGGACGCTGTACGCGCCGCCCGGCGCCGACCCGTCCCACCCCGACCTGGCCGACGACGTGCTGCTGGCACGGGCCGGGCTGCTGGCGGGCGTCGGACGGGCCGGACGGCTGCGGGCGCTGCTGCTGCCGCGGTCGGCGGCCCGGGTGGCCTGGGCGGTGGCGGCCCGCCGGACCGCGCTCGTGGAGCGGGTGACGGCCGTGTTCGGTCGCATCCGGATCCCGCTGCGCGGCCGGGGCTGAGGGCGGGCCGACCGCCGGTCGGGCAGCGCCCGGAGGTGCGTACGCACGGAAAACGCCGGTGTGTCCGGGCTCGTTCCCCCCGAGCCCCGACGCACCGGCGTTTCCCTTTCCAGGGTCCCCCGATCCCTGCCGGCCAGGGGTCCGGCCCGCTCCGCGGCCCCGTGTCCGCGGTGCGGGCCGAAGCCCTGTCCGTCACCCCAGTCTGCTGTGCTCGCAGGTGGGAGCCATCCGTACGGGTACTCATCCCGGCACCTGGGTACGGGTACTCAGTTCTACGTCGCGCGGGCCCCGGTGGGCACCGCCGACCGGGGGTTCCGGGTCGGGTCAGCGGCTGCCGCTGACCCGACCCCGCAGGAGCAGCGAGAGCGCCGAGTGGACGTCGTCCAGGGAGCGTTCGCTCTGGAAGGCCTGCCAGTCCAGCGCGGCCACCAGCACCATTCCGACCATCGCCGCCGCCGTCAGCGGGACGTCGATCTCGGCGCTGAGTTCGCCCCGTTCGACGCCCTCGCGCAGTACCGTCTCGACGACCGCGACGGCTTCCTGGCGGACCACCATCAGGGTGGACTGCCAGGCCCGGTTGGTCCGCCACAGTTCGGCGACGTAGAGCTGGGTGAAGGCGGGGTAGCGGTCGATGAAGACCAGGCCCGCGCGGATCATCCCGTCCAGCGCCTCGACGCGGCTGCCGCCGCGCGCCTCGGTCTCCTCGGCCGCGGCCCGCAGCGAGGCCGTGAGCAGCCCCACCCCGTGCCGCAGGAGTTCCTCGAAGAGGTCGGTCTTGCTCGCGAAGTTGTAGTAGACGGTGCCCTTGGCCACCCCCGCCCGCTCCGCGATCTCGTCGACCGTGGTCGCGGAGAACCCCTGTTCGGCGATGAGGGTGACGGCGGCCTCGTAGAGCTTCTGCCGGGTGGCCCGGCGGCGGGCGCCGCCCGTGCCCGTACCGGTGCTGCTGCTTTCCATGGCGCTGATTCTCACAGGTCAACAGCCCCTTACAGGCTCAGTTCCGGGTGCAGCCGGTCCATCGTCCACACCTGCTTGCCGCGGGCGGCGAGCGCGGTGAGGGCCAGGGCCCCGACGGTGAAGGCCACCAGGACCGCGCCGCCCTGCCACACCGGGGTGAGGTCGCCGCCGGTGATCAGGCGGCGCAGGCTCTCGACGACGTACGACATCGGCAGGTACGGGTGGATCGCGTTGAAGAAGCCCGGACTGGTCTGAACGGGGTACGTACCGCCCGCCGAGGTCAGCTGGAGCATCAGGACGGCCAGCACCAGGATGCGTCCGGCGGCGCCGAACTTGGCGTTCAGCCACTGGACGATCGCCGCGAAACAGCCGGTGACCAGCAGCAGGAACGCGATGGTCAGGGCCGGACGGGCCATCTCCAGGCCGAGGCCCGGGGCCCAGTGGAGCACGGACATCAGCAGGCCCACCTGGGCGGCGCCGATCCCCACCACGGGCAGCCAGCCCGCGAGGGCGATCCGCCAGGGCGAGGCGCCGGTGGACAGGGCCCGCTTGTTCATCGGGGCGATGAGCATGTAGGCGACCATCGCGCCGACCCAGAGGGACAGCGGGATGAAGTACGGGGCGAATCCGGTGCCGTAGTTGGGTGCCTTGTGGAGGGACTGGTTGGCGAGCCGGATGGGGTCGGACATGACCTGGGTGCGGGCGTCGCGCGCCTGCTGGTCGTAGTCCGGGATCCGGCCGGCGCCGTCGTGCAGGCCGCCGGCGAGCTCGCCGGAGCCGTCGACCAGCTTGTACATGCCGCCGTCGAGGGTGCGTGCGCCGTCGCCGAGCTTTCCGACGCCCTCGTTGATGGCACCGGACCCCTTCGCGGCGCTGCCGAGGCCGGTGTGCAGCTGGCCCATGCCCGAGGAGACCTTCTGGGCACCGCTGTTGAGGGCGTTGACCTTGGTGACGGCCTGGTCCAGGTCGGAGGCGAGGGAGGGCGCCTTGTCGACGAGCTCGCGCGCCTTGTTCTCCAGGTCGGTCAGCTGACCGCGGAGCTTGCCGAGGTCGGTGCCGGCGGTCTGGGCGACCTTGTTGGCGTCCGCGGCGGCCGCCGCGCCCTCGGAGACGTCGTCCTTGATCTTCTTCAGGTCGGGGCAGGAGGCCAGGTGCGGCTCGGCCCCGGGCGTGACGCAGTGGTCGGTGTAGTACTTGTCCGCGCCGGTCTGGGCCCGCTTGGTGACGGTGGCGGCGACGGGTGCCGCCTTCATGAAGGTGTCGAGGTGCTCCCTGACCACCTTGGCGGAGTCGGCGACGAGCGCCGCGTTGGCCGCCAGGGACTTCGGGTCGCTGACGAAGGGCTTGGCCTTGGCGGCCGCGCCGTTGACCTTGTCGGCGAGGATCTGGGTGCCGGCGGCGAGGTCCTTCGCACCGGTCTCCAGTTGACCGGCGGAGGTGTTGAGCTTCTTCAGCCCGCCGTTCAGCTCACCGGTCTTCTCCTTGGCCGTGTCGAGGCCGTCGGCGAGGTCCTTGGCGCCCTTCTGGGCCTTGCCCGCGCCGTCCTTCAGCTTGTCGGCGCCGTCGGCGGCCTCGGCCGTCTTGTCGTGCAGGTCGGAGAAGTTGACGAAGATCTTGTCGAGGAAACCGCGGGAGGCGTTGGTGGACGCCGCGGAGCGGACCTCGGAGAAGACGGTCTTGGAGATCGAGCCGACGATGTAGTTGTTCGCGTCGTTCGTGCGGACCTGGAGGGCGCCGGTGGCCGGGTCGTCGCCCGAGCTGGAGGCGATCTTCGCGCTGAAGTCGGCGGGCATCGTCAGGGACAGGTAGTACTTCCCGTCCTCCAGGCCCTTGGCCGCCTCGGCGGGGCCGACCTCTCGCCAGTCGAAGGTCTTGCTGTCGTGCAGCTTCTTGGTGATCTCGTCACCGGCCTCGATCCGCTTGCCGTCCACGGTGGCGCCCTTGTCGACGTTGACGAGGGCGACGGGAACCTTGTCGAGACGGCTGTACGGGTCCCAGAAGGACCACAGGTACAGGGCTCCGTACAGCAGCGGCAGCAGGAGCAGCGCGACGAGTGCGGCGCGGGGCAGCTTCCCCCGCCCGAACCGCTTCAGCTCAAGCGCGGCCAGCTTCGGCGATCGCATCGTCCGCCGCTCCCTTCGGGTCGTGGTGGGTGGTGGTGTCGGTCCCGGCGGTGGTGGTCCCGGCGGTCGTGGCGGTCTCCGTCCCCGCGGCGGTGTCCGCGGGCGCGTCCGGTGCGGCCCCGGGGGCGGAGGGTTCGGCGGGCGGTTCGGCCGGGGGCCGGGCCTTCTTCGACGCCCCGCCCTTGGTCGCGCCGGCCTTGGTCGCGCCGGCCTTGGTCGGGGTCGGGGTCCCGTCGTCGCTGCGGGTGCCCGCCGGGGCGTCGTCCGTGTCGTTGCCCGGGGCCGTCGTCCCGGCGGCGGCCGCGGCCGGTGCGGGCGCGGTTCCGTCGGTGAGGCCCCAGGTGATCTTCGGACCGGCGCCCCGGGAGGCGGCGGGAGCGGGGTTCGGGGCCCCGGTCCCGGCCGACTTCGCGGGCGCCCCGGGCTTCGTGGAACCGGCCGGCCCGGCGGAACCGGACCGCTTCGCCGTGGTCGTCGCGGGCTCCGGCGCGGCCGGGGCCGTGCGGAGCACCGTGACGCCCTCCGGGGCCTCGCTGCACACGGCGAGGACGGTGGTCCCGCGGGCGGCGATGGACCGCAGCAGGGCCCAGACCTCGCCGCGCTCGGCGTCCGAGAGCTTGAGGTCCAGGTCGTCGAGGGCGAGCAGGCGCGGACCGCCCAGCAGGGCGATGGCCACGGACAGTCGTACGGCCTCCAGCCGCTCCAGGTCGCGCACCGAGGTGCGGGGTCCCTTGGGCAGGGTTTCCAGGTCGAGTCCGACCGCGGTCAGGGCCTCCTCGATCCTGGCCGCGGTCCCGGCCCGCCGCTCGCCGCGCGGGCGCAGCAGGGCGCGTACGGGACCGGTGTAGTGCCGCTGGAGGAGGGCGCCCTCGCGCAGCTGCTCGGCGACGGTGAGCGCCTGATCGAGGTCGTTGACCCCGGGGACCGGACCGAGGGCGCAGATCCGGCGGACCGCGGCCATCTTCTTCGGCAGCCGGTGGCGGCCGATCTCGGCGTGCCCCTCGGTCGCCTTCATCCGTCCGGTGAGGGCGAGGAGCAGGCAGGTCCGGCCGCTGCCGGACGGTCCTTCGAGTGCGATGAGCGAGCCGGGCGCCGCGTCGATCCCCACGCCCCGGAAGGCCCAGCCGCGCGGGCCCTTGAGTCCGAAGTCCTCGGCCTTGACGGCCGCGCCGTGCGGGCTGTCCACGCCGTCCCCCTTCATTTGAACTGACCGGTCAGTTCAAAAACTATCAGGTTCAGGACCAAGGGCCGTGCACGAGGGGGGCTTTGGGGGCATAAGAGCAGGTCAGGACGATTGTCAGTGGGGGCCGTCACGATGGAGGAGCACGTGCTCACCGCACGCGCGCCCGCACCACCGCCGAGCACCACGCAACGACAGGAGGTTCGTCATGGCCACACCGTCCCCGTCCCCTGTCCACCCCGTCCCGCGCAGGTCGGCCGCACCACCGGCCGCCCTGGACCTGCTCGCCAAGGCCCGCAGCGGCCTGGCCGAGGCGGCCCTGCTGCCCCGGTCCAACGAGCGGTACGCCACGGCACACCTCGCGGCGCTGCGTACCGCCGCGGCGGTGCTCGCCGCGCGCGGGCGCCCGGAGCCGGTCAACCCGCGGCGCAGGCCCCGGATCCGCAGTGCGTGGGAGGTGCTCCCGGAGATAGCGCCGGAGCTGACGGAGTGGAGCGCCCTGTTCGCCTCCGGTGCGGCACGCCGGGCCCGGGCCGAGGCGGGGATACCGGACGCGGCGACCGGCCGTCAGGCGGACGACCTGGTGCGGGAGGTGGGCATGTTCCTGCGACTGGTGGAGCGGATGCTCGCGCTGCAGCCCGTGGCGCAGGCCCTGCCGCTGCCGAGGACACCGGGACCGGAGCGTCCGGAGGCGGGATGACCTGCCCGGCTGCCCGAGGCCATAGGGTGGGGACCGCACTGCTCCCCCACCCCATCGCGCCGAGGAGTCATCAGCCGTGTCGGACAATTCCCGCCCCCGCGCCTCCCTCCGCACCGCCGTGGTGTGGGAGGTCCTCAGGGAGGCCCTCGACCGCCGGGTGAAGGCGACCGGGCGGGACGTGCTGGACGTACTGGACACCGGTGGCGGCACCGGCAAGTTCGCCGTGCCGGTGGCCCACCTGGGTCACCGGGTGACCGTGGTGGACCCCAGCCCGAACGCGCTGTTCGGGCTGGAGCGCCGGGTCTCCGAGGCCGGTGTCGCCGATCTGGTGCGCGGGGTCCAGGGAGACGCGCAGGGCCTGCTCGACGTGGTCGAGCGCGACGCCTACGACGTCGTGCTCTGCCACGGGGTGCTGGAGTACGTGGACGACCCGGCCGAGGGCGTGGCCAACGCGGTCGCGGCCCTGCGCCCCGGTGGCGTCCTCAGCGTGCTCGGCTCCGGCGTCGGCGGGGCCGTGCTCGCCCGGGCACTGGCGGGGCACTTCACCGAGGCCCGCACCGCGCTCACCGACCCGGCGGGGCGCTGGGGCTCCGGCGACCCGGTGCCGCGCCGCTTCACCGCCGAGCAGCTCGGCGAGCTGGTCGGCGGTGCCGGCCTCGCCGTCGGCGCGGTCCACGGCGTACGGATCTTCGCCGACCTGGTCCCCGGCGTCCTGGTGGACACCGAACCCGGCGCGGTGGAGGCACTGCTGCGTCTGGAGGAGGCCGCGGCCGAGCTCCCCGCCTTCCACGCCGTCGCCACGCAACTGCACGTTCTGGGCGAGAAGCCCGCCTGATCTGCGGCCATGCGCGGACGGCCTCGGCCGCACACCCTCCCATCCGGCGCTCCTCCCCGTATGATCGGAAGCACCGGTCGGCATGGCGGACTGTTCATTGGGGAATAAGCGCCTCAGTGACCGCACTGGCGGCGGTACGGTTTGACACACAGATTTGACACCGTGCTTTACCGGCACGGTGGATTCGCAGAATGTGGCGTAGAGGGCGGGTGTCACGGGGGCGATTCCCCGCCTATCCTGAAGGGGACCCCTGGTCGCTACCCCCGCGACCGACGGATGAGGAGGACTCCCGTGCCGCTCTCGGAGCACGAGCAGCGAATGCTCGAGCAGATGGAGCGAGCGCTGTACGCCGAAGACCCCAAGTTCGCGACAGCGCTTGAGGGTAGTGGACTGCGCACGTACACCCGGCGACGGGTTTACCAGGCAGTCGCAGGCATTGTGGTGGGTATCGCGCTCCTCATGACCGGTGTGATCGTGCCGAACGTGCTCTGGATCAGCGTGGTGGGTTTCCTCGTCATGCTGGGATGTACGGTCCTCGTGGTCACCGGTTGGCGCAAGGCACCCAAGCCCGGCGAGCAGCCCGTCTCCGGAAGTGCAGAAGGCTCGGCCCACGGCCGCAGCCGACAGCGTCGGTCGATGATGACCCGGATCGAGGAACGGTGGCAGCGCCGCCGTGACGAACAGGGGCAGTAGCCCCACGAAGACTCATGACGGAGGGGACGGCTGCCCGAGGCGGCCGTCCCCTCCGCCGTCTCCCGGCCCGGCCCGTGCGCGGCCCCGTTCGGTTTCGGATGAGGCCCGTCCGGTTTCGGATGAGGCCCGTCCGGTTTCGGATGAGGCCCGTCGCGCCCTGCGCCTGCCGGAGCGGTTCGCCTGCGTCATGATGACCGGGTGAGTGTGCTCCCCCTGGTCTTCACCAGCGGCTGGGCCAGCGGGATCAACGCGTACGCCGTGATCCTCCTGCTCGGCATCTTCGGCGCGACCGGACTGAGCGACGACGTCCCCGCCGCGCTCCAACGGCCCGACGTCCTGATCGCGGCGGGCGTCCTGTTCCTCTGCGAGGCCGTCGCGGACAAGATCCCCTACGTGGACTCGCTCTGGGACTCGGTCCACACCGTGATCCGGCCGCTGTCCGGGGCAGTGGTCGGCGCCCTGCTCGCGGGGCAGAGCGGCTCCCTGTCGGACCTCGCCGCCGGCGCGGTCGGCGGCTCGACCGCGTTGGCCAGCCATTTCGTCAAGGCCGGCACCCGGATGGCCATCAACACCTCACCCGAGCCCGTCAGCAACATCGTGATGAGCACGGCCGAGGACCTCGGCGTCGGCGCGATCGTCACCTTCGCCATGTTCAACCCCCGGGCCGCCGCGATCATCGCGGCCGTCCTGCTGGTCGCCGGCCTGGCGATGGTGCTCTACCTGTGGACGCGGATCCGGCGCTTCCTGCGCCGGCGCGCCCAGCGCCGCGAGGAGAAACGGCTGGGCGCCGAAGTCCGCGCGGCCGCCGCCGGGGCACCACCCGACCGGCCCCCCGGCCTCCCTCGATAGGCTCAGCCCATGGCACGAATTGCGGTGATCGGCGCCGGGATGGGCGCGATGGCGACGGCGGCCCGGCTGGCCGTGGCGGGGCACCGGGTGACGGTCCACGAACGCGGACCCGACCACGGGGGCTCCGTCGGACGCCACAGGCACGACGGATTCGCCTTCGACACCGGCCCCGGGGTGCTGCACCTGCCCGCCGTCTACCGCGATCTGTTCATCAAGACCGGCAAGCGGCCCCTGGAGGACCACGTCGACCTGGTCCAGCTGGACCCGGCCGTCCGGCACGTCCTGGGCGAAGGGCCCGGCGCCACCGCCGTCACCCTCCCCGGCAACTCGCGCGGCGGGGTCGCCGCCGCGTTGGACGAGGCCTTCGGCCCGGGCGCGGGCGAGCGCTGGAACGCCGTGCTGGGCCGCGCCCGCGACGCCTGGGACGCCACCCGCCGCCCCCTGCTGGAGGAGCCGCTGCGCTCCGACCGGCGGTCCCTGGGCCACGACCCGTACCCGGCGCTGCGCGGGAGCGGGCTGCTGCGGCGGCGCCCGCCGACCCTGGCCGAGGTGGCCGGGCGCGAGCTGGGCGGCCCGCTCGCCGAGCTGCTGACCGCCCGGGTCGAGACGTACGGCATCGATCCCCGGACCGCCCCCGCCTCCGCCGCCGTCCTGCCGTACATGGAGCAGACCTTCGGCAGCTGGTACGTCCGGGGCGGTCTGCGCGCCCTGGCGACCGCCGTCCACGAGCGCTGCCTGGAGCGGAAGGTGGAGTTCGTCTTCGGCTCCGGCGTACGGGACGTCCTGACGCGGGACGGCCGGGCCGCCGGGCTGCTGCTCGACGACGGCACCGAGGAGGCAGCCGACCTGGTCGTCTGCGGCATCGACCCGCGGCAGCTACCGGCCGGCTCCCCCGCCCGGGCGGGGGACGCGCTTGCCGACGCGGTTCCGGCCCGGGGAGCCGGGGTGCCCAGCCGGGTCACCCTGCTGCTCGCCCTGCGCGGGGCCCGTCCGGCGGACGCCGTGCACCGCACGCTGGTCCACCGCGACCCGGCGCACGGGTCGGGTGCGGGGACGGTCACCGTCCTGCGCCCCGACGACCCGACGACCCGGCCCGACGCGGACCACGAGGCCGTCACCGTGAGCGCCGTGTGCGACGCGCAGGCGCCGCAGGGCGTCCCCGGGGTGCAGGAGCTGCTGGCGGCGGCCGAACGGGCCGTGCCGGGGCTGCGGGAGCGGCTGCTGTGGCACGAGGTGCGCACCCCGGCCGATGTGGAGGCGGCGACCGGCGCCCTCGGCGGGGCCGTTCCGCCGCCGGCCCTCGCGGGGGCGGGCGGCCGGCTGCTCTACCCGGCGAACACGACGGCCCTGCCCGGGTTCTACCTCGCGGGCGGCTGGGCCCACCCGGGCGGCGGGCTCGCGCACGCCGGGATGACCGGGGCCCTGGTGGCCGGCCTGATCGTGGAGGGGGACCGGTTCCGGGGGTCGCAGTGACCCCCGGAGCCTGTCCCTCCGGGCGGCCGTCAGTAGCGGTACTGCTCGTACTCGCCGGTGCCGTTGCCCTGGTTGCCCTGGTTGTCCTGCCGGCCCTGGTACGGGTAGCCCTGCTGGGGTTGCTGCTGGTCCTGGCCGCCGTCCTGGCCCGGATACGGGGGCTGCGCGTCGTTGGCGCGCTGTTGCGGGACCCAGACCCCGCCGGGCGGCGTGTCCGTCGAGTACTGCTGCTGCGCCGGGTCGTACGGGGCGTAGCCCGGGTAGTCGTAGCCGGGCGGGGCGACCGCGCCGCCGGTGCCGATGTACGGGTCCGAGTAGGCGGCGTAGACCTGCTGTTCGCCGGTCGCGCCCGGGTAGCCGTAGCCCGGTCCGCCCTGCTGCTGGTCGTAGTACGCCGCGTACTGGTGGGCGTCCTGCTCGGGCCGGCCGTAGGGCGCGGCCCCGTCGCCCTGGCGGGGGGCGAAGCTCTGTATGCCGTACGAGCCGGTGTCCTCGGGAACCGGCTCCGGGGTGAAGACCTGCGTGGAGTCCACGTCGCGGTCCTCCCGGCCGTCACGGTCCTCGCGGGCGGAGTCCGGGCCCTGGGATCCGTACTCCAGCGCCGTCACCTCCAGCCCGGCGTCCGGGCGCGGTCCGCTTCCGGAGCGGCGGCGGCGACCCTGTTCCTGCGGTGCGGGTTCCCCGCCCCGGCGCAGCGCCCAGCCGGCCACGAAGCCCTTGCGGAAGGACAGCGTCACCAGGGTCTGGCCCAGGGCGAAGGCGACGGCACCCGCACCGATCACGTACACCGAGGGCAGCAGCACCCCCGCCACGACGCCGAGGAACCCGGTGAAGGCGAGCAGGCGCCAGCGGAGCCGGGCCTTGTACTGCATCAGGACCTCGGCAAGCAACCACAACGCGACGACACCGAACGCGATGTAGAGGACCGTCATTCCCATGCGTGGCCCCTCTCGGTACGGCCGCCCGCACGGGAACGGGGAATGGCCGGTCAGGCCCGCTGGTGCAGGCCCAGGTTCTCGTAGATTTCGAGGGACGCCGTGGAATTGTTCAACGTGATGAAGTGCAGTCCGGGGACACCCTCGGACAGCAGCCGCGCGCAGAACTCCGTGGCGAACTCGATGCCAATGGAGCGTACAGCGGCGGGATCGTCCTTGACCGCGAGCATGCGTTCTTTCACAGTCCCGGGGAAGAGCGCGTTGCTGAGTTGCGGCAGCCGTTCGAGCTGCTTCACGGCCACAACGGGCATGACCTCGGGGATGATCGGGGTCTCGCAGCCCGCCTTCGCGACGCTGTCGCGCAGGCGCAGATAATTCTCCGGATCGAAGAACATCTGGGTGATCGCGTAGTCGGCACCCGCGCGGCACTTGTCCACGAAGTGACGGATGTCCGTGTCCCAGTCGGACGAGCGGGGGTGCATCTCGGGGAAGGCGGCGACGCCGACGCAGTAGTCGCCCGACTCCTTGACCAGCCGGACCAGGTCGGCCGCGTAGTGCACGCCCTCGGGGTGCGGGACCCACTCGCCCATCGGGTCGCCCGGCGGGTCCCCGCGCACGACGAGCATGTTGCGGATCCCGGCGTCCGCGAACTGCCCGATGACGTGGCGCAGCTCGGCGACCGAGTGGTCGACGGCGGTGAGGTGCGCGACGGGGGTCAGGGTGGTGTCGGCGGCGATCTGCTGGGTGGCGCGGACGGTGCCGCCGCGGGTGGAGCCACCGGCCCCGTAGGTCACCGAGACGAAGCTCGGGGAGACCGCCTCGATCCGGCGCAGCGCGTTCCAGAGGTTGCGCTCGCCCTTCTCCGTCTTGGGGGCCCAGAACTCGAATGAGTACGAGCACCCGGACGCGATGAGGTCCCGGACCGTGTGTGCACGGTCCGACCAGGTGGAAGCGGTACCAAGGGCCATACGGGCAGGTTAGACGCGGCTCGACGGACACCGAAGCCGTGTCCATCCATTGGACACATTTTTGGACACCTCGCGGACGGCGGCCCGGCCGGTGGCGGTCCCGGCCGAACGGCGCCGTCACGCCCTAGGCGCGGGCGCGTACGCGTCGGGCGAGGTCGGCGGCGGCGGCGCCGGGGTCGGAGGCCTCGGTGACGGCCCGTACGACGACGACGCGGGTGGCGCCCGCGTCGAGGACCTCGTCCAGGTTGCCGGCGTCGATGCCGCCGATGGCGAACCAGGGGCGGTCCTGGCGCAGGGAGGCGGCGTGGCGGACGAGGTCGAGGCCGGGGGCGTGGCGGCCCGGCTTGGTGGGGGTGGGCCAGCAGGGTCCGGTGCAGAAGTAGTCGACGCCGGGCTCGGCCGCCGCGGCGTCGACCTCGGACGCGGAGTGGCAGGACCGGCCGATGAGGACGCCGTCGCCGAGGATGGCGCGGGCGGCCGGGACGGGGATGTCGCCCTGGCCGAGGTGCAGGACGTCGGAGCCGATGGCGTGCGCGACGTCGGCGCGGTCGTTGACCGCGAGGAGCTTGCCGTGGCGGCGGGCGGCCTCGGCGAAGACCTGGAGGTGGTCCAGTTCCTCGCCGGCCTCCATGCCCTTGTCGCGGAGCTGGACGATGTCCACGCCCCCGGCCAGGACGGCGTCCAGGAACTCGGGGAGGTCACCCTGCCGCTTGCGGGCGTCCGTGCACAGGTAGAGCCGGGCGTCGGACAGCTGCTGCATGGGTGTACCCCCCGTGGTGGTGGCGTGCGGGCCGGTGGGACCGGCCCGCACACCTGTGGATCAGCTCATCAGAGGGCGAGCGCCTGAGCGCGGCGCTTCACCTCCGTGCCGCGATTCTCGCTCAGCGCCTGCACGGGGCTGCCGGGCAGGGTCGGATCCTCGGTGAAGAGCCATTCCAGGATCTCCTCCTCGGAGAAGCGGTCGTCGCGCAGCACCGTCAGCAGGCCCACGAGGCCCTTGACGACCTTGTCGCCGTCGATGAACTGGGCCGGAACCTGCAGGGTGCGGTTCTCGCCCCGGCGTACGGCGATGAGCTGCCCCTCCTTGACCATCTGGCGGACCCGGGTCACCTCGACGTCGAGCATCTCCGCGATGTCGGGGAGGTGCAGCCAGGAGGGGACAAGGGCATCGATCTTTGCGTCAATCTCGGTCACGGACACAAGCCTGCCATCTCGGGCGGGCCGCCGGTACCTGGCCCGTCCGTCCGGGGTCCGGGCCGCCTCCCGCCCGGGCGGAGCGGGGCGGACTCCCCCGCTCCGCTCCGCCGGTTCCGTGTCGTCGGACCTTCGGCCGGCTCAGGCGGTGGCCGACTTCAGCGGGGTGGCGGGGTCCGCCACCCGGGCCGGGTCGACGGGAACGCCCGACTCGATGAGCTTGCGGCCCTGTGCGAGGTCCCTCGGCCGACCGACGGCCAGGACGGCGACCAGGAGGCCGTCCCGGAGCCAGCACACCGACCAGCCGGCGTCGCCGGGGTCGCCGCGCCACAGCAGGGTGTCGGCGTCGGCGTGGTGTCCGGCGTACTGGACGAAGCGGCCGAACTGCTCCGACCAGAAGTACGGGACGGGGTCGTAGGCCCGTACGGGCTCCCCCGCCAGGATGTTCGCCGCGACGGCGCGCGGGCCCTGGAGGGCGTTGTCCCAGTGGTGGACCAGCAGCCGGGCCCCGTAGCGGGCCGACGGGAAGGAGGAGCAGTCGCCGACGGCGTACACCCCGGGGAGGGTGGTGCGCAGGTGGGCGTCGGCGGTGACGGAGCCGTCGGGGCCGCGGTCGATCCCGGTGCCGGCCAGCCAGTCCGTCGCGGGGCGCGCCCCGATGCCGACGACGACGGCGCCCGCCTCCAGTTCGCGGCCGTCCGTCAGCCGGACGCGGCCCTCCTCGACGCCGGCGACCTTCGCGCCGGTGATCAGCTCGGCACCCGCCTCGGCGTACCAGTGGGCCATCGGGGCGGTGACCTCGGCCGGGAGGGCGCCCGCCAGGACCCGGTCGGCCGCCTCGACGACGGTCACCGCGCTGCCCGCCGCGCGGGCGGCGGTGGCGAACTCGGCGCCGATCCAGCCGGCCCCCACGACGACGGTGGCGGGGGCGGTCGCCAGGACGGGCCGCAGCCGGGCGGCGTCGTCGAGGGTGCGCAGCAGGTGCACGCCGGGGACGCCGTCGGAGCCGGGCAGGGTCAGCGGGCGCGCGCCGGTCGCCAGGACGAGGACCCCGTACGGGACGGGTCCGGCCTCGGTGTCCAGTTCGCGTTCGGCGTGCCGCAGGCCGGTGACCTCGGTGCCGAGCCGCAGCTCGATGTCGAGGCCCTCGAAGTCGACGTCGAAGGCGGAGTCCTCGGCCTTGCCGAGCAGCACCGCCTTGGACAGCGGGGGCCGGTCGTAGGGCTGGTGGGGTTCGGCGCCCAGCAGGGTCACGGGGCCGGTGAATCCCTGTTCCCGCAGGGCCACCGCGGTCTGCACACCGGCCATTCCGGCGCCGACGATCACGACACCGGGGTTCGTCTGTTGCGTCTGCTCGCTCACGCGACCCAGCCTAGTTCTCTGACGTTCCGTCAGGAATAGCGGGGGCGGGAGCCCGGGGGAGGCAGCCTTACCCGGCATCGGCCACGGGGTTAGTCTGGCCACCGTACCCATCGCGGGAGTCCGGGCGCACCGGGCTGAGAGGGAGGCTGGCCGGCCTCCGACCGTACGAACCTGATCCGGGTCATGCCGGCGAAGGGAGGGGCTGGACGCCCATGCACTCATCTCGGAAGGGATCCGACGTCCTCGTCATCGGGGGCGGGATCATCGGCCTGGTCACCGCCTGGCGGGCGGCCCTGCGCGGCCTGCGCGTCGTACTGGCCGATCCGGACCCCGGCGGCGGAGCCGCCCGGGTCGCGGCGGGCATGCTGGCCGCCGTCACGGAACTGCACTACGGCGAGGAGACCCTGCTCGGGCTCAACGTGGCCTCCGCCGCCCGCTACCCGGACTTCGCCGCCGAGCTGTCCGAGGCCACCGGCGGCACGGACATCGGCTACCGGGCCTGCGGCACCCTGGCCGTCGCCCTCGACGCGGACGACCGGCTCCACCTGCGCGAACTGCACGCGCTCCAGCGCCGCTGCGGGCTGGAGTCCGAGTGGCTGACCGGCCGCGAGTGCCGCCGCCTGGAGCCGATGCTGGCGCCGGGCGTACGCGGCGGACTGCGGGTCGACGGGGACCACCAGGTCGATCCGCGCCGCCTCGCGGCAGCCCTGCTGACCGCCTGCGAGCGGTCCGGGGTGACCCTGCTCCGCGCCCGCGCGGCCCGGCTCGTCACCACCGGGGACCGGGCCGCGGGCGCCGTCCTCGAAGACGGTACGGAGCTGTTCGCCGACCAGGTGGTCCTGGCGGCGGGCTCGTTCAGCGGCCGGCTGGCCGGCGTGCCGCCCGAGGTGGGCGTTCCGGTACGGCCGGTGAAGGGACAGGTGCTGCGGCTGTCGGTACCGGCCGCGTACGGCCCGTTCCTGTCCCGGACCGTACGGGCGGTCGTCCGCGGCAGCCACGTCTACCTGGTGCCGCGCGAGAACGGCGAGCTGGTCGTCGGCGCCACCAGCGAGGAACTCGGCTGGGACACCACGGTCACCGCGGGCGGCGTCTACGAGCTGCTGCGCGACGCCCACGAGTTGGTGCCCGGCATCACCGAACTCCCCCTGGTCGAAACCGTGGCGGGGCTGCGTCCGGGCTCGCCGGACAACGCGCCGCTGCTCGGGCCCACCGAGCTGCCGGGCCTCCACCTGGCCACCGGCCACTACCGCAACGGGGTCCTGCTGACCCCCCTCACCGGGGACGTGATGGCGGAGCTGCTGGCCACCGGAGTCGTACCGGAGATCGCCCGCCCCTTCACCCCCCGCCGCTTCTCCTCCACGCGTCAGGAGTCCTACGCATGACCATCTCCGTCAACGGCGAGCCGCGCGAGATCGCGGTCGGCACCACCCTCGACGCGGTGGTGGCCACTTTGACCCGGGCGCCCAAGGGCGTCGCCGCCGCCCTCAACGAGACCGTCGTCCCGCGCGGGCAGTGGCCGCACACCCCCGTGGACGACGGCGACCGGGTCGAGGTCCTCACCGCGGTCCAGGGAGGCTGACGGCGATGGCGGACGACCTCTTCGCACTGGGCGACCGGACCTTCTCCTCCCGCCTGATCATGGGCACGGGCGGGGCCCCGAGCCTGGACGTCCTGGAACGCGCGCTGACCGCGTCGGGGACGGAACTGACGACGGTGGCGATGCGCCGCCTGGACCCAACGGTGCAGGGCTCGGTCCTGTCGGTCCTGACGAAGCTCGGCATCGCCGTCCTGCCGAACACGGCGGGCTGCTTCACCGCCGGGGAGGCGGTGCTCACGGCCCGGCTGGCCCGGGAGGCCCTGGGCACGGACTGGATCAAGCTGGAGGTCGTCGCGGACGAGCGCACCCTCCTGCCGGACGGCGTCGAGCTGCTGGACGCGGCCGAGGTCCTGGTGGACGAGGGCTTCACCGTCCTGCCGTACACCAACGACGACCCGGTGCTCGCACGGAAGCTGGAGGACGTGGGCTGCGCGGCGATCATGCCGCTCGGGTCCCCCATCGGCTCCGGCATGGGGATCCGCAACCCGCACAACTTCGAGCTGATCGTCGAGCGGGCCGGCGTCCCGGTCATCCTCGACGCGGGCGCCGGGACGGCCTCGGACGCCGCGCTGGCCATGGAGCTGGGCTGCGCGGGCGTGATGCTGGCCTCCGCCGTGACCCGGGCCCAGGAGCCGGTGCTGATGGCCGCGGCCATGCGGGACGCCGTCTCCGCGGGCCGTCTCGCCCACCGGGCGGGGCGCATTCCGCAACGACGCTTCGCCGAGGCCTCCTCCCCCGTCGAGGGCCGCGCCGCCCTCGACCCGGAACGCCCCGCCTTCACCACCTGACCCACGGGTACGGGCCCCGGCCGAACGGGGCCCGTGGGGGTCGGCGGGCGCCGCGGAAGGGGGCGCCGGGAAGGGGACGTGCGTCACAGCTGCGCTGCAACCGCCCCCACCCGGGCCGGCGGCGCGGCGGGCGCTCGTAGAATCGCCGGGTGGATACGACCCTGGATGACCCCCTCGTCGGGCGCGTGCTCGACGGCCGCTACCGCATCGATGCCCGCATCGCGGCCGGCGGCATGGCCACGGTCTACCGGGCCGTGGACACCCGTCTCGACCGCGTCCTCGCGCTGAAGGTGATGCACCCGGCGCTCGCCGCCGACGGCGCCTTCGTCGACCGTTTCATCCGCGAGGCGAAGTCCGTGGCCCGCCTCGCGCACTCCAACGTCGTCGCCGTCTTCGACCAGGGGACCGACGGCCCGTACACGTACCTGGCCATGGAGTACGTCTCCGGCTGCACCCTGCGCGACGTGCTCCGCGAGCGCGGGGCGCTCCAGCCGCGGGCCGCCCTCGACATCCTCGAACCGGTCCTCGCCGCCCTCGGAGCCGCCCACCGGGCCGGTTTCGTGCACCGGGACATGAAGCCCGAGAACGTCCTCATCGGCGACGACGGCCGCGTGAAGGTGGCCGACTTCGGGCTGGTCCGCTCCGTGGGCTCCGTCACGAACACCACCGGCTCGGTCCTCGGCACCGTCTCCTACCTGGCGCCCGAGCAGATCGAGAACGGGATCACCGACACCCGCGTGGACGTGTACGCCTGCGGCGTCGTGCTCTACGAGATGCTCACCGGCAGCAAGCCGCACAACGGCGGCAGCCCCGCCCAGGTCCTCTACCAGCACCTCAACGAGGACGTTCCGCCCCCGTCGGCCGCCGTCCCCGGACTCCCGGCGGGTCTCGACGCCCTCGTCGCGCAGGCCACCGCCCGCAACCCCGAGCTGCGTCCCTCCGACGCCGCCGCGCTCCTCGGCCTGGCCCGCGGCGTCCGCGACGGCCTCGGCGAGGCCGAGCTGGACGCCGTACCGCCGCAGGCACGGGCCCAGGCGCGCAGCGCGGCGGAGGACCGGACGGGCGTGATCCCGCGCTCGGTGGACGTTCAGCAACCGGTGCTCCACACCTCGCGGCTGGAGTCGGCGCCGGCGCCGACCGCCGCACCGCCGACCCGGCGGCTTCCGCGCGCACCCCGCCGCGGACCGCTCCTGATCGTCGCCGGGGTGCTGCTCGCCCTCGGTCTCGGCACGGGCGTCTGGTACATCAACTCCGGCCAGTTCACGAAGGTCCCGAACCTGCTCGGCAAGTCGGAGGAGCAGGCGAAGTCCCAGCTGTCGGCCGCCGGTCTCGGCGTGAAGCGGGTCGACCGCAAGTTCAGCGACGCCTTCGACCGCGGGACGGTCATGAACACCGACCCCGAGGGCGGCAAGCGGATCCGCGGGAACGGCGCGGTGGTGCTCACCATCTCGCGCGGCCCCGAGGTCGTCAGCGTGCCCGACCTCAAGGGTCGGCCGCTGGAGGAGGCGAAGGCCGAGCTGACGAAGGTGGGCCTGGCGCCCGGGATCGTGACGCAGGCCTTCAGCCAGGACGTCGCCCAGGGCTCGGTGATCAGTACCGATCCGGCCGGCGGCCAGCGTCGGGCGCCCGACACGGCCGTCGCGCTGATCGTCAGCAAGGGCCGTCCCGTCCAGGTGCCGAACGTCACCGGCCGCACCGCCGACGAGGCACGGCAGGCGTTGGAGGGACTGGGCCTCACCGTGAAGACGGCCGCCGAGCAGGTCAACTCGGCTTCGCCGCCCGGCACGGTGGCCAACCAGTCGGTCCTCGCCGGAGCTCAGGCCGCCGCCGGCGACACCGTCACCCTCACCCTGTCCAAGGGACCCCGCCAGGTCCAGGTACCGGACGTGACCGGCCAGGACGTGGACGCGGCCCGCAGGACGCTGGAGGGACTCGGTTTCAAGGTCAAGGTGGACCGGCCGTTCCTCTCCTTCAGCAACACGGTGGAGTCCCAGTCGGTGCTCGGTGGCCTGAACGCCCCCGAGGGCAGCACGATCACGGTGAGGACGAGGGGCCTGTGAACCCATCGGTCCCGGCCGCGGTGACCCCCTCGGCGCCGGCCGCTCCCCCGCCCTCCCGTGACGCGGCGGCCGCGCGCAACCCGGTCGGCGGGCACGTGCCCGTCGCCGGCGGGCTCGCCTCGGTCGGCCTGACGTACGCCGCCGGGATGGGCGCCGAGGCCGTCCAGGTCTTCGTCGCCAATCCCCGCGGCTGGGCCACGCCGACGGGCAACCCGAAGCAGGACGCGCTCTTCCGCGCACGGTGCGCCGAGCTGTCCGTACCCGCGTACGTGCACGCCCCGTACCTGATCAACTTCGGCTCGCACACCGCGGCGACCGTGGAGAAGTCCGTGGAGTCGCTGCGGCACTCGCTGCGTCGGGCCCGGGAGATCGGCGCGCTCGGAGTCGTCGTCCACACCGGCTCGGCGACCGGCGGCCGACCGCGTGAAGCGGCGTACGCACAGGTCAGGGAGCACATGTTGCCGCTGCTGGACGAGCTGACCCACGACGACGATCCCGACCTGCTGCTGGAGTCCACGGCCGGGCAGGGCTCCTCGCTGTGCTCGCGGACCTGGGACTTCGGGCCGTACTTCGAGGCGCTGGACCACCACCCGAAGCTCGGGATCTGCCTGGACACCTGCCACATCTTCGCGGCCGGTCACGATCTGGCGGAGCCCGGCGGCACCAAGGCGACGCTGGACCTCCTGGTGGACACCGTCGGGCCGGGCCGGCTGAAACTGATCCATGCCAACGACTCCAAGGAGGGGGTCGGCGCCCACAAGGACCGGCACGCGAACATCGGGGCGGGCCACATCGGCCGGGAGGCCTTCGGCGAGCTGTTCTCGCACCCCGGGACGGCCGGCGTGCCGCTGATCATCGAGACGCCCGGCGGCACGGAGGGGCACGCGGCGGACGTGGCCCTGCTGAAGGAGTTGCGCGCGCTCCACTGATCCACGGGTTCCTTGAGGAATACCCCTAGGGGGTATACGGTTCTGTCACGGGGACGGAACCGCATACCGGCGTTTCCCATGCGAGGGGCTTGCCATGGAACACGCGCACGCGCACCAGGAGCACGGCAACGAGCACGACGGGACCCACGGCCCCGAGCACGGGCACGACCGCGGGCATCCGCCCGCCGGCGGCAAGGTCACCTGGTCGGCCGCGGCCCGCGCCACCCTGCACTGCCTCACCGGGTGCGCCATCGGCGAGGTCCTCGGCATGGTCATCGGAACCGCGCTGGGCTGGGGAAACGTCCCGACGATGGTCCTCGCGATCGCCCTCGCGTTCGTCTTCGGGTACGCGCTGACCCTGCGCGGGATCCTCGCGGCAGGGGTGGGCCTCCGCTCGGCCGTCCGGGTGGCCCTGGCCGCGGACACCCTCTCGATCGCCGTGATGGAGCTGATCGACAACGGGGTGATCGCACTGTGGCCGGGCGCGATGGACGCGCACTTGGCGGACCCGCTGTTCTGGATCGTCCTGGCCATCGCGCTGGCCGCGGCCTTCGTGATCACCGTGCCGGTGAACAAGTGGATGATCGGCCGGGGCAAGGGCCACGCGGTGGTCCACCGCTACCACCACTGACCGGAATCCGCCGTTGGGCGAGGGGCCCGGCTGCGACGGCAGGTCCTGACGACAGGTCCTAGAGCTCGGGGCCGTCGCCCGGCTCCTCCTGGTAGGAGTAGCGCTGCTCGCGCCAGGGGTCGCCGATGTTGTGGTAGCCGCGCTCCTCCCAGAAGCCGCGGCGGTCGGCGGTCATGTACTCGATGCCGCGGACCCACTTGGGGCCCTTCCACGCGTACAGGTGCGGAACCACGAGGCGCAGCGGGAAGCCGTGCTCGGCGGTCAGCAGTTCGCCGCCCATGTGGGTGGCGAAGACGGTCCGTTCGGCGGCGAAGTCGGCGAGTCTCATGTTGGAACTGAAGCCGTACTCGGCCCAGACCATCACGTGGGTGACCTGCGGTGCCGGGGGCGCCAGTTCGAGGAGGGTGCGCGCGAGCACGCCGCCCCATTCCGCGCCCAGCATGCTGAACTTGGTGACGCAGTGCAGGTCCGCGACGACCGAGTCGAAGGGCAGCGCCGCGAACTCCTCGTGGTTCCAGCAGCGCTTCTCGCCGTCGGCGGTCGCGCCGAAGACGCGGAATTCCCAACGGTCGGGCTTGAACTTCGGTACAGGACCGTAGTGGGTGACGGGCCAGCCCCGCTGCAACCGCTGTCCCGGTGGGAGCTCAAGCTGCTCTGCTCCCGGTGATTCCCGGTTTTCCGGCTGACCCATGACTCCATGGTGACAGACTGGGCAGGGTGGTGATGACCAGGTCCGCGCCTATTCGGGCAAGTCCCGGTAACTCCCACTAAGGAGGCACTTACTGGACGACCTCCGGCGGCGGTGCAAGGATGCGCGCACCTGCCCAGTCACTCGGCTGACATTGTTTTGGAAGGAGCCTCTGCGATGCAGGGCGACCCCGAGGTCCTCGAATTTCTCAACGAGCAGCTGACCGGCGAACTCACCGCCATCAACCAGTACTGGCTGCACTACCGCATCCAGGACAACAAGGGTTGGACGAAGCTCGCCAACTACACCCGTGCCGAGTCCATCGATGAGATGAAGCACGCGGACAAGATCACCGAGCGCATCCTGATGCTCGACGGTCTGCCGAACTACCAGCGCCTCTTCCACGTGCGGGTCGGCCAGACCCTCACGGAGATGTTCCAGGCCGACCGACAGGTCGAGGTCGAGGCGATCGACCGCCTCAAGCGCGGCATCGAGGTCATGCGCGGCAAGGGGGACATCACCTCGGCGCGGCTCTTCGAGGAGATCCTGGAGGACGAGGAGCACCACATCGACTACCTCGACACCCAGCTGGAACTGATCGAGAGCATCGGCGAGCCGCTGTACATCGCGCAGCTGATCGAGCAGCCGGAGAGCTAGTCCGGCCTTCCCGTTCGGGCCTCGGCCGGGGCTAGGCCGCTTCGGCGAGCGCGGGCTCGTCGGCCGAGAGGACGGCGGCCGTCCTGCCCTGGTCCAGCAGCTCCCGGCGCGGGCACGCCCCGCGGCCCAGGAGGCCCTGGATGGTGCGCACGCACGAACCGCAGTCGGTGCCGGCCTTCGTGGCAGAGGCGATCTGTCGGGGGGTACAGGCCCCGGCAGCCGCGTGGTCCTTGACCTGCTTGTCGGTGATCCCGAAGCAAGAGCAGACGTACACGCGGTTCACCTCCCTGGCGAGGAACGGTTCGGCGGCCATCCCCTATTCGGTGAGGCTTACCTAACCGTACCCAAAGTTAGGCAACCCTAAAAGCCCCCGATATGACGATGGGGCGCGGATCACATCGATCCGCGCCCCATCGTCGTACGAAGGTACTGAGTGATCCCTACTGGTCGCGGTACATCTCGGCGACCAGGAACGCCAGGTCCAGGGACTGGCTGCGGTTGAGCCGCGGGTCGCAGGCCGTCTCGTAGCGCTGGTGCAGGTCGTCGACGAAGATCTCGTCGCCGCCGCCCACGCACTCGGTGACGTCGTCACCGGTGAGCTCGACGTGGATGCCGCCCGGGTGGGTGCCCAGCGCCTTGTGGACCTCGAAGAAGCCCTTGACCTCGTCGAGCACGTCGTCGAAACGACGCGTCTTGTGGCCGGAGGCCGCCTCGAAGGTGTTGCCGTGCATCGGGTCGGTGACCCAGGCGACGGTCGTGCCGGAGGCGGTGACCTTCTCGACCAGCTCGGGGAGCTTGTCGCGGACCTTGTCGGCGCCCATGCGGACGACGAAGGTCAGCCGGCCCGGCTCGCGCTCGGGGTCGAGGCGGTCGACGTACGTCAGTGCCTCGTCGACGGTGGTCGTCGGGCCGAGCTTGATGCCGATCGGGTTCGCGATCTGCGAGCAGAACTCGATGTGCGCGTGGTCCAGCTGGCGGGTGCGCTCACCGATCCAGACCATGTGGCCGGAGGTGTCGTACAGCTTGCCGGTGCGCGAGTCCGTGCGGGTCAGCGCGCCCTCGTAGTCGAGGAGCAGCGCTTCGTGCGAGGCGTAGAACTCGACGGCCTTGAACTCGGCCGGGTCGGTGCCACAGGCCTTCATGAAGTTGAGCGCGTTGTCGATCTCCCGAGCGAGCTGCTCGTAGCGCTGCCCGGACGGGGAGGACTTCACGAAGTCCTGGTTCCAGGCGTGCACCTGGCGCAGGTCGGCGTAGCCACCGGTGGTGAAGGCGCGCACCAGGTTGAGCGTGGAGGCGGAGGCGTTGTACATCCGCTTCAGACGCTCGGGGTCCGGGATGCGGGCCTCTTCGGTGAAGGCGAAGCCGTTGACGGAGTCACCGCGGTAGGTCGGCAGGGTGACGCCGTCGCGGGTCTCGGTGTCCTTGGAGCGCGGCTTGGAGTACTGGCCGGCGATGCGGCCGACCTTGACGACCGGCACGGAGGCCGCGTACGTCAGGACGGCACTCATCTGGAGCAGCGTCTTCAGCTTGGCTCGGATGTGGTCGGCGGACACGCCGTCGAAGGCCTCTGCGCAGTCGCCGCCCTGGAGCAGGAACGCCTCGCCCTTGGCGACGGCTCCCAGACGGGCACGCAGCTGGTCGCACTCACCCGCGAAGACGAGCGGGGGATACGACTCAAGGTCCGCGACGACAGCGCGCAGAGCCTCGGCATCGGGGTACGAAGGCTGCTGCGCCGCGGGAAGGTCTCGCCAGGTCGCCTTGGCGGCGGGGGCTTGGGTTTCAGCGTTCACGGTCACCCCGTACACATTACGTCGTCATACGTCCCGTCCAGCCCGCCGCCCAGTACGTGAGACGGCGGTCTCCCCGAATGATCCCGCCGTGCGTTAGGGTCGGCGGCATGTACGCGCACACGCAGCAGAACTGGTGGTGGCCCGCTTCCGGCGGCCCACTCCTCGCGCGTACCCACTGACACGTACGAGTGACGCGAAGGCCGCCCCGAGGGGCGGCCTTCCGCATGTGGTGGACGGATACCACGCAGGAGCCCGGGGCCGCCCCTCCTTCCGGAAGGACGCCCCACCATGACCACGGGATTCAGCCGCCTGCTCCACGACTCCGCCCCGCCGTTCGCGCTGCTGCGCCGGCGGACCCCGGGCCGCGACCACGACACCGTCGAGGTGCTCGTGGGTCCGGTCCACGAGGTCGAGCGGCTCGCCGACCTGCCCGTCGGGCCGCTGCCCACCCTCGCCCTCGTGCCGTTCCGACAGATCCGCGAGCGGGGCTTCGACGTGCGCGACGACGGCACCCCGCTGAGCGTGCTGGCCGCCGAGGAGGCCTGGGAGGTGCCGCTCGCCGAGGCGCTGGCCGCGCTGCCCTCCCACGAGGTGCGGGTCGGGGGCGGCGGCTTCGACGTCGACGACGAGGAGTACGCGGCCACCGTCGGGCGGGTCATCCGCGACGAGATCGGCCGCGGCGAGGGCGCCAACTTCGTGATCCGGCGCACCTACGGCGGCCGGATCGACGGCTTCGGCCGGGCCGACGCGCTGGCCCTGTTCCGGCGGCTGCTGGAGGGCGAGCGGGGCGCGTACTGGACGTACGTCGTCCATACCGGGGACCGGACCCTGGTCGGGGCGAGTCCGGAGGTCCACGTACGGATGTCGGGCGGCACCGTCGTGATGAACCCGATCAGCGGCACGTACCGGTATCCGGCGGACGGGCCGACGCCCGACTCGTTGCTCGCCTTTCTCGGCGACCGCAAGGAGACCGAGGAACTCTCGATGGTCGTCGACGAGGAACTGAAGATGATGTGCACCGTCGGCGACATGGGCGGTGTCGTCGTGGGCCCCCGGCTGAAGGAGATGTCGCACCTCGCGCACACCGAGTACGAGCTCCGCGGCCGATCCTCGCTGGACGTCCGCGAGGTGCTGCGGGAGACGATGTTCGCGGCCACGGTGACGGGCTCGCCCGTGCAGAACGCCTGCCGGGTCATCGAGCGGTACGAGCGGGGTGGCCGCGGCTACTACGCGGGGGCGCTGGCGCTGCTCGGCACGGACGCGGCCGGGGCCCAGACCCTGGACTCCCCGATCCTGATCCGCACCGCCGACATCGCCGCGGACGGCACCCTGCGGGTGGCGGTCGGCGCCACCCTGGTCCGGCACTCCGACCCGGCCGGCGAGGTCGCCGAGACCCACGCCAAGGCCGCCGGGGTACTGGCCGCCCTCGGCGTGCGGAAGGCCGCGCCCCGGCCGGCCTTCGACGGCGCCCGGCTGTCCGACGACCCGCGGGTGCGGGACGCCCTCGCGGCCAGACGCCGGGACCTGGCCCCGTTCTGGCTGCGGATGCAGGAGCGCCCGGCCGAGGTCACGGGGCACGCCCTGGTCGTGGACGGCGAGGACACCTTCACGGCGATGCTGGCGCACCTGCTGCGGGTGACCGGCCTGGAGGTGACCGTACGCCGCTACGACGACCCGGGGCTGCGGGCGGCGGCGACCGCCTGGGAGGGCCCGGTCGTCCTGGGCCCGGGACCCGGCAACCCGGCGGACGCGGACGACCCGAGGATGCGGTTGCTGCGCGCCCTGACGGCGGAGCTGCTGGCCACGCACCGGGGCGGGATCCTGGGCGTCTGCCTGGGGCACGAGCTGCTGGCGGCCGAGCTGGGTCTGCCGCTGGTCCGCAAGACGGAACCGGCGCAGGGCGCGCAGACCCGCATCGACCTGTTCGGGGCCGAGGAGGTCGTCGGCTTCTACAACACGTACACCGCGCGCTGCGGCGACGACCTGGCCGCGCGCCTGGTCCGGGAGGGGGTGGAGGTGTCCCGCGACCCGTCGACGGGCGAGGTCCACGCCCTGCGCTCGGTGGCGGCGGGGGTGGCGGGCGTCCAGTTCCACCCCGAGTCGGTCCTGACGCTGCGCGGCGTGGAGCTGGTGCGCGACCTCCTGAGCGGGGTGCGGGCGACGGTGTGAGGGTCCCCGGGGTCAGGCGGGGCCGGGCACCAGGGTGTTCTCGGAGCGGCGGCCGGCGAGGTAGTCGGCCACGTTCCGGACGGTGGTCTCGATGATCTGGCCCACGGCGTCGCTCGTGTAGTAGGCCTGGTGGGAGGTGACGACCACGTGCGGGAAGGTGACCAGCCGGGCCAGGGTGTCGTCCTCGACGGTCTCCAGGGACTTGTCGAGGAAGAAGACCCCGGCCTCGGCCTCGTACACGTCCAGGCCGACCCCGCTGAACCGGCCCGCCCGCAACTCCGTGACCAGGGCTTCCGTGTCGATCAGTCCGCCGCGGCTGGAGTTCACCAGGATCGCGTCGTCGCGCATCGCCTTCAGGGCGGCGGCGTCGACGATGTGGTGGGTGGACTCCAGCAGCGGTACGTGCAGGCTGATCAGGTCCGAGGAGGCGAACAGTTCCTCCTTGTCCACGTACGTCATGCCCAGGGCCGTGCAGGCCGGGTTCTCCGCGACGTCCCAGCCCAGCAGGTTCATCCCGAAGCCGTGCGCGATGCGGGTGAAGGCCTCGCCGATCTTGCCGGTGCCGAGGACGCCGACGGTGCGGCCCCGCATGTCGCGACCCATCAGCCCGTTCAGCCGGAAGTCGAAGTCGCGGGTGCGGATCGAGGCGCGGACGATCCGCCGGTTCACGGCCATCGCCAGGGTCCAGGCGAACTCGGCCACGGAGTGGGGCGAGTAGTACGAGACCCGGCCGACGGTCATGCCGAGCCGGCCGGCCACGTCCAGGTCGATGTTGTTGAAGCCGGTGGAACGCTGGGCGATCATCCTGGTCCCGCCGGCCGCGAGGATGTGCAGGACGCGGGCGTTCAGGTCGGCGTTGACGCTGGAGGAGACGATCTCGTACCCGGCGGCGATGGGCGCGGTGTCCTCGGTCAGGAAGACTTCGAGGCAGCGGGCCTCGTGTTCCCCCGAGAAGGCGCGCTCCAGGAGCGGCTTCTCGTCGGCGGTCACTCCGAAGGCGAGGATCTCCACGCGTGCTCCCGTGCGGTATGTCGGACCATGGGCCGTTCGTCACGATACGACCCACGGTCCGGCCGCGCCCGGCACGCCACGGCGGCCCGGGCCACCGGGGAATCCCGGAGCGGTCAGCCGAAGAAGACGCCGACTTCCTCGTAGAGGGACGGGTCCACCGTCTTGAGCTTCGAGGTGGCCTCGATGATCGGCACCCGGACGATGTCGGTCCCCTTGAGGGCGACCATCTTGCCGAAGTCCCCGTCGCGCACGGCGTCCACGGCGTGCAGCCCGAATCGGGTGGCCAGCCAGCGGTCGAAGGCGCTCGGGGTGCCGCCGCGCTGGATGTGCCCGAGGACCGTCGTACGGGCCTCCTTGCCGGTCCGCGCCTCGATCTCCTTGGCCAGCCACTCCCCCACGCCCGAGAGGCGGACGTGCCCGAAGGAGTCGGTCGTGGCGTCCTTGAGGACCAGTTCGCCGTCGGTCGGCATGGCGCCCTCGGCGACGACCACGATCGGGGCGTAGCTCGCCTTGAACCGGGAGGTGACCCAGGCGCAGACCTTGTCGATGTCGAAGCGCTGCTCGGGGATGAGGATGACGTTGGCGCCGCCCGCGAGGCCCGAGTGCAGGGCGATCCAGCCGGCGTGCCGGCCCATCACCTCGACGACCAGGACCCGCATGTGGGACTCGGCCGTCGTGTGCAGCCGGTCGATGGCTTCGGTGGCGATGCCGACGGCCGTGTCGAAGCCGAAGGTGTAGTCGGTGGCCGACAGGTCGTTGTCGATGGTCTTGGGGACACCGACGCAGGGGATGCCGTACTCCTCGTACAGCTGGGCGGCCACGCCCAGCGTGTCCTCGCCGCCGATCGCGATGAGGGCGTCGACCTCGAACTTGGCGAGGTTCTCCTTGATGGAGCGCACGCCGTTCTCCGTCTTGAACGGGTTGGTGCGCGAGGACCCGAGGATCGTGCCGCCCCGGGGAAGGATGCCCCGGACCGCGGGAATGTCGAGCGGCACGGTGTTGCCCTCGACGGCCCCGCGCCAGCCGTCCTTGAACCCGACGAACCCGTAGTCGTACTCCTGCACGCCCTTGCGGACGACGGCCCTGATCACCGCGTTGAGTCCGGGGCAGTCGCCGCCGCCCGTGAGCACTCCGACCTTCATGGAATCTCCCTTCGCCATGACGGTCACGCTAGTGGTGACGCAGGTCACAACAAGGGGCCGGGCGCGGGCAATTCAGGTGGAATCACGGGGCGTCGCGTACACCGGTTCACTCGTACGAGGACGTAAGTACGACCTTCGACAGCCGGTTCGCCCGGTGCCGCGGGTCAGCGGGCCGCTCAGGCGTCGTCGAGCCCGCGCTCTATGGCGTACCGGACGAGCTCCACCCGGTTGTGGAGTTGGAGCTTGCCCAGGGTGTTCTGGACGTGGTTCTGCACCGTGCGGTGCGAGATGACCAGGCGTTCGGCGATCTGCTTGTACGAGAGGCCCTTGGCCACCAGCCGCAGGACCTCGGTCTCCCGGTCGGTCAGCTGCGGCGCCTTGGGGTCGTCGGCGGCGGCCGGCGCGGGGTCGGTCGCCAACCGCCGGTACTCGCCGAGCACGAGGCCAGCCAGGCCGGGGGTGAACACCGGGTCGCCGGTGGCCGTGCGGCGGACCGCGTCGATCAGCTCCTGGGCGCCGGCGGACTTCAGCAGGTAGCCGGTCGCACCGGACTTCACCGCCTCCAGCACGTCCGCGTGCTCCCCGCTGGCCGACAGGACGAGGACGCGCAGGGCCGGATCGGCTCCGACGAGCTCCTTGCAGACCTGCACCCCGGGCATGCCCGGCAGGTTGAGGTCGAGGACCAGGACCTGCGGGACGACGGCACGGGCACGGCGGACCGCCTCGGGCCCGTCCCCGGCCGTGGCCACGACGTCGAACCCGGCGGCGGACAGGTCGCGGGCGACCGCGTCCCGCCACATCGGGTGGTCGTCGACGACCATCACCTTGATGTCCTGGAGTTCGTTCGGCGCGTTCACTGGGTTCTCCCCCTCGGTACTTTCAATTCCACTTCGGTGCCCTGTCCGGGGACGGACACCAGCTCGGCGCTGCCGCCGAGGTCACGCAGTCGGCCCCGGATGGACAGGGCCACGCCCATCCTGCCCTCGCCCTCCGCCTGGTCCAGCCGACCGGACGGGATGCCGGGACCGTCGTCCCGGACGGTGACGATCACCTCGTCACCCCAGTCCTCCAACAGGATCCAGGCCCGGGCGTCCTCCCCGGCGTGCTTGCGCACGTTGTCGAGGGCGGCGGAGACGGCCGCGGCCAGTTCCCGGGCCGCGGGCACCCGCAGCATCACCGGTGTGCCCGGCTCGGCGAAGCTCACCTTCGACCCGGCGTGCGGGGCGAGGAGCGAGCGCAGGTCCAGTTCGTCGGACCCGGTTTCCGGCTCGTCCACCTCGTACGTGTCGACGAGCGCGCCGAGGGACTCGTCGCGGGAGACCCGTGAGGGGTGCACGAGCCCACTGGATACCAGGGTGCGCAGGGCGACCTCCTGCTCTCCGGCCATCCGTCCCAGCTCGGCGGCCTCGCCGCCCAGTTCGGTGCCGCGCCGCTGGACCATGGCGAGGACCTGGAGGACCCCGTCGTGGATGTCACGGGCCAGGCGCTCGCGCTCGCGGGTGGCCGCCTCGATCTCCAGGGCGCGGGCGAGGGTCGCCTCACTGGCCCGGGCGACCTCGACGACGTACCCGATCGCGATGGACGCGACCCAGACCAGCAGGACGTTGTGGAGGGTGTCCCGGGTGGGTTCACCGGCGTGGATCACGAGGTTGGCCGCGGCCACGAAGGAGGAGGCGAAGGCGGCCCAGCGCCAGCCGCCCTTGATGGCGAAGGCGAGGACCGAACCCGCGGTCCAGATGCTCGGCAGGGTCGAGCCGCCGTCGGCTATCCGTTGGTGGGAGTCGGCGAGCGGGGTGAGCAGGATGCCGGTGAGCGCGACCGTGAGGTCGGCGCCGAGGAAGCGCTTGGTGCAACTGGCCGCGTTCGCCACCTTGGGGTGGGTGGCCAGGGTCCACACGGCGAGGACGCAGAGGTAGCCGATCGCGACCCCGGGCCGGTCGAACTCCTTGTGGGAGAAGGCGAACAGCAGTACCGCGTAGACCATGGTGAGCAGCCGGTAGGCCGTCAGGGCCCGCCACAGCGGCTGCTCGACCGACATGCGTACGACGCGCTCGCGCTTCGCCATCTCCCCACCCCCTGCGGGCGGTACATCCGCCGCCCGCCTACTCCGCGACCCGGTCCTGCGGTTCACCCTTGCCGGCCTTGTCGGCCCTGTCGGCCTTGTCCGCCTTGGTGGCCTTCTCGGCCTTCTCGGCGTCGGCGATCTGCCGCTTGGCGGCCGTCGCGTAGATGTCGACGTACTCCTGGCCGGACAGCTTCATGATCTCGTACATGACCTCGTCGGTCACCGAGCGCAGGATGAAGCGGTCCCCGTCCATGCCGTGGTAGCGGCTGAAGTCGAGCGGCTTGCCGATCCGGATGCCCGGGCGCATCAGCTTCGGGACCACCTTGCCGGGCGGCTGGATCTTCTCCGTGTCGATCATCGCGACGGGGATCACGGGGGCGCCGGTGGCGAGTGCCACCCGGGCCAGACCGCCGGGCTTGCCCCGGTAGAGGCGGCCGTCGGGTGAACGCGTCCCCTCGGGGTAAATACCGAACAGTTCCCCGCGCTCGATGACGTCGATGCCGCTCTTGATCGCGGCCTCGCCCGCACCGCGCGCGCCGGAGCGGTCCACCGGAAGCTGGCCGACGCCCTTGAAGAAGGCGGCCGTCAGCTTGCCCTTGACCCCGGGGGAGGTGAAGTACTCCGCCTTCGCGATGAAGGTCACCTTCCGGTCGAGCACGGCCGGCAGGAAGAAGGAGTCGGAGAAGGACAGGTGGTTGCTCGCGAGGATCGCCGGCCCCTCCGCGGGAATGTTTTCGAGGCCCTCCACCCACGGCCTGAAGGCGAGCTTCAGGGACCCGCCGATGGAGAACTTCATTGCGCCGTAGATCAACTCGAAAGCCTTCCTGTGTCTGTCGAACAGACCTTAACCCCTGCCTCCGCCCGGAGCGGCCCTACGACCCTGGTCGGTGCCACCCCGGTCGCGTACGGTGAAGTCACACAGCGCAACGCTCCCCGTACCCCCGCGCATCCTGATCGACAAGGAGACTCTGGTGCCCGTCCTCCCTGGAGCAGAGCCGTTCCGCCACGAGGGCGGAGAGGTCGGCGTGCTTCTCTGCCACGGCTTCACCGGCTCGCCTCAGTCGCTCCGCCCCTGGGCCGAGTACCTCGCCGAGCGCGGACTGACCGTGTCACTGCCGCTGCTGCCCGGGCACGGGACGCGCTGGCAGGACATGCAGCTCACGGGCTGGCAGGACTGGTACGCGGAGGTCGACCGCGCGCTGCGGGAGCTGCTGGACTCCTGCGAGCAGGTGTTCGTGTTCGGACTGTCGATGGGTGGCGCGCTGACCCTGCGACTGGCGGCCAAGCACGGGGACGAGATCAGCGGCATCGTGCTCGTCAACCCCGCCAACAAGGTGCACGACCCGCTCGCCGTCGCCCTTCCGGTGGCCAAGCACTTCATCCGGTCGACGCCGGGGATCGCCAGCGACATCGCCAAGCCGGGCTCCGTCGAGGTCGGCTACGACCGGGTCCCGACGCGGGCCGCGCACTCCCTGCGCCAGTTCTTCCGGCTGGTCGACGCCGAGCTGCCGCAGGTCACCCAGCCGGTGCTGCTGTTGCACAGCCCGCAGGACCACGTCGTACCGCCGGTCGACTCGGCACGCATCCTGGCCCGGGTGTCGTCCACGGACGTCACCGAGACCCTGCTGGAACAGAGCTACCACGTCGCGACGTTGGACCATGACGCGGAGCGGATCTTCGCGGACAGCTATGCGTTCGTCGGTCGGCTCGCGAAGAGCGTCGGCAAGGAGGGGGCGGCCAGCGGTGGCTGAGCACGAGGAGTCGTCCGGGGGCGTTCCCCCGCTGGACGAGGAGGCGGCGTGGGCCGCGATCGTCGCCGGATACGGACAGGAGCCCCCGGACCCGCCCGGGGCCCGGCCGTTCCGGCCGATCGAGAACCTGATGCTGCCCGAGGAGGACGTGAAGCCGGCCGCGCCGGCTCCCGGGCCGGACGCGGACCGGAGCATGGACAAGGACAGCGGCAAGCCCGGTGAGAAGGACAGCGGCAAGGGAGCCGACCCGGATCCCCTGCCGCCGCTGGGCAGTTCGGTGGTCTTCGCCCCGGGCGTGGGCGGACCGGGAACGGGTCCCCGTGACCACACACCGGCCGAGCCCAAGGACGACGACCTGGCGTCGGAGGAGGGCCACTTCGTTCCCCCGGAGCCGGAACTCCCGCCCGCGGACACGACGGCGAAGTTCGCGTGGCTGGCGGTGGTCGGCGGCCCGGTGCTGCTGCTCCTGGCAGTGCTGTTCCAGTGGAACATGACGTGGTGGCTGACCACCCTGGGCATCGGCGGCTTCCTGGGCGGTTTCGCCACCCTGGTGGCCCGCATGGCCCACGGCGACGAGGACGACGACGACGATCCGGGCCGCGGCGCGGTGGTCTGACCGCGCGTCCCCTCGCGTCCCCCGCGCCCGAGTGCGTGGGGGACGCGGGGCCCTCATCCGGCTCGGCGGCCGACATCCGGCCCCATCCGGCCCGGCCGACACCCGGCTCCATCCAGCCCCGCCGACACCCGGCCCCATCCAGCCCCGCCGACACCCGGCCCCATCCAGCCCCGCCGGCGTTTGAGGCGCGGGGGTCCGGGGGCGGAGCCCCCGGAGGGGGGCCGGGGCACAGCCCCGGGAAACGGCGAAGGGGCGGGGCGGGGAGCGGCCCGCGCAGCGCCCGGCACGCCCAGGCCCGCGCAGCGCCCCGCACACCTAGGCCGGCGCAGCCGCCAACCGCAGCACGGCCAGCACCGGCAGGTGATCGGTGGCCGCCCCCAGATCGGCCGCCGTCACGCCCGGCACCCCGAGGGGAACCCCGCAGGCCAGCACCTCCACCTCCCGGGAGGCGAACACGGCGTCGATGCGCCGATCGGCACCCGGCGCCGCCGGAAACGTGTGCTCACCGCCCCGGGGGGCGACCGCCCAGCAGTCCTGGAGCGCCCCCGCGAGCCGGCCGAAGGCGGCCCCGTCCGGGGTCTCGTTGATGTCTCCGCCGGCGATCACGTACGGGACGTCCATCGATCCCGCGCGGTCCAGCAGCGCCTGCGCCTGCCGCATCCGCTCGTCCCGAGCCAGTGACAGGTGTGCGCTGATCACCCCGAGGCGGACCGTTCCGAAGCGGACCACGGCCGTGGCGAAGCCCCGCCGGTGCCGGCCGGGGGTGAGCGGGAGCAGGACGTCCTCGGTGCGTTCGACGTGGGCCCGCAGCGAGCACAGCAGCAGCGGCCCGGCCGCCGTCGCCCCGCCGCCGAGGACCACGAGGTCGCACTTCGCGGCCAGCCTGGCCGCGTGCTTGCGCCAACGGAAGAAGCGCGGGGCCTCCTGGACGAGGACCAGGTCCGGCTCGCAGGCCCGGATCACCCGGGCGAGGGCGTCCTCGTCGTCGCGCAACGAGCGGATGTTGTAGTCGAGTACCCGGATGACGACGGAACCGTCGGGCTCCGTACGGGACTTGGGCGGCAGGTGCGGCGTCGGGTCCATGTCCGCAACATACGCAGCCGCCCGCCGCTCCCCCAAGGGGCACGACGGGCGGTCACGACGAAGGGCGGGTCAGCCCTGGCGGGCCAGGTCGGCCGCGCCGACGAGTCCGGCCTTGCCGCCGAGCTGAGCGGCCAGCACCTGCGCGTGGGGTCGCCACGCGCCGCCGATCAGCCAGCGCTTGAAGGACTTGCGGATCGGGTCCAGGACGAGGTCGCCCTCGTCGGAGACGCCGCCTCCGACGATGAAGGCCGACGGGTCGAAGAGCGAGGCGAGGTCGGCCAGTCCGGCGCCGGCCCAGCGGGCCAGCTCGCGGAAGGAGTCGATGGCCACGAGGTCGCCCTGGCGGGCCGCCTGGCTGATGTGCTTGCCCTCGATGCCTTCGGGGGTGCCGTCGCCGAGGGCGAGCAGGATCGCCGCGTTCTCGGGGGTGGCGTTGGCGCGCTGCCTGGCGTAGCGGACGAGGGCGCGGCCGGAGGCGTACTGCTCCCAGCAGCCCTGGCTGCCGCAGCCGCACAGCAGGCCGTCGGGGACGACGCGGATGTGGCCGAACTCGGCCGCGACGCCGAAGCGTCCGCGCCGCAGCTTGTTGCCGATGATGATGCCGCCGCCCAGGCCCGTGCCGAGCGTGATGCAGATGACGTCCTCGTGGCCCTGGCCGGCGCCGAAGCGGTATTCGCCCCAGGCGGCGCAGTTCGCGTCGTTCTCGACGACCACCGGCAGGCCGATGCGCTGCTCGACCTTGTCCTTGAGCGGCTCGTGCCGCCAGTGGATGTTCGGGGCGAAGAGCACGGTCGCGCGCTTGTCGTCCACGTATCCGGCGGCGCCGATGCCGACGGCTTCGATGGTGTGGTTGCTGCTGACTTCGGCGACGGCGGCGCAGATGGCCTCCGTCACCCCGTCCGCGGTCGGTGGGGTGGGCACCTTGTACGTCTCAAGGATGGTGCCCTCTTCGTCGACCACGCCGGCCGCGATCTTGGTGCCGCCGATGTCGACGCCGATGGTGAGTCCCATTAGTCCCTCGGTTTCCGGTCAAGCCCCGCCACGGCCCACCGTACCCGAGGCAGCCGGAGGATCAGTCGAGATCGATCCGCTCGGCCGGGCCCGCTCCGGGGTCCTCGTCGGGTCCGTGACCGGGTCCGCCGTCCGCGCGGGGGTTCGGTGCGGTGGGCGGTTCGTCGCGCGTCCACCGGCGCTCGTGGCCCTCGACGGCGGAGCGGTAGGCGGCGAGGAGTTCCGCTCCGGCGGCCGCGAGGTGGTCGAAGACCTCGGGATTGCGCTCGACGACGGGCTTGGCCGCGGTCTTGGCCTGGTTGACGAACTGGCGTACGGCGTCCTGTGCGACGGCGCCGACGATCGGGTTGTTCAGGGAGGAGACCTTCTCGGCCACGGCGTCGAAGAGCTTGAACAGTTCCTCGGCGGCGGTTCCGTTGCCCGCTCCCGCGCCGTCCCGTCCGGCGCGGCGGCGCTGCCGTTCGGCGGCGAGGTCCTCCTCGCAGGCCTTCGCCCAGGCGTCGTCATCGGTGGGGCGGTCGGCGGTCTCGCTCATCGCGGACTCTCCTTGCGGGGCGTACGGTGCAGCCACATTCGACCTTACCCGAACGGCGGTACGGCGCTCAGTGCGCCCGGGGCCACAGCTGCGGGTCCGGGGTGAAACGGATGCGCAGGACGCCGTCGGTGAGGCCGGCGCCGGAAACGGTGCAGCGGCGCAGCGCCGAGGGCAGCGGAACGATCCTGCGGTGGGGGCCCACCGCGAGGAGCAGCTCGTCCCCGCGCCGGATCAGGTCGAGCTCGCTCTTGCGGGCGCGGGGCAGTGGCACCACCCAGACCAGTACCCCGTCCTCGGGCCGCCGGTCCTCGACGCTCCAGCGGGGGCGTCCGGGGGCGTCCGGCGGAACGAGGGGGCCCGCGGTGGCGAGGGCCGCCAGTTGCTCGGGACCGCGCGGCTCCCGGCCCGGGTGGGGCAGGTCGACCAGGGGGAGGCGTCGGCTCCACGCCTCGCGGAACTCGTCCTGCCGGGCGGCGATGCCCGCGATCCAGGGGTCGGCGGAGTTCCGGGGTGCGAGCCGGTTGACCACCAGGTCGGTGACGGGCAGCTGGTGCAGGGCGAGGCCGAGGAGGCCGGCGCGCAGGGCGTCGTCCGCGGCGGCCCCGGGTTCGGCGACGAGACGTACGGCCGTCCCCGCGTCCTCGATGACGGCCTGGACGGCGGCGAGCTCCTCGTCCCAGCGGGCGGCGGCCTCGTACAGCCATTGGGCGGGCATCGGGACGCCGGCGAGCTGGGCCAGTACGGGGCGCAGGGCGCGGGCGGCCTGCCGTTCGGCGGGCAGCAGTCGGGCCAGGTAGCGGCGCAGCTGCGCGGGCAGGGCGAGGGTGGTCACGGTCTGGTGCAACGGGGGCATGTCGACGACGACGAGGTCGGTCGCGGGTGTGGCGGCGGCCCGGCGCAGGGCGCGGAGCAGGGCGAACTGTTCGGCGCCGGGCAGTTCGGTGAGTTCCTCGGCGCCGAGCGGGCGTCCGCCGAGCATTCCGATGAGGGAGGCTCCGCGTTCCTGGAGGGCGGCGAGCTCGGCGCGGAACTCCTCGCCGGAGTCGATGCCGGCGAACCGCAGGCCGGGGACGCTCCCGGGGTCCGCCGCCGGGTCCCCGGAGAGCAGCAGCACCCGCTGTCCGGCGCGGACGGCGGCGAGCGCGGTGGCGGCGGCGACGGTGGTCCGCCCCGCCCCTCCGGGGCCGGTGATCAGCAGGGTGCGGGGCATGGTTCTCCTCGTGCGCGGGGCGGTGCGGGCCACCCGGGGGCGCCCCGGGAACGGGTCGGGCGCGGCCGGGGAACGGACCGGCGATCGGGCACCGGCCCGTGCCCCTGCCCCTCTCCCGGAGCGAAAGCGGAATCTGCGCGGCCCGGAGCGCGACGCGTGCAACGGGACCGGGCACGGCCGGAGAGGGTCCCCCCTCGGGCGAGTACCGGCGGTGGGTCGGTACCCCGGCCGGCCCGTCCGGTGGCGGGGACCCGGCGCGGACGCGGCGCGGGCCCGGGGCGGCAGCCGCGCCCGGCTCGGAGCGGGCGGGCGACCTCGCGGGCGGTCCGGGCGACGCCCCGTGCGGGTGGCCCGTCGGGGCGGCCGGCTCAGGACCGGGTCACCATCGGGCCCGGGGTCGGGACGGCCCGGCGTCACAGGTCTGCCCCGCCGGTCGGGGCAGACCCGCCGGTCGGGCCGGGCCCGGGTTCAGGACAAGCCCGCCGGTCGGGCCGGGCCCGGGGCCGACCCGGCGTCGGGGTCAGGCGGATTCGACGCGCTTCTTCAGGCCCGCCAGCGCGCGGTCGATGATGACCTTCTCCGCCTTGCGCTTGATCATGCCCAGCATCGGGATCTTGACGTCCACGGTCAGCTGGTAGGTGACCTCGGTACGCCGGCCGCCGTCCAGCGGGGCCAGCCGGTAGGAGCCGTCGAGCTGGCGCAGCATCTGGGACTTGTCCAGGGTCCAGCTGACCTCGTCCGAGCCCTTCCAGGAGTAGGCGAGGGTGTGGTCGTCCTTGATCGCGCCCGCGTCGAGCAGCAGGCGCACCTTCTCGGCCCGGCCCTCGGCGTCGGTGGCGAGCACCTCGGCCTCCTTCACCTCGCCGGTCCACTCCGGGTAGCGGGCGAAGTCGGCGATCACGGCCATGACGTCGGCCGGCGAGGCTTCGATCGTGATGCTTGAGCTGGTGTGTTCCGCCATCGCGGTCGCTCCTCCGGGGACTGTTCGACAAGTGTGCGGGAGGCCTCCGGCCGCCGCGTGAAGGCTACCGCGCGTGTGGGTGCGGCCACTCCAGCGCCTCCGTCCGCCGCGTGGGCGGCGGCCCGGTTCACCACTCCAGGGCCCACGGTCGCCCGGTCGAGGCGAAGTGGCCCACGTTCACGCATTCCGTGCCGCCGATCCGCATGCGCCGGGCCAGCGGCTGGTGGACGTGCCCGAAGAGCGCGTACCGCGGCTTGGTGCGGCGGATCGCGGCCAGGAGGGCCTCGCTGCCGCGTTCGAAGCGGCGCGCCACGGTGTCGTAGCAGAGCTCGGGGACCTCGGGCGGGATGTGCGAGCAGAGCACGTCGACCTCGCCCAGCGCCTCCACCTTGGCGGCGTACTCCTCCTCGCTCACCTCGTAGGGCGTGCGCATGGGTGAGGGCAGGCCGCCGCCGACGAAGCCGAAGACGCGGCCGCCGATCTCCACGCGCTGTCCGTCGAGGACGGTCGTGCTGTGGCCCGCGTACTCGGGCCACAGCGACGGGACGTCGACGTTGCCGTAGGTGGCGTACGTCGGGGCGGGGAAGGCCGCGAACATCTGTGCGTACTGACGTCGGACGGCTTCCTCGATCAGGCGGTCCCGGTCCAGCCCGGCCCACAGTCGGCGGCCGAAATCGCGCGCCTCCTCGAACTTGCGGGCCGTGCGCAGTTCCACGATGCGGTCGGCGTTCTCGACGCCGAAGAGGTCGGGGAAGATGCCGCGCGAGTGGTCGGCGTAGTCGAGGAAGAGCACCAGGTCACCGAGGCAGATCAGCGCGTCGGCGTCGCCCTTGGCGCGGGCCAGCGCCTCGACGTTGCCGTGGACGTCGCTGACGACGTGGATCTTCGTACGACTCCTGCTGCCACCCATGCCCGCCACCCTAGGGGCGACCGGGCCGGACGGGTAGAGCGACCCCTGAGACCTGCCGGACCTGCGGTTACTTCCGAGTCGCAAACGGGGTCGACTACTGTCGGCATCGCCGATACCGGGCGTCCGGCGTCCCGGCAATGTCTGACGATGTACAGAATGTGACGCACGGAACATCTGGCCGGTTCCCTCTATCCGGAACCCACTACCGGTGGGTAACGTCCGGTCGGTCCACACGGTGGCGATGGCGCCCAGAGGAGCAGCAGTCTTGCGCGAGTTCAGCCTTCCGGCTCTGTACGAGGTCCCGTCGGACGGGAACCTGACGGATCTCATCCGCCGCAACGCCGCTCAGCATCCAGACACCGCCGTCATGAGCCGCAAGGTCGACGGCCGGTGGCAGGACGTGACCGCGACGGAGTTCCTCGCCGAGGTGCGGGCCGCCGCCAAGGGTCTGATGGCGGCCGGGATCCGGCCGGGCGATCGGGTGGCCCTGATCTCCCGCACCCGCTACGAGTGGGTGCTGTTCGACTTCGCGATCTGGAGCGCGGGCGCGGTCACCGTCCCCGTGTACGAGACCAGCTCCCCCGAGCAGATCCAGTGGATCCTCGGCGACTCCGGCGCCGCCGCGGCGATCGTCGAGAGCCCGGGCCACAGCGGGGCCGTGGCCGCGCTGCGCGACCGGCTGCCGGAGCTCCGCGAGGTCTGGGAGATCGAGCAGGGCGCCCTGGAGGCGCTGAAGGCCGCGGGCGCCGCGATCACCGACGCGGAGGTCGACGAGCGCAGCGGTCTGGCGAACGCCGACGACCCGGCGACCATCGTCTACACCTCGGGCACCACCGGCCGCCCCAAGGGCTGCGTGCTCTCCCACCGGAACTTCTTCGCCGAGTGCGGCAACGCGGTCGAGCGACTGAGCCCGCTGTTCAAGACCGGCGAGTGCTCGGTGCTGCTGTTCCTGCCGGCCGCGCACGTCTTCGGGCGGCTGGTGGAGGTGGCGGCCGTGCTGGCGCCGATCCGGCTGGGCTGCGTACCGGACATCAAGAACCTGACCGACGAGCTGCAGTCCTTCCGGCCGACGCTGATCCTCGGCGTGCCGCGCGTCTTCGAGAAGGTCTACAACTCCGCTCGCGCCAAGGCACAGGCCGACGGCAAGGGCAAGATCTTCGACGCGGCGGCCGAGACGGCGATCGCGTACAGCCGCGCGCTGGACACCCCGCGCGGGCCGTCCTTCGGGCTGAAGCTCAAGCACAAGCTCTTCTCCAAGCTCGTCTACAGCAAGCTGCACGCGGTGCTCGGCGGACGCGGCGAGTACGCGATCTCCGGTGGCGCCCCGCTGGGCGAGCGGCTCGGGCACTTCTTCCGCGGCATCGGCTTCACGGTGCTGGAGGGCTACGGCCTGACCGAATCCTGCGCGGCCACCACCTTCAACCCGTGGGACAAGCAGAAGATCGGCACGGTCGGTCAGCCGCTCCCCGGCTCCGTCGTGCGCATCGCGGACGACGGCGAGGTGCTGCTGCACGGCGAGCACATCTTCACCGGGTACTGGAAGAACGAGGCGGCGACCGCCGACGCGCTCACCGACGGCTGGTTCCACACCGGTGACGTCGGCACCCTCGACGAGGACGGCTACCTCGCGATCACCGGACGCAAGAAGGAACTCATCGTCACGGCGGGCGGCAAGAACGTGGCGCCCGCGGTGATCGAGGACCGGATCCGCGCCCACGCGCTGGTCGCGGAGTGCATGGTGGTCGGCGACGCGCGGCCGTTCGTGGCGGCGCTGGTCACCATCGACGAGGAGTTCCTCGGCCGCTGGGCGGCGGAGAACGGCAAGCCGGCGGGCGTGACGGCCGCGGAGCTGCGTGAGGACGCGGACCTGATCGCCGCCGTCCAGCAGGCCGTGGACGACGGCAACGCGGCGGTTTCCAAGGCGGAATCGGTGCGGAAATTCCGCATTCTTCCCTCCCAGTTCACGGAGGAGTCGGGCCACATCACGCCGTCGCTGAAGCTGAAGCGGAACGTGGTGGCGAAGGACTTCGCGGACGAGATCGAGAACCTGTACCGGGCCTGACGGGTCCGGGGTTAGGGGCTAGCGCGGGTCCTCGGCGAGGATCCGCGCCATGTTCCGTTCCGCGAGGGCCGTGATCGTCACGAACGGGTTCACCCCGAGCGAGCCGGGGACGAGGGACCCGTCGACCACGTAGAGGCCCTGGTAGCCCTTGGCGCGGCCGTACGTGTCCGTGGCGCGGCCGAGCACGCAGCCGCCGAGCGGGTGGTAGGTGAAGTCGCCGGCGAAGGCCCGGTTGCCGCCGAAGAGGTCGTGCCGGTACACGGTGAAGTTCCTGCGGTTGATGCGGTCGAAGAGGTTCTTGGCGGCGTTCAGGGACGGGTCGCTCTGCTCCCGGCGCCACTGGAGCCGTGCGGAGTCGGCGGCGGCGTCGTAGGTGAAGTGCCCGCGTTCCGGGTTCTTCGTGATGGCCAGGTACATCGAGATCCAGTGCTCGAAGCCCATGGGCAGCGGGGCGATCTCCGCGAAGACCGGGTTGGCGGCGTTGTCCCAGTCGTCGATGCCGAGGGCGGGCATGGTCGCCTGGTTGGCCCCGACGGTGTCCCAGATGTGGTTGGCGCGGGCCGTCATGACGTTGCCGTTGGGGCCCCAGCCGAGCCCGACCTGGTCGTTCAGCGCGGGCAGGGTGCCGGTTTCGCGGGCGCGCAGCAGGATCTCGGTCGTGCCGAGGCTGCCGGCGCCGAGGAAGAGTTGGCGACAGCCCAGTTCGCGCACCTGCGTGACGCGACCGCTGAGGTCGCTGGTCCGGACGGTGAGTACGTAGCCGCCCGCCGGGTCGGGGCGGACGCCGACCACGCGCTGCATGGTCTCGATGGTGACGTTGCCGGTGCCGATGGCGGCGGCGAGGTAGGTCTTGTCGACGCTCTTCTTGCCGTGGTTGTTGCCGTAGATGACCTCGCCCGCGAGCGCGGAGCGGGGGGCGGTGCCGGCGGCCTCGCGCTTCATGTGGTCGAAGTCGTAGACGTTGGGCACGAACACGGTCCTCAGGCCGGTGTTGTGGGCGTGCTTGCGCGAGGTCCGGGCGAAGCGGTACCACTCGGTGGACTCGAACCAGGCCGGGTCGATGTCGTTGACGCCGAGCATGGCGCGGGCGCGCGGGTAGTAGGTGCCGTACATCTCGTCGGCGTCGACCTGGGGCAGCACCTCGGAGAAGTACGAGCGGCGCGGGGTGGGTGCCATGCCGCCGTTGACGAGGGAGCCGCCGCCGACGCCCCGACCCACGTAGACGGACATGTCGCCGTAGTTCACCCGGTCCAGTACTCCCGGGTAGGGGCTGATGTCGCGGTTGACCACGTCGAGCCAGAGGAACTGCGCGAGCGGGGCCTCCGTGCGGGTGCGGAACCACATGGAGCGGTGGTCGGGCGCCGAGGTGGCGGGGAAGACCTTCCCGTCGGGACCGGGGGTGTCCCACAGCCGCCCCATTTCGAGGACGACGGTGCGTACGCCCGCCTGCCCCAGCCGCAGGGCGGCGACGGCGGATCCGTAGCCGGAGCCGACGACGATGGCGGGGGCGTACCGGGCGGGTGGCGGCTCGGCGCCCGCGGCGGCGGCCGGACCTATGCGGGTGAAGCCGAGCGCCGCGGCGGCCTGGAGGGCGCCGAGCCCCAGGACATGACGGCGCGTCAGGTTTGGTGTCATGGCCGCATCATGAGCGGATTCCGCCCAACCGGCCATAACCCGCACTGACACGCTTCTGAGTGACAGTCGGACATGGCTCGACCGTATGCGGGCCCCGCCCCGGGCCCGCCCGGTTCGCCGGACTCGGCCCGCGCGGGGACCCCCGGCGGCGATAATCCCCCTCCGCGGTCCCCTCTCCCCGGCGGGGGCCGGGGTCCCGCCCACAGCGGCGAGGGGCCCGGGTCCCGCCTACAGCAGCTCGCGCAGCCGCTCCGCGAGGAGGTCCCAGCGCCACTTCTCCTCGACCCAGGCGCGGCCCCGCTCGCCCATGCTGCGGCGCAGTTCCGGATCCTGGAGCAGGGCCGTGATCCGGTCGGCCGCCTCCTCGGGGGAGCCGCCGCGGACGACCCAGCCCGTCTCCCCGTCCAGTACGGCGTCGGGCGCGCCGCCGGAGTCACCCGCCACCACCGGCAGGCCCGTCGCCGAGGCCTCCAGGTAGACGATGCCGAGCCCCTCCACGTCCAGGCCGCCCCGCCGGGTCCGGCACGGCATCGCGAACACGTCTCCCGCGCCGTAGTGCGCCGGGAGTTCGGCCCACGGCACGGCCCCGGTGAAGACCACGGAACGGGCGACCCCGGTGGACTCGGCGAGCCTGCGCAGGTCCGCCTCGTAGGGGCCGCCGCCCACGACGAGCAGCACCGCGTCCGGCACCGCTGCCAGGATCCGCGGCATCGCCTCGATCAGGGTGTCCTGCCCCTTGCGCGGGACCAGCCGGGAGACGCACACCACCACCGGGCGGTCCGTCAGTCCCAGCCGGGCCCGCACGGCGGCGCCGCCGGAACCGGGGTGGAAGGTCTTCTCGTCCACCCCCGGCGGGAGTTGCACCATCCGCGCCGCCGCCCGGTCGGTCACCGCCGAGGCGATCCGCGAGCGCGTGTACTCCCCCAGGTACGTCAGGGTGTCCGTGCCCTCGCCGATGCGGCGCAGCAGTTGCCGTGCCGCGGGCAGTTGGGCCCAGCCGGCCTCGTGGCCGTGCGTGGTGGCGACCAGCCGGCGCGCGCCCGCCCGCCGGAGCGCCGGGCCCATCAGCCCCAGCGGGGCGGCCGCCCCGAACCACACGGACTCGCAACCGTGTTCGCGCAGCAGGCCGACCGCCCGCCGGGTCACCCGGGGGGTCGGCAGGAGCATCGTCGTACTGTCGCGCACCACCTGGAACGGCTGTTCCGAGTCGAATGCGGCGGTCGCCGCGCGGCCTTCCTCACCGTGCTTCCAGGTGGAGGCGTAGACGACGATCCGTTCGGGATCCAGGCGCAGCGCCATGTTGTGCAGGAAGGCCTGGATGCCGCCCGGGCGCGGCGGGAAGTCGTTGGTCACGATCAGCGTCTTGTGCATCACCGGTCAAAGTACCGGACGCGCCCGGGCCGGGTCCGCCGCGCCCGGTCCGCCGCCGACGGGCGCGTTCCGGCCGAGTTCCGTGCGCAGCGCCGCCTGCCAGGCGGTGGTCAGGCCGGCGGCGTCTCCCCCGACGGTCTCCGCCAGCGCGGTCGGGAGCGGTTCGCGGCCGGCGCGTTCGTACAGCGCGATCAGCGCGGCCTCGCCCCACTTGTCCGCGACGAGTCGGCAGGCCAGCCAGGCGCCCTCGTACGCCCTGGCCTGCGCCTGCGGGTCACCGCCGAAGGAGAAGGCCTCGTCCGGGGGGAGTTCGGCGGGGACCTCCCCGCTCCGCACGGCCCGGGCGAGGGCGGGCGCGGCCTCGGCCGGGGCCACCCGGGTGCCGCGGTACGCCACCCAGTCGGCGAAGCCCTCGGACAGCCACAGCGGGGTCATGGCGGTGGTCGCGGCGCGGGTGGCCACATGGGTGGTCTCGTGGGTCAGCAGGATCCGCCGCCCCCGTTCGGACAGTTGCGCGTATCCCTCCGGGTTGACGACGATCCGGTCGGCGGGGGCGGGGCCGCTCCCGGTGCTGCCCGTGGTGACGGCTCCCAGGCCCCGGTAGACGTCGGCCGGTCGGCCCAGCAGGGCGGCCATCGCGTCCAGGGAGCCGGGCACCAGCACCACCACCCGTCCGGCCCACTTCCCGGGCCGGGCCGAGGTCACCGCGGGCACGGCCCGGTCGGCCTCCGCGGCGATGTCCGAGAGGGTCCGCGGGCTCTGCCCGACGCCGAGGACCAGCGCGTGCGCGCCCCGCGCCACCAGCGGTTCGCCCTGGTCCCACAGCTGCGGCAACGCCCCGGGCGCGGGCCGGTCGCCGTCGACCCGCCAGCCGGCCGGGCCCCGGGTGAGCCGCACCTCGCGGTCCGCCCCGGCGGGGGCGTCGTCGTGGCCGGCGAAGCCGTACCGCAGCCGGGCGAGCGCGGTGGCCCGGTCGCCGTCCCGCCGGATCGAGGTGACCTCGTACGACCAGCCCTCCAGCGGGATCCCGGCGAGCCGGGCGGGCGGGGCCGCGGACCAGTCGGCGACGGCCCGCCGGACGTCCCGCCCGTCGACGCCGGCCGGGGCGGGCGCCGTGCATCCGGCCGCCGCGAGCAGACACGGCAGCAGGAGGCGGACGACGACGCGGAACAGGGGGGTCACCGGTCGATCGTACGCAGCGCGCCGGCCGGTACGGGGGCTACGGCCGGGTGACCGAGGACACCGGCATCATCCCGACCGGGTCGTAGCGCACCCGGGCCCCGGGGTACGGGGCGTGGACGACCTGCCCGTTGCCGACGTACATCCCCACGTGGCTGGCGTCCGAGCGGTACGTCACCAGGTCCCCGGGCCGGGCCTGCGAGAGCGGGACCTGCCGGCCCGCGCCGCGCTGGGCCTGGGAGGTGCGCGGCAGGGAGACGCCCGCCTGCCGGTACGACCACACCATCAGCCCGGAGCAGTCGAAGCCGGAGGGGCCGGTGGAGCCCCACACGTACGGCTTGCCCACCGCGGCGCGGGCGGCCATCACCGCGGTCATGGCCCGACCCGACGCCTGCCCGGAACCAACCGGCTCGGGCAGCGCGCCGGGGCGGCCGCCGGAGCGCGAGGACCGCTCGAAGTCGGCGCGTTCCGCGGTGGGCATCTCGTTGAGCAGCCGGCGGGCGGCGGCGAGCTTGGCCGTGACGGAGCGCTTGTGGCGGGCCACGTCGGCGCGCAGGGAGTCGAGCTCGGCCAGCTTGTGGGAGGCCTCCTGGCGCTGCTGGCCGAGGCGGCGCTGCTCCTCGCGGAGTTCGCCCAGTTGGCGGGCCTGCCGGCCGCTGAGCCGGTTGAGGACGGCGGCCTTGTCCAGGTAGTCGTCCGGGTCGTCGGAGAGCATCAGCTCGACGGTGGGGTCGAGGCCGCCGGAGCGGTACTGGGCTCCCGCGAAGGTGCCGAGGACCCCGCGCATGGTGTTGATCCGGTCCTGGGCGCGGGCCACCGCGTCCTGGGACCGACCGATGTCGGCGCGGAGCCGGTCGGCCTTCTCACCGGCCTCGTTGAACCGCTCGGTGGCCTGCTCGGCCTCCTCGAAGAGCCGGTCGACCTGGGCCCGGGTACCCGAGGGGGGCTCCTGCGGCAGGCCGGGGGCCGCACCGGCGGGTGCGCCCGTCATGGCTACGGCGGCGGTGGCCGCCGCGGCGGTGAAAACGGTGACCTTGGTGTTCCGGTCGAGGCTGGTGAGCCCGGGCCGGCGATGGGACGCCACGTGGAACCGCTCCCTTCCGCTGCGCGGGGCCCGGGTCCGCCCTCCGTGGACGGCCGTGTGCCGGGTTCCGCGCTGGCAGACAGTAGCCGCGCGAACACGCCCCGACCAACGACCGCCGGCCGGCCCACATGACGGCGCCCCGCCTCAGACGCAGGTCATGGGCGGGGCGTGCGGTCGTGGCAGGGTGCGGGAATTCGCCCGGATGGGCGGTGCGCGGGCGCGTCCCCGGTGGGGGCGGGGCGGGTCAGAGGCGGACGCCGAACTGGAACGGCATGTTGTCGATCGACTCGTACTTGACGCCGCCGCGCGGGTTGGAGGCGTGCAGGGTCGTGTTGTTGCCCGCGTACAGGCCGACGTGGTGCAGGTCGCCGTAGAAGAAGACGAGGTCACCGGGCTGGAGCTGGCTCCGGCTGATGCGCGTGCCCTCGTTCGCCTGGGTGTAGGTGGTGCGGGTGACGGAGACCCCGGCCTGCTTGTAGGCCCACTGCACCAGCCCGGAGCAGTCGAACGCGCTGGGCCCCTCGGCGCCGGATATGTAGGCGCTGCCCAGCTTGGTCTTGGCGGCGGCCAGCGCGGCGGCGGCCCGGCCGGAGGCGTTGGCCGGCGGTGCGGCGGGGGCGCCTTCGCCCTCGCCGCGGGCGGCCTCGCCGGCCTTCGCCTCCTCGTCCTTCAGCTGCCTGCGCTCCTGTGCCGTAAGCGTGTTGAGGAGGGCCTGGGCCTCGGCGAGCTTGTCCTGGGAGGCCTTCTTCTTCTCGCCGAGCTCCTTGCGGGTGGCGTCGAGGTCGGCGAGCTTGCCCGAGGCCTCCTGGCGCTGCTGCGCGAGGGTGCGCTGCTTGTCCTGGATCCTGCCGATGGCGTCGACCTGCTTGCCGCTCAACTGCTGGAGGGTGGCGGCCTTGTCGAGGTAGCTCTCGGGGTCGGTGGAGAGGAAGAGCTCCACGGACTGGTCGAAGCCGCCGCCGCGGTACTGGGCGGTGGCCATCGAACCGAGCGTGTTGCGCAGGGTGTTGAGCTCGTCCTGGCCGCGGGCGACCCGGTCCTGGAGCTGGGCGATCTCCTTCTCCAGCTTCTCCTGGCGCTCCTTGGCCCCGTTGAACTTCTCGGTGGCCTGCTCGGCCTCCTCGTAGAGGGTGTCGACCTTGGTCTTGACCTCGTCCTTGTTCGGTTTGTCCGGGGCGGCCACGGCCGAGTGCGAGGAGAGGGCGACCGCCGCGGCGGCGGTGGCCGTGAGCACGGTCACGCGCGCGCGGGCCGGGTGCTTGGGTCGACGGTGGGACGCCACGGAGACGAGCTCCTTCTTCCTCGGACCGCCGAGGGGGAACGCACGCCCGGCGGCAACCCCGTCGCCACTCGAATGAGTGAACTACCGCACGAAGGTTTGAGCAGACCCTAGTGACCCGCGCTTGATCACTTCAAATACCCGTACGGCAAAATCCCTCGCCCTGCCCGCTTCTTTACCAACGGCGCACGCTGCGTGCCGGCGGACTGACGGTGGGTCCTCCCCCGACACCGCCAATCCCGGCATCACGCCCAGCAGTTACGAAACGCGCGAAAGCCTCTTCAGGAGCAGAGCGGACGTCACGGGTCGGGCTCCCGCCTTCGCGACCCCGTCGGCCACCTCCCGGTCGGTGGAGACCACGACCACCGGACGGCCCGGCGGCTCGGCCCGCACCAGCTGACGGATCAGCTCGTCCGCCGTCACACCGGCCTTCGAGAACAGCACCCGCACCCCGCGCGGCGGGGCGAGCAGCACCGGCGCCGCCAGCTCCGCCCCGTCGAAGACGCAGGTCATCTCGGCGCCGGTCTGCGCGGCCAGCATCGACAGCCCGCCCAGCAGGCGCAGCCGCTGCTTCTCCAGCGGCATCGTCGGATAGCCGGTCTTCGTCACGTTGTAGCCGTCGACCACCAGATGTGCCTGGGGCAGCGCCAACAACTGGTCCAGCAACGCCGGATCGGTCTCCGACAGGGCCCGCGCGGCGATGTCCTTCGGCGTCATCCGGCCCGGCTCCACCGCGTCCACGGTGTCCGCGGGACGGGTGTTGACCGGCGGCAGCGCCAGCTCGCGCCGCAGCCCGGCCGCCGCGTCCAGGACGGTGTCCAACAGCAACCGCAGCCGCATGTCCTCGATGCTGCGCCCCTCCCGGGTGGCCCGGCGCGAGATCTCCAGCGCCGACTCCACCTCCGCGAGGCGGGACTTGAGCCGCCGGGACTCGCTCTCGGCGGCGGCCACCTGCGCGGCGGCCTCCCCCCGGATCCCGTCGATCTCGGCGCCCACCTTGCGCAGGGCGGCCTCGCCCCGCTTGACGTCGCTCAGGGCGCTGCGCAGCTTGCGCTGAAGCGATTCGGCTTCCTTGCGGGCCGCTTCGAGATCGGCGCGCACCTGCTCACCGCCCGAGCGCTGCAGCTCCCGCACCTGGGCCAGTTCCTCGCGCAGCCGCTCCAGTTCGCGGCGCGTCTCGTCGCCCACCCGCTCGGCGTCGGCGCGCTGCGCCTCCTCGCCCGCGGAGGCCACCAGCTTGACCCAGCCGGCCGGGCGCAGCACGTAGGCGGCCGCCGCGACGTCGAGCGGGTCGGCCGCGGCGGGCGGCGCGCCCGTCTCCAGGGCGCCGGTCAGCTCCGGCTGCGCCTCGCGCAGCTTCTCCGCGACCCGGCCGCGGAAGACGGCGTCCGTCTCCACGGCCGCGGCCATGGCGTTGCCCGCGAACTTGGCGCGCCGGGTCGGGGTGAACCGCGCGTACTGGCGCAGCTGCGCCGGGAGGTCGGCGACCGTCAGGCCACCGAAGGCGTCCGAGACGAGCGCGACGACCCGGCGCCGCACGCCTTCGGGCAGCGGGCGGTCGAGCACCTCGGCGGCGTCGCCGGCCTCGTCGGCCGGCTCAGCGCCGCTTGCTGGCTCCACAATCCGTCACCCCTACCGTGATCTACTGTGGGCCCGGCTCCGTCAGGAGTCGGTGCCCGGCCTGTCCACGAGCTCGATCTGGTCCACAGCGTTGCACCAGCGGCAGCGGACCGACTCGATGGTCTCACTGACCACCTCGCGTTCCTCGACCTTGGGCTCCCCGGCGAGGTCCAGGTGGACGTATTCCACGACCTTCGACGATCGGGTGACGTCGAACCTCGTGAGGTTGCCGCACAGCGTGCAGCGCCACCGGGTGGTGTCGGTCGGCAAGGGAACCGTCATCAGGCCGCTCTCTCCTTCTTGACTCATTCAATTAAAGCCTTCCGCGGCGGTCCGCGGACCGCGCACGTAACCCTACGGCCTGGCACCACCCCCGAGGGGGTCCACCTGCGTCATGCTCTGTCGCATGATCGTAAGGTGGCGGACCGTCCGCGAGGCCGCCCGGGGCCCGGTGATCACGTACGCGCTGATCGCCGGTTGCTGCGTGGCGTTCGTCCTCGGCCCGGCGTCGGGCCTCAACCCCTCCTACGGGACGGGTGACCGGCTGACCGAAACGGGCACCGCGTACTTCCGGCACTGGGGCGTGGTCCCCGACGAGCTGTTCTCGGGAGCCGGTCGACCGCTGCTCACCCCGCTGACGGCGCTGTTCATCCACGGCAGCTGGCTGCACCTGCTCGGGAACATGCTCTTCCTGTACGTCTTCGGGGCGATGACGGAGGAACGAATGGGCCGGGCGCCCTTCCTCGTCTTCTACGTCTGCACGGGATACCTCGCGCTGGCCGCGTACGCGGCCGCCAACGCCGCCTCGGACCAGACCCTGGTCGGCGCGTCCGGCGCGATCTCGGCGGTGCTCGGCGCGTTCCTCTGCCTGTTCCCGCGGGCCCGGGTGACGAGCCTGTTCCCGTTCCTGCTGTTCCTACCGCTGCGCTTCCCCGCGTGGATCGTGCTGCTCTTCTGGTTCGGCCTGCAATGGCTGGCGGCGCAGCGGGCGGAGAGCGGCCCCGGGGTCGCCTATCTGGCCCACGTCGTGGGCTTCTCCCTGGGCTTCCTGTACGCGTGGGCCCGTTATCGGCGTACGACTAGAGTGAGGCGACCAGTGACTGCCGGCGAGGGAGACAGCCAACCGTGATCACCGCGATCGTGCTCATCAAGACCAGCGTGGACCGCATCCCCGAGATCGCCGAGTCCATCGCCCAGCTGGACAGCGTCAGTGAGGTCTACTCCGTCACCGGGACGTACGACCTGATCGCGCTGGTCCGCGTCGCCCGCCACGAGAACCTCGCGGACATCATCCCGGGCCGCATCAGCAAGATCCCCGGCGTCGAGGCGACGGACACGCACGTCGCGTTCCGCACGTACTCCCAGCACGACCTGGAAGCCGCGTTCGCGATCGGCCTCGACGCGTAGCCCTCCCGACGCGCGGCGTTCAGAGCCCGGGCAACGCCTCGCCCACCCGGGCGGGGCACGAGCGCCGGGGCGCACATGCTGCCGGTCGGGCAGGTGTCCGTGTTCGCCGCGTACAACGGGCCGGGGACGCTGCGCCAGTCGCGCTTCTCCCCGCCGTCGGGAGCCGGCCCCGACCGGTCGTACAGGACCTGGGCGCGGGGGTTCCAACCGGGCAGCGACCTGCCGACGGCCGCACGGATCACGGGTATCGGGTCCCGGTACGTCATGCCCCGAACGATGTCAGACGGCCGGGACGCAGCGGCCCTCTTCGGTGCGGTACTGCCACTTCGCACCGTCCGCGACGAGTTCCTTCACCGCGTGGACGAAGCGCTCGACGTGCTCGTCGGGGGTGCCCGCGCCGAAGCTGACGCGGATGGCGTTCAGCGAGCGCTCCCCCGGCGCGGCCTCCGGCGCCCCGCACTCGCCCGGCTCCTGCGGCTCGCTGCCGAGCAGGGTGCGGACGAGCGGGTGGGCGCAGAAGAGGCCGTCGCGGACGCCGATGCCGTACTCGGCGGACAGGGCGGCGGCGAAGTGGGAGCTGTTCCAGCCGTCGACCACGAAGGAGATGACTCCGACGCGCGGGGCGTCGTCCCCGAACAGGGACAGGACGCGGACCGCCGGGACCTCGGCGAGGCCCTCGCGAACCTTGGCGATGAGGTGGTTCTCGCGGGCGACCAGGTTCTCGAACCCGGCCTCCTTGAGGGCCTTGCAGGCGGAGGCGATCGAGTAGACGCCGATGACGTTCGGGGAGCCGGCCTCGTGGCGGGCGGCGGTGGTGTGCCACTCGACGTCGACGCCGCCGTCCTCGCGGCGGGCCACCTTGCGGGAGGCTCCACCGCCGGCCAGGTACGGGTCGGCCTCCTGGAGCCAGTCGGCGCGGCCGGCGAGGACCCCGGAGCCGAAGGGGGCGTAGAGCTTGTGGCCGGAGAAGGCGACCCAGTCCACGTCGAGGTCCCGGACGGAGACGGGGTGGTGCGGGGCCAACTGGGCGGCGTCCAGCACGATCCGCGCGCCGTGGGCGTGCGCCGCGGCGGCGAGTTCCTTGACCGGCCACAGCTCGCCGGTGACGTTGGAGGCGCCGGTGACGCAGACCAGCGCCGGGCCGTACGGCTCGCGGTCGGCGAGCGCCCGCTCCAGGCCGGCGACGGCCTCGCCGGGGGTGCGGGGGGCGTTGAGGTAGGTGACGCGGGCGTTCGTCCAGGGCAGCAGGGAGGCGTGGTGCTCGGTCTCGAAGACGAACACCTGGCAGTCGGCCGGCAGGGCCGCGGCGAGCAGGTTGAGGGAGTCGGTGGTGGACCGCGTGAAGACCACCTGGTCGGCGGGCCGGCAGTCGAGGAACTCGGCGACGGCGACGCGGCTCTGCTCGAAGAGGTCGGTGGACAGCTGGGAGAGGTAGCCGGCCCCGCGGTGGACGCTGCCGTAGTAGGGGGCGTACGCGGCGACGTCGTCCCAGACCCGCTGGAGAGCGGGGGCGCTGGCCGCGTAGTCCAGGGCGGCGTAGGTGACCTCGCCACCGGTCACGAGCGGGACGGTGACGTCGCGGCCGAGCACGGCCAGCGGCTCGCCGCAGGCGGGGGCGTCGGCGCACACGACGGTGTCGGTGGAGATGGCGGCGGTGACGGCGGCGTTCAGGGATGCGGACATGGCGGTATCTCCCGGCAGGCAGGGCGGAATGGCTTCGGAGTACCCGTACGCGGATGCGGCGCTGCGGCCGTCGGGGTACGGGAAAGCCCTCGGAAGTGACACGGGGTGCACGGAAGCGGCCCCGGTCCGAGGGGTGAAGTGGGGGCGGAGTCGCCCTATCGCATTCGCTTGCTCACGGAAAACGCTCCTCGAAGGACCAGGACCCCTGGTGTCGAGGGATCCGCGCTTGCCGTAGACCTCGCTGCCTACGGCCTGGTCATCACCCGGGGCACCCCGCCACGGAAGGAGGGTTGCCGGACAGCAAGCCGGGGCCTAAACGCTGTCACTCGTGACCTGGTCAGAATCCTGCCACACGATCTCCCGTGCGCAAGACCCCGGTCCACGATGCGGACCGGGGTCTTGGCCGAAACCGTGCCTCAGGCGTTGCTCGCCTTCACCCAGCGCTCCAGCGCGGCGCGAGCGGATCCCGAGTCGATGGACTCGGCCGCCCGGGTCACGCCCGCCGCGAGCTGCTCCTCCAGGGAGCCCGTCCCCGGGTCGAGCGCGACCAGGGCCGCGGCCGAGTTCAGCAGTACGGCGTCCCGGACGGCCCCGGTCTCGCCCGCCAGCAGCCGGCGGGCGACGTCGGCGTTGTACGACGGGTCGGCGCCCCGCAGCTGCGAGACGTCGACGAGCTCGATGCCGATGTCGCGGGGGTCGAAGGACGACTCGGTCACCGAGCCGTCGCGGACCCACCACACCCGGGAGGTGGCCGTGGTGGTCAGCTCGTCGAAGCCGTCGTCACCGCGGAACACCAGGGCGGAGGAGCCCCGCTCGGCCAGCACCCCGGCCATGATGGGGGCCACCCTGGGATCGGCGACGCCCGTGGCCTGGGCCCGTACCCTGGCCGGGTTGGTCAGGGGACCGAGGAAGTTGAAGGTCGTCCGGATGCCCAGTTCCTTGCGGGCCGGCGCCACGTGGCGCAGCGCGGGGTGGAACTTGACGGCGAAACAGAAGGTGATCCCGGCCTCCTCCGCGACCTCGACCACGCGCGCGGGGGTGAGGTCGAGGTTGACACCGAGCTTCTCCAGCACGTCGGAGGAACCGCTCGCGGAGGACGCCGCCCGGTTCCCGTGCTTGACGACCTTCGCGCCCGTGCCGGCCACGACGATCGCCGACATCGTGGAGATGTTGACGGTCTTGGCGCCGTCGCCGCCGGTGCCCACGATGTCGACGGTCCGGCCCGGGACCTCGATCAGGTTGGCGTGTTCGTACATGGCCCGCACGAGCCCGTTGATCTCCGCGACGGTCTCCCCCTTGGCCCGCAGCGCGACGGCGAAGCCGGCGATCTGGGCGTCGGTGGCCTCCCCGCGCATGATGCGGTCCATCGCCCAGGCGGTGTCGTCCGCACCGAGGTTCCGACCGGTCAGCAGGGCGTCGAGGATGCCCGGCCAGCCACGGGCCGCCACGCTGTCGCCGCCTGCCGGGGTCACAACGTTCATGGTCCGCTCCTGCTGCCTGGTGAGGTTGCCACGTCGAATGGGAAGGGGACCAGCCTATCCAGCCCCGGGGACGGCGAAGAGCCCCGTCCGGACAGTGGACGGGGCTCTCGCCGTGGCGACACCAGGATTGACCGAAATCAATCCCTCAAGCGGTCGTGCGGGGGATCAGTGGTGGCCGTGGCCGCTCTGGATCTCCTTGTACTCCTCCACCGTGGGCTTCGGGATCTGGTTGCCCTCGGCGTAGTAGCCCTTGCTGAGCTTCGCGCGCAGCTTCTCGGTGGCCTTCACCTTGCGCTCGACACCGTTCTCGTCGACCGTCGGGCCGATCTCGACCGGCTCGTACGTGGTGTACGAGGTGAGCGTGTGGAGCTGACCCTGCGGGAGCGGCTCGTGGATCTCGACGAACTCACCGTGCGGCAGGCGCTTGATGATGCCGGTCTCGCGACCGTGCAGCACCTTGTCCCGGTCCCGGCGCTGGAGGCCGAGGCAGATCCGCTTGGTGATGACGAAGGCGATGACCGGGCCGACGAAGAAGCCGATCCGGGCGAACCAGGTGATCGAGTTGATCGAGAGGTGGAAGTACTGCGCGAACATGTCGTTTCCACCGGCGATCAGCAGGATGACGTACCAGGTCAGCCAGGCCACACCGAAGGCGGTACGGGTCGGGACGTTGCGCGGGCGGTCCAGGATGTGGTGCTCGCGCTTGTCGCCGGTGACCCAGGACTCGACGAACGGGTAGACCGCGATCGTCGCCAGCACCAGCGGGAAGATCACCAGCGGGACGAACACGCCCAGGACCAGCGTGTGGCCCCAGAGGTTGATCTCCCAGCCCGGCATCGCACGGATGAGGCCCTCGGAGAAGCCCATGTACCAGTCGGGCTGCGCGCCCGTGGACACGTGGTCCGGGACGTACGGACCGAGCGCCCAGATCGGGTTGATCGAGGCGATGCCCGCGATGGCCGCGATGACGCCGAAGACCAGGAAGAAGAAGCCTCCGGCCTTCGCCATGTAGACCGGCAGCAGCGGCATGCCGACGACGTTGTTGTTCGTCTTGCCGGGGCCCGCGAACTGGGTGTGCTTGTGGTAGAAGACCAGGATCAGGTGGGCGACCAGCAGGCCCATCATGATGCCCGGCAGCAGCAGGATGTGGATCGAGTAGAACCGGGCCACGAAGTCGTGGCCGGGGAACTCCCCGCCGAACAGGAACATCGACAGGTACGTGCCGACGACCGGCACGGACAGGATCGCGCCCTGCATGAAGCGGACACCGGTGCCCGAGAGCAGGTCGTCCGGCAGCGAGTAACCGGTGAAACCGGTGAACATGCCGAGGACCAGCAGCAGGAAGCCGAAGATCCAGTTGATCTCGCGCGGCTTGCGGAACGCGCCGGTGAAGAAGACGCGCATCATGTGCACCATCATCGCCGCGACGAAGATCAGTGCCGCCCAGTGGTGGATCTGCCGGATGAGCAGACCGCCGCGGACGTCGAAGCTGATGTCCAGGGTCGAGGCGAAGGCCTCGGACATCCGGACGCCCTGCATCGGCACGTACGAGCCGTGGTACACGACCTCGTTCATGCTCGGGTGGAAGAACAGCGTCAGGTACACACCCGTGAGGATGATGATGATGAAGCTGTAGAGGCAGATCTCACCCAGCATGAAGGACCAGTGGTCCGGGAAGATCTTGCGCATGTTGGCCTTGGCGAGGCCGTAGATGCCCAGGCGACCGTCCGCCCAGTCGGCCACGCGCTCGCCGGCGGGCGCTTTGCGCCCCGTCTTGTTGTCTGTGGCAGTGCTCATCCGCGCTCCCAGAATGCAGGACCGACGGGCTCTTCGAAGTCGCCGTGCGCTTCGAGGAAGCCCTCGTCATTCACGCCGATCCGCAGCTGCGGAAGCGCGTGACCGGCCGGGCCGAAGATGACACGGGCGCCGTCGGAGAGGTCGAAAGTGGACTGGTGGCACGGGCAGAGCACGTGGTGCGTCTGCTGCTCGTACAGGCTGATCGGGCAGCCGACGTGGGTACAGATCTTGGAGAAGGCCACGATGCCGTCGTGGGACCACTCCAGTTCCTTCTTGTCCTTGATGTCCTCCGGCTGAATGCGGACGATCATCAGGGCGGCCTTGGCGATCTGGGACATGTAGTCGTGCGCGTCCTCCTCCAGGCCCTCGGGCTTGGCGAAGGTCAGCGAGCCGACCAGGATGTCCTCGGGACGCAGCGGCTCCATCGTGTTCTGGTTGATGAGCAGCTTGCCCTTGGCCCAGATGGTCTTGCGGAGCTTGTCCTCGGGCAGCGGGCCCAGGTCGCGCAGCAGCATCACGCCGGAGAGCGGCACCAGGGCCAGCGCGCCGAGCAGGGTGTTGCGGATCAGGGGCCGGCGGCCGATGCCGGACTCGTTCGCGCCGTCGGCGAAGTCCTGCAGGACCTGCGCCTTGACCTCCGGCGGAGCGGCGATCTCGTGGCGCTCGGCGGCGACCTCGACATCGGACATCAGGGTGCGGGCCCAGTGGACCGCGCCCGCGCCGATGCAGAAGAGCGCCGTGCCCAGGGTGACGCCGAGCGCGAAGTTCAGCGCGCTCACCTTCCCGATGGGGAAGATGTAGACGATCTTGTCGACCGGGAAGATCACGTACGAGGCGATGAAGGCGACCGTGGCCAGCATCGACAACGTGAACAGCATCGCGACGGTGCGCTCGGAGCGCTTCGCCGCCCGCTCGTCGATGTCCTGGATACGGGGCTTGTGGACCGGCAGGCCCGGGTCGGCGAACGGGTCGTCCGCGACCGCCACGCCACCGTGGTGGGCGTCGCCCTGCTCGCTCGGCAGGTGCTTCTCTTCGGGAATGTCTTGGCTACTCATGACTTCTTGGCCTTAGCGGTGTGGGCCGCGACCCAGACGGCGACAGCGATCAGCGCACCCAGACCGAAGATCCAGCCGAACAGACCCTCGGAGACGGGGCCGAGGCCACCGAGCTTGAGACCACCGGGGTTGGTCGACTTCTCGCCGTTGACGTTCTGGAGGTACGCGATGATGTCCTTCTTTCCCTGCTCCGGCATCGTGCTGTCCGGGAAGGAGGGCATGTTCTGCGGGCCGGTGAGCATGGCCTCGTAGATGTGCTTCGGCGAGACGTCCTCAAGGTTCGGGGCGTACTTGCCGTTCGTCAGGGCGCCGCCCTCGCCGGTGAAGTTGTGGCACTGCGCGCAGTTGTTGCGGAAGAGCTCACCACCCTTGGCGATGTTCGCCCCGGCCGGGTCGTACTGCTTCTCGGTGGGCGTGATCGGGCCGGCGCCGAGCGAAGCGATGAACGCCGCGAGCTGGTCGATCTGGGCCTGCGAGTAGATGTTCGGCTTCTTCGGCACCTGGGCGCCGGGCTGCTGGGCGGGCATGCGGCCCGTGCTCACCTGGAAGTCGACGGCGGCGGAGCCGACGCCCACCAGGCTCGGGCCGTCAGAGGAACCCTGACCGCCGGTACCGTGGCAGCTTGCGCAGCCCACGGCATAGAGCTTCTTGCCCTCCTCGATGGCGAGGGACTGGGCGGTTTCGTCGGCCTGCGCCTTGCCCGCGGGCGCGAAGGCGGCGTACAGCCCCCCAGTGACCGCCAGCGCGAAGAGTAGAACGACGACCGCCGCCAGCGGATGGCGTCGTCGTGCGGAGAGCTTTTTCACGGATTACCCCGGTGTCAGGATCTTCTGCGTCGGTGTTTCTGGATGGAGTGCCGAGCCGGGCCCGGCGACGTGTTCGCTACTTGATCAGGTAGATCGTCGCGAAGAGGCCGATCCAGACGACATCGACGAAGTGCCAGTAGTAGGACACGACGATGGCCGACGTGGCCTGTTCGTGGGTGAACCTCTTGGCCGCGTACGTCCGGCCGAGGACCAGCAGGAAGGCGATGAGACCGCCCGTCACGTGCAGACCGTGGAAGCCGGTGGTCAGGTAGAAGACCGAGCCGTACGGTCCGGACGAGAGGGACATCCCCTCGTGCTTGACCAGCTCGGTGTACTCGAACACCTGGCCGCCGATGAAGATCGCACCCATGACGAACGTGATGATGAACCACGATCGGAGCTTCTTCACGTCACCGCGCTCGGCGGCGAATACGCCGAGCTGGCAGGTGAGCGAGGAGAGCACCAGGATCGTCGTGTTCGTCGCCGAGAAGGGCAGATTCAAGGCCGAAGCCTGCTCTGTCCAGTACTCGGCACCCGTCACGGATCGCAGGGTGAAGTACATCGCGAAGAGGGCCGCGAAGAACATCAGCTCGGAACTCAACCAGATGATGGTTCCGACGCTGACGAGGTTCGGCCGGTTGACCGTCGGGTGCGCGTGCCCGGTATCTACTGTCGTTGCTGTCGCCACGACCGACATTATGTCGGTCGCTTATCCCGCCCTCACCCCGGGGGGTGCCGTTCGGAGTGTCAGGGGGGTGTGCAAGGCCCGAACGGCCCATCAGATCGTCCTTCCGGCGGCACGGGCGGGGCTGTGCGAACCGATGTTGACAGCGGGTCGGACGGAGTAGCATCCCGCGCATCATCAGCGTGATTCACGGACACGTGGAGGAACGAAATGCGGGCGACTGCGCGGGTTCTGGTCTACAGCGACGACGCGGGCACCCGGGAGCAGGTGCGGCTCGCGGCCGGTCGCAGGCCGGCGGCGGACCTGCCGCCGGTGGAGTTCCTGGAGTGCGCGACGCTTCCGGCGGTCCTGACGGCCCTGGACGAGGGCGGCATCGACGTCTGCGTGTTGGACGGCGAGGCGGTCCCGGCCGGGGGCATGGGCGTGTGTCGGCAGATCAAGGACGAGATCTTCCGGTGCCCCCCGGTGCTGCTGCTGATGGGGCGTCCGCAGGACGCCTGGCTGGCCACGTGGAGCCGCGCCGACGCCGCCGTCACCCTTCCGGTTGATCCGGTGGACTTCCCGGAGGTCCTGGCGGGCCTCCTGCGGCCCCGGCTGTCCCTGGACGCGTAGAACGACCCGGAAGCCCCACGGGCCCCTCAGGGGCGCTCGTGGGGCTTCCGGGTCGCTTCCTAGACGGTCGGGCGCAGGCGGGCCTGGTCGATGGGACTGCGGCCTTCCTGGGTGCCCTTGAGGAGGGCACTGCCCTCCCTCCAGTCCTTCCAGTCCATGTTCCAGTCGCCGAAGCCGTTGCCGAAGATGTCCATGTCGTCGCCGATGCTGTTGATCACCTTGACGATGTCGCCCTCGGTGATGTTCTCGTAGAACCAGGCGGCGTTGCCGGTGCTCATGCCGGTGCAGCCGTGGCTGACGTTGGCGACGCCGTGCGAGGAGATGGACCACGGGGCGGCGTGCACGTATTCACCACTCCAGGTGACACGGGTCGCCCAGTAGACGGGCAGGTTGTAGTACTCGCTGCCGCCGATGCCGACGGTGTCGCCGCGCATCTGGACGTAGTACTGCTTGCCGAGCACCACCTTGATGCCGTTGCGGGTGGAGAAGCCGGGCTTGCCGGTGGTCACCGGAAGGGTGGTGACCAGTTCCCCGTTCCGGCGGAACGACATGTAGTGCGAGGCGGCGTCGGTGGTGACCTCCACCCGGTCGCCGAAGTCGATCTTGAGCGGCTTCGAGGCGGCGCCGTGGAGTTCGTCGGACACCCGGACGCCCTCCAGGTTGCTCCGTACGGTGACGCTGGTGTTGGCCGGCCAGTAGTCCTTGGGCCGGTAGTGGAGGTGCTTGTCGTCGATCCAGTGCCAGGCGCCCTCGACGCCGTCCGCCGCGTCGACGACCAGGGCCCGTTCCACGACGGCTCTGGCCGCCTTGTCCTTGACGGGTTCGTTGAGTTCGGCGGTGATGGGCTGGCCGACGCCGTACTTGCCCTCGTCCGGGCCGAATTCCACCTTGAGGACCCCGTCGGCCGGCGTTGTGTCGAAGGCCAGCGTGCGCTGCCCCGGCTCGCCGCGCTCGTTCTCCGTGGTCACGGTGACCGCGTAGTGCACGCCCGCGGCCATGGAGGCGGTGCTGTGCCAGCGGTCGCCCTTGGCGGAGAGTTCGCCCGCGAGGCGCCGTCCGTGGGTGTCCACGACCGTCACGTCGGTGATCCGGGACTCGTTGCCCTTGAGGGTGACTTCGAGGGGCTTGTCGGGGTCGGCGGGGCGACCGCCCGGGGCCAGGTTGAAGGCGACGTGCTCGCCCGCGTCGTACGGGCGGACTGACAGCGGGTTCTTCTCGCCGGACCCGCATGCGGTGGCTCCGGCCCCGAGGGACGCGACCAGCAGGGAGCAGCTGAGTACCGTCCAAAGACGCGGTGAGTGCTTCATGGAGCCAACGCTATGAAGATATGACAATTACGGCGCGCGGGATGACTGCAAACGAGGGGCCCGGACTCCTCCGAAGAGGTGTCCGGGCCCCAAGTGGTGCGGCTTCGCCGCGGGTACCGCAGGTCCTACTGGTTCTGGTTCTCACCGCGGTAGTACTCGTACACCCAGCCCCACAGGCCGATCAGGATGATCGGGGCCGAGAAGTACATGAGCCACCAGCCGAAGATGACGCCCATGAAGGCGAAGGCGCCACCGATGGCCAGCGAGAGCGGCTGCCAGCTGTGCGGGGCGAAGAACCCCAGCTCGCCCGCCTCGTCGGCGACGTCGGCCTCCAGGTTGTCCTGGGCCATCTCGTCCACGCGCTTGGCCGTGAAGGCCAGGTAGTAGCCGATCATGACGCTCAGGCCGAAGGCCAGGAAGAGCGCGGTGGTGCCGACGGGCTCCTTCGACCACACGCCGTACACGACGGCCATGATCAGGATGAAGAAGGAGAGCCAGAGGAACATCTTGCCCTGGATCTTCACTTGCCGGCCTCCTTGCCACCGGTGACGGCCTTGGTGCCGGCGCCGTGGTCCTCAAGGTGGTCGAGGGCCGCGATCTCCGGGTGGTGCAGGTCGAACGCCGGGGATTCGGAACGGATCCGCGGGAGGGTGAGGAAGTTGTGCCGCGGCGGCGGGCAGGAGGTCGCCCACTCCAGCGAACGGCCGTAGCCCCACGGGTCGTCGACCTCGATCTTCTTCCCGTACTTCGCCGTCTTCCAGACGTTGTACATGAAGGGCAGCATCGACAGGCCGAGCAGGAACGAGCTGATCGTGGAGATCGTGTTCAGCGCGGTGAATCCGTCGGCGTCCAGGTAGTCCGCGTAACGGCGCGCCATGCCCTCGGCGCCCAACCAGTGCTGCACCAGGAAGGTGCCGTGGAAGCCGATGAACAGCGTCCAGAAGGTGATCTTGCCGAGGCGCTCGTCCAGCATCTTGCCCGTGAACTTCGGCCACCAGAAGTGGAATCCGGAGAACATCGCGAAGACCACGGTGCCGAAGATGACGTAGTGGAAGTGCGCGACGACGAAGTACGAGTCGGAGACGTGGAAGTCCATCGGGGGCGAGGCCAGGATGACGCCGGTCAGACCACCGAAGGTGAAGGTGATCAGGAAGCCGACGGCCCAGAGCATCGGCGTCTCGAAGGACAACGAGCCCTTCCACATCGTGCCGATCCAGTTGAAGAACTTCACACCGGTCGGTACCGCGATGAGGAACGTCATGAAGGAGAAGAACGGCAGCAGCACACCGCCGGTGACGTACATGTGGTGCGCCCACACGGTCACCGAAAGGCCGGCGATCGCGATCGTCGCGGCGATCAGACCGATGTAACCGAACATCGGCTTGCGCGAGAAGACCGGAATGACCTCGGAAATGATTCCGAAGAATGGCAGCGCGATGATGTACACCTCTGGGTGTCCGAAGAACCAGAAGAGGTGTTGCCACAGCAATGCGCCGCCATTGGCCGCGTCGAATACGTGTGCACCGAATTTACGGTCGGCCTCCAGCGCGAAGAGCGCGGCGGCCAGCACCGGGAAGGCCAGCAGGACCAGGACACCGGTCAGCAGCACGTTCCAGGTGAAGATCGGCATGCGGAACATCGTCATGCCGGGCGCGCGCATGCAGATGATCGTGGTGATGAAGTTGACCGAACCGAGGATCGTGCCGAAGCCGGAGAAGGCCAGACCCATGATCCACATGTCGGCGCCGATGCCCGGCGAGCGGACCGCGTCCGACAGCGGGGAGTAGGCGAACCAACCGAAGTCGGCGGCACCCGAGGGGGTGACGAAGCCGGCCACCGCGATGGTCGATCCGAAGAGGTACAGCCAGTACGCGAACATGTTCAGCCGCGGGAACGCCACGTCGGGCGCGCCGATCTGCAGCGGCATGATCCAGTTGGCGAAGCCCGCGAAGAGCGGGGTGGCGAACATCAGCAGCATGATCGTGCCATGCATGGTGAACGCCTGGTTGAACTGCTCGTTCGACATGATCTGCGTGCCCGGTCGGGCCAGCTCGGCGCGCATGAAGAGCGCCATGATCCCGCCGATGATGAAGAACACGAACGACGTGACCAGGTACATCGTGCCGATGGTCTTGTGGTCGGTGGTGGTGAGCCACTTCACGACGACATTGCCCGGCTGCTTGCGCCGTACCGGCAGCTCGTTCTCGTACGAGTCGGCTGCGGCGGCACCCTGAGATTCGTTGAGGATGCTCACAGTTTGTTGATCTCCGCATTCCGGGCCGGGTCGGTCTGCTTGATGCCGGCCGGCAGGAAGCCGGTCTGACCCTTCTCGGCAAGCTCCTTCAGGTGCTCCCGGTACTTCTCGGGGGAGACGACCTTGACGTTGAAGAGCATCCGGGAGTGGTCGACACCGCACAGCTCGGCACACTTGCCCATGAAGGTGCCCTCCTGCGACGGAGTCACCTCGAAGACGTTGGTGTGACCGGGGATGACGTCCTGCTTGAACAGGAAGGGCACCACCCAGAACGAGTGGATGACGTCGTTCGACGACAGGATGAAGCGGACCTTCTCGCCCTTGGGCAGGTAGAGGGTCGGCCCCGGGTTACCCGTCTGCGGGTTCCGGTCGCTGGGGACGCCCTTCTGGTAGACGCCTTCGGCGCCCGCCGGGAAGTCCTTGGTGAAACGGTCCGGGATGGAGTCGAGCTCCTTGGGGACCGTGGTCATCCGCGGTGCGGAGTCCTCGGCCTCACCGGACTTCGGCAGCTCCCTCGAACGGGGGGTGGCCGCGTCGCCGTCGACGTTCTCGATGTAGTTGAAGCCCCAGCTCCACTGGAAGCCGACCACGTTGATCGTGTGCGCCGGCTTGGCGGAGAGGGAGAGCAGCTTCGACTCGTCACGCGCGGTGAAGTAGAAGAGCACCGAGACGATGATGAGCGGGACCACGGTGTACAGCGCCTCGATGGGCATGTTGTACCGGGTCTGCGCGGGGACCTCGATCTTCGTCCGGCTACGCCGGTGGAAGATGACGCTCCACATGATCAGGCCCCACACCAGGATGCCCGTGATGAGAGCGGCCGCCCAGGATCCCTGCCACAGGGAGAGGATGCGAGGCGCCTCCTCCGTGACCGGGGTGGGCATTCCGAGGCGGGGGAAGTCTTTCCAGGTGTACGAGCAACCAGTGGCGGTCGCCAGGACCACGCCCGCAGTCAGCGCCTGCAGCAGCTTCCGCCGCATCGGGCGCCGCGGCGAGCGGTCGGAGCCGTAGGGACTCACGTAGCGCCTTCCCGAGAGTCTCGGCCCGCGCGGCCGGCCGCGGCCGTGTTCGGGTCGGTCGCCGGCCCTGACGCAGGCAGGGGTTTGGATGTTTATGCGGACCAAACCCTACTGGACGCTATTTGGGGTCGCGCGGGGAGGGTGCCCAACGCGCCGTTACTGACCCCGAAGGGGTGGATCCGCCGTACGGGGGACGGGCCATCCGGCCCTGAATGGCGCCCTCCGGAAGACATCTGACGGCCCCTGACCCGGGCGGTCGCGCGGTGGGGGTTAGCGTGGCCCGATGCCGTACTTCGACACCGCGTCCGCCGCCCCGTTGCACCCCGTGGCCCGACAGGCCCTGCAGGCCGCCCTGGACGAGGGCTGGGCGGACCCGGCCCGGCTGTACCGGGAGGGTCGCCGCGCGCGGCTGTTGTCGGACGCCGCGCGCGAGGCGGCGGCCGAGGCCGTGGGCTGCCGTCCCGACGAGCTCGTGTTCACTCCTTCGGGAACGCACGCGGTTCACACGGGCATCGCGGGGGCCCTCGCGGGGCGCCGGCGGGTCGGGGGCCATCTGGTCGTCTCGGCGGTCGAACACAGTTCTGTACTGCACGCGGCGGACGCCCACGCGGCGGCCGGGGGCACCGTGACGGAGGTTCCGGTGGACCGGTTCGGCGCGGTGGGGCCCACCGCGTACGCGGCCGCGCTCGCCCCGGACACCGCGCTGGCCTGCCTCCAGTCGGCCAACCACGAGGTCGGCACGGTCCAGCCGGTGGCGGAGACGGCCGAGGCCTGCGCGGCGGCCGGGGTTCCGCTCCTGGTCGACGCGGCGCAGTCGCTGGGCTGGGGCCCGGTCGAGGGGGCGTGGTCCCTCCTCACCGCGAGCGCGCACAAGTGGGGCGGGCCCCCCGGGGTGGGGTTGCTGGCCGTCCGCAAGGGGGTCCGGTTCTCCCCCCAAGGGCCCGCGGACGAAAGGGAGTCGGGCCGCTCCCCCGGCTTCGTCAACCTGCCCGCGGTCGTCGCGGCGGCGGCCTCGCTGCGTGCGGTGCGGGCGGAGGCCGAGGCGGAGGCGGCCCGGCTGCGGATCCTGGTCGACCGGATCCGGCGGCGGGTGGCCCGGTTGGTCCCGGACGTGGAGGTGGTGGGTGATGCCGAGCGTCGGCTCCCGCACCTGGTCACCTTCTCCTGTCTGTACGTCGACGGCGAGACCCTGCTGCACGAGCTGGACCGGGCCGGCTTCTCGGTGTCGTCCGGCTCCTCCTGCACGAGCTCCACGCTGACCCCGAGTCACGTCCTGCGGGCGATGGGGGTGCTGTCGGAGGGGAACGTACGGGTCTCCCTGCCGCCGGGCACCACCGCCGATCAGGTCAACGGCTTCCTGGACGTGCTGCCGGGCACGGTCGCCGGCGTACGGGAGAAGCTCGGTGTGTCGGAGGTGCCGGCGGTGGCGCCCGTCGCGGACTCCCTGGAGCTGGACGCCCTCGGGCTGCGCTGCCCGCAGCCGGTGATCGAGCTGGCCCGGGCCATCGGGACCGTGCCGGTCGGGGGGACGGTCACCGTCCTGTCCGACGACGAGGTCGCGCGCCTGGACATCCCCGCCTGGTGCGTGATGCGGGGCCACGCGTACCTGGGCGAGGCGGACCGGCCGGCCGGCGTGGCGTACACCGTCCGGCGTCTGGTCTGAGCCGAACGGGACGGACCCGACCCGCCGGGGAGGCGGGCCGGGTCCGTCACCGGGTGGCGCGGTGCGTCAGGACGCGAGGTGGGCGCGGACCTCGGAGGCCGCGTCGTCGCCGTACGCCTTGGTGAAGCGCTCCATGAAGTGCGCCCGGGCCAGGGTGTACTCCTGGGTGCCGAGGGTCTCGATGACGAGGGTGGCCAGCATGCAGCCGACCTGCGCGGCCCGCTCCAGGCCGACGCCCCAGCCCAGTCCGGTGAGGAAGCCCGCGCGGAACGCGTCGCCGACGCCGGTCGGGTCGACCTTGGCCGTCTCCTCGGGGCAGCCGACGACGATCGGCTCCTCGCCGACGCGGTCGATGCGCACGCCCTGCGCGCCGAGGGTGGTCACGCGGGTGCCGACCTTGGAGAGGATCTCCTCGTCGGTCCAGCCGGACTTCGACTCGATGAGGCCCTTCTCGTACTCGTTCGAGAAGAGGTACGTCGCGCCCTCCATCAGGGTGCGGATGTTCTCGCCGTCCATGCGGGCGATCTGCTGCGAGAAGTCCGCGGCGAAGGGGATCCCGCGGGTACGGCACTCCTCCGTGTGGCGGAGCATCGCCTCGGGGTCGTCGGCGCCGATGAGGACGAGGTCGAGGCCGCCCACCCGGTCGGCGACGGCCTTCAGCTCGATCTGGCGGGCCTCGCTCATGGCGCCCGTGTAGAAGGAGCCGATCTGGTTGTGGTCGGCGTCCGTGGTGCAGACGAAGCGCGCGGTGTGCAGCACCTCGGAGATGCGCACGGAATCGGTGTCGACGCCGTGCCGCTCCAGCCAGGCGCGGTACTCGTCGAAGTCCGAGCCGGCCGCGCCGACGAGGATCGGGCGGGTGCCGAGCTGACCCATGCCGAAGCAGATGTTCGGGCCGACTCCGCCTCTCCGGACGTCGAGGTTGTCGACGAGGAAGGAGAGGGAGACCGTGTGGAGCTGGTCGGCGACCAGCTGGTCCGCGAAACGGCCCGGGAAGGTCATGAGGTGGTCGGTGGCGATGGAGCCGGTGACTGCGATGCGCACGGCGTGGACGCTCCTGCGGAGGACGGCAAGGGGACAGTCAAAACTACCCGGTCGCGGCCCTCCGGCCGACCGGATGAAACTACCCCGTAGTAGGACTTCCTTCGCTCGTCGTGGCGTGCATAACGTGCCCCCATGACCTACACCGATGGCTTCGGGCACGTCCAGTACGCCGCCGACGCGCGGCCCGGCTTCGCACGGCTGCTGGGCGACTGCGCCCGGATGGCCCCCCATTGGGCGGTCCCGGAGGGGCCCCGGCCGGTCCGGGTGGCGCCCTCCGAGATCCACGGCATCAGCGTTCCGGCGGACTCGGCCCGCCTGATCGCCTCGACGGCGGCCTACGGCGACTGAGTTCCGCCACCGCGAGGATCCCGGGGGAACCGGTTCCGCCGCCGCCACGTCACACCCGCAACACGTACCGCGGGACAGGCGAAGGAGCGAATCGGTGACCAGCGAACGACCCGACACAGCAAGCGCCACACGACGGCGGCCGTCCTGGGCCATCGGCTCGATCGCGGCCGCCGTCCTGCTCGCCGGCGGCGGCACGGCCTACTGGGCCTCGACGGCCCACGGCGGCGGCACGGGTGGCGGCCGTACGGGTGACAGCGCGGCCTCCGCACCCCGCGAGGCGGCGGCGCCCACGGGGCCGGGCATCGCCCCCGGGGAGCCGGACCCCTCCGGAGCCGGTGTGACGTACACGGCCGACGTGCCGCTGCCGGAGGCGCCGGGTTCGGCGCCCTCGTTCGCGGCGTCCGGCGAGGTCACCGCGGAGGAGGTGACCCGGCTCGCGAAGGCCCTCGGGATCGAGGGCGCGCCGCGGCTCGACGGCGAGGTCTGGCACGCGGGCGAGACGGCCGACGGCACGGGCCCCCGGCTGACGGTGACCCGCAAGGCGCCGGGCACCTGGAGCTTCTCCCGCTTCCAGGGCGTACCGGGCAAGGGCGACGGCACCGGCAACGGCGCGGGCGACGACTGCGTGCGCGGCAAGGACACCTGTGGGCCGGCGACCCTGCCGCAGGGCGGCGCGGACTCCCCCGTGGCGCCGGGCGACGTCGCGGGCAAGCCGGTTTCCGAGGAGGCGGCCAAGGGTGCGGCGGCTCCGGTGCTCGCCGCCGTGGGTCAGCCCGACGCCAAGGTGGACGCCCGGCTCGTGCAGGGTTCGGTCCGGGTCGTGAGCGCCGACCCGGTGGTGGGCGGGCTGGCCACCCAGGGCTGGTCCAGCAAGGTGAGCGTGGGGGCGGACTCCCGGGTGGTGGCCGGCAGCGGCGAGCTGAAGGCCCCGGTGCGGTCCGGGGAGCGGCCCGTGGTCGGCGCGGTCGAGGCGCTGGCCCGACTCAACGCCCGCAACACCGGCGACGGCAGCGGCCCGAACCCGAGCGGCTGCGCGACCTCGGTCCCGCTGACCCCGGACACGCCCGCGGGGGCCACGGACACCGTGCCGTGCAACCCGGAGCCGCGTCCGATGAAGCCGCCGCGGACCGAGTCCGTACGGGGCGCCGTGCTCGGTCTGGCACCGGGGACGGTCGACGGCGGCCGGGGCCTGGTGCCGGCCTGGCTGTTCGAGGTGGCGGGCAGGTCGGGCGGGGCGGGCCACACCGTCGTGGAGCCGGCGGCGGCCGAGGACGGCGGGACCCCGGTGCCCCCGCAGGGTCGCACGGTGCCCGGGTTCTCGTACGCCGAGGCGGACCGGAAGCTGACGGTGAACTTCTGGGGCGGGGCGTGCAGCACCTACGCCGTGGAGGCGCGGGAGGAGGGCACTTCGGTGCTGGTGAAGATCACCGACACCCCGAACAAGCCGGGCGGGGCCTGCATCATGATCGCGCAGGAGATGTCCGAGACGGTGACGCTCAAGCAGCCGCTCGGTGACCGCAAGGTGGTCGACGCGACGACGGGCAAGCCCCTCCCCCGCCAGTAGCGGCCCGGAGGCGGGCGACGCACGAGGGCCCGGGCCCCGGTCGGATGCGACCGGGGCCCGGGCCCTCGTCGGTTGCGCCGGCGGACGTGCCGCCTGCGCCGCCGGACTAGCTGAACGAGTCGCCGCAGGCGCAGGAGCCGGTGGCGTTCGGGTTGTCGATGGTGAAGCCCTGCTTCTCGATGGTGTCGACGAAGTCGATCGAGGCGCCGTGCAGGTACGGGGAGCTCATCCGGTCGGTGACGACCTTGACCCCGTCGAAGTCCTTGACGACGTCACCGTCGAGGGAGCGCTCGTCGAAGAAGAGCTGGTAGCGCAGGCCGGAGCAACCGCCGGGCTGGACGGCGACGCGCAGCGCCAGGTCCTCGCGGCCTTCCTGCTCCAGCAGGGTCCTGACCTTTTCGGCGGCGGCGTCGGACAGGAGGATGCCGTCGCTCACAGTGGTCTTGTCGTCCTGTACGGACATCTGCATTCACTCCCGAAGTGGGCGGCTCCCCGCCGGAGGCTGGGGAAACGTCGGACTCTTGCCGTCGGTGGCAACCAGCGGGACCGCGGATTCATTCCGGGTCCTGCTCCTTGTTTCAGACATTCATGCTCGCACACCCTCGCGGGCGGGTGGGCGGACCGGACGAACCGCATCGGTGAGGGGGCCGCCGGCGGGCCGCGAATGCGTCACATCGACACTATCGGCATCGTCAAAGTGACGTGAAGCGGTTATGATAGATAGCGTCAAGTAGACGAGAAGTCGCAAAGTTCCTAGTCGCAGAACAGAAAGGGTGCGTGTCGTGACCACCGCCCAGCCCTTGGACGTCCAGCCGACGCCCCTTGCCCTGCTGCTGCTCGGCCGCGAAGCCGACCCCAAGAGCGAGCGCGGGGTGGAGTGCCCCGGCGACCTGCCCTCCCCGTCGGACCCGAACCTCGTGGCGCGCGCCCGCGCGGCCAAGGAGAAGCTCGGGGACAAGGTTTTCATCCTCGGCCACCACTACCAGCGTGACGAGGTCATCGAGTTCGCCGACGTCACCGGTGACTCCTTCAAGCTGGCCAAGGACGCGGCAGCCAAGCCGGAGGCCGAGTACATCGTCTTCTGCGGCGTCCACTTCATGGCGGAGTCGGCCGACATCCTGACCTCCGACGACCAGAAGGTCGTCCTGCCGGACCTCGCGGCGGGCTGCTCGATGGCCGACATGGCCACCGCCGAACAGGTCGCGGAGTGCTGGGACGTCCTGACGGACGCGGGCATCGCCGATGTCACCGTCCCCGTCTCGTACATGAACTCCTCCGCCGACATCAAGGCGTTCACCGGCAAGCACGGTGGCACGATCTGTACGTCGTCCAACGCGAAGAAGGCCCTGGACTGGGCGTTCGAGCAGGGTGAGAAGATCCTCTTCCTGCCGGACCAGCACCTGGGCCGCAACACCGCCGTCCGCGACATGGGCATGTCCCTGGACGACTGCGTGCTCTACAACCCGCACAAGCCGAACGGCGGCCTGACCGTCGAGCAGCTGCGCGACGCCAAGATGATCCTGTGGCGCGGTCACTGCTCGGTCCACGGCCGGTTCTCGGTGGACTCCGTCAACGACGTGCGCGCCCGCATCCCCGGCGTGAACGTCCTGGTGCACCCCGAGTGCAAGCACGAGGTCGTGGCGGCCGCGGACTTCGTCGGGTCGACCGAGTACATCATCAAGGCGCTGGAGGCGGCCCCGGCCGGTTCCAAGTGGGCCATCGGTACCGAGCTGAACCTGGTCCGGCGTCTGGCGAACCGTTTCGCCGCGGAGGACAAGGAGGTCGTCTTCCTCGACAAGACGGTCTGCTTCTGCTCGACGATGAACCGCATCGACCTCCCCCACCTGGTGTGGACCCTGGAGTCCCTGGCCGAGGGCAACCTCGTCAACCAGATCTCCGTGGACAAGGAGACGGAGAGCTTCGCCAAGCTCGCCCTGGAACGGATGCTGGCCCTGCCGTAACGGCCGGCCCACCGACCCGACGCACGAGAAGGGGCGCCCCCGAGGGGGCGCCCCTTTCGGCGTGGGAGGCGGTCGGGTCAGACCTTGACCGGCTCCTGCGTGTCCGTCCGCGTCGGGACCGACGTACGGCGGGCCTCCTTCTTCGCGCGGCGGCGCTCCTTGCGGAGCTCGACCATCGTGTAGAGGGTCGGCACCAGCAGCAGCGTCAGCAGGGTGGAGCTGACCAGACCGCCGATGACCACCACCGCGAGGGGCTGCGAGATGAAGCCGCCCTCGCCGGTGACGCCGAGCGCCATCGGGAGCAGGGCGAAGATCGTCGCCAGGGCGGTCATCAGGATCGGACGGAGCCGGTGCCGGCCGCCCTCGACGACCGCCTCGACGACGCCGAGGCCCTGGGCGCGGTACTGGTTGACCAGGTCGATCAGGACGATCGCGTTGGTCACCACGATGCCGATGAGCATCAGCATGCCGATCATCGCCGGGACGCCCATCGGGGTACCGGTGACGATCAGCAGGCCGAGCGCGCCGGTGGCCGCGAACGGGATGGAGACCAGCAGGATCAGCGGCTGGACCAGCGAGCGGAAGGTCGCGACCAGCAGCATGAAGACGATCGCGATGGCCGCGAGCATGGCCAGGCCGAGCGAGCCGAAGGCCTCGTCCTGGTCCTCGGAGACGCCACCGATGGAGGCCGAGGCCCCGGCGGGCAGGTCCAGCGCCTTGATCCTCGTCTGGAGGGTGGAGCTGACGGCCCCGGTGTTCTCGCCGACGGGACGGGCGGTGATGGTCGCGGCGCGGGCGCCGTCGATCCGGGTCATCGCGACCGGGCCGGGGACGACCTTGACCTCGGCGATGTCACCGAGCTTGACCGGACCGACCGGCAGCGCCTGGAGCTCGGCCAGGGTGGTGGCCGGGCGGGCGGAACGGATGACGATGTCCCGCTCGGTGTCGTCCAGTACGGCCTTGCCCGCCGGGTTGCCCCGGACGGCCTGCGCGACGACCGCGCCGAGCATCGCCTGGTCCAGGCCCGCGTCGGCCGCCTTGGGCGTGGCGGTGACGGAGATGCGGGGCACCGACTGGGCCAGGTCGCTCTGGACGTCGGCGACGTCCTTGAGGGCCGCGACCTCGGTGCGGACCTGTTCGGCGGCCTTGGCCAGGGTGGCGGCGTCGCCGGCCTTGACGACGACGCTGAGGTTCTGGCTGCCGAAGCCGTCACCCGCGGCGATGCGGGTGCTGCCGATGCCGTCGAGCTTCGCGAGTCCGCTCTCGATGCGCTTCTTGACGGCCTCCGCGTCCCCGGAGTCCTTCAGCATCACCTGGTACGAGGCCTGGTTGGAGCCCGTACCGCCGCCGAAGGCCGCCATGAAGCCGGAGGAACCGACGGTGACCTGGTAGCTCTTGATCCCCTCGACGGAACCGAGCAGCTTCTCCACCTTGCGGCTGGATTCGTCCGCGGCGGACAGGGAGGTACCGGGGGCCAGTTCCTGCTTGACCGTCAGGACGTCCTGCTCGCCCTGGTCGAAGAAGTTGGTCTTCAACAGCGGGGTCATTGCGAACGTGCCGATCAGGACGACCACCGCGAGGGCCACACTGGTCAGGCGGCGACGGGTGGCGAAGCCCAGGACCCGCACGTAGAAGCGCTGGAGGCGGCTGTTCGCCTCCTTCTCCTCGGCTGCGCGGCGGGCCTCGGCGGCGCTCTCCGCGTCTCCGGCGACCACGCCCTTCGGCGCGCTCAGGAACCAGTACGACAGCACCGGTACGACCGTCAGCGACACGAGCAGCGAGGCCAGCAGGGCCGCGGTGACGGTCAGGGAGAACGAACCGAAGAGTTCGCCGATCATGCCGCCGGTCAGCCCGATGGGCAGGAAGACGGCGACGGTGGTGAGCGTGGAGGAGGTGACCGCGCCGGCCACCTCCTTGACCGCGGTGATGATCGCCGCCTCGCGCTCCTCGCCGTAGCCGAGGTGGCGCTTGATGTTCTCCAGGACCACGATCGAGTCGTCGACGACCCGGCCGATGGCGATGGTGAGCGCGCCCAGCGTGAGCATGTTCAGCGACAGGTCGCGGGTCCACAGCACGATCAGCGCGAGGACCACGGACAGCGGGATGGAGACCGCGGTGACCAGGGTGGAGCGCAGCGACGCCAGGAAGACCAGGATCACGATCACCGCGAAGACCAGGCCGAGCAGGCCCTCGGTGGTGAGGCTGGAGATGGACTTGGCGACGGCCGGGCCCTGGTCGCTGACCACGGTCAGGTCGGCGCCGGAGCCGAGGGTGGAGCGCAGCTCGGGCAGCTTGTCCTTGACGGCGTCCGAGATGGCGACGGCGCTGCCGTCCTTGTCCATCGTCATGACGACGGCGAGGCTGGGCTTGCCGTTGGTGCGGGTGATGGAGTCGGCCGCGGCCGGCTCCTGCTTCACGGAGGCGACGTCACCGAGGCGGACGGCCGGCTTGCCGGTGGCCGGGCTCAGCCGCAGGTCCTCGACCTGGGCGAGCGAGGTGTAGCCGGCGCCGACGCGGACGGTGCGGTTCTTGCCCTCCTCGTCGAAGGAGCCGGCGGGGACGGCGGCGCCGCCCGCCTGGAGGCCCTTGGCGAGGGAGGCACCGTCGAGGCCGGCAGCGGCGAGCTTGGCGTTGTCGGGGGTGACGGTGACCTGGAGGTCACGGACGCCGTCGATGCTGACCTGGCCGACGCCGTCGATGTCCTCCAGCGCGGGGAGGACGGAGCGCTCCAGCTGGTCGGCGAGGGCCTGCTGGTCCTTGTCGGAGGTGACGGCGAGGATCACGGTCGGGATGTCGTCCGTGGAACCGGCCACCACCTGCGGGTCCACGTCGGCGGGCAGTCGGACGCGGGCCCGGTTGACGGCCTGCTGGACGTCGGCGACGAGCTGCTTGGTGCCGCTGTCGCCGTAGTCGAAGGTGGCGCGGATGAGGGCGTTGCCCTCGCTCGCGGTGGAGGTGATCCCGGTGATGCCGTCGACGCCCTTGAGGGTGGCTTCGATCGGCTCGACGACCTGCTTCTCGACGACGTCCGGCGAGGCACCCTGGTACGGCGCGAGCACGGAGACCATGGGCAGTTCGATGGAGGGCAGCAGCTGCTGCTTGAGCTGAGGGATGGCTATGGCGCCGAAGAGGAGCGCCACGATCGACACGAGGCCGACCAGCGCTCTCTGGGCAAGGCTGAATCGGGACAGCCAGGACATGGATGGGATCTCTCTGCAGTGACGTATACGAGGGCATGCCGTCGGGCACGCGCGAGGCGACCCCCAGCCTTCCGCACCCCCGGGCCCGTCGGCGTCGCCCCCAGGTGCCGTCCTTATGCGCCGCATACCGCACTTGCAGTAGTCCGTCCTACTGCGCGACCCCGCGGATCAGTCGGAACGCGGCCGAACCAGGCCCGATTCGTAGGCCACGACGACCAGTTGCGCCCGGTCCCGGGCTCCGAGCTTGGCCATGGCCCGGTTGACGTGGGTCTTGACGGTCAGCGGGCTGACCTCCAGGCGGGCCGCGATGCCGTCGTTGGACAGGCCGGCGGCGACGTGGACGAGGACCTCGCGCTCGCGGCCGGTCAGGGTGGCGAGCCGTTCCGCGTGGGCGGAGCCGGCGGTGGGCGCGTCGACCCGGCCGCCCTGGGCGAGGAAGCTCGCGATCAGTCCCTTGGTCGCGGCCGGGGACAGCAGGGCCTCGCCGGCGGCGGCGACGCGGATGGCGTTGAGGAGCTCGTCCGGCTCGGCGCCCTTGCCGAGGAAGCCGGAGGCGCCGGCGCGCAGGGCGGCGGCGACGTACTCGTCGACCTCGAAGGTGGTCAGCATGACGACCCGGACCGCGGCGAGTTCGGGGTCCGCGCTGATCATGCGGGTGGCGGCGAGGCCGTCGGTCCCGGGCATCCGGATGTCCATGAGGACGACGTCGGCCCGCCGCTCGCCGGCGAGGGCGTACGCCTGGGCGCCGTCGGAGGCCTCCCCGACGACGACCATGTCGGGCTCGGAGTCGACCAGCACCTTGAACGCGCTGCGCAGGAGCGCCTGGTCGTCGGCGAGCAGCACCCGGATGGGGCCGCCGTCCTGGGTCTGCTCCACGGTCTCGTCCACGCCCCGAGAGTACGCGGCGCCGCTGCGTGACCGGCGGGACGGGTGCGCCGGGTGCGCCGGCCGGGGTCAGCCGAGGGCCAGGAGGACCAGGGCGGTGGTGACGGCGACCTCGCAGAGGGCTCCGAAGACGTCACCGGTGACGCCGCCGAAGCGGCGGACACAGCGGCGCAGCAGCATCTCGGCGGCGGCCAGGGCCGCCAGGACGGACGCGGCGTACTGGAGGGCCGTGGGCAGGCCGAGCGGGAGGGCGGCCAGCGCGGCGGCGGCCGTGACCAGGCCTGTCACCGCCACGGCGGCGCGGCTCGGGACGACTCCCGCGACGGCCGCGCCGAGGCCCTCGGGCCGGGCGGCGGGCACCCCTTCGCGGGAGGCGAGGGTCATCGCGAGCCGGCCCACGACCGCGGCGGCCGGCGTGGCGAGCGCGCCCCGCACCCAGCTGTCGGCGTACACGTCGGCGAGGGCGGCCGTCTGGACGAGGAGGACGATCAGCAGGGCGATGACCCCGAAGGGGCCGATGTCGGACTGCTTCATGATCCGCAGGGCGGCGTCGGCGGGCTTGGCACTGCCCAGTCCGTCGGCCGTGTCGGCGAGGCCGTCGAGGTGCAGCCCCCGCGTCAGCGCGGCCGGCACGGCGACGGTGACCGCGGCGGCGAGCAGCGGGCCGCCGCCGAGGACCAGCAGGAGGACGCCGGGGACGGCGGCGAGCAGCCCGACGGCGAGGCCGGCGACGGGGGCGCAGGCCATGCCCGTGCGGGCGGCCGGTCGGTCCCAGCGGGTGATGCGCGCGGGCAGCACGGTCAGCGTGCCGAACGCGAAGCGGAGCCCGTCGGGCAGCGAGGCACGCTCGGAGGGCGGCACGGGGGGCGGATCGTCGAACGAATCTTTCATCGGCGGGAACGCTACCCGCTCGGGGCGGGCGGTAAATTGCGTATTACGTGCCAAATCGGGAGCCGCTACACAGAGAGTTGGTGCGATGGGTCACTGGTGGTACCGCAACATCGTCGAGCCGGGGAAGCTCCCGCTGCTGCTCGCCCTGCTGTCCTTCGTGACCTCGTTCCTCATCACCCGGGTGATCACGCGGCTGATCCGCGCGGGCAAGGGCCCCTTCAAGAACATCACCCCGGGCGGCGTCCACGTGCACCACGTGGTCCCGGGCGTGATCCTCGTGATCATCGGCGGCTTCGGGGCGGTCGGCAGCGGCCGGTACGGCCTCGGGGCGGCCCTGTCGGCGGTGATCTTCGGGCTCGGCGCGGGCCTGGTGCTGGACGAGTTCGCGCTGATCCTGCACCTCGACGACGTGTACTGGAGCGAGCAGGGCCGCAAGAGCGTGGAGGTCGTGGTGGTCACGGCGGCGCTGGTGGCCCTGGTGCTGGGCGGCTTCCTGCCGTTCGGGGTCAACGAGCTGACCGCCGACGAGCGGCAGAACCGCGGGCTCGTGGTCATGAACACCGCCACGAACTTCTTCCTCACCCTGATCGCCCTGTGGAAGGGCAAGGCCCGCACCGCGATCTTCGGCCTGGTGGTGCCCTTCGTCGCGCTGATCGGCGCGGTGCGGCTGGCCCGGCCGGGGTCCCCGTACGCCAAGAGGTTCTACGTGAACCGGCCGCGCGCCCGGGCCAGGGCCGGGCTGCGCGCCTTCCACCACGACCGGCGATGGGCGCACCCGCGCCGCCGGTTCGAGAACTTCATCGGCGGAACCCCGGACCCGGACCGGAAGGTCCCGGAGAGAACGGAGCGCCCGGAGTGACCGGGGCGCGCCGGGGGAACGGGCGCGTACGTGAAGGGCCCGCACCCGGGATCCGCCGCACGGGCGGTTTCCAGGGGGCGGGCCCTTCACACGTCGGTGTGCTGCCGCGCGGACGGTCCGAGCGGCCGCGGCGCGCGGTCAGCCCGGGATCAGGCCGTCGTCGCTCAGCATGGCCCTGACCTCGTCGAGCGTGGCGCCCGGTCCGGGCAGGATCAGCTCGGACGGCTCCAGCGCGTCGTCCGGGAGCGGCTCGCCGAGCCGCCGCACGGCTTCCAGCAGGGCGCCCAGCGTGCGCCGGAACCCCTCCTCGTCACCGCGCTCCATCTCGGCGAGCAGTTCGTCGTCCAGCTTGTTGAGCTCGGTGAAGTGGCTGTCGGCCATCTCCACCTGCCCTTCCCCCATGATGCGGACAATCATGACGGGCCCCGTCCTACTGCTTGTCGAACCGGTGCTTGGTCTGCGACGGCCGGCCCTCGCCGGGGGCGCCCCCCTCGATGGCCTGCTGCTGGGCCGACGGGCCGCCCGCCAGCTCGGCCTTCATCCGCTGGAGCTCCAGCTCGACGTCGGTGCCGCCGGAGAGGCGGTCCAGTTCGGCCTGGATGTCGTCCTTGGAGCCGAGGCCGCTCTGATCGTCCAGCGCGCCGGAGGCCAGCAGCTCGTCGATCGCGCCGGCCCGGGCCTGGAGCTGGGCGGTCTTGTCCTCGGCCCGCTGGATCGCCAGGCCGACGTCGCTCATCTCCTCCGAGATGCCGGAGAAGGACTCGGCGATCCGCGTCTGTGCCTGGGCCGCCGTGTAGGTGGCCTTGATGGTCTCCTTCTTGGTGCGGAAGGCGTCCACCTTGGCCTGGAGGCGCTGGGCGGCGAGGGTCAGCTTCTCCTCCTCACCCTGGAGGGTCTGGTGCTGCACCTCCAGGTCGCTGACCTGCTGCTGGAGCGAGGCCCGACGGGACAGGGCCTCGCGGGCCAGGTCCTCGCGGCCGAGGGCGAGCGCCTTGCGGCCCTGGTCCTCCAGCTTGGCGGACTGCCCCTGGAGCTGGTTCAGCTGCAGTTCCAGGCGCTTGCGGGAGGTCGCCACGTCGGCGACGCCGCGGCGTACCTTCTGCAGCAGTTCCAGCTGCTTCTGGTACGAGTAGTCAAGGGTCTCGCGCGGGTCCTCGGCCCGGTCAAGGGCCTTGTTCGCCTTCGCGCGGAAGATCATCCCCATACGCTTCATGACACCGCTCATGGGCTTCGCGCGCCCCCTTCTGACGGACTTCGCTCAAGGTCACCGACAGGACCACACTACGGGCCCTGCTTCCATTACCGCACTGATCGAGTACGGATGCGCTCCTCCTCCAGGACGACTACGCCCGCACCGTGTCAGGCGTAAGGAGTAGGTGATCCCCGAGAACCCCGGATGCTCCGGGGATACCCGGGAGTGCCCACGGGGAACCGCTACTGGGAAGACGCCCGCCGTTGCCGGATCGTTCCCCGCCGGGGTGGGGTGCGTGCCTTCGACCACGTAGGCTTGGGTTTTGTGTTTGGTAGCCGCTCCTCCAAGGAAGAGAAGGCCGCCGCCACCGACAAGGTGAGCGCCGACCTCTCGCAGCCCCGTGACCCGCAGGCCCCGAAGGGCCGCCCGACGCCGAAGCGTGCTGTGGCCCAGTCGCAGCGCAAGGCCGTGGTGGCCTCGACCGGCAATCGCAAGGAGGACGCCAAGCGAGCCCGTGAGCGCCGTCGTGTGGAAATGGCCAAGCAGCGCGAGGCGCTGGCCAGTGGCGACGAGCGCTACCTGCCCGCCCGTGACAAGGGCCCCGTGCGCCGGTTCGTCCGCGACTTCGTGGACTCCCGTTTCTCCGTCGCCGAGATGTTCCTGCCCCTCGCGGTGATCATCCTGGTGCTGAGCATGGTCCGGGTGCCGTCGATCCAGAACATCGCCCTGATGCTGTGGCTCGGTGTGATCGCCCTGATCATCGTCGACTCCGTCGGCCTCGTGTTCCGGCTCCGCAAGGCGCTCAACGAGCGCTTCTCGGACGAGCCGCGCCGCGGCGCGGTGGCGTACGGCCTGATGCGCACCCTCCAGATGCGCCGGCTGCGCCTGCCGAAGCCCCAGGTCAAGCGCGGGGAACGGCCCTGACCGGAGGGACGCCCGGACCGGCCGGGGCGTCGGGGGGCGGCTTCGCCGGCGGCGCCCGGCTCTGGCTGGAGGGCCTCGGCGGACTGCGCAACGCCGTCCGCCAGGAACTCGTCGGCCGACAGGTCGAGGAACAGATCACGCAACGCTTCCCGGTCGGGCAGCGGTTGCGGGTCCTCGACGTCGGCATGGGCCAGGGCACCCAGGCGCTGCGCCTGGCCCGCGCCGGGCACAAGGTCACCGGTCTGGAACAGGACCCGGAGATGTTGCGGGTCGCGCAGGAGGCGCTGGCCGCGGAACCCGCCGGGATCCGCGACCGGGTCCGACTGCTGGAGGGTGACGGCCGGGAGACCGGTGCCCACTTCGGGCCGGGCAGCTTCGACGTGGTGCTCTGCCACGGCGTGCTGATGTACGTGGCCGAGCCCGACGCCATGCTGGCGGGACTGGCCCGCATGCTGGCACCGGGCGGTCTGCTGTCCCTGCTCGTGCGCAACGGCGACGCGCTCGCCATGCGTCCGGGCCAGTCCGGCGACTGGACGGCCGCGCTGGCCGCGTTCGACACCGTCGACTACACCAACCGTCTCGGCCTGGACGTACGGGCCGATCGGCTGGCCGGTCTCACGGCGACCCTTTCCGGGATCGGCGCGCCCCTGCACACCTGGTACGGGGTGCGCGTCTTCACCGACGGCACCGAGGCCGGGAACGAACTGCCGCGCGACGAGGAACTGGAGCGGCTGCTGGCCGCCGAGGAACGCGCCGGGCGGACCGATCCGTACCGCGCGGTGGCCGCGCTGCTCCACCTCTGCGGAGTCCGCGGATAGCCGGACCGGCCCCACGACGCCCGCCGGCGCCCCCGACCCGACCCCGGGCCGGGGGCGCCGGCTTCCGGCCCGGGTCAGGCGTCGAGAGCCGCGCGCAGGCTCATGGTGTACAACTCGGTGCCGGCGTCGTCGGACAGCTTCACCTGTTCGGTACCGCCTTCCAGCAGGTCCTTCCAGTACTCACCGATCCAGGACTCCGCGTCCCCCTGCGTGGTGAACTCCTCCGGTGTCACCGCCGGAGTGCTCTCGGTTCCCTCGGCCGTCTCGAACCGCCACGTCCACGCCATGTCCGCCTCCGTTGGTCGTCCGCTCTTCCACGTTGAGTGTGCCCGCAGAGTAACCGGGCGCGCAGCAGTCCCGGCGACGCGGGAGGATCTCCGTGTGGAACTCACTCTGCTCGGCACCGGTACACCCGAAGGACTGCCCCGCCCCGGCTGTCCCTGCGCCGCCTGCGCGGTCTCCGTGGGCACCCGGTCCCGCGCCGCGACCGCCGTCCTCGTGGACGGGGCGCTGCTGCTCGACCTGACCCCGGGGGCCGTACTCGCCGGGGCCCGCGCGGGCCGTTCGCTGGCCGGCGTACGGCAGGTGCTGCTCACCCATCCGCACGACGGGCCGGCCGTCGAGCTCCCGCCGGGGCTACCGACCGCCGGACGGGTCCCGGACGGGCGGGAGGTCACGGTGATCAGCGGGCATCGGGTGCGGGCGGTCCCGATGGACGCGCCGGGCACCGGCTACGACGTCACCGGCCCGGACGGCAGTCGGCTGTTGTACCTGCCGCCGGGCGGGGCGCCGGCCGGTACCGACGGGACGACGGCCCTGCGCGCGTACGACATGGTGCTGGCCGACGTGTTGGGGCGGCCCGAGGCGCTGGCGCGGCTGCGGGCGAGCGGAGCGGTCGGCCCGGCCACGGACGTGATCGCCGTCCACGTGGACCACGACACCCCGCCGGGGCGGGAGTTGGAACGCCGGTGCGCCGCGGCCGGTGCGCGGGTGGTGCCGGACGGGACCACGGTGGTGGCCGGCGACTACCACGAGGGGCCGGACGTCCCGCGCCGGACCCTGGTGCTGGGCGGGGCCCGCTCGGGCAAGTCCTTCGAGGCGGAACGGCGGCTGGCGGCCTACCCGGAGGTGGTCTACGTGGCCACGGGCGGCGTCCGCGACGGTGACTCGGAGTGGGCCCAGCGGGTCGGTCTGCACCGGGAGCGGCGGCCGGCGAGCTGGCGGACGGCGGAGACCTGCGAGCTCGTGCCCCTGTTGGAGGCGGCCGGGCCGGCCCTGCTGATCGACTGCCTGGCGCTGTGGCTCACCGACGCCATGGACCGGGTCGGGGCCTGGGACGACGCGGTGTGGGCGGCCGACGGGCAGAAGCGGCTGCGCGAGCGGGTCGCCGACCTGGTGGCGGCCGTCCGCGCGACCCGCCGCCCGGTGGTCCTCGTCAGCAACGAGGTGGGTTCGGGGGTGGTGCCGGCGACGGCGTCGGGGCGCCGTTTCCGGGACGAGTTGGGGCGGCTGAACAACGCGGTGGCCGGCGAGTGCGAGCACGTGCTGCTCGTCGTCGCGGGACAGGTGGCGGTGCTCAAGGAGTAGCGCGCGGCTCCCGGGGCCCGACCCGGTCGCGGGGGCCCCGGACGGGCCCGTCGACCCCGCGCGCAGGGGGCTTGGGCAGGGCCTCACCGGCTGTACGCTCTGGCAGATGACCACGCTGAATCTCGACGACTTCTCCGATCTGATCGAGCGCCCCGACGGGGGTGTCCGGCGTGACGCCGAGGATCGCCGTGAGCGACTGGCGGTGCCGCCCGGCGCGCTGGGCCGGCTCGACGACCTCGCCGAGTGGCTGGCCGCGGCGCAGGGCCGGGTCCCGGTCCGGCCGCTGGAACGCCCGCGCGTCGTGCTGTTCGCCGCCGACCACGGGATCGCCGCCGAGGGCGTCTCCGCCCGGGCCGCCGGCACCGCCCACGAACTGGTCCGCTCCGTCCTCGACGGGAACAGCCCGGTGTCGATCCTGGCCGACCGCTTCGGGGCCGGCGTACGGATCGTGGACGCGGGCCTGGACTGCGATCCGGAACTGCTCCCCGAGGACGTGGTGCGCCACCGCGTCCGGCGCGGCAGCGGGCGGATCGACCGGGAGGACGCCCTGACGATCGACGAGGCGCGGGCCGCCCTGGAACTCGGCATCCGCATCGCCGACGAGGAGGCCGACGCCGGTACCGACCTGGTCGTCCTCGGCGACCTGAGCGTCGGCGGCACCACGGTGGCCGCCACCCTCGTCGCCGCGCTCTGCGGTACCGACGCCTCCGTGGTCACCGGCCGCGGCGGGGTCGCGATCGACGACCTGACCTGGATGCGCAAGTGCGCCGCGATCCGTGACGCGCTGCGCCGGGCCCGTCCGGTCCTCGGCGACCAGGTGGCCCTGCTGGCGGCGGTCGGCGGTGCGGACGTCGCCGCGATCACCGGTTTCCTCCTCCAGTGCGCGGTGCGCCGTACGCCGGTCATCCTCGACGGGGTCGTCTCCGCGGCGTGCGGACTGGTGGCCCAGCGGGCCGCGTTCCGCGCTCCGGACTGGTGGCTCGCGGGCCAGGCCGGCGGTGAACCGGGCCAGGCGAAGGCACTCGATCGCATGGCGCTCAACCCTGTCCTCGACCACGGCGTCACAGTGGGAGAAGGAACCGGGGCATTGCTGGCGCTCCCCCTGGTCCAGGCTGCGGCCGCCCTCGCGGCGGACCTCCCGGAGCGGGCCGTGGAAGCGCCGGTGGACTGAGGCGACGGGCACCGCGGACCTGACCGGTCCGCGGCGCCCGCGGCGCCTGTGGACTGCGATGCCCCATATCATCGCTTTTCATGGGAGAGGTCCGCTTGACCAGCGCAGAGACCGACCGGAGCCTCGATCAGGCGGCCGGCAAGGGTGCCGACGGCAGGAAGGATTCCGGCGGCGACCCCGCCGGGAGGCCGGAGACCCGCAGGGGGACGCCCCGTTCGCGGCGCGCCGCGGGCTTCGCGGTCTGGTACCTGCGGGCGGTCACCTTCATCAACTTCCTCAGCGCGGTGTGGCTGTCGCTGGGGCAGGACCTGCGTCGGCACAACACCGCCGACTTCTACACCCCGTACCTGCTCACCGCCGGTTTCGCCTCCGGTCTGTTCTCGCTGCTGCTCGCGGTCACCATGGGCCGCCGCAAGCGGGCCGCCTGGATCCTCAACCTCGTCGTCGGCGGACTGCTGTTGCTGGCCCTCGCGGTCGCCGCCTTCGCCCCCTGCACCGGGGGCGAACTCGACGTCTGCTACCCGGAGTTCCGCGAACACGCGCAGAACTGGGTGTCGCTCGCCCTCACCGCGGCATTCGTCGGCGCCCTGCTGCTGGGCCGCCACGAGTTCTACGCCAAGGGCGACCGCTCCAACCCCAGGTTGGCGACCGCGGTGGGCGCCGTCGGCCTGCTCGTCACCTCGCTGATCGCCGCCCTGCTCGTCGGGGCGACCAACACCGACGCCGACCGGGCCGACGCGACGTTCCTGGCCCGCTGGCGGTACGGCGTGATGCGGCTGATCACGCTGGCGCCCGACGACAAGGCCTACAACGCGATCACCACGCCCGGCTGGGTCGACGTCTTCATCAACGTGATGTCGATGCTGCTGCTCCTCGCCGTGCTGTTCGCCGCCTTCCGCTCCCGCCGGGCCGTCGACCCGCTCACCGCCGAGGACGAGGAGCGGCTGCGGGCACTGCTCGCCAAGCAGGGCGACCGGGACTCCCTCGGCTACTTCGCGCTGCGCCGCGAGAAGTCCGTCATCTGGTCCCCCACCGGGAAGGCCGCGGTCACCTACCGGGTCGTGGGAGGCGTCTCCTTGGCCTCCGGTGACCCCATCGGTGACCCCGAGGCGTGGCCCGGGGCGATCGAGCCGTGGCTGGCGGAGGCCCGCGAGCACGGCTGGGTACCCGCCGTGATGGGCGCGAGCGAGGAGGCCGGCCAGATCTACGCCCGGCACGGCCTGGACGCGCTGGAGCTGGGCGACGAGGCCATCGTCGAGACCGCCGAGTTCACCCTGGAGGGTCGGGCCATGCGCACGGTCCGCCAGGCCTACAACCGGGTCAAGCGGGCCGGGTACACCGTCCGGATCCGTCGGCACGCCGACATTCCGGCCGCCGAGATGGAGGTGCTGCTGGAGCGTGCCGACGACTGGCGGGACGGCGCGACCGAGCGCGGCTTCTCCATGGCACTGGGCCGACTGGGCGACCCGAACGACGGCCAGTGCGTGATGCTGGAGTGCACGGACGGGAACGGCGACCTGCGGGCCGTGCTGTCCTTCGTGCCGTGGGGCCCCAAGGGGCTCTCACTCGACCTGATGCGCCGTGACCGTGATTCCGAGAACGGTCTGATGGAGTTCATGGTGATCGAACTCCTGGAGCGTTCCAAGGAGATCGGGGTCACACAGGTCTCACTGAACTTCGCGATGTTCCGTTCCGTCTTCGAGCGGGGGTCCAGGCTCGGCGCGGGTCCGGTGCTGCGCATGTGGCGCTCGCTGCTGAGCTTCTTCTCCCGCTGGTGGCAGATCGAGTCCCTCTACCGGGCCAACGCCAAATACCGGCCGATCTGGGAACCGCGGTTCATGCTCTTCGAGAAGAGTTCCGACCTGCTGCGGATCGGCATCGCGGCGGGCCGGGCCGAGGGCTTCCTGGAGGCACCCGGCCTGCCGAAGTGGCTGCACCGCAGACATCTGGAGACGATTAGGTGACAGCGCGGACGCCGGGCCCCCTGCGACGCTTCGCCCACCGCGAGTGGGGCCCCCTGTTCGGGACCGTCCGGGACGCGCTCGTACGGGACGGGTGGCGGGCCGTCCCGATGACGATCGGCGCGGTGTGCCTGACGTCCGTCTTCCAGATCGTGCAGAACACCTCCTGGGGCTTCCAACCGGTCCAGGACCTCGGTTCGGTCAAGGCCGCCGATCCCCTGTGGCTGGCGCTCCTGCGCACGCCGCTGTCGCTGTTCGTGCCGGCGCTGGACCTGCCCGTGTGGGGCGCGCTCGCCCAGATCCTGCTGGTCTTCGGGATCTCGGAGATCTGCGTCGGCTGGTGGCGGACCCTGGTGATCGGCTACGTCGCCACGCTCGCCGGGACCACGTACGCCCGGATCGGGCTCTCGCTGGGCGCCGACCACCCCCTCGGCCTGCCGGAGTCCGACCGGATCGTCAACGACACCGGGCCCTCCGCGGCCGTGGTGGGCCTGGCGATCTACGTGTGCTGGCGCTACCGGGCCTACCTCACGGGGGCCCTGGTGGTCGTCGTGATGATCGCCGAGGTGGTCCTCAAGAACAACCTGGCGGGCAAGGAGCACCTGGCGGCCATCGCCGCCGTGATGGCGCTGTGCGCGATCCGCGCGAAGTGGGGACCCGCCCGCTCCCGCGTCCCGCTCGGGCAGCGGCCCCCGCCGCCGCCTCCCCCGCAGACCGTCTGACCGGCGCGGTCGGCGCGGCAGCCCGTACCTTGTCCGGGTGAGCACAGACCCAGGGCAGCCGTTCGCCCGCACCCGGCAGTGGCTGCGGGCCCATCCGCTGGCCACCGACGCCGCTCTCGCGGTGGGGGCGTTCGTGGCGATGGTCCTCGGGTCCTTCGCCGACCCCCACGGACCGCACGGACCCACCTTCGGGACCCGGGCCCCGGCCCCGTTCTCGCTGCTGCTGATGCTGCTCGGCGCGGTGGCCCTGGTGGAGCGGCGCAGGCGGCCGCGCCTCGTGCTCGCCGTCACCTGCGGACTGTCGCTGCTGGAGCTGACCACCGGCGAACCGCGGGCGCCCGTCGTGATGTGCGCGGTGATCGCCCTGTACACGGTGGCGGCGCTCACCGACCGGCCCACGACCTGGCGGGTGGGCCTGCTCACCATGGCCGGGCTGACGGGTCTGGCCATGCTGGCCGGCCCCCTGCCCTGGTACGCGCAGGAGAACCTCGGCATCTTCGCCTGGACCGGGATGGCCGCGGCCGCCGGGGACGCGGTCCGTAGCCGTCGCGCCTTCGTCGACGCGATCCGGGAGCGGGCGGAGCGGGCCGAACGCACCCGGGAGGAGGAGGCCCGGCGGCGGGTCGCGGAGGAACGGCTGCGCATCGCCCGGGACCTCCACGACGTGGTGGCCCACCACATCGCCCTGGTCAACGTGCAGGCGGGCGTCGCGGCGCACGTCATGGACCGGCGTCCCGACCAGGCCAAGGAAGCCCTCGCCCACGTGCGGGAGGCCAGCCGGTCCGCGCTGAACGAGCTGCGGGCCACGGTCGGGCTGCTGCGGCAGTCCGGAGACCCGGAGGCCCCGACGGAGCCGGCGCCCGGACTGGCCGTACTGGACGAACTGTTGGACACCTTCCGCAACGCCGGCCTGCCGGTGGAGGTGTTCGTGGAGCTGGGGCGGGAGCGGACGGCGCTGCCCTCGGCCGTGGACCTGGCGGCGTACCGGGTGATCCAGGAGGCGCTGACCAACGTCCGCAAGCACGCCGGGCCCGGGGCCCGGGCCGAGGTCAGCGTGGTGCGGGTCGGCGCCTCGGTGGAGGTCACCGTGCTGGACGACGGCGGTGACGGGGCGGACCCGTCGCCGGAACCCTCCGATCCGCACGGCGGGCACGGCCTGCTCGGCATGCGCGAACGGGCCGTCGCCCTGGGCGGTTCCTGCTTCGCGGGACCCCGCTTCGGCGGCGGCTACCGCGTCCACGCGATCCTCCCCGCCTGAGCGGGCCCGCGGACGGCCCCCAAGGGCTGTCCCGCAATCCCCGGCGGGCGCACGACGTTACGGGACAGCCCTCAGCAGGCCTTGCGCCAGGCGCCCAGTTCGTACTTCTTCTCCAGGGAGCTGAGCCCCAGCTGCCGCGAGCGCTCGCAGAAGCGGTCCGCGGGGAGTTCGTACTCGACGTGGAACACGGCCTTCCCCGCCTCGATGAAGGGGGTCAGCCGCTCGCACTCCCGGTATTCGGCGCACTGCTCGTTCACCGCGAAGTCGAACTCGCCCACCAGTTGCGGGATCTGGTCGAGGTCGTTCTTCAGACCGACCGCCAGTCCCCGGTCGTGCGCGAGGCGGGCGATCAGCCGGTTGTAGGCCAGCTGGTCATCGGCCGTGAGCGGGAATCCGGAGGCGTTCTTGTAGCCGTCCATGTTGTCGGGCTCCACGGCGTCGAAGCCCTTGTCCCGGCACATGTCGAAGCGGGCGGCCATGAGCGGTTCCAGCGCGTCGAGCCGGCGGATGTCGAGCCAGCGTTCGCCCTGCCAGCCGTTGCCCTTGCCGAGCAGTTCCTTCGGGAAGTCGTCGGCGTCGGGCCGGAAGTCCTCCCAGGCCCCGGTGGAGAGGTAGCAGATGGTGCGGCGGCCGTCCTTCCTGAGCCCGGCGACCTGCGCCTTGCCGGTGGTGAACCCGTCGACGTCGTAGACGGGCACGTCGACGGAGGTGTCGAGCCTGCCGCTGAGCTGCCACTGCCAGTCGGTGCCCGGCACGGGCTTCCAGCGCTCCCCCGGAGCCGGCCGCGGACCCGGCTCCGGGCCCGCGTCGTCGGGGTCGGAGGTGCAGGCCGTGAGCAGGAGCAGCGCCGTGACCAGGAGGGCGGCGAAACGCTTCATCCGGCCGCCTCCAAGGCGTACGGGAGGGTTCCCCACGGGTGCGCGCCCGTGCCGGGGACCGCGCAGTGGACCCCGGCACGGCGCTGCTCGGCGAGTTCGGCGGCGGGCGCGTCCCGGGGAACCGCGTACACGAGGTGGCAGAACCGCTGCGCCGGATGGTCGGCGGTCCAGGGCGGGGCGGTGGCCGCGTCCCGGTAGGCGTCCCAGGGGCCCTCGAAGGTGACGAGCAGGTCGGCGAGCCCGGCGTAACCGGGGTGCGGGTGGACGCCGTGGTTCAGGACGAGCGTGCTGGCGCCGGCCGCCCGGGCGGCGACGGCCAACCGCGTGTAGTGCGGCAGGAGTTCCGGGCCGGCGGCGGCCTGGTCCAGGAAGGCCCCGTCGGTGGCGTACCAGTCGCGGTGTCGCAGCAGGTCCTGGACGACCGCCCCGTGCGGGCGCCGACCGTAGTCGGTGTCGGCGTACCCGAGGACGGCCACGCCCGCGTCGCGCAGGCGTTCGGCGACGGCGGCGAACCGCTCGTCCCGGGCCGTGCCGGGACCGCTGTCGGGGTTGAGCACCACCGAGTGGAGCCGGCCCGCGGAGCGGATGAGCCGCTCCCAGGCCTCGGGGCGGTCGGCGGGGTGCTCGTACAGGGGCACCAGGAGCATGGGGTCCTTCTTCTCGTACGGTCGGCCCTTCTCTTCGAAGGGATCGCGGGAGGCGCTCACCGGTGGGCGGTCGCCCGGCCGAGGAGCAGGCAGACGAGGACGGCCAGGGCCGTGGCGGCGGCCCCGGCGACCAGGACCTGGACCAACCTCGGTTGGCCGGCGCCCGCCAGCAGGGCCAGGCTCTGGGCGACGGCCGCCGAGGCGCAGACCACGGCGGCGGGACGGACCGCCCCGAAGGACTGCAGGAGCAGTCCGGTCCACATCACGGCGCCGAGGAGGAACAGGGTCGCGACGCGGAGCCCGGTGAGGCCGGGGGCGTGGGGCCACAGCAGCGTTCCGGTGACGCCGAGGACGAGGAGCACCGCCAGGTAGGTGGCGAGGCACCGGGCCAGCGTGGTCAGCATCCGGCGCCGGAAGGCGCGGGACGAGCGGGCCGCGCGCAGTCCCGCGAGGCTGCCGCTGCGGAACCGGTGCAGGAGCCATTCGGCGGGGCCCATGCTGAGGGTGAGGGCCACGGCGGAGGGCGCGGCGACCGCCTCGGCGGGGCCGCCGGCGAGGACCTCGCCGAGCGCCGCGTACAGCACGAGCAGGCCGGTGCCCAGGCCGAACACCCCGTACGGGACGGAGTCCCCGATGCGGGGTCCGCGCCGCGTGTACTCCTCCTCGGCCCCGCGCAGCATCTGCCAGCGCACGGGTCCGCGTTCGCCCGGACGGTGTTCGGTCCAGCCCCGGATCCGGCGGCCGGCGGCCCGCAGGCCGTCGACCAGCGGGAGTTCCCGTACGGCGAGGGTGCAGGCGGCCAGCAGGGACACCACCAGCAGGGTGACCCGCACCGGGACGGGCAGGTCGACGACGAGGGCGAGGAGGGCCCCGGCCGCCATCGGGCCGAGCGCGACGAGCAGCACCCGCTCCCGGCCGAGGACCAGCAGGACGGTCGCCGCCCCGACGTAGAGGGCCTGGCCCGCGGCGAAGGCGTACGAGAACGGCGGCCCGCCGGGCACGGCGAACGCGGCGGCGGTGCCGAGCAGGGCCCCGGCGGGCGCTCCGACGAGGAGGGTGCGCCCGGCGGCGGCCCGGTCGCCGAGGCCGAGCCAGGAGTAGGCCCGGTGGGACAGGGTCTGGTCCCAGACCCAGCCGATGAGGGCTCCGGCGAGCAGGGTCAGGGTGCCCGCGGGCAGGCCGAGCCGGTCCTGGGGGCCGTCGAGGAGCGGCGCCCCGAGGAGGTAGGCCAGGCCGGGCAGGGCGAAGATCACCCCGCGCAGCAGGCAGGCGGTGAGGGACACCTTCCAGGGGTCGCTGACGCGGTCGGGCTCCGGGAAGGAGCGCGGCACGCGGGCGTACAGCTCCTCGGCGAGACCGAAGGAGTCGTGCCGGCCGTAGGTGAGCCGGATGTACTCGTCGGTCATGCCGTCGGATTCGAGGATCGCGGCGATCTCGTCGGGGTGGACGGCCGCCGAGATGAACGGATCGAGCCGCTCGGCGAGCTCGTCCATCGGGTCGGCCGCGGGTGCTTCCCGCCGGGGCCGGGGGATGGCCGGCAGACCGCCGTCGGCGGAGCCGGGCGGGCGCCGCGCGGTGCCGCCCGGGGAGCCGCGGCCCACCGGTCCCCGGGCCCCTTCGGGGCCGGGGGGCTTGAGCCAGAGGGATCCGCTCACCACAGGCTCCCGTCGGCCGCGAGTTCCTTGTACCAGGGGTCGGCGAGCCGCTGCGTCCAGGTGTCGCCCTCGTGGACGGGCAGGACGGGCTGGCCGGCGAGTTCCCGGTAGATGTGCCGGAAGCCGTCCACGGACTGGTGCAGGGTGAACTTCTCGACGACCCGCTCCCGGGACAACCGCCCCAGTTCCAGGCGGCGTTCGTCGTCGCGCAGCAGCGCGAGGGTGGCGCGGGCCATGGTCTCCGGCTCCCGGGGCGGGACGACGAGTCCGGTGTCGCCCACGGCCTCGCGCACTCCCCCGACGTCGGTGGAGACGGTGGTGCGACCGCAGGACATGGCCTCGATGATGCTGAAGGGGAAGCCCTCGCTGATGCTGGACAGCATCACGATGCTGCCCGCCGCGTAGGCCTTGGCGACCTGCTCGATGCGCCCCTCGTAGGTGATGCCGTCGCTCACGCCGAGTTCCGCGCCGAGCTTCTCCAGCCGGATCCGGTAGTCCTCGCAGCCGGCCGGGACCGGGCCGAACAGCCGCAACCGCAGGGTGGGCATCTCCTCGCGCATGAACGCGTAGGCGCGGATGAGGGTTTCGAGGTCCTTGATCGGGTCGATGCGCCCGCACCAGCTGAGGGTGGGCACCTCGGGTTCGGGGCCGGCCTCGGGGAAGGCGTGCGGGTCGACCCCGTTGTAAACGGTGCGGATCCGCTCCGAGTCGGCGCCTCCGCGTTCCTCCCAACGGCGGTTGTACTGGTTGCACGGGGTGATCAGGTCGGCCTGCCGGTAGCCCTCGGTGTTCAGCTCGCGGTAGAAGCCGAGCATGAGGGCCTTGACGGGCCACCGCTGCGCCGCCGTGCGGTAGCCGAGGTAGCGCTCGCGCAGGTAGATGCCGTGCTCGGTGAGCAGGAACGGCACCTTGTCGAGGCGTTTCGCGGCGAGCGCGGGGAGGGTCGCGAGGCCGCTGCTGACGGCGTGCGCGACGCTGTCGGGCGGGATCCGCACGGACAGCGGGCGCAGGGCGTGTTCCAGCAGGTCGGTGGCGGTGAGCGCGTCGTGGATGGTGGGCTCGGCGTCGGCGGTGACGAGGCCGGGGCGGGTCCACGCGTGCATCAGCAGGCGCAGGACCGATTCGGAGCGCAGGGCCGGCGCGAGCCGGCCGGCCCGGGCCAGTTCGGCCATCTCGCCCAGGGCCTCGGAGAACCCGCCGTGGGCGGGGTCGATCAGGGAGAGCAGGAAGTTCTCGTAGGTCTCGGTGAAGCGGCGGCGGGACCTGCCGCGCAGGGTGGACCGTCGGGTCCTGGGCGGGGCCGGGCCCCAGAGCGGTACGGCCGTGTGCCGGTAGACGTTGCGCGGCAGTTCCCAGGTGACCGGCTCACGTCCGGAGCCCGTCAGGGCTATGACGTTGAAGTCCACCTCCGGCATGCCGCGGACCAGTTGGTCGCACCAGGTGCTGACGCCCCCGTGAACGTGCGGATAGGTGCCTTCGGTGAGCATGGTGACATGACGCCCATGGCTCATGCGGTGTGTCCCCCCAGGACGGAAAAGGGGCCGGCGCCCCGAGGTTCGCGGTGCGCCGGCGCTGGGTGTTACGAGTGGGCGGTTCGCTCGGGCCGGACGGTCGGCCCGTCGGTCAGAGGAGCTTGAGCGTGACCGCCGACTGGAGCAGCTCGGGAGCCGTCCAGGCCGACCGGGTGCCGGCGTACGCGGTGCCGAAGTCCGCGGTGCCGAGCAGGAGCTGCTTCTTGGTTCCGTTGGGAGCGGTCACGGGGGCGACGACGCCGGAGGGCGCCTTGACGGTGACGTCCTTGCCGATGCGGTACGCGGTGACCTTGTTCTCGGCCAGGGCCTTGTCCCAGGCCGCGCGGCGGGTGAGCTCGACGCCGGTGTCCTTCATGCTCTGGTTCACGATCGGGGCGCTCGGCGCGTACAGCGTCCGGTAGGTGTCCAGGATCCGGTTGACCACCGGGTAGAGGGTCCGGTCCTCGGCCAGGTTGGACTGGTGGACGTAGTGCGGCCGCGGGTCGTTGGCGAGCACGTGCCGCATCGCGATGCGGGCCTCCTGCGGGACGATGTAGTCCAGGTAGCCCGTGTTGACGTCGAGCGGGGCGGGCAGGCAGGTCGAGGTGGCCGGGTTGTCCTCGCAGGCGCCGCTGCCGCCGTCGGCCCGGCTGCTGTAGATCCAGTTGTACTCGTCGGCCATCTCCGCGTTGGTGCCGGTGTTGTAGTACACGTTCATCGGGTGCCGCGGGACGGTCAGGGCGGCGCCGACCGGCCGCTGCGCCGGTTCGCGGGAGTTGTCGCTACCGACCCACTTCACGCCGTTGTCCGCGAGGGCGCCGGCCAGGTTGGGATTGTCCTGGGGCTGCTGGGGGGCGGTCTTGAGGCCGGAGTGCTCGCCGGTGACGAGTTCGGTGCGGTCGGTGGTGATGCCCTTGGAGGCCGCCCAGTTGTTGTTGTCGCGGATCTGCGCGGAGATCTCGGCCCGGCTCATCCAGTTGATGGCGCCCTGGGCGTTCTTGGTGCAGGTCCACGGGACGGTGGTGACGTCCTGCACGCAGCCGAGGAACGGGTGCGTGTAGGTGTGGTTCATCCAGCGGTACTTGGCCCGGTCCGCGACCAGTTGCGCGGTCATCGCGTCCACGCCGCCGTTCTCCGCCTTCCACTCCTCGCCGGCGCCCGCGTTGAAGAGCATGTCCAGCTTGAAGTTCTTGGACGTCTGCCACTGCGCCGCGTACTGCGCGTCGGCGGCGGTCATCCGGATCGTGCTCTCCTGGCCCTCGCCGCCCGCGCAGGCGTAGTCGCCGGGCGTGCAGTTGAGCTCCTTGTTCCAGCGGGCGTCGGGCGCGAACACGTCGTCGACGTGGACGGCGAAGTAGTTGCGGCTCTGTCCGAGGTGGACCCCCTGCGTCAGCCATTCGACGATGCCGCGCGCCAGCAGTCGGTACTGCTGCTGGTGCTGGTTGTAGCCGAAGGTGACGACCAGTTCGCTGCGTCCGTCGTGGGTGTACTCGCCGACGAGCGAGGCCCGGCCGGTGCCACCGGGGACGGGGGCGTCGAGCAGGCTGGTGTAGCCGGCCCGCGGCTTGCCCATGAACCCGTAGCTCTCCAGGATGAGCGACGAGTTGTCCTCGAACTCGACCTGGCCGCCGAGGTAGCCGAAGGGGCCCGCCTTGCCGGCCGCGGTGACCGCGGCCTGCGTGCCGTCGAGCTGGCCGCCGTAGCCGCCGTTGTCGGTGTACTCCAGACCCACGCCCGGGTGGGCCCAGGTGTAGGCGTCGACCTGGCGGATCCCGTACGTCGTCTCGTACGAGGCGAGGGCCGCGGCCTCGGCCGAACCCGTCCCGAACGGGTTCTCGTTCGGGAGCACGACCCCCTGGAACTTGGCCCGCGGCCGGCCGTCCACCGTGTCGCTGAGGAACGCGGCGTTGATGACCGGGCGGCTCGTGCTGCCCAGGTCGACCCGGGTGTAGGGCACTCCGGTGTCCCGGAGTTCCGCGGTGATCGCCTCGACCGAGCTGCCGCCGTCGTCGACGACCAGCACCTTCAGGTCGATGCGCGGTGCCACGGCCGCCTCGGCGGTCGCGGCGGGTACTGCCACGGACATCAGGGCCGCTGCCGCCATCGCTGCGGCGACCCTGTTCATCCGGTTCTTGTTGACCATTTCGGCCTTTCCCCCCGCAGGCGTCCCTCGGCTCGGCCCTGTGGGGTTGGCCGGGCCCGGGAGGCTCTGTGGAAAATCATGCAAAGGAACCCCGCGTCCCCTTGCGAGAGTGGGCCGAGTCTCTCGGACCTCGTCAGGTCTCAAGGGCAAACCTGGAACAGAGGCCACAGATGGGTGAACCTGATGGCGTCCTGATCGAACAACTTGCCAAACCTTCGAGTGACGTACGGACGAGTGGCTACGCGTAGGCTCATTTCCGGCGGCCGTCGGGCCAGGAATACGATCGCTGCGGAGCGGCCGGCGACCCCGACGTGACCGCAGCGCCCACATACATAAAACGGAAGCGAGACTTCACCACCGTGACTGCTCTGACTCTCAGCACTGCCGGCGCGGCGACGCTGCGCGCCGACGCCCTCGTGGTCGGCGTGGCGAAGGGCCCCAAGGGCCCCGTCGTGGCCGCCGGCGCCGAGGCCGTGGACAAGGCGTTCGACGGAAAGCTCGCCGCCGTGCTCGACGCGCTCGGTGCCTCCGGCGCCGAAGGCGAGACCACCAAGCTGCCCGCCCCGGCCGGCCTGAAGGTCCCGGTCGTGCTGGCGGTCGGCCTGGGCCCCGTGCCCGAGCAGGACGAGTCCTTCGACGAGGAGGCCCTGCGCCGCGCCGCCGGCGCCGCCGCCCGCGCGCTGCACGGCACCAAGAAGGCCGCCTTCGCCCTGCCCCTGGACGACGCCTCCGCCGTCACCGCCGTCGCCGAGGGCGCCCTGCTGGGTGCCTACGCGTTCACCGCCTACCAGGGCGGCGACAAGAAGGGCGCCAAGAACGGCGGCCCCAAGCAGCCCCTCGCCGAGGTGACCCTGCTGGGCGCCAAGCCGCGCGACAAGGAGCACAAGGCCGCCGCCGAGCGCGCCTCCGTCGTGGCGACCGAGGTCAACATCGCCCGTGACCTGATCAACACCCCGCCGAACGACCTCACCCCCGAGGCCTTCGCCGCGGTCGCGTCCGCGACCGCGAAGGAGAACGGCATCAAGGTCCAGGTCCTGGACGAGAAGGCCCTCGTCAAGGGCGGCTACGGCGGCATCATGGGCGTCGGCAAGGGCTCCGAGAACCCGCCGCGCCTGGTCAAGCTCACCTACACGCACCCCAAGGCGGAGAAGAGCCTCGCCTACGTCGGCAAGGGCATCACCTACGACTCGGGCGGCATCTCCCTGAAGCCGGCCGGCCACAACGAGACGATGAAGTGCGACATGGCCGGCGCCGCCGCCGTGTTCGCCGCCGTCGTCGCGGCCGCGAAGCTGGGCCTCCAGGTCAACGTGACCGGCTGGCTCGCGCTCGCCGAGAACATGCCGTCCGGCTCCGCCACCAAGCCCGGCGACGTCCTGCGCATGTACAGCGGCAAGACCGTCGAGGTCCTCAACACGGACGCCGAGGGCCGCCTGGTCCTGGGCGACGCGCTGACCAAGGCCTCCGAGGACAACCCGGACGCGATCGTCGACGTCGCGACCCTGACCGGCGCCATGGTGCTGGCCCTGGGCGACCGGACCTTCGGCATCATGGCGAACGACGACGCCTTCCGCACCTCGATCCACGAGATCGCCGAGGAGGTCGGCGAGGCCTCGTGGCCGATGCCGCTCCCCGAGGACCTGCGCAAGACCATGGACTCCCCCACCGCCGACATCGCGAACATGGGTGTCCGGATGGGCGGCGGCCTGGTCGCCGGTCTCTTCCTCCAGGAGTTCGTCGGCGAGGGCATCACCTGGGCCCACCTCGACATCGCGGGTCCCGCCTTCCACGAGGGCGCCCCGTACGGCTACACCCCCAAGGGCGGCACCGGCTCCGCCGTGCGCACCCTGGTGCGGCTGGCCGAGCGCACCGCCACCGGCGACCTGGGCTGACGCCCGCTCCCGGGACGCGTTTCACGAGCGAACGCGCCGCGGACCCCGATCGGGGTCCGCGGCGCGTTCGCTCTGGAAGAAACGTCGAGGATCAGTAGCTTTCTACGCATGGGTAACCGTTACTTCGGGCGGAACGACGGTCCACCCCGGGGGCCCGGCGTCCCGCGTTCCCCCGACAAATGCGAAGATGGGTTCTCGGCAGGACAGGGCCCCCACCACAGGGCCGAAGAAGCAAGCGGCCGATTACCAGCCGCCGCCCGGTCACAGAGGACCGGTGCCCGGCGCACATGCATGGAGGACGTGACGTGGCGAACGACGCCAGCACCGTTTTCGACCTAGTGATCCTCGGCGGTGGCAGTGGCGGTTACGCCGCGGCTCTGCGCGCATCCCAGCTGGGTCTCGACGTTGCGCTGATCGAGAAGAACAAGCTCGGTGGCACCTGCCTGCACAACGGCTGCATCCCCACGAAGGCTCTGCTGCACGCCGGTGAGATCGCGGACCAGGCGCGCGAAGCCGGACAGTTCGGTGTCAAGGCCTCTTTCGAGGGCATCGACATCGCCGGAGTGCACAAGTACAAGGACGATGTCATCTCCGGCCTGTACAAGGGCCTGCAGGGGCTGGTCGCCTCCCGCAAGGTGACCTACATCGAGGGTGAGGGCCGCCTCTCCTCCCCGACTTCCGTCGACGTCAACGGGCAGCGGATCCAGGGTCGCCACGTGCTCCTGGCCACCGGCTCCGTGCCGAAGTCCCTGCCGGGTCTCGACATCGACGGCAACCGCATCATCTCCTCGGACCACGCGCTGGTCCTGGACCGCGTGCCCGAGTCCGCGATCATCCTGGGCGGTGGCGTCATCGGCGTCGAGTTCGCCTCGGCGTGGAAGTCCTTCGGCACCGACGTCACCGTCATCGAGGGCCTCAAGCACCTCGTCCCGGTCGAGGACGAGAACAGCTCGAAGATCCTTGAGCGCGCGTTCCGCAAGCGCGGCATCAAGTTCAACCTCGGCACCTTCTTCGAGAAGGCCGAGTACACGGAGTCGGGCGTGCGCGTCACGCTCGCCGACGGCAAGACCTTCGAGGCCGAGGTGCTGCTGGTCGCCATCGGTCGCGGTCCGGTCTCGCAGGGCCTGGGCTACGAGGAGCAGGGCGTCGCGATGGACCGCGGCTACGTCCTGGTCGACGAGTACATGCAGACCAACGTGCCGACCGTCTCGGCCGTCGGTGACCTCGTCCCGACGCTCCAGCTCGCGCACGTCGGCTTCGCCGAGGGCATCCTCGTCGCGGAGCGCCTGGCCGGCCTGAAGGCCGTCCCGATCGACTACGACGGCGTTCCGCGCGTGACGTACTGCCACCCCGAGGTCGCGTCCGTCGGCATCACCGAGGCCAAGGCCAAGGAGATCTACGGCGCGGACAAGGTCGTGGCCCTGAAGTACAACCTGGCGGGCAACGGCAAGAGCAAGATCCTGAAGACCGCGGGCGAGATCAAGCTCGTCCAGGTCAAGGACGGTGCCGTGGTCGGCGTCCACATGGTCGGTGACCGGATGGGCGAGCAGGTCGGCGAAGCCCAGTTGATCTACAACTGGGAGGCCCTGCCGGCCGAGGTCGCGCAGCTCATCCACGCCCACCCGACCCAGAACGAAGCGCTCGGCGAGGCCCACCTGGCCCTGGCCGGCAAGCCGCTTCACGCACACGACTGATCGTTCGCGGGCGCGACGACCACTTCCGCACTTTCGTTAGGAGCAACTGAAACCATGTCGGTTTCCGTAACCCTTCCGGCGCTCGGTGAGAGCGTCACCGAGGGCACTGTCACCCGCTGGCTGAAGGCCGAGGGCGAGCGCGTCGAGGCCGACGAGCCGTTGCTCGAAGTCTCGACCGACAAGGTCGACACCGAGATCCCGTCGCCCGTCTCCGGCATCCTGGCCTCCATCAAGGTCGCCGAGGACGAGACCGTCGAGGTCGGCGCCGAACTGGCCGTCATCGACGACGGCTCGGGCGACGCGGCCCCGGCCGAGGCTCCGGCCGCCGCCGAGGCTCCGGCCGCTCCGGCCGCCGAGACCCCGGCTCCCGCCGCCGAGGCCCCCGCGGCTCCGGCTGCCCCCGCGGCTCCGGCTGCCGAGGCCCCCGCCGCCGCCGCTCCGGCCGCGTCCGGCACCGATGTCGTGCTGCCCGCGCTGGGCGAGTCCGTCACCGAGGGCACCGTCACCCGGTGGCTGAAGGAGGTCGGCGAGTCCGTCGAGGCCGACGAGCCGCTGCTCGAAGTCTCCACGGACAAGGTCGACACCGAGATCCCCGCCCCCGTCTCCGGCACCCTGCTGGAGATCCTGGTGGCCGAGGACGAGACCGCCGAGGTCGGCGCCCGTCTGGCCGTCATCGGCGTCGCCGGTGCCGCTCCGGCCGCCGCCCCTGCCGCCGCCGCCCCGGCTCCGGCCGCTCCGGCCGCTCCGGCTGCTCCGGCTGCTCCGGCCGCTCCGGCTCCGGTTGCCGCCCCGGCTCCGGCCGCTCCGGCTCCGGTTGCCGCTCCGGCCGCCGCCGCCCCGGTCGCGGCTCCGGCTCCGGCCGCTCCCGCCGCCACGGCCCCGGCCGGCGACGAGGGCGCGTACGTGACCCCGCTGGTGCGCAAGCTCGCCTCGGAGTCCGGCGTCAACCTGTCGACGGTTTCGGGCACCGGTGTCGGTGGCCGCATCCGCAAGCAGGACGTCATCGCCGCCGCCGAGGCCGCGAAGGCCGCTGCCGCCGCGCCGGCGCCGGCCGCCGCTCCCGCCGCCGCGAAGGCTCCGGCCGCCGCGGTCTCGGAGCTGCGCGGTCAGACGGTCAAGATGACCCGCATGCGCAAGGTCATCGGCGACAACATGATGAAGGCCCTGCACTCGCAGGCGCAGCTCAGCTCCGTGGTCGAGGTGGACATCACCAAGATCATGAAGCTGCGCGAGAAGGCCAAGGCCGGCTTCCTCGCCCGCGAGGGCGTCAAGCTGTCCCCGATGCCGTTCTTCGTCAAGGCCGCGGCCCAGGCGCTGAAGGCCCACGCGGTCGTCAACGCCCGGATCAACGAGGACGAGGGCACCATCACCTACTTCGACTCGGAGAACATCGGCATCGCCGTCGACTCCGAGAAGGGCCTGATGACCCCGGTCATCAAGGGTGCCGGTGACCTCAACCTGGCGGGCATCTCCAAGGCGACCGCCGATCTGGCCGGCAAGGTCCGCGGCAACAAGATCACGCCGGACGAGCTGTCGGGCGCGACCTTCACCATCAGCAACACCGGCTCGCGCGGTGCGCTGTTCGACACGGTGATCGTGCCTCCGAACCAGGTCGCCATCCTGGGCATCGGTGCCACGGTCAAGCGCCCGGTGGTCATCGAGACCGCCGAGGGCACCAACATCGGCATCCGCGACATGACGTACCTGACCCTGTCCTACGACCACCGCCTGGTGGACGGCGCGGACGCGGCCCGGTACCTCTCGGCCGTCAAGGCGATCCTTGAGGCCGGCGAGTTCGAGGTCGAGCTCGGCCTGTAAGGTCCCCGGACCGAAACGCCGCATACGGGGCCCCCGCCCGGATTCGTCCGGGCGGGGGCCCCGTCGTTGTAACGAGCCTCACCAAGCGTCACCCGCGAGGAACGCATCGCAGCAGGCCACGACCGCCGTATTGTCTACGGCATCAGGCCCCGCGTGCCCCCACAGGAGATGAAGCGCCGATGATCACCCCACCCGTCGTGCACTCGCTGCGCGAGCAGATCCGCGAGCACATCGTGGAGGGGATCGTCAGCGGCCGCTGGAAGCCCGGTGAGCGGATCGTGGAGCGCCGCATCGCCGTCGAGCTGGAGGTCAGCCAGACGCCCGTGCGCGAGGCCCTGCGGGAGTTGGAGACGCTGCGGCTCATCGAGTCGGCCCCGAACAAGGGCGTGCGCGTCCGGAACCTCTCCGCGGCCGACCTGGAGGAGATCTACCCCGTCCGGGCCGGGCTGGAGCAGATCGCCGCCGAGTTGGCGGCGCCCCGCCTGGCCACCGACTGCACGGCCCTGGAGCCCCACGTGGCGGCCCTGTGGGAGGCCGACCGCACCGAGGACGGCACCGCGCAGGTGCGGCACACCGTGGGCTTCCACCGGGAGATGGTGCGGGCCGCCGGGAACAGCGTGCTCCTCCACACCTGGGAGTCCCTCGGCATCGAGGTGTTCACGGCCCTGTCCATCCGGTGGCTGGGAACGGTCCAGAAGTCCTACGCCGAGGAGCACGAAGCCCTCGTGGCGGCGTTCCGGTCCCAGGATCCGGACATCGGGCTGCTCGTGAAACGGCACGTCCTGGGCTGCGCCCCGCGCGCCTGAGGGCCCTCCGCGGGAGCCGGTCGGGGCGTTCGTACCACGCCCGCCGAAACCCCCCTTGACCTGCGGTTTCGAGCGGATCTCCAGGGGTCCACCGGCGCCTTGTCGTGGACTCGCACCACCGGCACGGCGTGCCTCCGGCCATGGCACCGGGTGCCGACTTTTGCCGGAGTGACATTTATTCGTCACTTTTATTTGATCGATCATCGATCAGCGCTTTACAGTCAACCCGGACCCCACCCGGGTCCATCGACCCTGTCCTGCCCGTCAGGGTTTTCTTCACCACCTCCTCTCCTTTGTCCGGAAGGCGGCGCACACCGATGTCCGACCCCGTAGGAAAGCTTCCGAGCGAGCTCGACCAGCTCCCGGACCGCGACACCGAGGAGACCGCCGAATGGGCGGCCTCACTCGACGCCGTCGCCAAGGCCGCCGGTACGCGCCGCGCCGAATACCTGCTCCGCCGTACGCTCCAGCACGCCGAGGCCGCCGGCCTCGCCCTGCCGAAGCTGCTGGAGACGGATTACGTCAACACCATCCCCACCTCCGCCGAGCCCGAGTTCCCGGGCGACGAGGAGATGGAAGCCAGGATCACCGCCTGGAACCGCTGGAACGCGGCCGCCATGGTGACCCGCGGCTCCAAGTACGGCGTCGGCGGCCACATCGCCACCTTCGCCTCCGCCGCGTGGCTGTACGAGACCGGCTTCCAGCACTTCTTCCGCGGGAAGGAGGCCGACGGATCGGGTGACCAGCTCTACATCCAGGGCCACGCCTCCCCCGGCATCTACGCCCGCGCGTTCCTCGACGGACGCGTGTCCGAGCAGCAGCTCGACAACTTCCGCCAGGAGTCCGGCGGCAACGGCCTGCCGTCCTACCCGCACCCGCGGCGCCTGCCGTGGCTGTGGGAGTTCCCCACGGTCTCCATGGGCCTCGGCCCGCTGTCGGCGATCTACCAGGCGCGCTTCAACCGCTACCTGCAGAACCGCAGCATCAAGGACACCGCCAACTCGCACGTCTGGGCCTTCCTCGGCGACGGCGAGATGGACGAGCCCGAGTCGACCGCCGCCCTGGCCCTGGCCTCCCGCGAGCAGCTCGACAACCTGACCTTCGTCATCAACTGCAACCTGCAGCGCCTCGACGGTCCGGTCCGCGCGAACTTCCGCGTCGTCCAGGAGCTGGAAGCCCAGTTCCGCGGCGCCGGCTGGAACGTCATCAAGTCGCTGTGGGGCTCCGCCTGGGACGAGCTGTTCCAGCTCGACACCACGGGCGCCCTGGTGCGCCGGCTGCGCGAGGTGCCGGACGCGCAGTTCCAGACGTACGCGACCCGCGACGTGGCCTACATCCGCCAGCACTTCTTCGGCGCCAACGCCGAGCTCGTGCAGCTGGCCGGTGTGCTGTCCGACGCGAAGATCGCCGAGTGCTTCCACAGCTCCCGCGGCGGCCACGAGCCCCGCAAGGTCTACGCCGCGTACAAGGCCGCCCTGGAGCACAAGGGCGCGCCGACGGTCATCCTCGCGCAGACCGTCAAGGGCTACACGCTGGGTGCCGGGTTCGAGTCGAAGAACGCGAACCACCAGATGAAGAAGCTGACGATCGACGAGTTCAAGGACATGCGTGACCTCCTTGGCCTCCCGATCCCGGACAGCGCCTTCGCCGACGGCGTCGTCCCCTACGGCCACCCGGGCGCGGACAGCCCCGAGGTCCGGTACCTGAACGAGCGCCGCGCGGCGCTCGGCGGTCCCGCCCCGGCCCGCAACGTCAAGCACGTCGCCCTGCCGGCGCCGGCCGACCGTTCCTTCGCCCCGCTGCTCAAGGGTTCCGGCAAGCAGGAGATGGCCACCACCATGGCCTTCGTCCGTCTCGTCAAGGACCTGATGCGGGACAAGGAGACCGGCAAGCGCTGGGTGCCGATCGTTCCCGACGAGGCCCGTACCTTCGGTATGGAGTCCCTCTTCCCGTCGGCCGGCATCTACTCGCCGCTGGGCCAGACGTACGAGCCGGTCGACCGCGACCAGCTCATGTACTACAAGGAAGCCAAGGACGGCCAGATCCTCAACGAGGGGATCACCGAGGCCGGCGCCATGGCCGACTTCATCGCCGCCTGCACGTCGTACGCGACGCACGGCGAGCCGATGATCCCGTTCTACATCTTCTACTCGATGTTCGGCTGGCAGCGCACCGCCGACCAGATGTGGCAGCTCGCCGACCAGCTCGGCAAGGGCTTCATCGTCGGCGCCACCGCCGGTCGCACCACGCTGACCGGTGAGGGCCTCCAGCACGCGGACGGCCACTCGCACCTGATCGCGTCCACGAACCCGGCGTCGCTGAACTACGACCCGGCCTTCGCGTACGAGATCGCGGTGATCGTCAAGGACGGTCTGCGCCGGATGTACGGCGAGAAGCCGGAAGACGTCTTCTACTACCTGACGGTCTACAACGAGCCGAAGGTGCAGCCCGCGATGCCCGAGGGCGTCGAGGAAGGCATCCTCAAGGGCCTGTACCGCTTCAACACCGCGGCCGACCTGGCGGAGGCGGCCCCGGCCGCCGACGCCCCGAAGGTCCAGCTGATGGCCTCCGGTACGGCCATCCACTGGGTGCTGGAGGCGCAGAAGCTCCTCGCCGCCGAGTGGAACGTGGCCGCCGACGTCTGGTCCGCCACCTCCTGGGGCGAGCTGCGCCGCGAGGCACTGGAGTGCGACGAGGCGCTGCTGCGCGGCGAGGTGCGCACCCCGTACGTGACCCGCGCGCTGGAAGGCGTCACGAGCCCGGTGCTCGCCGTCTCCGACTGGATGCGTCAGGTCCCGGACCAGATCAGCCAGTGGGTGGAGCAGGACTGGACCTCGCTGGGCACGGACGGCTTCGGTCTGTCCGACACCCGTGAGGGTGCCCGTCGCCACTTCGGTGTCGACGCGCAGTCGATCGTGGTGGCGGCGCTGGCCCAGCTCGCCCGCCGCGGTGAGGTACCGGCGTCCTCCGTCAAGGAGGCCCGGGAGCGCTACGGCCTGTAGGCCGCGACGCACCCTTTGATCCGCCCGAGAGGCGGCCCGCCCAGGAGGGGACGGGCCGCCTCTCGGTGTTTTCCGCCCGTGTCGAGCGGCGGCTCCGCCCGCCGACCGGCCCTCCCGGTCCGCGGCGCGGGGGCCGGGTGGGTGTCGGACACCGGCCTTTGGCCGTATGAGCGGTGGCGGCGCGGGGGTTGACCCGTGATGCTGGAGCGGTGATGGACGAGACGGAGTTCTGGGAGATCGTCGACCGTACCCGCGAGGCCGCCGAGGGCGACCCCGAGGAGCACGCCGAGCTGCTGGTCGATCGGCTGACACAGCTCGATCCGGATTCCGTCCTGGACTTCGCGCGGCACTTCGAGTCGCGCTACAACCGGGCGTACACGTGGGACCTGTGGGGCGCCGCGTGGGTGCTGCTGGACGGCGCGAGCGACGACGCCTTCGACTACTTCCGGTGCTGGCTGATCGGTCAGGGCCGGGAGGTCTTCGAGGGCGGGGTGCACGACCCGGACCACCTGGCGGAACTGCTGGGCGAGTTCGACGAGGAGATCGACGGGGACGGCGAGGAGCTCGGGTACGCGGCCGACGAGGCGTACGAGCAGCTGACCGGTGCGGTCGCCCCGGACCTCGGCGTCCCGCTCCAGCCGGCCGAGCCGGAGGGCACCGCGCTGGACTTCGAGGACGAGTCCGTGCTCGCGCAGCGCTTCCCCCGGCTCTGGGACCGGTTCAGGGACTGATCCCCCGGCTCGGCGGGCCGTCGGCGGCGCAGGTGGCGAAACCAGCCGCTCCAGTAGTGCGTGCCGCCGTCTCTAGTAGTGCGTGCCGCCGTCGATGCGGATCTCGGTGCCGGTGATGAACGCGCCGTCCTCGGAGCCGAGCATGGCGACGACGCCGGCGACGGTCTGGGGGCCTGCGAAGCCCTGGCCGAGGGCCGGGGCGAGCTTGGTGAACAGGCTCCAGTCGGTGTCCTCGGGCAGGCCGGGGCCGTTGCCGGTGGTCATGCCCGACTCGATGGAGCCGGGGGCGACGGCGACGAAGCGCAGGCCCTGCTTGCTGTACTCGGCGGCCAAGGCGTGGGTCATGGACTGGATGCCGCCCTTGCTGGCCGCATAGGCGGACATGTAGGGGTGGGCGAAGGTCGCCGAGGTGGAGCTGAAGTTCACGACGACCGGCTGTTCGCCCGCGAGAAGGGCGGGGAGGGACTCGCGGATCATCAGGAAGGTGCCGGTCAGGTTGACCGAGATGACCTTGTTCCAGAAGTCGAGGGTGGTTTGGTGGGTGTGCGCGGAGCGCAGGATGCCCGCCGCGTTGACGAGGACGTCGAGCCCCGTGAGGGCGTCGACGGCGTCGGCGACGCCGGCCTTCACGGCGGCCTCGTCGGATATGTCCAGGACTGCGGTGCTGAGCCGGTCGGCGTGCCCGTCGGCGGCGGCCCGGTCGGCCGTGGCCCGGAGGCCGGCTTCGTCGACGTCCACGGTGTGAACGCGGCCGCCTTCGGCGAGGATGCGGTGGACGGTGGCCCGGCCGATGCCGGATCCGCCGCCGGTGATGAGGACGCGACGTCCTTCGTAACGGTTCATGGGCGCAGCGTACCGAGTTAATGGCACGTTTTGCCAGACTGTCATTGTGTGCAATCGCCCGCATGTCGGACGGTACGCTTCACCTGTGAGATCTCCTCGTCCGTACTCCCCCCAGAGCGGCCCCGGGACCCAGTCGCTGACCGAGCGCCGCAAAGCCGCCACCCAGCTCGACATCGCCCGCGCGGCCTGCGAACTGTTCGCCGAACACGGTCCCGACGGGACCACGGCCGAAGACATCGCCCAGCGCGCGGGCGTCGCGCTGCGCACGTTCTACCGGTACTTCCGCAACAAGCAGGAGGCCGTGGCCCCGCTGTTGGCGGGCGGGGGCGACGCCTGGCGGGCCCTGCTCTCCGAGGAGGATCCGGGCACCCCGCTGGGCGAGGCGCTGGCGCGGGCGATAACGCGGTCGCTGAGCGACTCCCAGGCGGTCGAGGAGGGGCTGGGGGTGACCCGCGGACTGCTGCGCGCCGCCACGGACGACGAGGCCCTGCGGGCGGTCTGGTATCGGGTGAACCAGGAGTCCGAGGAGCGGCTGGTCCCGGTGATCGCCCGGCTCGCCGGGCCGGGGGCCGAGCCGCTGGCCGTACGACTGCTGGCCGCCGCCGCCACCGACGCGATCCGGGTCTCGCTGGAGCTGTGGTCGCAGACCGACGCCCCCGTGGCGGGGCCCGGCTCCCCCGCCGAGATGGCGGTGCGCTGCCTGCACGACCTCACCGGCGCGATGCCGTTGCTGCGCGGCCCGGCGGTCTAGGGCCTGTCGTCAAAGTCCCGTCGTCGCCCGGAGGGTCGGCGGGTCCGGCGGCGCCCCCCTTCCGACGGAGCCGCCGGGAACGCGGGAGGCCCCCGGAGGCCTGACGGCCATGCACGGGGGCCCGCCGCACGTCGGCGCTAGTCGTTGTAGCGGTATCCGCCGCCCCAGCCGTCGTTCCAGCCGCCGCCGTGGTGGTCGCCGTCGTAGTAGTAGTAACCGCGATCGCCGTCCCCGCCGTAGTAGTGGGGGTCCCAGTTGCCGCGCCAGTTGGCGTCGTAGTAGTTCGAGTTGTAGTAGCGGTCGTTGTCGCGCCAGTCCGGCTCGTACCAGCCGCCCACGCCCTGCCCGCAGTACCGGCTGTCCCAGTTGCGGTCGCAGCAGTCGTCGTAGCGCGAGTTGCACCAGCCGCCCCCGCCCCCTCCTCCGCCCCCGGTGACCGCTGCCGAGGCGCTGCCGACCGGCAGGAGGCCCAGGGAGATCCCCGCGGTTCCGGCGACGACTGTGGCGATGATCCTGCGGCGCATCTTCATGCACCTCCGAACGTGTCTCGCTCATCCGGGTTCTAGGTCATTTCAACCCTCACCCGACCCGGGCCGCCTGTCAAAGCGGAAAGGCCTCCCGCCGCACTCCGTGGAGTGCGGCGGGAGGCCTCTCATCAGGCATGACCCGGTGTTTCGAGGGCTACGACCTAGAGGTCGAAGTACAGCTCGAACTCGTGCGGGTGCGGACGCTGCGCGATGGGGGCGATCTCGTGCGTGCGCTTGTAGTCGATCCAGGTCTCGATCAGGTCGGGGGTGAACACACCGCCGGCCAGGAGGTACTCGTGGTCGTCCTCCAGGGCCTTGAGGACGTCCTCAAGGCTGGTCGGGACCTGCGGGACGCTCGCGTGCTCGTCGGGCGAGAGCTCGTAGAGGTCCTTGTCGATCGGCTCCATCGGCTCGATCTTGTTCTTGACACCGTCGAGGCCCGCGAGCAGCAGCGCCGCGAAGGCGAGGTACGGGTTGGACGACGGGTCCGGGGCGCGGAACTCGACGCGCTTGGCCTTCGGGTTGGAGCCCGTGATCGGGATGCGCATCGCGGCGGAGCGGTTGCGCTGCGAGTACACCATGTTGACCGGCGCCTCGAAGCCCGGAACCAGGCGGTGGTAGGAGTTCACCGTCGGGTTCGTGAAGGCCAGCAGCGACGGGGCGTGCTTGAGGATGCCGCCGATGTAGTAGCGGGCGGTGTCCGACAGGCCCGCGTAGCCGGCCTCGTCGTAGAACAGCGGGTCGCCGTTCGCCCACAGCGACTGGTGCACGTGCATGCCCGAGCCGTTGTCACCGAAGATCGGCTTCGGCATGAAGGTCGCGGTCTTGCCGTTGCGCCAGGCGACGTTCTTCACGATGTACTTGAAGAGCATCAGGTCGTCGGCCGCGGCGAGCAGCGTGTTGAACTTGTAGTTGATCTCGGCCTGACCACCGGTGCCGACCTCGTGGTGCTGGCGCTCGACCTGGAGGCCCTGGGCGTCCAGTTCGAGGGAGATCTCGGCGCGCAGGTCGGCGAAGTGGTCGACCGGGGCTACGGGGAAGTAACCACCCTTGTAGCGGACCTTGTAACCACGGTTGTTCTCCTCGGAACCGGTGTTCCAGGCGCCGGCCTCGGAGTCGATGTGGTAGAAGCTCTCGTTCGCGGTGGTCGCGAAGCGCACGCTGTCGAACACGTAGAACTCGGCCTCGGGGCCGAAGTACGCGGTGTCGGCGATGCCGGTGGAGGCGAGGTACGCCTCGGCCTTCTTCGCGATGTTGCGCGGGTCGCGGCTGTAGGCCTCGCCCGTGATCGGGTCGTGGATGAAGAAGTTGATGTTGAGCGTCTTGTCCTTGCGGAACGGGTCCAGACGCGCGGTGCTGATGTCGGCACGCAGCGCCATGTCGGACTCGTGGATCGCCTGGAAACCGCGGATCGAGGAGCCGTCGAAGGCCAGCTCCTCGTTCGGGTCGAACGCCCGCCCCGGGATGGTGAAGTGCTGCATCACACCAGGCAGGTCGCAGAAGCGGACGTCAACGAACTTGACGTCGTTCTCCTCGATGTACTGCTTCACTTCGTCGGCGTTCTGGAACATCCAACTCCTCCTACTCCCGGCCCCGGGGCAGGGGCGGGTTTTATAGCTCGTGGTGCGTCAGTGCGGTGCCGCACGCTGACCCGACCATAAGCAGACGGGATTTCCCAAGCATGACCCATTTGTTTCGCACAAGTTAACCAGGGTCCCGTCGGAGCCCGATGGAGCACCACCGGTACCGTGGTCGAGTGGACAACAGGCAAGCAATCGGATCCTGGCTTTCCGGCCCCCGTGCGGCCGCCGAGGACATGGGCGTCGACTTCGGCTATCCGGGCCAGCAGCTCGGCCTGCCCCGGTCGGGGCCCGGCTCCGTGGCCCGCTTCGGCCGCCGGATCGGCGCGGTCGTCATCGACTGGGTCGGCTGCCAGCTCATCGCATACGGACTGATCACGGGGGGCCGGCTGGGCGCCACGGGCAACTGGACGCTGGGGCTCTTCGTGATCCTGACGATCCTCACCGTGGGGACCGTGGGCTTCACCCCCGGCAAGCGGATTCTTGGACTCCGGGTCATTGGGCAGGACGGCAACCGCCTCGGCATCGTCCGCGTGGTGATCCGTACCGTGCTGCTGGCCCTGGTCATCCCGGCCCTGGTCTGGGACCGGGACGGACGCGGGCTGCACGACCGGCTGGCCGGCGCGGTCCAGGTCCGCATCTAGGACTCCGCGCCCACCTTGCGGCACCCGCACGCCGGCGGCGGCGGGCGCCGCGAGGTGGGTACGACGCAGAGGTGGGTACGACGCAGGGGCGCCCCCGGGCCGGATGGCTTCGGGGGCGCCCCTGCGTCGTGCGTGCGTGCGATGCGTCGCGCGTGTGCTGCGTCGGGCCTCCGCCGCCGCGTCGTATACGGAAGGCGGAACGGCCCGCTAGGCCACTAGCGTCCGCGGGGCGGGCGGGCGGAGCCGCCGCGTCCGGGCATCGGGCCCTTCGGCACCGGCATGTTGCTCATGAGGTCGCCCATGGCCCGGAGCTTGTCGTTGACCTGGGTGATCTGCGGGCCGGACAGGACGCGCGGCAGCTTCAGCAGCGTCGTACGGACCTTCTTGAGCGGCACCTCGCCCTCACCGGTACCGACGATGAAGTCGTGCACCGGAACGTCGGGCATGATCCGGGCCAGCTTCTTCTTCTCGGCCGCGAGCAGGGTCTTCACCCGGTTCGGGTTGCCCTCGGCGATCAGGACCACGCCCGCCTTGCCGACGGCCCGGTGGACGATGTCCTGGTTCCGGTTCATCGCGACGGCCGGGGTGGTCGTCCAACCCCGTCCCACGTTGTCCAGTACGGCCGCGGCCGCACCCGGCTGCCCTTCCATCTGCCCGAAGGCAGCGCGCTCGGCCCGTCGCCCGAAGATGATCGCCATCCCCAGGAACGCCACCAGGAAGCCCAGGATGCCCAGGTAGACCGGGTGGCCGATCAGGAAGCCGATCGCAAGAAAGACACCGAAGGTGACGATTCCCACGCCCGCGACGATCAGACCGACCTTCGGGTCGGCCTTGCGCGTCATCTTGTACGTCAGGGCGATCTGCTTCAGTCGCCCGGGGTTCGCAGCAGTCTCTGCGTTTGACTTCCTCGCCATGAGGCGAAGTTTACGTGGCCCGCGGGGTCCGGGTGGCCGCGGCCTCGACCACGTGCTCGGTTTCGACCCGGTCCTTGGCCCTGCGGCGGTCCTCCAGGACGGCCGTCCAGGCGTTGCGGCGGGCACCGCTCATGAGCAGCGACTCGATGCCGCGGAAGGCCTCGGCGACGGACGGGATGGCGATGGCGCGTACGGGCGCGGCCTGCATGATGTCGGTCCCTCTCTCGGAGCTCGCATCGAAGGGCGTGTGCGGTGCGTGGACCCAGCGTCACTGACTGGTGTTACCAGGGCATGACCGGTCGGTCAAACGTGATGAAACATTGACGCGACCCCCAGGCTCTCCCGATAAGAGCCTAGGGGCCGCGACGACACGGTGTTACCGCTTGGTAGGTGTGTGTGAACGAGTTCACACCCCCCGATCAGACCGTGGCGCGCTTCTCCATCGCCTGCGTGTAGAGGCGTCCCGCACGGTACGAGGAACGGACCAGGGGGCCCGACATCACGCCGGAGAAGCCGATCTCCTCGGCCTCCTTCGCCAGCTCGACGAACTCCGCCGGCTTCACCCAGCGCTCGACGGGGTGGTGCCGCGGCGAGGGCCGCAGGTACTGGGTGATGGTGATGAGCTCGCAGCCGGCCGCGTGCAGGTCGCGCAGCGCCTCGCTGACCTCCTCGCGCTCCTCGCCCATGCCGAGGATCAGGTTCGACTTGGTGATCAGGCCGTACTCGCGGGCCTTGGTGATCACGTCGAGCGAGCGCTCGTAGCGGAAGCCGGGGCGGATCCGCTTGAAGATGCGGGGCACGGTCTCGACGTTGTGCGCGAAGACCTCGGGGCGGGAGGCGAAGACCTCCTCCAGCAGCTCCGGCACCGCGTTGAAGTCCGGCGCGAGCAGCTCGACCTTTGTGTGACCGCTCTCGCGGTGCGCCGTCTGCTGGTGGATCTGGCGCACCGTCTCCGCGTACAGCCACGCGCCGCCGTCGGGCAGGTCGTCACGGGCGACGCCGGTGATGGTGGCGTAGTTCAGGTCCATCGTGACCACGGACTCACCGACGCGACGCGGCTCGTCCCGGTCCAGGGCCTCGGGCTTGCCCGTGTCGATCTGGCAGAAGTCGCAGCGCCGGGTGCACTGGTCGCCACCGATGAGGAAGGTGGCCTCACGGTCCTCCCAGCATTCGTAGATGTTCGGACAGCCGGCTTCCTGGCACACCGTGTGCAGTCCTTCGCCCTTCACCAGGGCCTGCATCTTGGTGTACTCGGGGCCCATCTTCGCCCGGGTCTTGATCCACTCGGGCTTGCGCTCGATGGGGGTCTGGGCGTTGCGGACTTCGAGGCGCAGCATCTTGCGTCCGTCGGGTGCGACTGCGGACACGACCGGCTCCCTGTGACTTCGATTCTTCGGCGCCCACCAGGGTACGCCCGTAATTTCGTACGCTCTTACGTCCGCCAACCCGAGGGCCTCCGGACGCATTCCCGGAGGCGTCAGCCCACGGCCGGCTCGATCTCGCGGGGTCGCAGCTCGGCCTGCTCCAGGACCTCCCTCAGGTGCCGTTCCGCGACGGGCAGCACCTCGGCGATGGTGACCTCGCGGCCCAGCTCGTACGAGAGCGAGGTCACACCGGCGTCCCGGATGCCGCAGGGGATGATCCGGTCGAACCACGTGCTGTCCGGGTTCACGTTGAGGGAGAAGCCGTGCATGGTGACGCCCTTGGCGACGCGGATGCCGATCGCCGCGAGCTTGCGGTCCTCGCGGCGCTGGCCCGCGTTGGAGGGGGCGTACTCGGGACCGTTCAGGCGGGCGTCGAACTCCTCGTCGTGCAGACGGGGGTCGAACTCCAGGGAGAGGCCGCCGATCCTCGGGCGCTCCTCGACGGGGTCGCCGAGCACCCAAACCCCGGAGCGGCCCTCGACCCGGGTGGTCTCCAGGCCGAACTCGGCCGCCGTGCGGATCAGGGCGTCCTCCAGGCGGCGGACGTGCGCCACGACGTCCACCGGGCGGGGCAGCTTCATGATCGGATAGCCGACCAACTGGCCCGGTCCGTGCCAGGTGATCTTGCCGCCGCGGTCCACGTCGATGACGGGCGTCCCGTCGAGGGGCCGCTCGCTCGGATCGGTGCGCCGACCGGCGGTGTACACCGGCAGGTGCTCCACCATCAGGCAGGTGTCGTCGATCTCGTCCGCGAAGCGGGCGGCGTGGACGCGCCGCTGCTCGTCCCAGGCCTCGGTGTACTCGACCGCTTCCGGCCCGAAGCCCAGATGGACAAACCGAAGCTCAGTCACCGCAGCGCCTCCTCGTTGAACCTGCTGTGTGCACGTACCGCACCCGGCCAAGGGTACGGCCGCTCCCGCGGGCTCCTTCAAGCCCCGGTCGACCGACCCCCATCGAATGCGAGACCGTCATGACCACACCGGACCTCCAAGCTCACGTCGTCCCCAGCGATTGGGAGGCGTTCGACAAGCGAGCCGAAGCGATCGAGGCGTAGCTGCCGCCATGGTGGGCGGCGCGCTGAACTCCCACTTCGGTAAGGGGTTCTCCGGCCACTGAACAGCCATGACCCGTCGGAGGGGTCCGGATCGGGCCCCTCCCTCGCGGGGACCTTCGCCCTCGCCGGCACGAGGACCAAAGGCCCACCGCAGGAAGGCCCCGCCCTCGACAACGGTCATCCTGTCGTCAAGGGTGAGCAGGGCCACGAACGGCTCGTTCGCTTCTTCTCCGAGAAGTCAGCGACGGCGGCGCACCTGCCACATGTTCTTGTGGGCCGCCATGATCGCGGCACGGTCGCTCGGCCGAGTATCGCGCATGACCTCACGGAAGGTGTAGAGCTTGCCGAGCATGGTCATGGCGAAGACCACCACAGCGCCAACGGTAGGCGGCACGGTGGGGTTGTTGAGCGCCAGCTCGACGATCGTCGCGTTCATCGGTCCTCTTTCAGCGGTTGGTGGCCGGCGCCTTCGATGGGAGGGCGGCCCCGCTGACGGGACAGCCGACCTCAACGAAGACAGGTTTGTGTTCCTGTCAAACACGGCGCCCGCTAGGCCGTGCCTCCGTAGGAGTCGTTGAGATCGGGTTCGTACAAATCCGAAACTCTGGTGGTGCAGTACTACAGCGGGCTAAGCCCTCCGGGAACTGTCCCGGGTGGCTCGAACGGCGGCGCCCAAAGGGTCACCACCCGCGCAGACAGAACGTCCACGCATCCGTACCGACCATCGAACTGTCGATGGTGGTCAACCAAAAATGACTGAGCGTCCTAGACGCCCTAACCGGTCGCGAATCCGTTTCAGCGGCGTTCGCGAGCGATAGTGATGAAAACGTTAGCCGACGCACGAGGCCGCCGCAAACACAAAGTTCAGACGAGGAGATTGAAGATCCAATACTACGAACGACCCACCTTGGACGCGCACTTCATCCGCATCGCCGAGGTGGCGTCAGTCCGCGGTGACTGCATCCACTGTCGGGTCGGGGCCGCCTTCTTACGGCGACCGGCGCATCGGCGCTACCCGCTACAACGGTGCTCCCGGGTGGGCCGCCGCGCCTCGTCTCGGCCTGCGCACACCCGACCAAGGTCCCCAGGCCCATCAGATAGCAGGCATCTCCACAGATCCGCCATGCGGCAGCACCCACAGCACCCCACCATTACAGCTAAGCGTCAGTGAATACTGATTCAGCCTCTAGCTGTGGCAACGCACGCACTCATCAGCCACACGCCCAAAGCCCACTCACGTGAAAGCCACGTACACCCGCTCCATGTGTGCACCACAGTGCACTACTACATGCACACGCACACGTGAATGCATAAGCGTGAGTGATTGAAGCATAGAGTTAAAGCGTCACGTTTGAAGCTTGTTGATTGGACGCAAAGAAAAGCCTGACTGAACACGAGTCGGCTGCTTTCAGCTTGCATAAAGGGTCATGGTCGGGCAGGCGGGGGGACCCCCGACTATCACCGACACAGGCAGCGGGAGCGGGGCGTGACGATCACGCCGAAACCCGGCTTTGAGTGGTGCCGCAGCACCAAGCACGGCAACGACACCTGGCCGCGCCCAGCTGCGCTGCCGTAGCTGCGCCCCGGGGGTGGCCGACCGGTAGCTCGGGGTGACGAAGCGAGGATGACGGAGGAAGGCCGGCGTGAGCACCCGCCAAGCGCCGGAGTCCTCTCCAGGCTCCAACAGCGCCGCCTGATCAGGGTTGTTGTCATGTGACATGCGGGCGCAGTAGCTTGTAAATGCTCTTGTGACACCGCTCGAACCATGTGCTAGTCGGCGTCTCGCCGTGTCGGCATGCTAGAGGGCTGATCAGGATTGAAAACAAGCGATCCATAGCAGGACTTCATTCGGGGCGTGCTGTCTCCGAACACCTTCCGTGGTGGTGAGACGCCACGGCAGCCCGCACCCTTTTTACCCTTGATATATCCAAGGTCATCACGACCTCAACGAACACCACTCGCCAACCCGGCGGGGGGCGCAGCTGGCGGGCGGCTGTGTTTTCTGACAGACACTTCCGTCTGTCTTCGTTGAGGTTTCCGTGCCACGGCACGCCCTCTCGAAGGCGACGGCCTTACCGTCCTTGGAGGGGCGATGTGGGCCGTTATGCAGGAGCTCGCCATTACGGGGCCGAACGTGATGCTTGCGTTCTTCGCCCTCTTGGTTTTCATGTTCCTGGCCGCGCTACTGATCGCGCTACGCAACGCTGAACCTGGCCATCGCCCCGAGATCATCCGAGCGTTGGCGGAGCTCATGGCGTTCTGGAAGAAGCGATGAGGGCCTAGTAGAGGTGCTGGGGCCACCTCCTAACGTTGGGAGGTGACCTACTTCGAGTTGGCGTTCCCGCAGCGAGGCCGGCGGAGACCGTGACCTGCGATGTTCCGATGGAGCTCTTCCCAACTCGGCGTAGCTAGGCCTTGTAGATCGGCTCGTACGCCGCTACCTGCTCAGGGGAGACCTCCTCGACGGTGAGGTTCCCGGTCCAAAGATGGTCGCGGTAGCAGTACCCGTGAAGCTCAGCTCGTCGCCCAGGGGTGACCTTCCACGAACCGGTGGGCAGCTTCACCACCACGTCGCCGCCGCACGCGAACGACCGGCTCGCCTGCGCCATGATCCAGCGCGCGTGATCGGCGGGGCCCTCCGTCTCCCGGCACATCTTCCGGGCCGTGTCCCACAGCCGCCCCCACTCAACGCCAGGAGTCAGAGGACCGACGATTGCCACCTCTCCGATGTTCCGGCTGCCCAGTGAGTGAGTGGCGTAGCCGTATACCGTGCCGAACATCCGGAACACGGTGACGCGGCTCTGCCCTGCCAAGGGCTCAGCAACTACCATGCGGTTAACCTCTGTTCATGGGTGAGCCCCGGGCGCATTGGCCGCACCCGGGGCTCATCTCTCGGGTGAATCAGCAGCCGTCGCCGTCACCGCAGCAGGCGGGCGGGTTGCACTCCTTCGCGGAGCCCCACAGCCGGTCGTCGACGTGGAACCCGGCAGCCCGGACGCGGTCCACCACGGACCCGATCAAGGGCTGGGTGCGGACGGTGGCCTTGGGCTCGTGACCCAGGAAGAACCCGAACTGCTCCTCACACCAGGCGGCGTACGCCTGCGTGTGGAGGACGAACGAGTGCCACCCGGGGTCAACGGCGTCCGACGGGGTCATGTCGAAGGCGCGGGTGTCGCCCATGACCTTGAGGAAGGCAAGGGCCTGGTCCACGACCCGGCGGGCGGTGGCCGGCTCGTGTCCGTACTCCTCCGCGCAGAACACGGACACCTTCTCGAACAGCTCGGGACTGACGAGGTCCCGCCCGTGCCGTAAGGCGACGGGTGATTCCAGCATGGTCGTCACAGTGAGATTCCCTCTCTCTCAACGGTTGGGGGCTGGTTACACGGCGGGCGGGGGCGGCCACTTCGCTCCGCCGCCGTCGCCGGACTTGTCGCCGGGGTCGGTCATCGCTGCACCTCCTCTCGGCTCGCGGCCGGAATGGGTGCCCGCCCCCACAAGAGGCAGGAGTCTGTGACGGTCAGCGCGCCGCTTGATCGCGTGCTCGGCCTCCCAGTGGAAAGCCCCGGAGCCCCGGATCGTGCCGCTGTGCTCGTCTTCGTGGCCGAGGTCGCGGACGCACTCGACCATGTGGTTCGACAGGTCTCGGCCGGTAACGCGGCGATGCGTCTCGACGGCTTCGAGCGGGAGGAACGTGTACGCCCCGCAGTACCAGCGGGCTTCGTCAGGAACCGCGATTTTCACGCGCCGCTCCGGCGACGTAAGTGAGGGTGGTTGCTGATCTCCTGTTTGATCTTGGCTACCTCGCGCCACTCGCCCGCGTCGGCGGCCTCGCGCCGCTCTCCGTCCAGGGCGGTACACACGCCGCACGTGGGGTCGTACGCCGGCCACTGGCTCTTGTCGAGTGCTGCGGCGACGGCCCTCACCGGTGACCCCGGGCAGCGTGGCGACGGATCAACACGTTCCTGTCGCTCACGACCGTCCCCGCCAAAGGGCCCTGCGCCGCAGAGCGCTCCTCGGCCCACGTGGGCACCTGTCGCAACTAGCGGGAGGCTGCGGCCACGGGGGCATGAAGAGCTTTGCTGCCTGCTGCTGTGCCGTCGTTGCTGCCGCCATCACCGCACCCCTTCACGTCACCCTCGCTGCGTCGGCAGCAATAGTGACCAGGGGCGGAGACAGTTCCTAGACGGTTTCCTGTTCCCTCAAAAACCCGTCCCGGATGCCTTCAACGAGGCTCCGCATTTCATCGCCGGACACCGTCGCTTTCTCGAATCCTTCGAACTTCCGGACGTACATTTCAACGTCCCGCGGATCCGTGACGACTATCTCGGCGTGCACCGTCTCAACGGTCACCATGCGGTCGTCTCGGATGACGAAGGCGTGATTGGCGATGTCTGTCTGCGGGGCGGACAGCGGCACGACCCTGACGTCTACGTGCGCGAGGCGGGACATGGAGACGATCCGGTCGAGCTGCGCTGCCATCATCGGGGGCGGGACGATCCGCCACCGAAGGACGGGTTCGGTGATGACGAAGCGGAGCTTCTTCGTGCTGTCGAACAGCACCGCTTGACGTTCAAGCCTGCCGCTGATCGTGCGCGTGAGGGCGTCCTCGCTCAGGTCATGGCGCTGAAGGATGGCGCGGATGTATTCAGGCGTCTGGAGCAACCCGGGTACCAGAGCAGGCTGGAACAGCCTCAGGACGGCCATCTGAGCTTCCAGGGCCTTCGCCGCCTGCTGACCCTTGTGGATGCCGGCCCGCTTGAGGAGCCGCCACGCGGTGGCTTCGGTGGTCGCCGCGCGGGCAGCTTCCGTGTACTCGGCCTTGATGGCGTCGGAGACGCCTATCGCGGTGAGGATGCGTTCAACGTCCGTGGCGCTCGGCAGGAGGTTGGCGTTCTCGATTTTGGAGAGCTTGGACGGAGACATGTGGGCGCTACGGGCGACTGCTTTGGCTTCCTTGCCGGACGCCTCTCGCAGTGCCCGCAGCGCGACCCCGAGCTGTGCCTTGTTCACTCGCCGTACTTGGCCCACCAGTCGATGAACGGCTCCGCGTGGGTGAGTGCCATCTCCCGGTAGGCGACGTAAGCGGCAGCTTCATCCTGTGGCAGAAGGTCGGCACCGAGGAATCCCCCGGTGTCGTCGTAACGCATCACGGCCGTGTCCTTGGAGTCGAATAGCCAGAAGTCCGGAACGGCGTCGAGCGGGTTCGGGGCGTCCGTCACGTCGAGGATGAAGAACTCTTCCCCGCCGGTCAGGTTCGTCCGGTAGCCCCACCCCAGCTCGAATCGGAGGTACTCCGTGAGAGGCCGCTTGAGGACGTGGACGCGATACACCCGCTTGCCTTCGTGCGTGAGTCCTCGGAGTTCTTCGACCCATCCGGCGTTGTAGCCCTCAGGCCGCTCCTGACCGGCCTGGAAGACCCGATAGGCATCAACGTTCCCGGAACCGCTGTAGTCGTCCAGAGTCTCCAGGCGGAACGCCTCGTGCCGGAACCGCTCGAAGAGCTCGGCGAGGGTGCTAGATGAGGCCATCGGCAATGGCCTTCTTGATCAGCTCCACGGGGATCTCCACGAGGGTTTCGTGAGCGGGAACCTTGAGCCCGTGGTCGTCGGGCGTCTCGCCCTGCACGAGGAACGTACCTCGGTCGGTGGCGTAGAGCGTCGGGCAGTCCTTCAGGTCGCAGGTGCTGATCAGCTTGGTCACCTTCATGGCTTCCGGTTCCCCTCTCCCGTTCGGCGTAGTGCCGCGTTCGATGCTCCCGATCCCGTGACCTCGGGGTCAAGCGATCACGCTTGAGAGAACGGGAAACCGGCCCGGACAGCAGAAGACCCCCGACCTTCTGGCCGGGGGTCCCGCTTTTGAAATCCAGCACCGCTACGCCTATCCAGTATCGACCTGTCCAGATGCGTCAGTTGTCGGCCAGCGATCCTTCCTGGCCACAGCTCACTGTCCACCCCGGGGTCCTGTTCTGCACACGATCGGATGAATGTGGGGCAGAGAGGGCGGTGCGGGCGGAGTTCGCCGCTACATTCACGCCGTTCACAGGGCCGGGACCCCGGTCCGTCACGTCAGGAAACCGTGGAGCCGATGACGGAACGACCAGCCCAGCGCGTCCCCAACCGGCAGCTCGCGGCGCTGATCGCGGAAGCCGGGTTCTCCAACGCCGGGCTCGCCCGCCGCGTCGACCAGCTCGGCCTGGAGCACGGTCTCGACCTGCGGTACGACAAGACCTCCGTGACCCGGTGGCTGCGCGGCCAGCAGCCCCGCGGCACGACCCCCGCGCTGATCGCGGAGGTCTTCACCCGGCGCCTCGGGCGGCGGCTGTCGGCGCAGGACCTCGGCCTCGACGCGTGCGCGCCCGTGTACGCCGGGCTGGAGTTCGCGGCCACCCCCGAGGAGGCCGTGGACATCGCGAGCGGGCTGTGGCGCAAGGACTCCGGATCGCACGCCGAGCTGCGCAAGATCGCCTTCACCCCGGCCGGCCTGGTCGTCCCCAGCCGGGACTGGCTCATCGGTCGGGCCGACGAACGCGTCGGCCGCGGTACGGACGCCACCGCCTCCCGCGTCCCCGCGCAGGGCCGCGCCTCGGTCCCCCGCCAGCGCCAGGTCGACCGCGGCCCCGGGCAGCGGGTCACCGGCGGGGACATCGCGGCGCTGCGCTCGGTGAGCGAGCTGTTCCGCACCCTCGACCACGCCTACGGCGGCGGCCACGCCCGCCAGGCCCTCGTGCGCTACCTGGAGCACGAGGCCGAGCCGATGCTCCGCGGCACCTACGGCGAGACCACCGGCCGGCGGCTGTTCTCCGCCGCCGCCGACCTGACCCGGCTCGCCGGCTGGACCTCGTACGACATCGCCGCGCACGGGCTCGCCCAGCGGTACTTCGTCCAGGCGCTGCGCCTCGCGCAGGCCGCCGGGGACCGGCCGTACGGGTCCTACGTACTGGTCACCATGAGCCGGCAGGCGGTCTACCTCGGCCACGGCCGCGAGGCCGTCCAGTTGGCCCGGGTCGCCCAGCAGGGCGTCGGCTCGGGCCCCCCGCCGGTGGTGCAGGCGCTGCTGCACGCCGCCGAGGCGCGGGGGCACGCCGTGCTCGGCGAGGTGCGGTCGGCGACGGCCTCCCTGGTCCGCGCCGAACGCGCGCTGGGCGCGGCCCGTCCGGGGGACGACGTACCGCCGTGGGCCCGGTTCTTCGACGAGGCACAGCTCGCCGACGAGTTCGGGCACTGTCACCGCGACCTCCAGCAGTACCGGGCCTGCGCCCAGCACGCGGAACGCTCCCTCCAGCTGCGCTCACCCGGCTACGCCAGGTCCCGGCTGTTCTGCCGGGTGGTGCTGGCCACGGCCCGGCTGGGGCTGGGCGAGCTGGACCAGGCGTGCGCGTTGGGCGCGGAGGCGGCGCAGCAGGCGATGGAGATGCGGTCGGTGCGCGCCGTGGAGTACGTACGGGACTTCGAGCGGCGACTGGAGCCGTACCGGGACGCGTCGGCGGTGCGGACCTACCGGGACCGGGTGGCGGCGCTGTCCTGATAGGGCGGGGTGAGCGGCGGGCGGCCGGGCGGGCGGAGGCCCGGTCCCCCCGCGGGGAACCGGGCCTCGGCCGGGGTGGTCCTCAGGCCACCGCCGGAAGGGCCGGTTCCGGGGCGGCCGGGAGCGGGATGCCGAAATCGCGCAGCAGGGCCGTGGCCGCCCGGCGTGCGGAGTGCAGGGCGCCCTGGACGGTGTTCGAGTCGCGGTGGTCCCCGCACACGTAGAGCCCCGCCAGGACCCGTACGGGCCGCCGCAGGTCGTACGGCGGGGGCATCGCGGGCACGGCCTCCGGAGTGTGGTGCACGGCGAGGAGGTCCCAGTCCCGGGTGGAGGTGTCGTAGAGCCGGGCCAGCCGCGAGGCCACCGTCCGCGCGGGCGGCGGCGGGCCGTGGACGGTGGTGGTGACCAGGCTGCGGCCGGCCGGTGCCCGGCTGGGATCGACGGCGCTCATCACGGTGGTGTGCGCGAGCGGCCACTTCGGGTCCGCGTCCAGGAGCAGCGAACCGTCCCAGGGCAGCGGCGCCGGGGTCCCGTGGTGGATGACCGTCACCTCGTGGAAGCGCGGCACCCGCAGCCCCGGCAGCAGCTCGGCGGCGGCCCGGGCGCCCGTCGCGAGGACCACGGAGCGGCAGCGGAAGTCCCCGTGCTCCTCGGTGGTGACCAGGCTGGTCGCCACCGAACGGACCCGGACCCCGGTGCGCACCGTGCCCGGCGGCAGGGACTCGGCGAGCAACCGCGGCAGGACCGCCGCCCCGCCCTCGGGCACGGCGAGCCGACCCCGGACGAAGGTGCGCAGCGCGAGATCGGCGACGCGACTGGAGGTGGTGAGGTCCGGATCGCGCAGCAGGGCCGAGAGCAGGGGGCGCAGGACCCCGTTCACGGTGCGCGGTGGCAGGCCCCGGGAGCGCAGCGCGGTGAGCGCCGGGCGTTCCGGGCGGGCCAGGACCCGTTCCTCGGGCAGCGCGGCGAGCCGGCCGAGGGCGGCGCTGAGCCGCGCCTGGTCGAGGGAACCGCTGGCCAGCGCGCGGGCCGGGGTGAGCGCCCCGGCCCGCTGCTGTTTGCCGTCGACTCCGTGCACCAGCACTCCGGGCGCGAAGGGCCGCAGCCTGAGGCCCTCCAGGCCGGGGGTGCGGGCCGGCTCGGTGTACGAGGTGTTGAGGAGCTGCCCGATCCTGTCGAGGCGGAAGCCGTCGGCCGATCCGGTGGCCATGCGGCCTCCGGGGTCGGCCGCGGTCTCCAGGACGGTGACCGTGACCCCCGCCGCGATCAGGTGGTGTGCGGCCGCGAGTCCTGAGACCCCGGCTCCTACGATGACGACGTCCGCGAGCTGTGCGGTGTGGTGCGCGGCATGGTGTGTGCTGCTGAGCACGTGCCCCTCCCCGAGGTCGGCGCGGCTGTGTGGGAACCTCCTTCCCCCATCGGGCTCCAGGAGAACCCGAGTCCGGTGGGGTATTGCGCACAACTCCGGTCGCATGGTGGTCGCATACGGGTCACGAACGGTCGCACGTGGGCGTTCGGGGGCGCCTGGGCCGGTCTTGCCGTTGCCGTCGCCGCTGCCGGTGGGCGGTGGGGCGGGGTGGGGTGGTCGAGGTCAGGCCAGCGCTGCCCTGATGGACTCGTCGATGCCGGGGTGACGGAAGACGAAGCCGGACTCCAGCAGCCGGGCGGGGCGCACCCGCTGACTGCCGAGCACGTCCTCGGAGAACTCACCGATCGCGATCCGGAGGGCCGGCGCGGGGACGGCGAACAGGGTCGGGCGGTGCAGTACGCGGCCCATGGCGGCGGTGATCTCACGGTTGGTCAGCGGTTCGGGCGCGGTCAGGTTCACCGGGCCGGAGAGGTCAGGGGTGTCGATGAGGTGCCGCAGGGCGGCGATCTCGTCGTGCATCGAGATGTACGACCAGTACTGGCGGCCGTTGCCGAGCCGGCCGCCGATGCCGGCCCGGAAGATGGGGAACAGCTTCCCCCACGCCCCGCCCTCGGAGGCGACCACCAGCCCGGTACGGGCGAAGACGGTGCGCACGCCGGCGTCGCGGGCCGGGGAGGCGGCCGCCTCCCACTCCACGCAGACGGACGGGAGGAAGCCCTGGCCCGCCGGTGCGCTCTCGTCGACGGCGCGGTCGCCGGTGTCGCCGTAGTAGCCGATGGCGCTGCCGCACACCAGGACCGGCGGGGGGCTGTCGAGGGCGGCCACGGCCCGGGCGATGGCGGCCGTCCCGAGGACCCGGCTGTCGCGGATCTCCCGCTTGTAGGCCGCCGACCAGCGGTGGTCCCCGACGCCGGCCCCCGCCAGGTGCATGACGGCTCCGCAGCCGGCGAGCCCGGCCGGGTCCACGTGGCCGCCTGCGGGGTCCCACCTGGCCTCGTCCGGGGCGGTGGGCTCGCGGCGTACGAAGCGGACCACGTCGTGGCCGTCGGAGCGGAGGGACTGGACGAGGGCCTGACCGATGAGTCCGGAGGATCCGGTGATGGCGATGCGCATGGGCCCAGTCTGCCGCCGCTGCCCTGGCCGGGCGGGGTTCCGACCCCTCCGGCCACGCCGGTCGGCCCGGACCGGGGTCGGGGGGCGGTGCCCGGTCGGGGGCTGCGGGTGGGGCGGGTCGGGGGTGGTCGGGGGCTGCGGGTGGGTCGGGGCCGGTGCCGGGGTGGGGTGTCGTCCGGGACGGGCATGATTTATGGCGCCCTGGCAGGGGCTGCGATGGCCGAGCCGTGCGTTGCGCCAACAAATCACGTTTTAGTCCCGGCCGACACCCCACCCCGTCCCCGACCCCGACCAAATCCAGCCCCGCCGGCCCTCCCGTCCGGTCCTGCCTCGCACTCCGGCTCAGCCGGGCACTTCAACCTCGCCGCAACTCCAGCCTCGCCGGCGTTTGAGGCGCGGGGTCCGGGGCGGAGCCCCGGGAACCTGCACCGTGACCCCGCTTCCTCGGTTCCCGGCCCCATCGCGCACGCCGGCCCGCCCCGCCGCGTCCTCCCGCCCCAGCGCGTCCTCCCGCCCCGCCGCGCACTCCAACCTCGCCGCACAATCCAGCCCCGCCGGCGATTGAGGCGGTCCCTCCAGCCCCGCCGGCGTTTGAGGCGCGGGGTACGGGGCGGAGTTCCGGGGCGCGGGGGCGGTCAGGTGGTGCCCAGCAGGGTGCCGGCCGCGTAGGTGACGGCCATCGCGAGGGCGCCTCCCGTGACGTTGCGGAGTACCGCGCGGAGCGTCGGCGCGCCGCCCAGCCGGGCGCTGACCACCCCGCAGAGGGTGAGCGCCGCGAGGACCGCCGCCACCGTCACCGGTACCCGCGCCGACGCCCCCGGCAGGACGATGGCCAGCAGGGGCAGCAGCGCCCCCACCGTGAACGCGATCAGGCTGGCCACCGCCGCGTGCCACGGGTTCGCCAGTTCGTCGGGCTCGATGCCCAGCTCCACCCGCGCGTGCGCCCGCAACGCGTCGCGCTCGGTCAGTTGCACGGCGGCCTCCCGCGCCAGCTCCCGGCCGAGGCCCCGTTCGGCCAGTAGGTCGGTGAGTTCGTCGAGCTCCGCCTGGGGTTGTTGCGCCAGCTCCCGGCGTTCCACGTCCAGCGCGGCGCGTTCGGAGTCCCGCTGCGAGCTGACCGAGACGTACTCCCCCGCCGCCATCGACAGCGCGCCCGCCAGGAGCCCCGCCACCCCCGCCGTCAGGATCGTGGTGCGCGAGGTGGTGGCGCCGGCCACGCCCACCACGAGGCCCGCGGTGGAGATGATCCCGTCGTTGGCGCCGAGCACGCCCGCCCGCAACCAGTTCAGGCGGGTGCTGATGGCCGCGCTGGTTTCCGTCACCGCTCCACTGTCCCGGGCGACGCCCCGAGGGGCCACCCGGCGTGCGCGGCCCGGGAGCCCGTACCAGGGTGGAGGGGTGAGACACGCACGGGAGGATCCGGGCAGGCTGCACGGTGCCCCGCCACCGCGCTGGGCCCGGTTCGCGCCCGCCGTGGCCCTGGTGGCGCTGTGTTTCGCCCAGTGGCTCACGCCCGGCAACGTCGAGCTCGGCTACTTCCTCGCGGCCCTGCCCGCCGTGGCCGCCTTCTCCTACGGCGCGGCCGGTACGGCCGTCTTCGCCACGCTGGTGCTCGTGCTGCTCGCCTTCCCCGGCCTCGGTGTGGGGCACGCGCAGGGCTCCGACCTGGCCACGGTGGCCGTCGTCGGGCTGCTCAGCGTGGTCATCGCCTGGGTGCGCCACCGCCGGGACACCCAGTTGGTCAGTGTCCGCACCGTCGCCGAGGCGGCCCAGCTGGCGGTGCTGCCACCCGTCCCGGAACGGGTGGGGCGGGTGCGGTGCGCCGCCCTCTACCGGGCGGCGCAGCGCGGCACGCTGGTCGGCGGCGACCTGTTCGACGTACGGGCCGGGCCGTTCGGGGTGCGGGCGGTCGTGGGGGACGTGCAGGGGCACGGCCTGGCGGCGGTCGGGACGGTGGCGGCGCTGCTCGGCGCCTTCCGGGAGGCGGTCCTGGACGACCGGGAGCTGGTGGACGTCGCCCTGCGGCTGGACCGGCGGTTGGTGGCGGACGCCGCCGCGGATTCCGTGGAGCATCCGGAGCTGTTCGCGACGGCCGTGCTGCTGGAGTTCCCGACCGGGCTGGACGTCGTACGGATCGTGTCGTGCGGGCATCCCCCGGTCCTGCTGCTACGGGACTTCGTGGCCTCGGAGGTGGTGGCGGAGCCGGGCCCTCCGCTGGGTCTGGGCCTGGCGGGGCCGACCCTGCCCTCGGTGGCCGAGCTCCGTCTGGTGCCGGGTGACCGGCTGCTCGCGCACACCGACGGGGTCACGGAGGCACGCGACTCCGCGGGCGACTTCTATCCGCTGGCGGCCCGGGTGCCGGCGCTGTCGGGCGACCCGGCGGGACTGGTCCGGGCGGTGTGGAAGGATCTGGCGGCCTTCACCGGGGGTGGTCCGCGCGATGACGTGGCGCTGCTGCTCCTGTCCGTCGGGACGGAGTGACCGGCCCGTACTGATCGGATGATCAGTTGGTAACAGTGCGGGCTCCCGTCCGTTTTCCGTGTTTCGCTCGGCAGCGACGACAGCCACACCGACCCCGAGCTCGGAAAGACGAGGCCCCCGATGCGCGCACCGCTCAAGCACAGGAAGCGCCTGGCGGCGGTTGCCGCCGCGGCCGCCGCGACCGGGCTGCTCACCGGCGCGATGCTGCTCGGGTACGAGGTCGGTGATCACGCCGGGCGCTCCACGGGTCACGACGGCGGTGCCGCCGCCGTGACCCCCGTCGGGCGGACGGGATCCATTCATTTCGTCGGGGACGAGGGCGGCACGGTGGTCGGCGTGCCCCTCGACCACGACGGGGTCGCCGGTTCCGCCGATGCCTCCGGCTTCGGCGGCGTCCCGGACGTCATCGCGGCGTCATGAACCGTCGCGGATGAAGGAGCGCACCATCCTGCAGGTGATGTTGGAGGGGCGGTGGATGCCCACCCGCACCGCCATGGTCCGGATCTTGCGGTTGGTCGCGCGCCGGGCGTCGTAGGTTCCGGTGTCGAGCAGGGATATCGCGAGCCGCATCGCCTTCAGGCGGCGGTTGTGGCTCTCGTACCACTCGCGGGGAAGACCCGCCGGCAGCGGCTTCTTCTTGGGCATCTCAATGATCGCGGCAGCGGCCATCTACAGCCTCCCAAACGGTAGTTGGCTTCCTGTCGTTCTCCCTCGATTTTACCGGGGGGCACTGACAAAAGCCCCTGGCCGGACACGGTCCGACCAAGGACTGTCCCGCAATCCGCGGCGCCCGCCGGGGATCGCGGGACAGCCCATAGGCTGGCGGCCATGGAGATCTGGATCAATCCCGCCTGCTCGAAGTGCCGCGGCGCGCTGACCCTGCTGGACGCGGAGGGCGCCGCGTACACCGTCCGCCGGTACCTGGAGGACGTGCCGTCCGAGGCCGAGCTGCGGGAGCTGCTGGAGCGCCTCGGTCTGGAGCCCTGGGACATCACCCGCACCTCGGACCCCCTGGCGAAGGAGACCGGCGTACGGGACCTGCCGCGCGAGGCGACCGAGGAGGCGCGCCGGCGTTGGATCGCCCACCTGGCCGCGCACCCGAAGCTGATCCAGCGCCCGATCATCACCGCCGAGGACGGCACGGCCGTCGTCGCCCGCTCCGAGGAAGCCGTCCGCGACGCGCTGTCCCGCAAGGGTTAGGGCCGGGCGGTCCGGGCTCGCGCGGTCGCCGCGGGGCGTCGGCCCGGTCGGGTCGACGCCCCGCGGCGGTGCCCGCCGGGGCTGGGGCGCGGGTCAGATCTTGTTGTAGGTGGCCGTGTGCCAGAGGGCGCCGCCCTTGGTGGGGCCACCATCCTTCTTGTAGACGACGAAGTTGCCGTCGTCCTGGAGGAGGGCGTATGCGCCGGGGCTCTTGGCCGTGTTGCTCCGCCAGCGAACCGTCTCGTTCCGGTCGTATTCGCGCAGCACCAGGTCGCCGCTGTCCCGGATCTCCAGGGTCAGGGTGTTCCGGTTGCCGTACGTTCCGCTGTTCCAGATCGCCTTGCCGTCGCTCTTGCGGTACATGACGAGGTTGTTGTCCCGCTGGAGCACGAGCCACACGGAGGCGGACTGGGCCCAGAATCCCTGGCTCCAGGACATGTCGGACGCGCACACCCTGACGTGCTGCTCGATGGTCTCGGTCGTCCAGTAGTAGTCGTCGCTGCGGCCCCGTACGACGAGTCGACCGTCGTCGACGAAGGACGCGCCCACGTCCGTGCCGGTCCGGCTTCCGTAGGTGGCGGTGTCCCAGATCGCGCCGCCCTGCTGGGGGCCGCCGCCCTTGCGGTAGATGACGAAGTTGCCGTCCTCCTGCATGGTGGCGTAGGCGCCGGGGTTGCCGTAGGTGCCGCTGCTCCATACCGGCAGCTTGTAGCCGCCGGGCCTACCGGCCAGCAGGATGACGAGGTTGCCGTCGGGCTGCATGACCAGTTCGGCCTTGCCCGGCGTCGGGGTCAGGCTCGCGCCCGATTCGAGGCGTCGGCCGGGTCCCAGGTCGGAGCCGTACCCGCCGCTGTTGGTCCGGCACTGACCCGGATCGGTGGCCGCCGACGCCACCGCCGGGACCATGACGGTGACGGCGGTGGCGGCGAGCAGTGCGGCGAGTGTTCTGCGGAGCAGGTGGTGGCGCATGGGTGGTTCCCCCCGGGAAGAGCGTGCCGTGTCGATCAAGCGGATCATAGGGGGACCCACGGACACCCGCGGGGTGGTTTTCCACGGCGCGGAGCACGGGCGCAACCGACCGTCCCGGGCCCGGTTCCCCGCGTGTCGGACCTCGTCGGTCGAGGCCTCGACCGCTCCCCCTCAGCCGCCCAGTTGCGCCTCCGCACCCGCGAGGATCTCGGTCAGGCGGGCCCCGAACTCCGCTCCGCGCGGGTCCGGGACGCCCGTGCGGGCCGAGGTGAGCAAGGCGTCCAGGGCGCGGCCGTAGGCGCCGGGTACGTCGCTCCAGTCGGGGAGGGCGAAGACGCCCTCGGCCCCGCGCAGTTCGAGCCCCACGCCCGCGGCGGCCTGCGGGGCGCCCAGGCTGAGCACGGCGGTGCTGGCCGCGCCGGAGGTGTGGCGCAGGGTGAGCTGGACGACGTCGGAGGGGCCGCGTGCGGCGGTGAGGTCGGTGACGTCGCCGAGGACGGGGATCAGGACGGACAGGGCGTGCGGGCCGACGTCCCACAGGCCGCCCTTGGACTTGCGCCAGGGTGAGTCGGCGTAGGCGCTGGGGGCTCCGTCGGGCGGGAAGACGGCGCCGAGCCAGTGGGCCGCGGCGGTGAACCAGCCGGTCCGGGAGGCCTGTTCGTCGACCCATCCGGCGGTGGGTTCGGCGAAGCGGAGGGTGAGGAAGACGACGGAGGCGACCTGGTGGCGGGCCGCGGCGTCGGCGACGGCGCGGGCCTCCTCGACGGTCGTGGCGACGGGTTTGTCGAGCAGCAGGTGGCATCCTGCGGCGGCGGCGCGGACGGCGAGGGGGGCCTGGACGTCCGGGGGCAGGGCGAAGGCCACCGCGTCGCAGTCCGCGAACAGCGCGTCGGGGTCTTCGTACACCTTCACCCCGTGTTCCTGGGCGAGCTCGGTGGCCGCTTCGGGGCGCCGACCCCAGATCCCGGCGAACTCGGAGCCCGTGTGGGCGGCGAGGGCGGGGGCATGGGTGCGGCGGGCCCAGGGGCCGGTGCCGAGCAGGCCGACGCGGGGGCGGGGGGTGCCGGAGGCCTGGTGGGGGGCGTGGCCGGGGGCTGCCTCGGGGGCGCCGGCGGCGGAGTTCAAATCGTACGAAATGCTCACGCGCCCAGTCTGCCGCACCCGGACGGACGTGCGGTCGCGGACCCGCACAGCCCGCTCGACCTGCGGGGTGAACCTCGGTAACACGGGGTTCACACCCGGGCAACGGATGAGAAATCGCGGCGGGGGACGCTGCGCAGGACACCAAGGCGATCCACAGCACCCGCAGAGTCAGGATGGGGCCCGTGAGCTACAAGGCTGAGTACATCTGGATCGACGGCACCGAGCCGACGGCGAAGCTTCGCTCCAAGACGAGGATCCTGGCGGACGGCGAGGCCCTGCCGATCTGGGGCTTCGACGGGTCCAGCACGAACCAGGCCGAGGGTCACGCCTCGGACCGGGTGCTCCAGCCGGTGTTCTCCTGCCCGGACCCGATCCGCGGCGGCGACCACCTGCTCGTCCTGTGCGAGGTCATGAACATCGACATGACCCCCCACGCGTCGAACACCCGCGCGCTGCTGCGTCCGGTCGCGGAGGAGTTCGCCGAGCAGGCGCCGATCTTCGGCATCGAGCAGGAGTACACGTTCTTCGACGGTGCACGCCCGCTCGGCTTCCCGGTCAACGGCTTCCCGGCGGCGCAGGGCGGCTACTACTGCGGTGTCGGTTCGGACGAGATCTTCGGCCGGGACATCGTCGAGAAGCACCTGGACCACTGTCTGGCGGCGGGCCTGAGCATCTCCGGCATCAACGCCGAGGTCATGCCGGGCCAGTGGGAGTTCCAGGTGGGCCCGGTGGGTCCGCTGGAGGTCTCGGACCAGCTGTGGATCGCGCGGTGGCTGTTGTACCGCACGGCCGAGGACTTCAACGTGTCGGCGACGCTGAACCCGAAGCCGGTCAAGGGCGACTGGAACGGCGCGGGCGCGCACACCAACTTCTCCACGAGGGCGATGCGCGAGGACTACCGCGCGATCATCTCGGCGTGCGAGGCGCTGGGCGAGGGCTCGAAGCCGCTGGACCACGTCAAGAACTACGGCGCGGGCATCGACGAGCGCCTGACGGGGCTGCACGAAACCGCCCCGTGGAACGAGTTCAGCTACGGGGTCTCCGACCGCGGGGCCTCGGTGCGCATCCCGTGGCAGGTGGAGAAGGACGGCAAGGGCTACATCGAGGACCGCCGCCCGAACGCGAACGTCGACCCGTACGTGGTGACGCGCCTGATCACGGACACCTGCTGCGCGGGTCTGAAGAAGGACGGCCTGGTCTGAGACGGGTCCCCGGCCGACGCGGCGCCCGTCCTTCCGCACGGGAGGGCGGGCGCCGCGTTGTCGGTGGTGCCTGCCAGGGTGTGGCCATGCTGCCCGTGAAGATCCACACCGAACGCGCCGAGTCCTACGCACGGCCCGCCGCCTCCTGGTTGTCCGAGCTCGTGGAGCGGATCGGGGCGGACGGGGACCGGTTCCTCGTGGTGAACCGGATCCCCGACGAGCCGGACGGCTTCGTCCAGGTCTGGCACGAGGCGGGCGGTGACTACCGGTTGGAACACCGGGCGGGGCGACCGGACCTGCACTTCACGGCCTCCGTCCCCAGCGCGGCCGAGGTGGTGCGGGTGATGCTCGGCTGGGCCCGGCAGGAGGCGGGCTGGGACCTCGGACCGGTGTGGGAGCGGCTGGACTTCCCGGTGGAGGAGGTACCGGCGCTCGACGCGGGGGTGGAGGAGGAGCTGACGGGGCTCGTCCGGGAGCGGCTGGTGTGCGGCTACGACGACCGGGCGGCCCTGGCCGAGTACGCCGGATACGTCATGGGGGGCCCGGACGGGTCGCCGGTCTCCCCCGCGCAGGCGTGGCGGCTGGTGGACCGGCTGTGGCGGGAGCGGGTGGCGGAGCAGGCCGGCTGGGAGGGGGAGACCGATCCCGAGCGGCTGACCCGGGCGTTCGAGGCGCTCGACGCGCGCGGCATCACGGCGCGGGAGAACTTCACCTGCTGCCGCACCTGCGGCCTCGCGGAGATCCGGGGGGAGGGCGAGGAGGACGCGCGGGGGTTCGTCCTCTTCCACTCGCAGTGCACCGAGGGCGTGGCGGCGGGGCACGACCTGTGGCTGCTGTTCGGGGGGTTCGGGGCGGGCGACGAGCTGACGGTGTCCGTCGGCCGGGAGGTCGTCGACGCGCTCGACGGGGTCGGGCTGAAATGGACGTGGGACGGATCTGCCCAGGATGCGGTACGGGTCACCGGATTGGACTGGCGGAAGCGCCTGATCGGCTGACCGTTTGTCGGGAATGTGACGTCCTGACGAAACCTTGGTCGCGGAATATGAGATTCCGCTCCATCAGGTGAGACAAGGGCTGCCTCGGGCTCCGCTCGTCTGCTTCAATGTGGCCCATGGCCGGCCACTTGCACACCTCGACAGGTCACAGCGACCTCGAACCGTTCTGGCCCTCCCGTCAGGATCACGATTTCGACCGGGAGTGTTGCCGCGCGAAGAACGCGCCGGCCCTCTAAAGCCTTCCGGGACCTCCCGACAGACCCGCCCGAGGCCTTCGGTCTGCGCGGTACGACAACGACGACGTACGTACGTCTCCTGCCGACCACTCCGCGTGAAAGAGCTGACCACTCATGGCTAACACCCGCACCCTGACCTCCGCCGCCCCCGCTGCGACCTCGCCCCTGACCTTCCCGACCAGTCCGCGCCATCGACTGCGCGCCGTCGACCGGGACGAGGTGGCGCGCGTCGTGGACCTGCTCCCGCCCGGCGCCACCTGGCTGCCCGCGCCCCAACACACCCTGCCGACGCTGCCGGGGAACCCGCCGATGGTCGGCTACCTGGTCCTCGTACCGGCCGACCAGCAGCCGCCGATCGCCTTCGCCCCGCAGTCCGTCCCCCTCCCGGCCCCCGAGGCGCCGGGGACCACCGGGGACGCGCTCGTACGGATCGACTCCGCCCAGCGCACCGCCGAGGTGGACGGCGAGGTCCTGGACCTGACCTACCTGGAGTTCGAGCTGCTCGCCCACCTCGTGGCGCACCCCCACCGGGTGCACAGCCGGGACCAGTTGGTGACCACGGTGTGGGGCTACGGCCACGTCGGCGACGGCCGTACGGTCGACGTCCACATCGCCCGGCTGCGCCGCAAGCTGGGCGCGGCCCACCGCGGCACCATCCAGACCGTCCGCCGGGTGGGCTACAAGTACGCGCCCTGAGCGGTGCTTCGGCCCGCGGGCCGAAACGCCCGCGCAGCGGGATGACGGTGGGCCCGCACTCCCCGGGGGGAGTGCGGGCCCACGTGTGCGACGACTCGCCCGACAGGCCCTAGACCTGCGGCGCGGGCGTCCGGTTCCCGCGACGGGCGGCCACGAGGCCGAGCAGCACGTCACCCGCGAGGAAGACGAGCAGGCTGATCCCGAGCATCGGGACGAACCAGCCGACGAGCGCGGTCACGGCGGCGAGCGGCAGCAGGAGGGTCACCGGCAGCTTCCGCCAGGCGCCGCGCGGCTGCGGGCGCCCCACGGAGAGCCTGCGCTCCTTGGTGGGTCGGCGCATCCACCACATCCGGTACCCCCACACCACGAGGAACATCACGGCGACGGCGAGCGCGGCCAGTGCGATCTGGTTGACGAGCCCGAAGGTGAGGCCCATGTGCAGGTCGATGCCGAACCGCGTCAGCTTGGCGAGCAACGGGTAGTCGGTGAAGCGGAGTTCATCCATGATCCGGCCGTCGGCGGGGTCGACGGCGACCGCGTCCAGGTGCACCGGGAACTCCTTGTCGGCCTCCTTGACGACGTAGCCCTTGCCGTCCGCGGGGAGGGTGACGCGCAGGCTCGCCTTCACCCCGGCGGCCCGTGCGGCGGCCACCGCGCGGTCGATGCCGATGTCGGCGGTGGGCGGCGGCGGGGGCATCTCCATGCCCGGCGTCATGACGTGCCCGGCGTGCTCGTCGCCGCCCGCCGCGGCGCCGTTCAGGGCGGCGGCGACGGACGGAGTGGCTCCGCCGAGGCGGTCCTGGAGCTGCCCGATGTTCTCGCCGGCGTACCGGGACCAGGTCAGGCCCGTGGCGGAGAGGACGACGAGTCCGGCGACGGCCCACAGGCCGACGGTGCCGTGCCAGGACAGGGTCCGGCGGCGGCCGGTGGCCTTGCGGTCGGGGAGCACCAGGTGCGCCTTGCGGGAACGACGGCGGCCGATCCACAGGGCGAGACCGCCGAGGGCGACGACCCACAGCCAGCTGGCGGCCAGCTCGCTGTAGTTCCGGCCGAACTCGCCGAGTTGGAGGTTCGCGTGGAACCCGCTGAGCCAGGCCCGCAGCGGGAGCGCGTCGCCGGCGGTGGTGAGTTGGCCGCGCACGTCGGCGGTGTAGGGGTCGACGAACACGGTGAGGGTCTCGCCCTCGCCCAGGCCCGGGCTCTCCATGATCACCCGGGTGGTCGCCTCCTCCTCGGGTGCGGGCCACACGGCGATGACCTTGCCCTCGGGCGCCGCGTCGCGGGCGGCCCCGATCTGGGCGCCGAGCGGGAGGGCGGCCTCACCGACCCGGGCGACCGTCAGTTCGTCGGAGTGGACGATCTTCTCGGCCTGCCAGGAACCGGCGTACAGCAGGCCGGTAGTGGCGGCGAGGAAAAGGATCGGGGCGATGAGCAGCCCCGCGTAGAAGTGGAGGCGCAGGAGCAGCGGGCGCAGGGCGGCCCAGGTGCCGCCGGTGCGCTTCGGCGGTGCGGCGGAGTCCCCGGTGGGGGCGTCCGGAAGCACGTCGAGGGACATGTCGGTCCTCAGGGTTGGCGAAGGCATGGGTGGGCGGCCCCAGGTCTCGCCCCCCTCGCCGAGGAGGTGCGCCGGTCAGGCGCGGGCAGGACGGCCGGGGGCCGTGGCGCGGGTGTTCCACCGGACGGGCGGCCCGCGGCGCACCGCGGTGTGGGCGTGGACCGCGCCGCGGAGTCGGCGCGGTCGGTCGCAGGGGGCGCAGTGCGCGGGCGGCGGCGGTACGAGGGCCACCCGGGTGCGGACCAGTGCGAGGGCGCGGGCGAGCGGACGGGCCGCCAGCAGCGCGGTCGCGCCGAGGACGGCGGCCAGCCGGAACACGGCGGCCTCGCCGCGGGCCAGCCACGCGGCGCAGAAGAGCCCGGCGAGGACGTGGGCGGCGATCATGCCGAGGCCGCCGTGGCCCGCCATGGTGAGCAGGGAGGCCATGCCCTGCATGCCGTCGGCCATACCGGCCGTACCGGCCAGGCCGTCGTGCATGCCGGATACGCCGTGGGCCATGCCGGCTGCGCCCTCGTGCATACCGGCCATGCCCTCGTGCACGCCGACCGTGGCGGGCATGTCATGCGCCATGCCCGCCATGTCGTGCGCGGTACTCGACACGGGGGCCGTACTCGACGCACCGTGGACCGCTCCCCCGTGGGGCGCTGCCGCCGCGCCGCCGGCCGGAACCTGGCCGGGCGCGGCGGGCATCGTGTGCGCGGGGTGGTGGCCGGCGGGCGACCCGGGCGCGGCGGCCGCGGGTGCGTGGGCCTGACCGATGGAGAAGGTGAGGTGGAGCGCGCCCTGGACGCCGAGGAGGGCCGCGCCGATTCCCACGGGTCCGCGGCGGCGACCGGCCGCGAGCCAGGCGAGCACGCCCGTCACGGCGAAGGCGGCCGTCAACGAGCCGAGGGGAACATTCATCCCGGACATGTACGAATGCCCCAGCGCGCCCAATGCCACGCACACGGCCGCGAACATCGCGGCCCGCACGACGCGCATCGGCGCGGGGGTTCCAGACATGTTCCGGTCATATTCCCACGAGGCCCGGTGGTGCCGCCGGCAGGGTCGTATCCGATCATGGGCGGGTGAATCCATCGCCATGGTCATGGTCATTGCCCGTCGGCGCGGTGTACGCCGCAGGAGTGCAGCTCGGCGCGCACGCCCTGGACCGACTGGGTCCGGAACGCCGGGACCGGGTCCTGCGCGGTTGCTCGACGAACGTCGACAACCTCACGGCCGGACGCTGGGAGACCCTGCTGAGCAGCGCCTTCGTCGTCGAGGAACCGATGCCGCTGCCCTACGCGCTGCTGTTGGCGGCGGTGCTCGGATACGCCGAGTACGCGTACGGGGCGTGGTGGACGGCCTCCGCGTTCCTCTTCGGGCACGCCGAGGCGACCCTGCTGGTCCACGGCGTCCTGCGGGGCACCACCGACAAGGAGACCCGCCGCGCCGTGGACGTCGGCACCAGCTACGGGTTCAACACCGTGCTGGGCGCCCTGACCTCCGCCCTGCCGCGCGGACCCGTGCGCACCACGGCCCGGGTGGGCCTGCTGGCGCTCGCGGTCCGGCCGGTCCTGAGCCGCGACCGGACCTTCACCGACGCCGGGCACCTGGCCGCGTTGGGGCTGGGCATCGGACTCTCCCTGGCCCTCGACCGGTTGCCCCTCGATCGACTGCCCCTCGGCCGGCATGTGGGACCGACCCGTCGCAATCTCGCCCTCGCGTGACCCGAATGATACGAATGATCTGAATGACACGAGTAATCCACACCTCGCGCATACCGCTGGAGACGCCACGATGACCGCCACGCCCTCCACCACCGTCGCCAACCTCCGCGACCTCGGTGGCACCCCGCTCACCGGCGGCCGGACCGTCCGGCCCGGACTCGTGCTGCGTTCGGGCTCCCTCGACCGGCTCGACCTCGCCGCCGACCCGGTGGTGGCCGCGCTGGAGCTGCGTACGGTCATCGACTTCCGCAGCGACTCCGAGCGCGCCGACCACCCCGACCGGCTGCCCGAGGGCGCTCGACTGGTGGTGCGCGACGTGCTGGCCGACAAGATGAACGACGGCCGGATGCCGGCCGCGACCCAGCTCAAGGACCTGCTCGCCGATCCCGTGGTGGCCGAGGAGCACCTGGGCGGCGGCCGGGCGCAGGAACTCTTCGGGTCGGTCTACCGGTCGTTCGTCAGCTCCGGCTCCGCGCAGGCCGCCTACCGCACGCTGCTCGTCGAGGCGGCCGATCCGGAGTCCGGTCCGCTGCTGTTCCACTGCACGGCCGGCAAGGACCGTACGGGCTGGGGCGCGACGCTGATCCTCGCGCTGCTCGGCGCCGACGAGGAGACCCTGATGGCGGAGTACCTGTCGGTGAACCCGGCGGTCAAGGTGGCCTTCGCCCCCATGATCGAGGGCTTCACGGCGGCGGGCGGGGACCCGGACATCGCGCTCGCCCTGATCGGGGTGTTCCCCTCCTACCTGGAGGCCGGCCTCGACGAGGTCCGCACGCGCTACGGATCGATGGAGAAGTACGTGCGCGAGGGACTCGGCGTGTCCGACGAGACCGTCGAGGCGCTGCGGACCAAGCTCATCGCCTGACCCGGCGCACCCCGCGGGCGCGTGCGCGTTCCCGGGCGCCGGCTCGTCCGAACGCGTGCGCTGGGGACGGGTGACCATCCGACGAATCGCTCGTTCTGCTGAACGTGACTGCGCCGGATACCGCCACCCGCCCCCTGCCTCCCGACGTCGAGCAGGCCGAGGCCGCCATCGTCGAGCACTACCCGCGGCTGGTGCGGCTCGCCTATCTGGTGCTGCCGCCCTCCCTCGGCCGCAACCGGCGGGTCCTGACCGCCCACTCGCTGGCCCAGCGCGCCCTGCCGCGCGGCCGGCGCGCCGCCGCGGCCGACGCCGCCCAGGTGCGCGGTGGGGTCCCCGCGCAGCGCGACGGGGCGGACGGGCCGGAGTCGGGGTACGCGTACGTCCGGCTGCGCGTGCTGCGTTCGGCCCTGGAGGCGGGGATCCCGCTGAGCTTCCGGGCGCTCCCGCTGCGCGGGCAGTTGCCGCCGCTGCTCCCGCAGGTGTGGGGGCTGCGGCTGTTCCCGAGGTCGGGCGGGGCCGAGGAGCTGGCGCTGGACCAGTGGTTGGCCACCTTGAACGGGCCCGGTCGGGCGGCCTGCGTCCTGCGGGCGCTGGAGGGGCTGGCCGAGCCGGACGTGCTCCGGGTGCTGACCGAGGCGGGGGTAGCCGATCCGGCGGCGGCCGTCGCCGAGTCCGGGGACCCCGCGCACGACGGCCTGTTCGTGTCCCCCGAGTTCGATCCGTGCGTGCTCCAGGCCCGACCCACCGACCTGCTGCGCCGGCGACGGTTCACCCGGGCCGGGCTGGCCGCGGCCGCGGCCCTCGCGGTGTGCGGGGCGCTGCTGGCGTTGCCGGGTGGCGGTTGGGGCTCCGACGGGCCGGCGGCTCCGCCGTACGCGCTGAACGCCGCGGCGGAACAGGCTTTGGATCCCGGGCAGTTGGTGCGGGCCCCGGCGACGCTGTGGCGGACGTCCTCCCGTACCGACTACTCGGCGTGGCCCGCGCGCGGTGACCGCGCCGACGACAAGGAGTTGCTGCGCCGGGCGCTGGCCGTGTGGGCCAGGCCGGGGAAGTCGGTGGTGGTGTCGGCGACGCCGGGGACGCCGTCCGGGCCGCCGATGGGGCCGCCGCAGCTGCTGTTCGCGGGGGCCGTCGACCAGGCGGTGGTGGTGCTGCTGCACGACGGACTGCGGGTGGTCCGGTACGCCGAGCCGCGCGCGGGGACCGCGGGCGCCGCGCTCGACTTCGCGCGGACCGACGGGGCGTCCGCGGACACCGCGACGGGGCTGGTGCTCAGTCGCGTCGACGGCAACGTCCGCTACCTGACGGCCCCCTGGGTCACCGGCGCCGCCCTGCGCGACCTCCTCAAGCCGGCTGAGGCGCCGGTGACGCTGAAGCTGACGCCGGAGGGGTTGACCCCTCCGGTGATGAGTCCCGCCCCGGGCGGCAGCTGCACCGCCTGGAACGCCATCGCCCTGACCGGTGACGGGGCGACGCGGCTGGTCACGGACCTGGGGGAGCTGACCCCGGCCCGGCTGACGTCGGGTGCGCCGGGTGCGGCGCGGGACGTGTCGGAGGCGGCCGAGCTGAGCGAATGGTCACGGATCGCCTGCCTGCTGCCGTCGGTACGCTCGCACGGGGTGCGCAGCGTCAACGCGTGGACGTACGCGAAGCAGCCGCTGCCCGAGAACGACGGGACGGCGACCTGGTTGTGCACGCGGGCCGAGACCTGGCACGGCGGGTCGGACCGGGTGCAGGCCCAGTTCCTGGCCCCGGGGGCGGCGCTCGCGGCCCAGGCGGCGAAGGCGGAGGGGTCGGCGGCCTGCGGGCCCCGGGAGCCGCGGGTGCTCGCCGGGGTGCTGTGGAAGTCCCGCGCGGGAAGCTGGTACGTCCTGGCGGCGGGCAGCGCCCAGTTCGCCTCGCTGTCGGTGTCGGGCGGTGTCAGCGGTTCGGCGACGGGCAACCGGCTGGCCGTGAAGGCTCCGGAGGGCGCGCAGGTCGATCTCTCGGGCAAGCTGACGGACGGCACGAAGGCCGGGGTGCTGCGGTAGGGCGTGTCGTCCCGGCGGGCGGCGGCAGATTGGGCTGTCGGAGGGGTTTTCCTCACCCGTACCCATCAGTACATTGACGCCATGTCTAATACGCCGCTCGTGCCCGCCCCCGTGGCGTCGGAACAGACGGACCTACAGCCGCGGAACGTCTCCTTCTCCTGGCAGGACACCCCGCTCCACTGGCTGCCCGGCGACCCCTTCGCCGGGCACACCATCAACGTGCTGCACCTGCTGCTGCCCGCCGGTGAACGCTGGTTCGTCCACGTCTACAAGCAGGTCCTCCCGTACATCACGGACGAGCGGCTCCGGGCGGACGTCATCGGCTTCATCGGGCAGGAGGCGATGCACGCCGCCGCCCACGACGACGTGCTCCCGCACCTGAAGCGGCTGGGACTGGACCCCACCCCGTACACCGCCCAGGTCGACTGGCTCTTCGAGAAACTGCTCGGCGACCGGACCCTGCCGCCGGGACGGGCCCGCAGGTGGTGGCTGATGGAACGGGTCGCGATGATCGCCGCGATCGAGCACTACACGGCGTTCCTGGGCGACTGGATCCTCAACGCCGACGAACTCGACCGGCGCGGCGCCGATCCGACGATGCTGGACCTGCTGCGCTGGCACGGCGCGGAGGAGGTCGAACACCGTTCGGTGGCCTTCGACCTCTTCATGCACGTGGACGGCAACTACCGGCGGCGCGCCCGGACCTGGGCGACCGCCTTCACGGCCCTGGTGTTCCTGTGGCAGCGCGGCGCCCGCTTCTTCATGGAGAACGACCCGCACCTGCCGGCCGCCAAGGCCTCCCTGGGGCAGTTCTTCCGGGCGGGACAGCAGGGCGTCCTGCCCTCGACGGGAGCGATGGTGAAGTCGATCCCGACGTACCTGTCCCGTACCTACCATCCCTCGCAGGAGGGTTCCACCGCCCAGGCCGAGGCCTACCTGGCCACCTCGCCGGGCGCCAACGGCGGAGTCCGGCCGTGAGGCGGGCCCTGACGGTCGCGGCCGTCGCCGGCGCCGCGTTCCTCACCCGGCGCGCGCTCGCCGGGCGGATCCGCCGCTCCCCGCTGTGGCCGCTGCCCGCGCTGGAGCACCCGGTGTCGGGTCACTCCCCGCGGCGGCTGCTGAGCGCCCTGATCGTGTCCCGTTCGGAGCCGGCGCAGGGGGTGCTGCGGCTCGTCCTGGAATCCCCCGAGCTGCCGGCCTGGGCGCCGGGCGCGCACGTGGACATCGTCCTCCCCTCGGGTCTGGTCCGCCAGTACTCGCTGTGCGGGGACCCGGCCGAAGCCGGCCGGTACACGATCGCGGTCCGGCTGATCGAGGACGGCCGTGGCGGCTCCCGCGAGGCGCACGCCCAGCTGGTGGAGGGCGCGGAGCTGGAGGTCCGCCCGCCCCGCAACCGGTTCGAGCTCGCGCCCGCGCCCGCGTACGTCTTCGTCGCGGGCGGTATCGGGATCACCCCGATCCTCCCGATGCTCCGCGCGGCAACGACCTCCGGCGCCGACTGGACCCTGCTGTACGGGGGCCGCTCGCGCACCTCGATGCCGTTCCTGCCCGAACTCGCCGCGTACGGCGACCGGGTCACTGTCCTGCCCGAGGACGAGACGGGCCTGCCGGACCTCGGCCCGCTGGCGGCGCTCGCGCCGGGCACCCTCGTCTACTGCTGCGGCCCGGACGCCCTGATGCGGGCCGTGACCGCGGCGGTGGCGGACCCGTCGGCGGTGCGCCTGGAGCGGTTCGCGCCGGAGGCGGGCGGCCCGGCGCGGCCCTTCACGGTGGAACTGGCCCGCTCGGGCCGCAGCGTGGAGGTCGCGGCGGACGAGTCGACCCTGACGGCGGTCCGCCGGGAGCTCCCCAACACCCCGTACTCCTGTGAGCAGGGCTTCTGCGGAACCTGCCAACACCGGGTGCTGGAGGGGGAGATCGACCACCGCGACGAACTCCTCACCGACGGCGAACGCGCGGACTCGATGCTCCTGTGCGTCTCCCGCGCCGCCGCGGACCGCCTGGTCCTGGACCTGTAACGGCCGGTGGGGGCCCGGCTCCCGTCCCGTGGCGCGCAGTAGGGTGTCGGCATGACAACCGGGGTGCGGCGCAGGATGGGAGTCGAGGAGCGGCGGCAGCAGCTGATCGGGGTGGCCCTGGAGCTGTTCAGCAACCGCTCCCCCGACGACGTGTCGATCGACGAGATCGCGGCGGCGGCCGGGATATCGCGGCCGCTCGTCTACCACTACTTTCCCGGCAAGCTCAGCTTGTACGAGGCCGCGCTGCGGCGGGCCGCCGACGAGTTGGCGCAGCGGTTCGTCGAGCCCCACGAGGGGCCGCTCGGGGCGCGGTTGCTGCGGGTCATGGGGCGGTTCTTCGCGTTCGTGGACGATCACGGGCCCGGATTCTCGGCGTTGATGCGCGGTGGTCCGGCGGCCGGCAGCAGCCGGGCGAACGCGATGATCGACGAGGTGCGGCAGGCCGCGTACGAGCAGATCGTCTCGCACATCGGGGTGCAGGAGCCGCCCGCCCGGCTGGAGCTCGTCGTGCGGTCGTGGGTGTCGCTCGCCGAGTCGACGGCGTTGATCTGGCTCGACGGCCGGCGCATTCCGCGGGCCGAGCTGGAGTTGCAGTTGGTGCACGACTTCGCGGCGCTGGCCGCGGTGAGTGCCGCGTACGACGCGGAGATGGCGGGGATCCTGGGGCAGATCCTCGTGCACGAGCCTGCGGACGGGCCGTTCGGGGAGCTCGTGACCCGGCTGGTCGGGTTGGTGCCCGGCAGCGGCGCCGTGGCCGGCTCCGGCGAAGGTGACGACCGCGGCGGGGCGCCCGCGACGGGATGATCACCGCTGTGGCGATAATGCCCGCGTGATCATTGACGACGAGATCCTGTTCCGGCGGGCCGTGAAGAAGGACGTCGGCACGTTGGTCGACCTGTACGACCAGGCCGCCCGGTGGATGCAGAAGCGCGGGATCGAGCAGTGGAAGCCCGGTGAGAAGGACGCCGCGCACTTCCTGACGAAGATGCGCGAGGGCGAGGTGTGGCTGGCCGGGGACCCGGACCGGCGGATCGTCGGGGCGTACGAGCTGTGGTGGTCCGACGAGGAGGCGTGGGGGGTCCAACCGCCGGTCGCGGGCTACGTGCACCGGCTGATGGTGGACCGCAGGACCGCGCCGGCCGGGACCGGACGCCGCATGCTCGAACACGTCGAGCGGCGCGTCGCCCGGTCCGGGCTGGCCCGGGTCCGGCTGGACTGCGTCTCCACCAACCCCCGGCTGCTCGCGTACTACCGCAACGCGGGCTACCGGGTGGTCGGGGAGTTCCCCCACAAGGAGGGGGCCGACGGCAGGATCTACGGGGTGATCCTGTTGGAGAAGCGGTTGGACCGGCTCACCGTCGTGTGAAGACGGACACGGTGCGGGCCGGTGCGGTGAACTCCCCCTTCGTCACGTCGTACCCGGCGGCCTTGACCACCGGGTCCGCGCCCGACCGCTGGACGGGGTGCAGCGCGTACGGGGTGCCCGCGAGGGCGGGTACGCGCTGCCGCTGGACCGCGGGGGTGGCGTTGAAAACGACCACGAGGTCGCCGAGGGTCATGGTGATCACGCCGGGGGTCTCCTCGGGGCCCGAGAGCGGGAACGCCAGCTTCGCCGCGACGGCGTCCGCGGTGGTGAGGTTGAAGGCGCTCTCCGTCGTACGGATCCGCAGCAGGTCCCGGTAGGCGGCCGACGTCGCGGTGATCTCGGCGCAGCCGGGGGCCGGTGCGGTCAGCAGGGGCTTCGCGTAGGTCCACTTCGAGCGGTTGTCGGCCGCGGGCGGCAGGCCCCGACCGAAGCCGTTGCCGTCGCGGCAGTCCCAGTGCAGGGCGTTGAACCAGTCGCCGCTGTCGTAGGAGTTGCGGTCCAGGGACTTCGAGCGCAGCAGGTCGGTGCCCGCCTGGGAGAGCGCCGGGCCCTGCGAGAGCTCGGCGGTGGCCATGGCCAGGACCTGCATGCGGGCCTGGTCGGCGGGTGAGGTGCCCTGCGGGAGCTTGAAGGTGAGGGCGTCGGCGAGGGTTTCGTTGTCGTGGGCGTCGACGTAGGCGAGGGCGTCGCCGGGGGCGGCCGCGTACCCGGCCGGGGAGCCGTTGTAGTCGACCTCGGAGCCCTTGACGCGGCGGCCCGTGGTGTCGGTGAAGGTGTACGAGGCGAGGTTCCCGGAGAGCCCGACCTTGATCAGGTCCTGGGAGTGCAGGAGCCGGGTGCGCTGTTCGGCGGGGGTGCCGTTGGCCGGGGAACCGTTGGGGTCGGTGAACAGGCCGGTGGCGAAGCCCTGGACGCGCGGGTCCTCGTCGAAGGGCCCGCCGCCGCGGACGGCGTCGCGGGCGCGGTCGGAGAAGGTGGCGATGCCGGTGCCCGCCATGTTCTTCTGCGTGGCCTGGACGAAGCGGGCGTCGTCGGCGATCTCACCGAAGTTCCAGCCCTCCCCGTAGAGGACGATCCTCTTGCCGTCGACGCCGTCCTTGGCGACGGTCAGGGCGTCGAGTGCCTTGCGGACGGCGAGGACGTTCTCCTTCGGGTGGTGGCCCATGAGGTCGAAGCGGAAACCGTCGACCTTGTACTCCTTGGCCCAGGTGACGAGGGAGTCCACGACGAGCCGGCCCATCATGGCGTTCTCGGGGGCCGTGTTGGCGCAGCAGGTGGAGGTGGCGACGCCGCCGTCCGCGAGGAGCCGCTGGTAGTAGCCGGGGACGATGCGGTCCAGGACCGATTTGTCGTCCTGCCCGGAAGCGACGGTGTGGTTGTAGACGACGTCCATGACGGTGCGCAGCCCGGCCCCGTTCAGCGACTGGACCATCCTGCGGAACTCGACGGTGCGGGCGGTGCCGTTCGGGTCGCTCGCGTACGAGCCCTCCGGCACGGTGTAGTGCAGCGGGTCGTAACCCCAGTTGTACGAGTCCTTCGCGGCGGCGGCCGCCACGCAGGCCTGCTGCTCCTCGCTGTCGGGGGCGTAGATCTTCAGGTCGCAGGCGGGTTCGGTGCGGTCGGCGGGCTTCTCGGGGATGGTGCCGATGTCGAAGGCCGGCAGCAGGTGAACGTACGAGGTACCGGCGGCGGCGAGGTCGCGCAGGTGCCGCATGCCCGCCGAGCCGGTGTCGGTGAAGGCCAGGTACTGACCCCGGTGGCTGCTGGTGCGGTCCGCGACGGAGAAGTCACGGACGTGCAGTTCCTGGATCCGGGCGGAGGTGAAGGGCACGGCCGCCGGCTTGCGCAGGGCCTTCCAGCCGGGCGGGGCGAGCTTCGGGTCGGCGAGGTCGACGGCGAGGCTGTGCGTCGAGTCGGCGGTGAGGGCGGTGGAGTAGGGGTCGGTGACGAGGTTGCGGACGACCTGGCGGGTGCTGGGCGCCCAGACGGTCACGGCGTACCGGTAGGGCTTGCCGCTCCAGGAGCGTTCGCCGCGCACCGACCAGACGCCGGTGGTGTCGTCGCGGCGCATCGGGACGCTGCGGCCGTCGAGTTCGAGCGCGACGTGTTGGGCGGTCGGCGCCCACACGGACAGGGTGGGGCGGCCGTCCTTGAAGACGGGCCCGAGCGCGGCGTTCGTCGCGTACAGGTCGTCGAGGATCCCGGCGAGCTGGACGCCGGTGGCGGCGAGGGCGGCTCCGTTGGCGGTGCGGGCGCTCGCGACGAGTTGGCCGCGCAGGGCGTCGCGTACGCGGTCGCGGTCGCGGGGGTCGACGGTGAAGGCCGGGTGGTCGGCCAGGTGCGGGAACTTCTGCTTCTGGGCGGCGGTGAGCTCGGAGCGGTTCAGCCGCAGCCAGGTGGCGCCGGCCTCGCGCAGGGCACCGTTCTCCGCGGTGATCCGGCCTTCGCGGGAGGCGAGGAGTTGCACGGAGGCGGCTGCGGCGGGTGCCTTCCAGGCGACGGTGTCCCGGTCGATCCAGACGGCTTCGGCCTTGGCGAGGTCGAGGGCGGCGGCCGATCCGGCGGGCTGCGGCAGCAGGTACGTCGGGCGGCCGGCCAGCATCCACACCTCGTGGCCGGTGGCCTTCAGGTCGAGGAACTGGTCGGTGGGGAGGTCCTTCTCGTCGCCCTTGTGGAGGATGTAGCTCAGGCTGGTGGCGCCGGGCGCGAGGGGCACCTCGTAGACCGCTCCGTAGGAGTCGAACCGGGCGGGCATCAGCGGCTTCGACCAGTCGGTGGGGTTGGCCGCGCCGGTCCACACGTGCAGGCCCCAGCCGTCGTGGGCGCCGTCGGGCCGCTGGTGGTGCAGGACGGCTTTCGTCGTGTCCTGCGGCGGTTGGGCGGGGCGGTCGGTGCGGGCGGGTTCCTTGCCCTGTTCGAGCCAGACCTCACCGGTCCTCGTCACGTCGATGGTGCGGTCGACGGCGACGTCCTTGTTGCCGTCCTTGTCGATGACGAGGTAGCTGACGGAGGAGGCGCCGGGCTTCAACCTGACGTGGGCGAAGGCGCCGTAGGCGTCTCGACCGGTGAAGGCGTGCCCCTCGGGCCACGGAGCGGTCTCCCCCTCGGCCACGTCGCCCCAGGCGTACAGTCGCCAGTTCGCGTAGTCGCCGTCGGGGCGGTTCCAGTGGACGACCGCGTAGTCGCGTTGCGTGGCGGTCGGGGTTTCCCTCGGCGGCGCCTGTCCGGCGACGGACGCGGCGAGCGCGGAGGCCGTGCGACCCGCCGGGTCGATGACGACGGCCTTGTAGCGCAGGGGCGTTCCGGCCGGGGCCGTGACGTGCTGGGTGACCTTGTACGGGGCGTGGTCGGCGGAGCCGAGGACCTGCCACTTCCCGGTACCGGTCTGCGCGGCGAACACGACCCGGTTCAGGCCGCCGCCGGTGACGTCGGCGGACACCTCGACGGTCCCGGTGGCGCCGGGGGCCGGGGCCTTCAGGGTCAGCGAGGGTGCGGTGGTGGGCAGGGCGAGCGGGGCGACCGCCTGGAGGACCACCGAGCCGAGCGCGGGCAGCGGGACGGTGAGCTTGCCGGCCGCGGAGGCGCGGACCAGCGCGGTGCCGCCGTACAGGGTGCGGTACTGGGCCCCGGCCGGGGCGTCGATCTCCACGGTGCGGCCCTCGGGGGCGTTGTTCGCGGCGACCAGGTACTCGGTCCGGGTACGGGCGTCGGTACGCGCGAAGGCGTACACCGGGCCGTCGGCGAGGCGCTCGCTCTGCACTCCGTCACGCAGGGCGGGGTGGGCCTTGGTCAGCTTCGAGAGGGCGGCGATCTGCCGGTACAGCGGGTGCTTCGGGTCGAAGGCGTCGCTCGCGTGGGTGCGGTCCGTGCCGAGTTGGTCGTCGTCGAGGTAGTCGGCCGTCCGGGAGGCGAACAGGGGCTGCCGGGCGTCCTTGTCGCCGCCCGAGCCGGTGAAGCCCTGCTCGTCGCCGGAGTAGATCACCGGGTTGCCCCGGGAGAGGAACATGAGCTCGTTGGCCAGCCGGTAGCGGTCGAGGATCTCCTGCTCCCCCGCCCCGGGCCGGTCCTGCTTCAGGAAGGTCCCGAAGCGTCCCATGTCGTGGTTGCCGAGGAAGGTGACCTGCTCGTAGGCGTTCGCCTTGTCGGTGGTGTACCGGTAGTCGTCGGCGAGTACGGAGCCCAGCCGGCCGGCGGCCGCGCCCTGGGAGGCGTAGGCGCGGATGGCGTCCTGGAGCGGGAAGTCGAGGGTGGCGTCGAGACGGCCGCGGGTGACGTACGGGGAGGTGACGGCGGTGTCGGCGGAGTAGACCTCACCGAACATGAAGAAGTCGTCGCGGCCCCGCTCGGCGGCGTACGCGTCGAGGGCGGTGGCCCAGCGGGTCCAGAACTCCGTGTTGACGTGCTTCACCGTGTCGATGCGGAAACCGTCGATCCGGAAGTCCTTGACCCACTTCTCGTAGATCTTCTCCATGCCGCTGACCACATCGGGACGCTCGGTCCACAGGTCGTCGAGTCCGGAGAAGTCACCCTGCTCCGAGGACTCGCCGGCGAAGGTGGAGTCACCGCGGTTGTGGTACATCGCGGGGTCGTTCAGCCAGCCGGGCACCTTGAGGTTCTTCTTCGCGTCGGGCACGAAGGGGGTCCGGGGGAAGGAGTCGGGGCCGGTCTTCGGGAACGCGCCCTTGCCCTTGGCGTCGTTCCCGGTCTTGGCGTCCGCGTAGTCGGCGTCGTCGAAGGGGACGCCGTCCTTGGTCAGGTAGGGGAACGCGCCCTTCGACAGGTAGGAGTGGGACCCCTCGCGGTAGTCGACGACGTCGGCGGTGTGGTTGGTGATGACGTCGAAGAAGACCTTCATCCCTTTCTTGTGCGCCGCGTCGATCAGCTTCTCCAGGTCGGCGTTGGTGCCGAAGTGCGGGTCGACCTGCGTGAAGTCGGTGATCCAGTAGCCGTGGTAGCCCGCCGAGGCGTCCTTGCCCTCGCCCTGCACCGGCTGGTTCTTGAAGATCGGCGCCATCCAGATGGCGGTGGTGCCCAGGCCCTTGATGTAGTCGAGCCGGTCGGTGAGGCCCTTGAGGTCACCGCCCTGGTAGAAGCCCTTGTCCGTCGGGTCCAGGCCCGTTTGGAGGCGGGTGCCGGTCAGACCGCCGCGGTCGTTGCGCGGGTCTCCGTTCGCGAACCGGTCGGGCAGGACGAAGTAGAACTGTTCCCGGGTCAGGTCGTGCCGGGCCGGCTCGGCGGCCAGCTTCGCGTCCGGGGGCGGGGCGGGGGCCTGTGCGGCGGCCGCCGCCGGTAGGACGGGCAGGAGCGTCACGGCCAGTGCGGCGGCGAGCGCTCCTGCGACGGGGCGTATCACGGCGGATTCTCCTCGGTCACGGGGTGGAGGGCCGCCCGGCGGTGGCGGGTCCGTCGGGTGCCGGGCGGCCCTGGTCTGCGGGGCGGCGGCTCAGTTGCGCCAGGTGTCGGTCAGCGTGACCTTGCCGCTCGCGGGGACGGTGGCCGTACGGTTGGCGCCGCTCTCCCAGGTGACGTTCCCGGCGGCGTCCTTGCGCACGTACTTGTAGGCGAAGGCGGCACCGGCCGGGAGGCCCGCGTCGAGCTTCCACACGGGGTAGGTCGCGGGGTCGAGCTTCAGGGCGGCGGACGGGTTCCAGTTGCCGAGCTCGGCGCGGTCCCCGGTGACGTACACGTCCTGACCGGGCACGGTCGTCGCGGTGACGGCGAAGGAGGCACCCGTCGCCGGGGACGGGTTCTCCGGGGTCGCGGCGCAGGTTCGGGCGTTGACGTGCAGGGCGAGCGCGGTGCCGGCGCCGAGGGTCGCGGTGAAGCGGCCCGAGCCGTCCACGGTCACGGCGCGACCGCTCTGCACGTCGCAGTAGGCACCTGCCGGGAGGGAGGTCTGGAAGGTGGTGGTGAACGCGGAGCCCTCGTGGTTGATGGCCACGTACGCCTTAGCACCGCGCCCGAACGCGATCCGGTCGCCGCCGTTGTCCCACCAGTTCGTCACGGACTGGCCGCGGGCCGCGTTGCGGAAGCCGACCATGGAGGAGATCTCCCGCCAGGCGTGCTGGCACTTCCAGCCGTCCGCGTAGCAGGCGTTCACGGTGCCGCCGTTGGGCGGGCCGGCGTCCTTGTCGGACCACTCGTAGCCGGAGTGCACGTCCGGGGAGCCGTAGGGCCAGGCCAGCATGAAGACGTTGGCCAGGGTGTAGGCGGAGCCGTTCTTGTAACTGAGGGTGTCGCCGACGCGTTCGGTGTCGTGGTTGTCGACGAACACGCCGCTCCGCGCGGAGGCCATGTGGCCCCACGCCTCACCGAAGTTCTTGAGGTGGGCGAGGTTTTCGTCCTGGAAGACGCGCTTGAGGTCGCGGGCGTAGCGGAACTCCTGGACGTCCCCGCTGCCGAGGTACTCGCTCGGCGAGACGGCCTCGCCCGCGCCGAAGATGGCCTCCTGCTTCCAGTACACGCCGGGGTTCGTCAGCCGGGACTTGATGTTCGCGAGGTCACCGGCGGGCATGTGCTTCGCGGCGTCGATCCGGAAGCCGTCGACGCCGAGGGACAGCAGGTCGTTGAGGTACCCGGCGATGCGGCCCCGTACGTAGTCCTCACCCGTGTCCAGATCGGCCAACTGCACGAGCTCGCAGTTCTGGACGTTGCCCCGGTCCTGGTAGTTGGAGATCGTCGCCCGACAGTCGTCCATGTCGGCGCCCGAGTAGAGGCCCGGGTAGTTGTACTTCGTGTACGAAGTACCGCCGGTCCCGGTGTGGGTGGCGCCCGCGTCCGCCGGGCCCGCCATGTGGTTGATGACGGCGTCCGCGACGACCTTCACGCCGGCGGCGTGGCAGGTGTCGACCATCCGCTTGAACGCGGCGCGGTCGCCGAGCCTGCCGGCGATCTTGTAGCTGACGGGCTGGTACGAGGTCCACCACTGGCCGCCCTGGACGTGTTCCTGGGGCGGTGAGACCTGGACGTACCCGTACCCGGCGGGTCCGAGGCCGTCGGTGCAGGCCTTGGCGACGGAGTCGAACCGCCACTCGAAGAGCACGGCGGTCACGTCCCGCTCCCCGGGAGCGGCGGCCCGCGCCTGCGGGGCCTGGGCGGTGAGGGTCCCGGCGGCGGCAACTGCGGCGACGGCGAAAAGGGTTGCAGCTCTGGCGGCTTTGACAGGCATGCGGGGGCCTCCTGGCGTAGAGGTGGGGATTGCACGCGACCGTAGGGCCAGGCCGGGAGTGTTGCAAGACTTTGCGCAAGAGGTTGCAGATTTGTTTCCGGGGGTGGGTCGCGGTGCTGCTCGGGCCACCCGGTGCGGGCTCCAACTCCTCCGGATCAGGGAGGGTTTGGTGGTTTCCCGCCGGTCTCATCGTCTCCCCGTGTCGGGCCGGTCCCTCAAGGGCGCTCCCTGCGGTCGCGTCGCTTCGCGATGGCCTACGGCCACCCTTGACCGACCGACCCGCCCCGGAAAGCCGAAGACCGACGGGAACCCCCCAAAAGAACGGTCACGGGTCAGAGAGGGGAGGTGCGGGTCCCTCAGGGACGAGACGACGGGCCGGGCGCCGGCAGATCGGGCATACGGGGAGGTCGGAGGGCCTGCGGCCGGACCACGAGCGCGGGCACGGGCTCTACCTGCCCGTCAGGACGAGGGAATCAACATCAGCGCACGTCAGACCGCCCACACGCGCCGGATCCATGGGCACTTCGCTCGGTTCGGCGTCCGCCGGCCGCCTTGGGCTGGTCGGCGGCGGGGGCGACATTGGCGACCGAGGTGGTGAATTCACGGCCGGACGCGGCACGGATGTAAGCCAGCTCCATCCAGCGCTCCACCACCGTGTCCGAGACGTTCTCATTGACCACGGCCATCAGTTCGCCCTCGACGCCCGAAGCGACATCGCGGACCCGGCGACGCAGGAGCCGATGCGGCACGTACTCGTACTGCTCACTCATCGACCGAATCCTCGATGGAGAAGACGAAGAGTTCCCAGCCGGCGCGTGCCCGCTCACACAGTTCTTCACTGATCCCGAACCGCACTCCCCAGTCCGGACCGTGGACCCTCACGAGGGGCTGGAGCCCTCCGAGTCCGCCCGAATCCAGGCCCTCCGCGCCGTCCATTGTCATGGCTCATCCCTTTCCCGACTCGACGACCTGTTCGCGACAAGTCCAAGGAAACCGACGGAAGTCGGCGGACTCCACAGCATCGATGCGGCAGGCTTGACGCAGATCCGTGCACGAGGTTCCGAACTGCGAGAAGGGACCGCAATGGGACTTGCTGGACGGCGGAAGGCCCTGGGCTACAGTCAGGAGGAACTGGCCGAACTGCTCGGGGTGGACCGTACGACGGTCGGGCGCTGGGAAAACGGCAAGGTCGAGCCGCAACCACCCCAGCGACGACGCCTGGCAACCACTCTCGGGATCAGCCTCCAAGACCTCGAAGGCCTCCTCACCGAGCCACGAGCCGCAGGCTTGGAGGCCCCGGGGAAACAGTGCAGTGACCACCCGACCGCGGGAGACCTCGACGAGATGATCCGCCGCGAATTTCTCCGCATTCTCACGATCAGCGGTGCGCTTTCCTCCCTCCCTTCGGACGACGCCGACGCCCTCCCGGGCGGGGCGGCAGGGGGAACGCCCGCAGACTTCGAGCTGATGAACGCCCACCTTTGGCAGGTCTATCGACTGGCCCGCTCGAAAGGCTCCGTCTACACGATCATTCGTGACCAGCTGACGACATTGAACGAGGCTCTGGCCGCCGGCCGAGGTAATTCCCGCCTCCTCCTGAGTGCGGCCGCCGATCTCTTCCAAATGGCAGGTGAAGTCGCCTTCGACGGCAACAGGTACGCCGATGCAGCCGCCTCCTACACGCTGGCAGCCTCCGTCAGCAAGGACGCGGACGCATACGACCTGTGGGCCTGCGCGCTCGTTCGCCACGCATACGTGGACATGTCCGAGCAGCGCTACGGTCAGGCGGCACAGATGCTCGTCGCGGCCGAGCGATTGGCCGGACGAGGAGACAGCAGTCTCTCCACCCGCCAGTGGGTCGCGTCGGTCCAGGCGGAGGCCTACGCCGGCCTTGGTGACCTGAGTGCTTGCGAACGTGCGCTGGACCGAGCCGAGAAGGTCCGTGACCTTGCTTCTGACAGCACCAACGGCGGTTGGTTGCGCTTCGACGGAACACGACTCGCCGAGGAGAGGGGAGCCCGTTACCTGAAGCTCGGCCGGTTGGACCTGGCAGAGGAGACACTGAACTCCGCATTGCATCAGACCGCTCTGCTGTCCGGACAGTCCTACCGTCGCAAGGGCGTCGTGCTCGCGGACCTGGCCGCCATCGGGGCGAGGCGACGCGATCCTGAGCAGCTCATCGCGTACGGATGGCAGGCCATCCAGCTGGCACAGGCCTCATCATCCGGCTATATCGCCCGTAGACTCCTGGCGCTGTGCGACGAGTTCGGCCCGATGAGGCACGACCGTCGGGTGGCAGAGCTGGGAGCGGGCATCGCCATGCTGAACACATCGTGAGGAGAAGGGTCGGCATGCCACAGATCGAAGGCGCACGATTGTTCCGGGAGACGTGGATCGCGGGCGTACACCAGCACTTTCCGGGGGAGCCCAAGCCGGGCTACGTCACACCGTGGGCCGATACGCCGCAGTGGGAACGGGAGGCGGCCGGCTCCGTCCACGAACAGGTGCGGCAGTTCGTGGAGCTCAGCGGCGGCCACACGTCCCGATTGTCACGCGAGCAGAAGGGCCGGTTCGTCGCGACGTGCTGGACGGCCCAGATGTACAAGCAGTTCGAGGACCCGAAGCCCGGGTACGTCGCCGACTGGCCCGATTTGCCCGTCTGGCAGCAGGAAACCGATGCGGACATCTTCGAGGCCATCGAGAAGGCCGTTGGCTGAACCGGTTCTCGCCACAGGACGCCCCTTGTGGTCCCGTCGGGTGGGCGGAGCCCGGGCGTGGTCCGGCCGCAGGCCCTCCGACCTCCCCGCATGCCCGATTGGGCAGCGCCCGGCCCCTCGCCTCGTCACTGAGGGACCCGCCCCTGTTCACCTCTGACCCGTGACCGTTCTTTTGGGGGGTTCCCGTCGGTCTTCGGCTTTCCGGGGCGGGTCGGTCGGTCAAGGGTGGCCGAAGGCCATCGCGAAGCGACGCGACGACGAAGGAGGAGCGCCCTTGAGGGACCGGCCCGACACGGGGAGACGATGAGACCGGCGGGAACCCCCCAAACCCTCCCTGATCCGGAGGAGTTGAACCCGCCCCGTCACCCCGACCAACACCCCGCCCCCGCCCGGCACCGGCACCGCTCCTACACCCCCGCCCCCGCCCCCACCCCCACCCCGCCGCTCCTACGCCCCCGGCCCCGGCCCCGTCGAGCCCCTGACCACCAGTTCCGGCTGGAAGACGTACTCCGTGCGCTGGACCGGGGTGCCGGCCACCGCTTCGAGGAGGGCGCCGACCGCGGCCGTGGCCATGGCGCGGACCGGCTGGCGGACCGTCGTCAGGGGCGGGTCGGTGAACGCGATGAGCGGGGAGTCGTCGAAGCCGACCACCGACACGTCCTCCGGGACCCGCAGCCCCCGCTCGCGGGCCGCCCGTACGACGCCCAACGCCATCGGGTCGCTGCCGCACACGATGCCGGTGCAGCCACGGTCGAGCAGGGCTCCGCCGGCGGCGTGGCCGCCCTCCACCGTGAACAGGGTGCGTTGGATCAGCCCCTCCGCCCCGGCCGAGGGGACGGCCGCGAGGAAGCCCTGCTCCTTGCGCGCCGACGGCACGTAGCGGGTCGGCCCGATGGCCAGGCCGATCCGCCGGTGCCCGAGTTCCTCCAGGTGCCGGACGGCCATGTCCGCCGCCGCCCGGTCGTCCGGGGAGACGAAGGGGGCGCTGATGCCCTCGTTGAACCCGTTGATCAGGACGAAGGGCACGCCGCGCGCCGCCAGCCGCTGGTAGCGCGACGGGTCGGCGTGCGCGTCGGCGTGCAGCCCGGAGAGGAACACGATGCCGGTGACGCCGCGCTCCTCCAGCTGCTCGACGAGTTCGTCCTCGGTGGCCCCTCCCGGGGTCTGCGTGCACAGCACGGGCGTGTACCCGTGCCCGGCCAGGGCCTGCTCGATGACCTGGGCGAACGCCGGGAAGATGGGGTTGGTGAGCTCGGGGATGAGCAGCCCTACGAGGCCGTTGCTGCGGCGCTTGAGCCGTACGGGCCGTTCGTAGCCCAGCAGGTCGAGCGCGGCCAGCACCTTGTGGCGGGTGCCGGCGGCCACGCCCGACTTGCCGTTGAGCACGCGACTGACGGTCGCCTCGCTGACCTGGGCCTGCGCGGCGATGTCCGTCAGCCTCAGCGGGGAAGTCACCCCCGCCACCACACGGTGGTGTCGGCGGGCAGGACATCGGTGACGTCGGGATCACCGCTGCTCAGCAGGACCTCGCCCGGCGCCGCGTACGCGACGGCCTCGTCGGTGGTGTTGGCGGTGCACACGAAGCCGCCTCGGCGGAACGTCAGCACCCCGGCGGGTGCGGGCAGCCACTCGACGGAGTCGCCCGCGCCGAGGTCGGTGTGCTCGCGCCGGATCCGCAGGGCGGCGCGGTACAGCTCCAGGGTGGACGCCGGGTCGCCGGTCTGCGCCTCGACGCTCAGGCCCGCCCACTCGGCGGGCTGCGGGAGCCAGCTGCCGCCGTCGCCGAAGCCGTACGGGGCCTGCTCGCCGGACCACGGGATCGGGACGCGGCAGCCGTCGCGGAGTCCGTCCTGCCCGTTGGCCTTGAAGAAGGACGGGTCCTGGCGGACCTCGTCGGGGAGGTCGGTGACCTCGGGCAGGCCGAGTTCCTCGCCCTGGTAGACGTACGCCGATCCGGGCAGGGCCAGCATGAGCAGCGCGGCGGCGCGGGCGCGCTCCAGGCTGCCGAAGCGGGTGCGGTGGCGGACGACGTCGTGGTTGGACAGCACCCATGTGGTCGGGGCGCCGACCGGCCGCATCGAGTCGAGGGAGTCGTCGATGGCGCCGCGCAGCGCGTCCGCGTCCCAACCGGTGTTCAGATAGTGGAAGTTGAAGGCCTGGTGCAGTTCGTCGGGGCGCAGGTAGAGCGCGGTGCGGTCGGCGCTGGGGGTCCAGGCCTCGGCGACGCCGATGCGGTCGCCGGCGTACTCGTCGAGGACGGTGCGCCAGGAGCGGTAGATCTCGTGGACGCCGTCCTGGTCGAAGAAGGGCAGGACCTGGTTGCCGAGCAGTTTGAGCTGTTCGTCGCGGCCGAGGTCGGGCAGGCCGGGGGCCTTGACGAGGCCGTGGGCGACGTCGATGCGGAAGCCGTCGGCGCCGAGGTCGAGCCAGAACCGCAGGATGGAGCGGAACTCGTCCTGGACGGCGGGGTGTTCCCAGTTGAAGTCGGGCTGCTCGGGGGCGAAGAGGTGCAGGTACCACTCGCCGTCGGCGACGCGGGTCCAGGCGGGTCCGCCGAAGATGGACTCCCAGTCGTTCGGGGGCTCCTCGCCGCCGGTCCCGCGGCCGGGGCGGAAGTGGAAGCGCTCGCGCAGCGGGGTTCCGGGCCCTTCCCGCAGTGCCTGCTTGAACCATTCGTGCTGGTCGGAGCAGTGGTTGGGGACGAGGTCGACGATGATGCGCAGGCCCAGGTCGTGGGCTTCGCGTATCACGGCGTCGGCGTCGTGGAGGGTGCCGAACATGGGGTCGATGGCCCGGTAGTCCGCGACGTCGTAGCCGGCGTCGGCCTGCGGGGAGGCGTAGAAGGGGCTCAGCCACACGGCGTCGACGCCGAGCTCCTTGAGGTAGGGCAGTCGGGTGCGGATGCCTTCGAGGTCCCCCATGCCGTCCCCGTTCGAGTCGGCGAAGCTGCGCGGATAGACCTGGTAGATCACCGCTTCTCTCCACCAACCGGGCAGGGTGCCGGTCGGGGCGGGAAGTGCGTCGGCGAGGTGCTGGGTCATGTCGTCCTTGGAGAGATCGGGCCGGGAGCGGTGCGGGCAGGCTCGGGTGGTCAGCCCTTGGTGGCGCCTGCCGTCATCCCGGCGACGAGGTGACGCTGGGCGAAGAGGAAGAAGACGGCCGCGGGGATGGCGATGAGGACGGAGGCCGCGCTCATGGCACCCCAGTTGGAGGTGTACTGGGTGACGAAGGTCTGGAGGCCGCCGGCCAGGGTGAGGTTCTCCTCGCCGACCATGAAGGCGGAGGCGTAGGCGACTTCGCCCCAGGCGGTGATGAAGGCGTAGAAGCCGGTGACGGCGAGGCCCGGCTTGGCGAGCGGGAGGATCAGCCGCCAGAAGGTGCCGAAGGGGTTGAGGCCGTCGACGCGTCCGGATTCGTCGATCTCGACGGGGATGGTGTCGAAGAAGCCCTTCATCATCCAGGCGCAGAACGGCACGGCGATGGTGAGGTACGTGATGATCAGGCCGAGCGGCTGGTTGAGCAGTCCGAGCTCGCCCATCAGGTTGTAGAGCGGGACGATGAGGATCGCCATGGGGAACATCTGCGTGACGAGCAGGGTCCACATGAGGGGCTTCATGCCGGGGAACTTGAAACGGCTGACGGCGTATCCGGTGGTGGCGGCGATGAACACGCCGAGGACGGTGGTGACGCCGGCGACGAGGACGGAGTTCGCGAACCAGCTGAGGAAGTGGGTGTCCTCCAGCAGGTGGCTGTAGTTCGCGAGGGTGGGTTCCTTGACGAAGTCGGTGGTGATGGCGTGCTGCGCGGGCTTCAGCGAGGTCAGCAGGATCCAGAGCACCGGGAAGACGGCGATCACGGACGCGGCGACGAGGGTGGCGTGCAGCGCGAAGGAGGCGAGGGGGGAGCGGCTGCCCCGGGGGCGGACGCGGTCGGTGTTCGCCGGTGCGGTCGCGCTCCCGGCGCCCTTGGTGGTCGCGGTGTCGGCGGTCGTGGAAGTGGTCACGGTCACCACACCTCTCCCTGCTTGCGCAGCGAGCGCCGGTAGACCAGCGCGAAGATCATGAGCAGGGCCAGGATGAGGACGCCCCAGGTGGCGGAGCCGGCGAAGTCGCGCGGGCTGGCGACGAAGGCCTCACGGAAGGCCTGGGTCACGAGGATCTCCGTGGAGTCGCCCGGTCCGCCCCGGGTGAGCAGGAAGATCACCGGGAACATGTTGAAGGTCCAGATGGTGGAGAGCAGGACGACGGTCATGCTCACCGCGCGCAGTCCGGGCAGGGTGATGTGCCGGAAGCGCTGCCAGGGGCTCGCCCCGTCCATCTCGGCGGCCTCGTAGAGCTCTCCGGGGATGGACTGCAGTCCGCCGAGCAGGGCGACCATCATGAAGGGGACGCCGAGCCAGACGTTGACGGCGATGACGGCGAACTTGGCCCAGGTGGGGTCGTCGAGCCACGGGATCGCGCTGATGCCGCCGCCGTCGAGGATCTTGTTGAGGATGCCGTTGTCACGGTTGAAGAGGAACCGCCAGGCGAAGACGGAGACGAAGCCGGGGACGGCCCAGGGGAGGATGAGCGCCATCCGGTAGGCGGCGCGGCCCCGGAACTGTCGGTTGAGCATGTTGGCCAGGCCGAGGCCGATGGCGAAGGTGATGGACACGCACGCGACGGTCCACACCACCGTCCACACCAGCCGCTGGAGGAACACCGGGTCGCCGAGGACGGCCGCGTAGTTGTCGAGGCCGACGAACTCGTACGTGGCCTCGATGTGGCGGACGCCGATGGTGCGGGCGACGTTGCGCTCGTTGGCGTCGGTCAGCGACAGGTAGATGCCGCGGACGAGGGGCCAGCCGATGATGACGCCGAGGACGAGCACGACCGGGGCGATCATGGTCCAGGCGTACCAGTGCGTGGCGAGCGCGCGCTTGAGTCCGCCGCGCCCGCCGCCGGTGCTGTCGCTGTCAGTCCTGCGGCTCCGGCCGCGGACGGGACCGGTGGTACCGGCTTCCCCGTCCGCGGCCTTCGCCACCGACTGGCTGGTGTGAGCAGCCATGGTTCGTTACTTCCAGCCCTTGAGGATCTTGCGGAACTCGGCGCCGGCGGCCTTGGCGGCCTCTTCCGGGGTGGAGGTGCCGGTGAGGGCCTTGGTGTATTCGACCTTCAGCGGCTCGAAGAGGGAGCCGTTCTCCGGGATCCAGGCGCGTTCGACGGCCTTGTCGATGGCCGGCTTGAAGAACTGGACCATCTCGCTGCTCTTGACGTCCGGCTGGTCGTAGGCGGCGGTGCGGGTCGGCAGCAGGCTCAGTTCCTTGGCGGACTGGACCTGCACCTCCTGGGAGGTGAGGTACTCGACGAAGGCGTGCGCGGCGGCGCGGTTCTTGGAACCGGCGTACACGGCGAGGTCGTGGCCGCCCTGGGGGGCACCGGCCTTGGTGGAGCCGGCCGGGACCGGGGCGACGCCGAGGTTGGCCTTGTCCTTGTACTGCTCGCCGGCGTAGGTGTCGGCGACGGCCCAGGGGCCGTTGATCATCATGGCGACCTCGCCGGACTTGAAGGCCGTCTGCATGTTGGTCCAGCCGTCGGTGGCGTTGGTGACGGCCGCGCCGGAGGCGACGAGGTCACGGGCGGCCTTGAAGGCCTTGACGCCGGCGGGGTTGTCGACGGTGACCGTCTTGTTCTTGGCGTCGACCAGGTCGCCGCCCTCGCCGTAGATGAACGGGAAGAACCAGTAGGAGTCGTCGCCGCGCAGGTACAGGCCGGTCTTGCCGGTCTTCGCCTTGATGGCGGTGGCGGCCGTCTTCAGCTCCTCCAGCGTGGTGGGGGGCTGGACTCCGGCGTCCGCGAGCATCTTCTTGTTGTAGAAGAGGCCGAGGGTGTCGATGACCTGCGGGACGGCGTAGGTCTTGCCCTCGTACTTGCCGCTGGCCGCGGCCTGCGGCAGGAACTCGGCGTCGACCTTCTTGGCCGTCTCGGCGGGAACCTCGTCGAGGTAGCCGAGGGAGGCGAAGTCGGCGACCCAGCCGACGTCCGCGCGGATCACGTCAGGGGCTTCGGCGCCGGAGTTGAAGGCGTTCTTGACCTTGTTCTGCGCGTCGCCGTACGGGACGTTGACGTACTTGACGGTGACCTTGGGATGCTTGGCCGTGAACGCCTCGGCGATCTTCTGGAAGCTCGCCTTCTCGGCCTCGTTCGAGGTGTCCCACCAGGTGACCGTGCCGCTCAGCTCGCCGCCGGCCTTGATGTCACCGCCGTCGTCCTTGGTGTCCCCACCGCAAGCCGTCGCCGCGAGCGCCAGGGTCGCGACCAGCGCGGTGGCCGCTATGCCACGCCGCATATGAACTCCTTCGATGATCCCGGCCGCGTCCCTGCGGTCCCGAGTTGCCGAGAACGTAACAAGACTGAAAGCCGACCGAAAGACCTTGCGGCAATTTTCTGCAAGAGGCGGTGATCGTTACATCCGTGTGTCCGGACGGTTGCCGCAGCTTGCTGTTAGTTCGACCCACCTTCGAGTGTCCGGGCCCGCAACCATGGGGTGTGTACCCGCGTTGACCCCGATATGACCCACGAGTTGACGGCCTCCGGGCTTGCAAGCGCTTCCAGCAACACGTCCACGAGCGGCGGCTGGTGGCGCGATGCCGTCATCTACCAGGTCTACGTGCGCTCCTTCGCGGACGGCGACGGAGACGGGGTCGGCGACCTGCGCGGGGTCCGCGAGCGGCTCCCGCACCTGGCCCGGCTCGGCGTCGACGCGGTGTGGCTGACCCCCTTCTACGTCTCCCCCCAGGCCGACGGCGGCTACGACGTCGCCGACTACCGCGCCGTCGACCCCCTCTTCGGGGACCTCGCCGATGCCGACGACCTGGTCCGCGCCGCGCACGCGCTGGGCCTGCGGGTCATCGTGGACGTGGTGCCGAACCACACCTCCGAGGAGCACCCCTGGTTCCGCGAGGCCCTCGCCGCCGGGCCCGGGAGTCCGGCCCGGGAGCGGTACCTGTTCCGCCCGGGGCGCGGGGCGGACGGGGCGCAGCCGCCGAACGACTGGGAGTCCGTCTTCGGCGGCCCCGCCTGGACCCGGGTGCCGGACGGGGACTGGTACCTGCACCTGTTCGCCCCCGAGCAGCCCGACCTGGACTGGGAGCATCCGGAGGTGGCGGCCGAGTTCGCCTCGGTCCTGCGGTTCTGGTTGGACCTCGGGGTGGACGGCTTCCGCATCGACGTGGCCCACGGCATGGTCAAGGCGCCCGGCCTGCCCGACATCGGCCGCGGCGCCCAGGCGACGCTGATCGGCACCGAACCGCTCCCCTTCTTCGACCAGGACGGGGTCCACGAGATCCACCGCTCGTGGCGTCGGCTCCTCGACTCCTACGGGGGCGAGCGGATCGGTGTCGCCGAGGCGTGGGCGCCGACCTCGGAGCGGCTCGCGCTGTACGTACGGCCCGACGAACTGCACCAGGCCTTCAATTTCCGTTTCCTGAACTGTCCGTGGGACCCGGCGGCGATGCGGACCGTCATCGACGAGTCCCTGGCGGCGACCGCCTCGGTGGGGGCGCCGACCACGTGGGTGCTGTCCAACCACGATGTCGTCCGGCACGTGACCCGTTACGGGGGCGGGGCGCGCGGCCTGGCCCGGGCGCGGGCCGCGGCGCTCCTGATGCTGGCCCTGCCCGGGTCGGCGTACGTGTACCAGGGGGAGGAACTGGGGCTGCCGGAGGTCACCGACCTGCCCGACGGGGCGCGCCGCGACCCGGCGTTCCGCCGCGGTCGGATCCCGCGACAGGCGGGCCCCGCCGTCGAGGAGCTCGGGGCCGGGGAGCCCGGCCCGGTGGGGGGCGAGGTCGAGGCCGCCGGGCAGGACGGGCTGCGCGACGGCTGCCGGATCCCGCTGCCCTGGTCCGGCGAGGAGCCCCCGTACGGTTTCGGCGGGGGCGGCAGCTGGCTCCCGCAGCCGGCCGACTGGGCCGGCCTGAGCGTGGCCGCACAGACCGGCGACCCGCACTCCACCCTGGAGCTGTACCGGGCCGCCCTGGAACTGCGCCGGGCGATGCCGGGCCTTGGTGCCCCGGAGGCGGGTTGCACGTCGGAGGCCCTCCACACCTCGGACTCCGCGGCGGAGCACGGTGTTCCGGGCAGCCGCGTGCCCGGGACCGTCCTCCCCTCCGGCATGGAGTGGCTGCCGGCGCCCGAGGGCGTGCTCCTCTTCATCCGCCCCGGCTTCGCCTGCACCCTCAACACCCGGCCGGAACCGGTGGAGCTGCCGTCGCCGGGGCGTCCCGTCCTGTCGAGCGCGCCGGTGCGGACGGACGGGCGTACGGTGCTGCTCCCGGCGGATTCCTGCACGTGGTGGGCAATCTGAACGTGCGCCCGGTACAGTCCAATCCCGTGACCGCACGGCTAGCCGACATCGCAGCCCAGGCGGGGGTCAGCGAAGCCACAGTCAGCCGCGTGCTCAACGGCAAGCCCGGTGTGGCCGCAGGCACCCGTGAGTCCGTGCTGGCCGCCCTCGACGTCCTCGGCTACGAGCGTCCCGTACGGCTGAGGCAGCGCAGTGCGGGGCTCGTCGGATTGATAACGCCCGAGTTGGACAACCCCATCTTCCCGGCGCTCGCGCAGGTCATCGGGCAGGCGCTGACCCGGCAGGGGTACACCCCGGTACTGGCCACGCAGACGCCCGGCGGGTCCACCGAGGACGAGTTGACGGAGATGCTGGTCGACCGCGGCGTCTCCGGGATCATCTTCGTCTCGGGGCTGCACGCCGACACCACCGCCGACATGGGCCGCTACGACCAACTCCGCGGCCAGGGCGTCCCGTACGTCCTGATCAACGGGTTCTCCGACAAGGTGCGGGCCCCCTTCGTCTCCCCCGACGACCGGGCCGCCATGCAGCTCGCGGTGACCCACCTCACCGCGCTCGGGCACACCCGGATCGGGTTGGCCGTCGGGCCGAAGCGGTTCGTGCCGGTGCTCCGCAAGATCGAGGGCTTCCGGCTGGGGATGCGGGAACGCCTCGGGCTGAGCGAGGCCGAGGCGGAGGAGCTGATCCAGCACTCCCTCTACACCTTGGAGGGCGGTCAGGCCGCGGCGTCCGCGCTGATCTCCCGGGGCTGCACCGCCGTGGTGTGCGCGAGCGACATGATGGCGCTGGGCGCGATCCGTGCCGCCCGGCAGCAAGGACTGCGCGTGCCGCAGGACGTGTCGGTCGTGGGCTTCGACGACTCCCCCCTCATAGCGTTCACCGATCCGCCGCTGACCACGATCCGGCAGCCGGTCCAGGCGATGGGGCAGGCCGCGGTGCGGACCCTGCTGGAGGAGATCGGCGGGACGCCGGCTCCGCACAGCGAGTTCGTCTTCCTTCCCGAGTTGGTGGTCCGCGGGTCGACGGCCTCGGGGCCGGGACAGCGACGGGTTCGGGAAGCCCCCGCCCCCTAGGGGGCGGGCTGTAGTCCGCAGGGCTGATCCCCTCATCCCCAAGACCGTCCCGAGGGATGATCGGAGGGCAGATCTCATCTGGCAAACTCTCTCCCCATGGGTGACGCGAGCGTGAAGACACTGGAAACCCGGACGGACGTCCCGCCACCCCCCGTGGCCGAGCACGAAGCCCGTCCGGTGTCGGAACGCACCCTCCTCACGCGGCTGCGGGCACCGCGGCGCCCCCGCATCTGGTTCGAGATCCTGTTGATCGCGGTCAGCTACTGGACGTACTCGCTGATCCGCAACGCCGTGCCCGAGCAGAAGGCCGCCGCCCTGGCGAACGCCGACTGGATCTGGGAGGTGGAGCGCAGCCTCGGCATCGCCGTGGAGCAGAGCGTCAACCACGGCATCAACTCGGTGACGTGGTTGATCGTCGGCATGAACTACTACTACGCCACCCTCCACTTCGTGGTGACGATCGGCGTGCTGGTCTGGATCTACCGCTTCCACCCGGGGCGTTACGCCGCCACCCGCCTGGTGCTCTTCGCGACCACGGGCGTCGCGCTGGTCGGTTACTACCTGTATCCGCTCGCGCCGCCGCGGTTGATGAACGGGCAGGACTTCATCGACACGGTCCTCGTGCACCACACCTGGGGTTCCATGGCCTCCGGGAACCTGAAGAACATGTCGAACCAGTACGCGGCGATGCCGTCCATGCACATAGGGTGGTCGCTCTGGTGCGGGCTGACGATCTTCGCGGTCGCCTCCGCCCCCTGGGCCCGGATCCTGGGCCTGCTCTACCCGACGGCGACCCTCGTCGTCATCGTGGCCACGGCCAACCACTTCTGGCTCGACGCGGTCGGCGGGATGATCTGCCTGGCCTTCGGCTACGCCGTCTCGCGGGCCTGGTACGGGGCACTGCCGCACCGGCTGCCGCGCCACCCCGAGCACACCGGACCGCATCCGGCCGCCGCGCTGCTGAACCGGTTCCGCACCCGCGTCTGAGGGGTGGTGCCGGTACGGGACCCGTGCTCCTCCCGGCCCGTCACCGCCGGCGCGCCCACGTCGTGCGTTGCGAGAAAACGCGTTCGGCCCCCACACGGGACTCGCAATCCCGTGAGAGGGCCTGACCATACGGAAGTAGACGCTTCCCCATGGCTGACCAGCACTTTAGCGCGCCCGAGCGCGTTCCGTCGGGCATCCGGCACATCAACCACGACCACCGTCGCGGTTACGTCAAGATCGACAACCACCTCGCCCAGCACCGCGCACGACATCAGCGGCGTGAGCCCCGGGGCCCGACGGAAGGCACCGGGCCCGGAGCGGATCCCTCGGGCCGACCCCGGCCGGGCACCGGGCGCGGGCAGGCCGTGGGAAGGGCGCCATCCACCGCCCTCAGGGCGCGGAGGGGCCCGGGTCGCGGTGGGTGATGCGGCCGCCCGAGACCGTGAGGCGGATCGGGGCCTCGGCCAGTTCGTCCGGCGCCGCCGTGACCGGGTCGAGGGCGAAGGCCGTCAGGTCCGCCCGGTGGCCGGGGGCGATCCGGCCCGCCACCCGCTGCTCCCCCGCCGCGAGCGCGGCGTGCGAGGTCATCCCCTCCAGGGCCATCAGCCCCGTCAGGTAGCGGCCGGCGGCTGCCGCGCCGCGCGGGCGCAGCGCCGTCGCGAGGACCTGGCGGGCGTCGTGGTGGGCGATGGGCCAGTCGGAGCCGAGGGCCAGGACCGCGCCCGCGTCCCGCAGGTCCCGGCAGCGCCAGGCCCGGGCGGCCCGCTCGTCGCCGAGCCGCCTGGACCATTCGTCGGTGTGGTCGGCGCGGGTGTACGCGGTGTGCGGGGGCTGCATGGAGGCGATCACGCCGAGTTCCGCGAACCGCTTCAGCTGGTCGTCGGGGACGGACTCGATGTGCTCGACGCGGTGTCGCATGGAGCCGTGCGCTCCCAGGGAGGCGACGGTGTCCAGGACGTGCCGGACGGCCGCGTCGCCGATGGCGTGGGTGGCGGTGCGGACCCCGGCGGAGTCGAGGACGCGCACCGCCCGGGCGTAGGCGGGGAGGTCGGGCCAGAAGGCGTCGGTGCCCTGACCGTGGCAGTCGGCGTGCTCCAGCCAGGCGGTGCCGCCCTCGACGGTGCCGTCCATGAAGAACTTGACGCCGCCGACCTGCCAGTGGCGACCGCCGGTGAGTTGGAGTTCGATCAGTTCGGCCAGGTCCTCGTCGCTCGCTCCGGGCATGCACCAGGGCGCGAGGCGCAGGCGCAGCGGCAGGTCGCCCTCGTACTCGACGGTGGCGAGGAGCGCGGGGACGTCCCCGTCCCCGAGGTCCATGACGTGGGCGCCGGTGAGGCCGGTGGCGGCCATCTCGCCGAGCAGCGTGAGGAGGCGGGCGCGGCGGGCGGCGGCGGTGGGTTTGGGGGCGACGGCCCCGACGAGGGCCATCGCGGCGTGCTCGACGAGGTGCCCGGTGGGGCGGACCGCGCCCGTGGCGTCGGTGTCGCAGACGATCTCGGAGCGCTGGGCGAACGCGCGGGGTCCGGTGATGCCCGCGGCGGCGAGGGCAGGGCCGGTGGCGAGGGCGGAGTGACCGTCGTAGAGGCGCAGGAAGGCGGGGGCGCCCGCGAGGGACTCCTCGACGAGGGCGCGGTCGACGGGGCGTCCGCCGAAGGCGTTGTGGTCGAGGCCGTGGCCGAGGACCCAGCCGCCGGGGCCCCGCTCCGCCGTGCGCAGGGCGGCGCGCAGTTGGTCGAGGTCGCGGACGGCGGAGAGGTCGGTCCCGGTGGCCATCTCGACGCCCCACACGGGGTGGCTGTGGGCGTCGGTCAGGCCGGGGGTGAGGGTGGCTCCGGCGAGGTCGACGACCTCGGTGCCGGGTCCGCGCCAGTCCGGTACGTCGCTGTCGTGTCCGACGGCGACGATCTGCCCGTCGCGGAGGGCTACCGCGCCGGCTTCGGGGCGGGCGGGGTCGAGCGTGCGGACTCGGGCTCCGGTGAGGACGGTGTCGGCAGCGGGCACGGCTCTGCTCCTTCGAGGGGGGTGGCGGGGGCTTCGGGTTCGGCCTCGGCGCCGGCTTCGGCCGGGTCCTCGGCGAAGCGGGCGTAGACCTCGGGGCGGCGGGTCCTGATCCGGTGGGCGAGGCCGAGGCCGGTGAGGAACACCGCGGGGACGACGGCGACGAGGACGGTGTTGACGGTGGTGGAGGCCCCGGTGAACAGGCCGACCTTGGAGACGACGAGGAAGATCGCGACGACCAGCAGGACGGCCGCCGTGACGGGGGCGATCAGGGTGCGCCACGGCCCTTCGTCGTGGGCGGTGCGCCGGAAGTACACCGGTACGGCGATGGCGGCGAGCAGCATCAGGGCCATGAGACCGATCATGCCCGGGGTGTTCACCCAGAGCAGGAGCTGCTGGTACGGGTCGGCGCCGGCGAGGGCGAAAGCGAGCACGATGACGGCACCGAGGACGGTCTGGGCGGCGCCGGCGAGGTACGGGGAGCCGTGGCGGGGGTGGACGCGGCCGAGGGCCGCGGGCAGGACGCCTTCCTCGGCGAGGGCGAGGGCGTAGCGGTTGATGGCGTTGTGGAAGGCGAGGAGGGAGGCGATGACGCTGGTCACGATGAAGACGTGCATGAGGTCCGCCGCCCAGGGGCCGACGTAGGTGGTGATCGCGGCGAAGAACAGGCCGCCCGGATCCTCGGCGGCGGCGGTGACCACCTCCTCGGCGCCGAAGGCCTGGATGACGGTCCAGACGATGAAGGCGTAGAAGAGGCCGAGGAAGGCGACGGCGATGTAGGTGGCGCGCGGGATGGTCCGGTCGGGGTCGCGGGCCTCGCGGCGGTAGATGACGGTCGACTCGAAGCCGGTGAAGGCGGCGAACGCGAAGGCCAGGACGGCAGCGGTGCCGGGGACGAGGACCGCGCCGGGGGCGAACGAGGTCGCGGACAGGCCGTGGGCGCCGCCTTCGGCCAGGACGCCGACGGCGAGCAGGACGAGGATTCCGGTCTCGGCGACGAGGAGGACGCCGAGGAGCTTCGCGCCGAAGTCGATGGAGCGGAAGCCGCCGTACCAGATGAGCAGGAGGCCGGCGAGGGAGACCGGCAGCCAGGGGACGTCGACGCCGGCGAGGGCGTGGCCGGTGTCGGCGGTGGTGGTGCCGAGGAGGCCGTAGACGCCGATCTCCATGCCGTTGTAGCCGACGAGGGCGAGCAGGGCGGCGCCGATGCCGACGCGCTTGCCCAGACCGCGCGCGATGTAGGCGTAGAAGGCGCCGCCGCTCCTGACGTGGCGGCTCATGGCGGTGAAGCCGACGGCGAAGACGGTGAGGGTGAGGCCGGCGAGGAGGTACCCGGCGGGGGCGCCCACGCCGCCGAGGAGGATCGCGACGGGAGCGACACCGGCCATGACGGTGAGGGGGGCGGCGGCGGAGACGACGAAGAAGGAGATGTCGGCGGTGCCGAGGGCGCCCCGGCGCAGGGCGGATCCGGCCGCGGTGGGCGGCGGGCCCGGGGTGGGGGCGCGGTCGGGTCTCGGCGCGGGGTGCGGCGTTTCGGGCATGCGGGGGCACCCTTCTGCGAACGGCAGGCGGCGGGAACCCGAAAACCTAAAGGCTTTCGGTTCGCGGCAATGTAGCCTCCGGTTCTGGCGTACGGGAAGACCTCACGGCGGGAGAACACCGATGGCACGGCCGCGCACCCCCCTGCTCGACCGGGAGCGGATCGCCACGACCGCCCTGCAACTGGTCGCGGAACAAGGGGAATTCAGCGTGCCGCAGATCGCCCGGGCGCTCGGGGTGCAGACCGGCTCGCTGTATCACCACGTGGACGGCCGGGCCGCGGTGGTGGAGCTGATCCGGGAACGGGTGTGCGCCTCGATCTCCGGCGCCGCGCTGACCCTGGCCCCCTGGGACCGGGCGCTGGAGGAATGGGCCCGCTCCTACCGGGCGGCGTTCGCCGCCTACCCGCGGGCCATCCCGCTGCTGATGACCACGCCGGTACGGGCCCCGGCCGTGCTCGCCCAGTACGAACGGGCGGTCGCCCTGCTCCTCGCGGCCGGCTTCGGCCGGGAACAGGTGATGCCGCTGCTGACCGGCCTGGAAAACCTGGTGCTGGGCTCAGCGCTGGACCTGGCGGCCCCCGAGGCCATGTGGGAGCCGTCGCCGCAGACCCCGCTGCTGGCCGCGGCGCTCGCCGCGGGCGGGCCGGGACGCGCCGACGCCGCCTTCGACCTGGGCCTCGAAGCGCTCCTCGCGCACGCCCGGGCCCTGCGGGCGGCACGGGCCTGAGGGGCCGGCGGACCCGGGCCGGGTCCGCCCGGGTCAGGACCCGCCCGGGTCGGGACCCGCCCCGTCAGGACCCGTAGAAGAGCTCGTCGACGACGGCCCGTGCGCGGCGCGTCGTACGGCGGTAGTCGTCGAGCATCTCGCCGACCTTGCCCTCCGGGTAGCCGAGGTAGCGGCCGACGGCCGCCAGCTCGCGGGCCTCGGACGGGAAGGTGTCCCCGGCCCGGCCGCGGACCAGCATGACGGCGTTGCGGACCCGGGTGGCGAGCACCCAGGCCTCGTCGAGGATCTGGGCCTCCTCGGTCGGGATCAGTCCGGCGGCGTGGGCGGCCGACAGGGCCCGACGGGTTCGGGTGGTGCGCAGGCCCGGCTCCGCCCAGGCGTGCCGCATCTGGAGCAGTTGGACCGTCCACTCGACATCGCTGAGGCCGCCGCGGCCGAGTTTGGTGTGCAGGGTCGGGTCCGCGCCCCGCGGCATCCGCTCGGTCTCCATCCGCGCCTTGAGCCGGCGGATCTCGCGGACGGCCTCATCGCCGAGCCCCTCCACGGGGTAGCGCAGGGGGTCGATCAGGTCGATGAAGCGGCGCCCGAGTTCGTCGTCCCCGGCGACCGGCACGGCGCGCAGCAGCGCCTGGCTCTCCCAGGTGAGGGACCAGCGGCGGTAGTAGGCGGCGTACGAGGACAGGGTGCGCACGAGGGGGCCGGAGCGGCCCTCGGGACGCAGGTCGGCGTCGATGAGCAGCGGCGGGTCGGCGGTGGGCAGCTGGAGGAGCCGTCGCATCTCGGAGATGACGGTCTGGGCGGCCTTGGCGGCTTCCTGCTCGTCGACGCCCTCGCGGGGTTCGTGGACGAACAGGACGTCGGCGTCGGAGCCGTAGCCGAGCTCGTGGCCGCCGAAGCGTCCGACGCCGATGACGGCGAAGCGGGTGGGGAGGGTCTCGCCCCATTGGTCGCGCACGGCGGCGCGCAGGGCTCCGGCGATGGTCGCGGCGGTCAGGTCGGAGACGGCTTCGCCGACCCGGTCGACGAGCGTGCCCTGGTCGGTCTCGGCCGGGCTGTCCTCCGTACCGTACGAGGCGATGATGTCGGCGGCTGTGGTGCGGAAGAGTTCGCGACGGCGGACCCCTCGGGCGGCGGCGACGGCCGCCTCGCCGCTCTCGGCCCGGCCGACGGCGGCCAGCACCTCCTGTTCCAGGGCCTCGTGCGTGCGGGGCCGGAGGTTCTCGGGGTCCCCGAGGAGGGCGACGGCCTCGGGAGCGCGCATCAGGAGGTCGGGGGCGAGGCGTCCGGCGGACAGGACGCGGGCCAGGTTCTCGGCGGCGGCGCCCTCGTCGCGCAGCAGGCGCAGGTACCAGGGGGTCTTGCCGAGGGCGTCTGAGACCTTGCGGAAGTTGAGGAGTCCGGCGTCCGGGTCGGCGGAGTCCGCGAACCAGCCGAGGAGGACGGGCAGCAGGGTGCGCTGGATGGCCGCCTTGCGGCTGACGCCGGAGGCGAGGGCTTCGAGGTGGCGCAGGGCGGCGACCGGGTCGGCGTAGCCGAGGGCTTCGAGGCGCTGGCCGGCGGCGCGGGGGGACAGCTTGGTCTCGCCGGGGGTGAGCTGGGCGACGGCGTCGAGGAGCGGCCGGTAGAAGAGCTTCTCGTGGAGGCGGCGGACGGCGGTCGCGTGCCGGCGCCAGGCCTTGTTGAGCTCGGCGACCGGTTCGGTGCGCAGCCCCATGGACCGGCCGAGGCGGCGCAGGTCGTTCTCGTCCTCGGGGACGAGGTGGGTGCGGCGCAGCCGGTAGAGCTGGATGCGGTGCTCCATGGCGCGCAGGAACCGGTAGGCGTCGCCGAGCTGGGCGGCGTCGGCCCGGCCGACGTACCCCCCGGCGGCCAAGGCGTGCAGGGCGTCGAGGGTGGTGCCGGAGTGCAGGGTGGCGTCGCCGCGGCCGTGGACGAGCTGGAGGAGCTGGACGGCGAACTCGACGTCGCGCAGGCCGCCGGGGCCGAGTTTCAGCTCGCGGTCGACCTGGGCGGCGGGAATGTTGTCGACGACGCGGCGGCGCATCTTCTGGACGTCGGCGACGAAGTTCTCGCGTTCGGCGGCCTGCCAGACCAGGGGGGTTATGGCCGCGATGTACTGGACGCCGAGGGCGGGGTCACCGGCGACGGCTCGGGCCTTCAGGAGGGCTTGGAACTCCCAGGTCTTGGCCCAGCGCTGGTAGTAGGCGAGGTGGGAGGCGAGGGTCCGCACGAGGGGGCCGTTGCGGCCCTCGGGGCGCAGGTTCGCGTCCACGGGCCAGATGGTGCCCTCGACGGTGGTCTCGGAGCAGATCCGCATGAGGTGGGAGGCCAGCCGGGTCGCCGACTGGATGGCCTTGCCCTCGTCGGCGCCGGGGGCGGCGTCCGCGACGAAGATCACGTCGACGTCGGAGACGTAGTTGAGTTCGTTGCCGCCGCACTTGCCCATGGCGATGACGGCGAGCCGGCAGCGGGCGGCGTCCTCGGGGGCGGCGGCGGTCGCGATGCGCAGGGCGGCGCGGAGGGTGGCGGTGGCGAGGTCGGCGAGCTCGGCGGCGGTCTGGGCGACGTCCGTGGTGCCGCAGACGTCGCGGGCCGCGATGGACAGGAGGCAGCGGCGGTAGGCGACGCGCAGGGCGACGGGGTCGTGCGCGTCGGCGAGCCCCTGCTCGAACTCCGGCAGGCCCGGGTGCAGGTCGGCGGCCTCGTAGGTGACGAGGGCGAGCCAGTCGCGGGGGTGGCGGGCGAGGTGGTCGGCGAGCGCCTCGGACGCGCCGAGCACGCCGAGGAGCCGGTCGCGCAGGGGTTTCGCGCTGACGAGGGTGTCGAGGAGCCCGGGCAGCTGGTCCGGCGGCTGCGCCTCGGCGAGACGTACGAGACCGCGCAGGGCGAGGTCCGGGTCGGCGGTCGCCCCGAGGGCGTCGAGGAGCACCGGGTCGGTGCGCACGGAGGCCAGCGCGTCGGCGTCGAGGAGCCGGGCGGCGGCTGAGGGGTCGGTGAAACCGCTGCGCAGCAGCCTGATGAAGGTGCTGCTCCTGCGTCCCGGGACTGTCATCCCGCCGCCTCCCGCGTGCGTCGCGGCCGGTGGCCCGGCCAGGTCTGTGGTGAGCCTAGCCGGAGCGGCGTTCGATTCACCGGCGCGCCGTGGCGCACATCATGAGGCGGATTATCGGATTTTCTGAATACTTGTAGATCTATGCGCCAAGGGGACCGGTCCCCGGCTGACCGGCCACGAGGAGCCCCATGTCCGAAGGACGCCCCCTCCTCGATCCCCCCTGCCCCGCCGACCCCGGTCGCCCCGCCGACGGCGTGGCGACGGCCCTCGCCGGGCCGGACGCCCGCCGGGTACCGGCCTCGCGCGGCGCGTCGGGAGCCGCGCGGGCGGCGGCCACGGTCACCGACCCGGCACCCCGAACGCGGCCGGCTCCCGAGCCGTCCCCGAGCGCCCGTCCGTCCGTGATCGAGCCGCGACCTGCGCCGGACACCTGCGCATGGCTCCCGCACGACGGCCAGGACGGGCCGGGGCCGGACGGAACGGGCTCGGCCGCGACCGGGTCGGCGCCGGGCGGGGCCGGACCGGACGCGTCCGACGGGCACGCCCCCGAGGGGCGGTTCGCGCACCGGCACGGTCACGGGCACGCCCACTCCCTCGCCCACCACCGCCGGCTCGCCAGGATCGTCAAGGTGGTCGCGTTCTGCGCCGCCACCGTCGCCGGGAGCATGCTCGTCCTGCGCGGCAACGAGGCCATCGCCGGTCTCGGCACGCCGACCACCGCCGATTCCCGGACCACCACCGCGACCGCCGCCGGGGCGCCGGACCCGGGCCGGGTGCTCCAGGTCGTCGCGCACCCCGACGACGACCTGTACTTCATGAACCCGGACCTGCGGTACTCCATAGCCTCCGGCCACCCCGTGACCTCGGTCTACCTGACCTCCGGCGAGGCGGACGGCGTCAACGCGGGCTCCGCCAAGGGCGCCTCCACCCGCCCCGACAAGCCGGCCTACGCCGAGGCCCGGCAGAACGGCATCCGCGCCGCCTACGCCAAGATGGCCACCGGCGACCGCAGCAGTCCATGGAAGCGGACCGTCGTGCCGACCGTGGGCGGCGCCCACGCCGAGGTGGACGTCCTCGTCGCGAAGCCCGAGGTCAACCTCGTGTGGCTGCAACTGCGCGAGGCGGGCCACGTCTACCAGGACGTCCCCGACAGCCTGCACGGCTTGTGGGACGGCAAGGTCCCGCACCTGGAATCGGTGCTGGCCTCCGGCACCCCCGTCGAGCAGCCGTTCACGTACACGCGGGACCAGGTCGTACGGACCCTCGTGGGGATCCTCGCCCGCTACCGGCCGACCACCATCCGTACCCAGGACCCCACGCCCGGCCGGACCTCGGACACCAAGCGGTACACCGACCACCAGGACCACTTCTACGGCGCCCGGTTCGTGCAGCTGGCGAGCGCGGCCTACGCGCGGGAGGTCAAGGACCGGCCGCACTTCGCGACGCAGAACTACGTCGGCTACTTCAACAGCTCGCTGCCGAGCTCCCTCGACCCGACCGAGGCGCGCGAGAAGCTGGACATCCTGGACACCTACGCCTGGCTGGACCGGAAGAACCACTGCGGCAGCGAGGCCGGCTGCGGGGACCTCAAGGTCGCCGACCGCCCGGCGGGCAACCGCTGGACCGAATCCATCAACTACGCCCGTGGCAGCGGAACTTCCTGGCTGACCTCGGACGCGCAGCAGGGCCTGTGGGCCTTCAAGGTGCTCGACGGGCAGGTCGCCCTCTGGCACCGGACCGGATTGATAGGCCGGTGGAGCGGGCCGCGTCTGCTCCCCGGAACGGGTATGGACCAGGGCGTATCGACCGTCACGCTGAAGGACGGCCGGATCGCCGCCCTCGGCACCCGCACCTCCTTCGGGGAGGCGCCTTCCGACTACCGGCGCGAGGTCGTCCTCGCCGTGCAACGGGCTCCCGGCTCGGAGGAGTTCGGGGAGTGGGAGTCGTTGGGCACCCCGGAGGGCGCGGACGAGGAGTGGACGTCCGACATCAGCGCGCCGGCCGTGGCGGTCGACGGCGCCGGGCGGATGGCGGTGTACGTGCGCGACGGCGCGTCCACCCTGCGCGGCCGGACCCGGGCGGCGGACGGCGCGTGGGGGCCGTGGGAGCGGCACGGCGGCGGCGACCTGCACGGCACCCCCGTGACCGCGACGGACGGTTCCGGGCGGCTGATGGTGTTCGCCGCGACCACCCGGTCGGTGACGGGCTGGGCCCAGCCGGAGCCGGGCGCCGCGCTGGGGCCGGCCACGGCCACCGGCCTGCCGGAGACGACGGTGCCGTTGACGGCGGCGGGCCGCGAGGGCGGGGTGCGGCTGTGGTTCCGCAAGCCCGGATCGGGCAACGTCCGTACCGCCCTGATGACCGCGGGCGACGGGCTGCGGGCGACCGGCCTCACCGACCTGGGCGGACTCCAGGGCTTCGGTTCGGTGACGGCGAGCGGAAACCTCCTCGCCGGCCGCTCGTCGGGCGGGCAGTTGGGCTCGGACCTCGGCCCGGGACACCTGTGGCAGCGCTCGCCGCTGATGTTCGTCGGCGCGCCGTCCAGCACGTTGACGGGCAGGAACCTGGTCAGCCTGGCGGTGGTCGGACTCGACGCGCGGCTGTACGTCACGTCGTCGGCGAACGGCTCGGGCGGCCCGGGCGGCGGTGGCGGGGTGGACGGCGCGAGCCGTGCGGACGGCGCCGGCGACGCGGGTGGCGCGGGCGGTTCGAGCGCCTACCTGGCGCCGTGGATGCCGGTCGGCCCGAGCAACACCGGACCGTAGCGAACCACCCGAAGCCCAGCAATCCGCGCATACTGCGAAGAACGCCCCTCCCAGGGGCGTTCTTCGCTTTACCGACACGGTCAACTCCGTCCAGGATCCGGGCACATGCACCTCCGGGAGCCCCAACAGGCACAATCACACCCGGTCGTTTTCGGAAAGCGGGCGTCATCGGCGAAATCGGTGAACCAAGTCCCCCGATTTGGCCTCTCAATGACCGAACAGCGGTTCTTCCCGCCCCGGAACGACCTCAAGGCGCTGACCGATGCCCGTTTCCCGCCGCCGCTTCCTCCTCGCGGCCGTGTTGCCCATGCTCACCCTGGGCGCCACCGGTGTGCTCGCCGTCGCCTCGGGCCAACAGACCTCGGCCGAGGCGACCGGGACGCGGGGCACGCCGCCCCTCCTCCCCGCGAGCACCACGGCCGGAACGGTGGTGCAGGTCGTCGCCCACCCCGACGACGACCTGTTCTTCATGAACCCCGACCTCAGCCGGTCCCTCACCGCCGGGACCCGGGTCACCACCGCCTACCTGACCTCGGGCGAGGCCGACGGCCGCAACGAGGCCCGCGGCGGCGAGGCCAAGGACCCGGAACAACCGGCCGACCGCTCCCACTACGCGGAGGCCCGGCAGAACGGCATCCGCGCCGCCTACGCCCAGATGGCCACCGGCGACCGCGGCAGCGCCTGGAAGCGGACGGTCATACCGACCGCGGGCGGCGGGGAGGCCGAGCTCGACGTCCTCGTCGCCCGGCCCGAGATCCACCTCGTCTGGCTCCAACTGCGCGAGGCGCGCAGCCCGACCGGAAAGAACCCGGACAGCCTGCGCGGCCTGTGGAACGGGGACATACCCGCACTCGAAGCCCAACTGGCCTCGGGCACCCCGGTCGCACAGCCGTTCACGTACACCAAGGACCAGGCGATACAGGCGATATCCGGGGTCCTGGAGCAGTACCGGCCGACGACGATACGCATGCAGGACCCGACACCCGGCCGGTACGAGCACACCGGCAAGTACACCGACCACCAGGACCACATGTACGGCGCCCGCTTCGTGCAGGCGGCCACCGCGGCGTACGCGGAGCGGGTCACGGACCGCCCCCGGTTCTCCGTCCAGAGCTACCTCGGCTACCACAACGGCGCCCTGCCGCACTCGCTGGACCCGCAGACGGCCGAGACGAAGACCGGCTACCTGCGGACCTACGCCTGGCAGGACCGCGCGGACTGCGGCAGCCCGTCCGGCTGCGGCGACCGCAAGGTGGCCGGCAGCCCCACCGGCCGCAACTGGGCCCAGTCGCTGCGCTACGCCCGCGCCGACACCACCTCCTGGCTGACCGAGGGCACCCCCGGCCGACTGTGGGCCTTCACCGCGCTGGACGGCCGGATGGCCGTCTGGAACCGCGACCGCGCCGGCGCCTGGACGGGCCCCGCCCTGCTCCCCGGGGCCGGCATCGACCCGGGCGCCACCACGGCCCGCCTGCCCGACGGCCGCATCGCGGTCCTCGCCACCCGCACCACCCTGGGGTCCGGGGCCGCCGACTACCGGCGCGAGGTCGTCCTCGCCGTCCAGACCGTCCCCGACGGGCCGTTCGCGGCCTGGCAGTCACTCGGCACCCCCGAGGCGGGTGACGAACCCGGCACCTCGGCGATCAGCGCCCCGGCCGCCGCCGTCGACCCGGCGGGCCGGCTCACCGTCTACCTCCGCGACACCCGTCGCACCCTGCGCGCGAGCGTGCAACAACCGTCGGGCGGCTTCACCGACTGGCAGCGCCTGGGCGGCGAGGACCTGCAGAGCGACCCGGTGACGGTGTTGGACGCCGCCGGCCGGCGCCACGTCTACGCCAGCACCGCCAAGTCCGTCCTCGCCTGGACGCAGCCCACCCCCGGGGCCCCGCTCGCCGGCCCCTTCCCCACCGCGCTGCCCGCCACCACGGTCCCCCTCACGGCGACCCCCGACGGCGCGGGCGTCCGCCTCTGGTTCCGGCGACCCGACTCGGGCGTCGTCCGCAGCGCCCTGGTCACCGCGGGCCCCGGCGCGCCCCAGGTGTCCGCGCCCACGGAGACCGGCGGCCGGGCCGGCTACGGAGCGGTCGGTGTGGCGGGCCGCCTCGTCACGGGCCGCGCCGACACCGGAACCATCGCCGCCGCCCCGGTGGGCGGTCCACCCGCCTGGACCGAGTCCCGCATGCTCTACGCGGGCGCCCCCGCGGCCGTCCAGGAGGCGGGCGGCGGCGTCACGACGGCGGTCCTCGGCCTCGACGCCCGCATCCACACCGCCACCGCCGGTCCCGCCGTCGGCCCCGCCCCCGTATGGCGCCCGGCGGTCGCGACGGCGGCCCTGCCGAAGGCCTGACGCACCCCGGCCGTCAGGACGCGCCGTCGGGCGGAGGCACGGTCTCGACGGTGCCGGCACGGCGTGCGCGTTCGACCGCCAGCACCGTCAGGTGGCTGGTGAGGGACTCCCGCGGCCCGGACCTGACGAGGTCGGGGTCGCCCGCGGCGACGGACGCGACGAAGGCGTCCATCAGCGCGGCGTCACCGCCGCCGTGACCGCCGCCCGCGTCCGCGGTCCCCTCGACGTCGACCTCGACGGTTTCCTCGCGGCGGGTCAGGAAGTCGTACACCCGCACCTGCCGGCCGTCGCCCCGCAGTTCGCCGCGGGTCCCGAAGACACGGGTCCGACGGTCGGCCTGTTCGGTGAACGCGGTCATGGTGAACGTGGCCGTGGCCCCCGAGCCGAACTCCATGGACACCACCTGGTGGTCGACCACGTCGTTGTCACAGGCGTACACGCACCGGCCGTACGGCCCCTCCCGCAGCGCCACCTCCAGGGCCCGCGGGGTGAACTCGTCGATCACCACGCTCAGCGGCCATCCGTGCCGGCCGGCGGCGAGCCGGTCACCGTAGTCCCTGGGTGCGGAGTACGGACACGTGGCCTCCACCGAACAGTCCAGGCAGCGGTCGGCGGCGCCGGCGGGCCGGTTCCCGGCGTGGAAGTGGGAGAGCCGACCGAAGCTGGACACGCGTACCGGCGGCTGCCCGAGGACGTACTGCAACCAGTCGAGGTCGTGGCAGGACTTCGCCATGATCATGGACGTCGATTCGTCCTCCCGCCGCCAGTTGCCCCGGACGAACGAGTGCGCCTGGTGCCAGAACCCCACCGGTTCGAGGTGCTGCACGCTGACGACCTCCCCGAGACGACCGGAGTCGACCACCCGCTTCAGGGCCTGCGTGTAGGGGGTGTAGCGCAGCACGTGGCCGACCGCGAGGATCACCCCGGCCTCCTCCGCGGCGGCGACGATGCGCCGGCAATCGGCCTCCGTCAGCGCCATCGGCTTCTCCAGCAGGATGTGGCAGCCGAGCGCCGCGAACGCGAGTACGGGCTCCAGGTGGTCGCGGTCCAGCGTGCAGACGAGCACCGCGTCCGCGACCCGGCCGCGGGCCGCCAGCACCCGCCAGTCGTCGACCGCCGCGTCGGCCTCCAGCCCGTGCGCGGCGACGAGCCGGTCCCGCCGGACCTTGCGGGGCTCTGCCAACGCCACGACCCGGGCCCGCTCCGGATGTTCCAGCGCCCAGGCCGCGTACCCCGTTCCCCGCTGACCGGCACCGACCACGGCGAGAGTGATCATCGAAGCACCTTCCCGCTCCGGCCCCGCCCGCACGAACGAAGCCCGTACCCGTGAAGCCGACACCGGCCGGACGCCGGGCGCCGGCGACTCCCCGTCACATTCCGGCACTTGCCCCACCGCGCCGTCAACTCCCCGCGCGGAAGGATCCCTCGGGAAGGCGGCCGGGCCGCCGGGGAGGGGACCGCCACCCACCCGAACAACGGCGCCGGCACCGAACTCCGTTCCGCCGCATCGACCGGCCGCGCCCTTCCGGGCTCCGCCGCTCACGGAAGGCTCGGGTGGATCGGCTCGTTCGGCGGCGGGGCGCACACGAACCCGCCCCGAAAGGTCCGGTCCGTGGTCGGGAGGCGGCCCACGGACGGCCCGGGAGCGCGAAAACGACTTCGGGCCGGCGGTCATCGACCGTCGGCCCGAGGTGTCGGAAGATTCCGACAGTGGCGCTGAACTGCGCCTACAGCACCGGCATCATCTTGCGGAGTTCGAAGGCCGTGACCTCGCTGCGGTACTCCTCCCACTCCTGCTTCTTGTTGCGCAGGAAGAAGTCGAAGACGTGCTCGCCCAGCGTTTCGGCGACGAGTTCGCTGCGTTCCATCAGGGAGATGGCCTCGCCGAGGTTCTGCGGGAGGGGTTCGATGCCCATGGCGCGGCGCTCGGCGTCGGAGAGGGCCCAGACGTCGTCGTCGGCTCCCGCCGGGAGTTCGTAGCCCTCCTCGATGCCCTTGAGGCCCGCCGCGAGGAGGACGGCGTACGTCAGGTACGGGTTCGCGCCGGAGTCGATCGAGCGGACCTCGACGCGCGAGGAGCCCGTCTTGCCCGGCTTGTACATCGGGACGCGGATCAGGGCCGACCGGTTGTTGTGGCCCCAGCAGATGTACGAGGGGGCCTCGCCGCCCGAGCCGGCGGTGCGGGAGGATCCGCCCCAGATCCGCTTGTACGAGTTGACCCACTGGTTGGTGACCGCCGCCGTCTCCGCCGCGTGCCGCAGCAGGCCCGCGATGAAGGAGCGGCCGACCTTCGAGAGCTGGTACTCGGCGCCCGACTCGTAGAACGCGTTGCGGTCGCCCTCGAAGAGGGACAGGTGGGTGTGCATGCCCGAGCCCGGGTATTCGGAGAACGGCTTCGGCATGAAGGTGGCCTGGACACCCTGTTCGAGGGCGACCTGCTTCATGACGAGACGGAAGGTCATGATGTTGTCGGCCGTCGAGAGCGCGTCGGCGTAGCGGAGGTCGATCTCCTGCTGACCGGGGGCGCCCTCGTGGTGGCTGAACTCGACCGAGATGCCCATCGATTCGAGCATGGTGATCGCCTGCCGGCGGAAGTCCATGCCGACGTTCTGCGGGGTGTGGTCGAAGTAGCCGGAGTTGTCGGCGGGTACCGGACGGGACCCGTCCAGCGGCTTGTCCTTCAGCAGGAAGAACTCGATCTCCGGGTGGGTGTAGAAGGTGAAGCCCAGGTCGGAGGTCTTGGCGAGGATGCGCTTGAGGACGTAGCGGGGGTCCGCGAAGGACGGGGAGCCGTCCGGCATGAGGATGTCGCAGAACATCCGGGCCGTCCCGGGGGCCTCGGCGCGCCACGGCAGTATCTGGAACGTGCTCGGGTCCGGCTTGGCGATCATGTCGGACTCGTAGACCCGGGCGAAGCCCTCGATCGCGGAGCCGTCGAAACCGATGCCTTCGTCGAAGGCCTGCTCCAGTTCGGCGGGTGCGACAGCGACGGACTTGAGAAAGCCCAGTACGTCGGTGAACCACAGGCGCACGAAGCGGATGTCGCGCTCCTCAAGCGTCCGGAGGACGAATTCCTGCTGCTTGTCCATGGCTTCATCCTCGCAGTTCAGACGGCCTGTGCACCACCGCCCCGAGGAGTGGGTGGGCACAGTCGGGCCGGCCCAGTATCGCCGGCGGTGGTTTCCGCCACATTACGCACCCCCGAAAGGTGATGACACCCCGCACTGACCGTGGGCCGGTCATGAGCATTACCATCGGCGCCCATGGGGGCTGGGGAGCACGAAGGGCGCGGGGACCGCGGGCGTCGGCCCGTGCGTCGTGCCGCCGTCGTGCTGCTGATCGCCTTCGGGGTGGCGGCCGTGATGGCCTTCCTGTGCGTGCGGCCCGCCGACGCGCACGCGCCGGACCCCGTACGGGCGCAGTCCGCGCACGCCGTCTGCGTGTCCCCGTACGACCTGCCGGGTTGCTCGCCGCTGTCCCGCGTGACGCCGGCCGTGCTGCCGGCGCCGCCGCCCGCGGTGGCGCTCGTGGGGGCCGGGTCCGATGTGGCCGCCCGTACGGCGCCGGTGGGGCCGGTCCGCCCTCCCGGAACGCTCGCCCGCGCCCCCGACCTGCACGCCCTGCAAGTGCTGCGGACCTGACGGGTCCCGCTCCGCACCGCACCGCACCACAGGCTCGACCCCGACACCCCCCTCACCAGAAGGAACCAGGGCACATGGCCAGCAGGACGTCCGACCAGCACTCCCGCCAGACGCGCATAGCCGAGATGCGCCGCGCCGACAAAGCACGCGACCGGCGCAACAAGATCATCGCCATCACGGCCTCGACGGCGATCGTCGCCGGACTCGTCGGCTTCGGCGCGTGGGTGCTGATCGACCAGAAGCAGAAGGACGAGGCGACCGCGAAGGCCAAGGCCTCCGCCATCAAGAACCCGGTGAGCGGCGAGCAGGAGTGGGACGCGAAGAAGCTCGGCCGCAACCACGTCGAGACGCCGGTGAAGTACGAGATGAACCCGCCCGTCGGCGGTGACCACCACCCGCGCTGGATGAACTGCAACGGCGACGTCTACACGGAGCCGGTCCCCGAGGTGAACGCCGTCCACTCGCTGGAGCACGGCGCGGTCTGGGTGACGTACAACGACAAGGCTCCCAAGGCCGACCTCGACAAGCTGTCCGAGAAGGTGCGCAAGCTCCCGTACACGCTGATGAGCCCGGTCAAGGAGCAGACCGGCGCGATCATGCTCAGCGCGTGGGGCAAGCAGGTGACGGTGGAGAGCGCGGCCGACCCCCGGGTCGAGCAGTTCTTCACCAAGTACGTGATGGGCGCGCAGACCCCCGAGCCGGGCGCGGCCTGCACGAACGGGCTGACCGGCAAGTGAACCGTACGTACTGGGCCGCGGGCGCGGCCGTCGTCCTGGCCGTGCTGTTCGCGGTCGGGGCCACGGTCGCCACCGCGAGCGGCTCGGGCGGCGGCGACGCGGCCCGCACCCCGGGGCTGCACTCCCCCGACGCGGGGTTCGCCCGGGACATGGCGGTGCACCACCAGCAGGCGGTCGAGATGTCGTTCGTCGTCCGTGACCGCACGCAGGACGAGCCCGTCCGCACCCTCGCCTACGACATCGCCAACACCCAGGCCAACCAGCGCGGCATGCTGCTGGGCTGGCTGGACCTGTGGGGGCTGCCGAAGGTGGTGGCCGACGAGCCGCCGATGTCCTGGATGGGGACCGCCGAGGACGGGGGGCACGGCGGGCACTCCGGGCACGCCTCGGCCCCCGCCGGATCCGGGGCGATCATGCCGGGCATGGCCACGAAGGAGGAGCTGACGCGGCTCGGCGCCGCCGCCGGCCGGGACGCCGAGGTGCTCTACCTCCAGCTGATGACCGACCACCACAAGGGCGGCGTCGCGATGGCGGAGGGCTGTGCACACCAGTGCCAGACCCCGGCGGAGCGGGAACTGGCCCGGGGCATGGTCGAGGCCCAGCAGTCCGAGCTCACCCTGATGGCGGACATGCTGAAGCAGCGCGGGGCGGCGCCGCGCGGCTGACGCGTACGGCTCGCCCACGAGCGCCCGTACGGGTGAGGAGGCACGGTCTCCCATCCGTACGGGCGTTTCCGTTCCCGCGTCGGGCCCGGTCGGGTCGAGCCTCGTCGAGCCCCGTGGAGTCGCGTGGAGTCGCGTACTCCGAACGGGCGAACGAGGATGGGGACGCCGGGACGGACGCGTCCGCGCCCGCCGCGACGGCGTGCTCAGGAGGTTCCCACGATGACCACCGCCGGAGAGATCATGCACCCCGGGGCCCAGTGGATTCCCGCCACCGAGACCCTGGACCGGGCCGCTCAGCTCATGAGCCGCCTCAACGTGGGCGCGCTGCCCATCAGTGACACCGAGCAACGGCTCTGCGGCATCCTGACCGACCGCGACATCGTGGTCGGCTGCGTTGCCATGGGGCACGACCCGTCGAAGATCACGGCGGGTGACATGGCCAAGGGGACGCCGCGCTGGATCGACGCGGGCGCGGACGTCTCGGAGGTGCTCCAGGAGATGCAGGACCACCGGATCAAGCGACTGCCCGTGATCAGGGACAAGAAGCTCGTCGGCATGATCAGCGAGGCCGACCTGGCCCGGCACCTCTCGGACAAGCAGGTGGCCGACTGGGCGGAGCAGGTCTACGCCCGGGGCTGACGGATCGGGCACGGGGGCGCCGGGCTCGCGCGCCCCGGGGCCGACGGGCCCACGGGGCTACGGACGATGCCGCCGGGGCCGCTCGGCGGCCTCCAGGACCGCCCGTGCCACCTGGTGCGGGCGGTCCAACATGACCAGGTGCCCGGACGGTTGCGCCACCTCGAAGCGCGCTTCGAGCAGCGCGGCCAAGGCCTCCTGCCGGGCGAGCCAGCGCCGTGCGGTGCGCCCGGTGCCCCCGACGTGACCCACCATGACGGTGGCGGGTGCCTCCAGGGGGTGCGTACCGCGCAGGGCGGCCACCTCCGCGGCCGTGTCCGGGTAGCGGGAGTTCTCCAGCAGCGCCCCGCGCCAGACCCGGCCGGTGCGGTAGCAGCGGCGTACGAGGTCCGGCGGGGCCGGGTCGCCACCACCGGTCCGCGAGGCCCGTACGACCAGGCCGCGGGCGGCCGGGCCGAGCGCGGCGGGGAGCCCGGCGACGGTCACCGCCCGGCCGAGGACCCGGGCCGCGCCGGTGCGCAGCGCGGCGGGCAGCAGCGCGCGCGGGTGCTCCTCGACGCTGGAGTCGAGGAGGACGACGGCCGCGGTGCGCCCGGGGTACAGGCGGCCGAAGGCCTCCGCGTGGAATCCGGCGATGGAGTGCCCGACGACGGTGACGGGCCCGGAGTCGGTGACCGGGCCGAGGGCGTCGAGGAGGGCGGCGATCCGGTGGGCCTCCCCGGCGGCGGTCGCGGGTTCCGCGGCCGGCCCGCTCAGCCCGTGTCCGGGCCGGTCGAAGCGGACGACGGTGCGGCCCCGGTCGGCGAGGAGCCGGGCGACCGGGTCCCAGTCGAACCAGGCCATGGCGAGCCCGGCGGCCAGCACGCACACCGGCCCCCGGCCCTCGACGAGCACGTGCAGCGGGACCCCGTCGACGCGTACGAAGCGTCCGGCGCCGCCGCTCACGTCCGGCGCTCGCGGTGGACGGAATGGGCGAGCAGCCCCAGCCAGACCGCCACGAGCAGCACCTGGAGCCGCTGGCCGGCGCCGAGGGCCCAGGTTCCGTGACCTGCGGTGAACATGGCGATGGCCGTCAGGGTCCAGGCGGTGGCGAGGAGCTCCAGGACGACGAGGGCGGGACCGTAGCGGGCGAGCGGCGCGAACCAGCCGTAGCGGCGGGCCGCGATGGTGAGGGCGACGATGCCGGTGAGGGCGCCGGTCATGGCGAGACTGCTGCTGACGGCATGGGCCTGATGGGTGGCCGGGACCAGTCCGGCGGTCTCGCGGGCCGCGCATTCGGGGTCCACGGTGGGCGCGCAGCTGAGCGGCAGCCAGGCGTCGGCGGCGGTGGCCGCGCCGAAGAGCGTGATGCCCGCCCAACCGATGACCGCCCACGGGCGCCGCGACTCGGCGTACCGCACCAGCCGGGCCAGGGCGAGGAGTCCGCCGAGGAGGACGAGGACGCCCGCGGTGAAGTCGGTGGCGCGGAACAGGCCGCCGAGGGGCTGGTCCTGCGCGGCGAGCTCGCTGACGTACGTCTCGATCGGGTTGAGGCCGGTCGAGAGGACGACTTCCAGCACCCACGCGGTGTAGGCGGCGGCGCCGAGACCGATCAGGGTGGCGACGGGCCAGGCGCTCCGCACGGAGGGGCCGTTGCTGCCATTTGTACGCATAGTGTGACTAATCCTAAGCAGATCCGGGTCCGGTCCCCCGGTCGGTACCACCGGGCCGACCGGGCCCACGGAGGTAGGACGTACGGGCACCCGCCGACGTTGCCCGCGCCGCGCGTGGCGATCACCACTGCCGGCACGGGACGACGCCGGGGGTCGGGTGTCGGCGGGGCGGGTGATCGCCATGGATCCAGACAAGCCGGTGGATACCGCCCCCGGATCACCGCACCGGAGGGGCGAAGTCGGTTGGTGGGGCTGCCCCGTCGTGACAGGCTGGCGCACGCCCCGCCCGCCCACCGCCCGAGGACGCCCCGGTATGAGCACGCCCCCGAACCCGCCCAACGACTCCGTCGGCCCGCCGACGGAGGCCGAGGGGACACCCATACCCGAGACCCCGGCGCGGACGTCCCTGTCGAAGTCCCCCTCCACCGAGCCCACACCGCAGGACGCGCCCCCGGCGACGCCGGCCACCTCACTGAGCAAGACCCCTCAGGACGAACCCCCGGCCGCGCCGGCCACGTCGCTGAGCAGGACACCCCAGGACGCGCCCCCGGCGGCCCCCGCCACCTCACTGAGCAAGACACCGCAGGACGCGCCCCCGACCGCGCCCGCCCCTCCGGTTCCGGTACCGGCACCGACGCTGCACGACCACTTCGGGCCCGACGCTCCCCCGGCGACTTCCCCGGCCCCCGCGCCCGTGGAACCGCCCGCCCCCGGCTTCGGTGCCCCCACGACGGCGGAAGCCCCCGCGGCCCCCGCCGAGCACAACCCGTTCGCGCCTCCCGCCCCCGGCGGGTTCGCGCCGCTCACCCCGCCCCCGCCGCCCGCCGGCGGCTACGGCGTGCCGGCCAACGCCTGGGGAGCCCCGACCGGCCCCACCGCCGGGTATCCGGGTCAGCCGGGATACCCGGGTGGCCCGCAGGCCCCTCCCGGCCACCCGGGCCCCTCCGGATACCCGCCCTACCCCGGCTATCCGGGCTATCCGGGCCACCCGGCGTCCGGCCCGCCCGCCAACGGGCTCGCCGTCGCCTCCCTGACCCTCGGCATCATCGCGATCCCGGTGACCTTCGCCCCGTTCTTCTTCTGGCTCGGCACCCTCATCGGCCTCACCGGCCTCGGCATGGGCATCGGCGCCATGGCCGCCGCCCGGCACGGCGCCGCCCGCAAGGGCATGGCGCTCGCCGGCACGATCCTGAGCGTGGTCAGCCTCCTGACCTCCGTCGCCGGCGGGTTCCTCACCGTGGCCGTCGCCCGGAGCACGTCGGAGAGCATCGACGAGGACTGGGAGGAGGACGAACCCTTCACCCTGCCGTCGGGCGGCCCGACGTTCAGCCTGCCGCCCAAGCCCCGCGACGAGGGCCCCGGCATCAGCACCCCGCTGGCGTTCGGCGAGACGTACTCGTACCCGAGCGGCATCAAGGTCAGCCTGTCGTCGCCGAAGAAGTACGTCACCAACAGCAAGGTCTTCAAGGTCGGCAACGCCGTGCAGCTGACGCTCACCATCACCAACGGCACGAACAAGCCGCACGAGGTCATCTACGCCGTGCCCGACATCAAGGACGAGAAGGGCAACGAGGGCGAGGTCGTCTACGACGTCCGGATGCCGCAGCACGTCGAGGGCACCATCGAACCGGGCCGGTCCGCGACCGGCACGATCGCCTACGAGATCCCCGAGGGCGCCACGCGCATCGACGCCGTGATCTCCCCCGGCGTCATGCTGCGGGACGTGAAGTTCAGCGGCCCGATCGGCTGACGCCGACGGGGCCCGGATGCCCGGACCACAGGACATCGCGTCAGAAAGACGATTAGAGTGGGCGGCGTGCCTCAACTTCGTCTCGCTCTGAATCAGATCGACGCGCACGTCGGCAACATCGCCGCCAACGCGGACTCGATCGTCCACTGGACCCGGCACTCCGCCGAGCAGGGCGCACACCTCGTGGCGTTCCCGGAGATGGTGCTGACCGGGTACCCCGTCGAGGACCTCGCCCTGCGCGGTTCCTTCGTCGAGGCCTCCCGCGAGGCGCTCCGCGGGCTCGCGGAGCGCCTCGCCGCGGAGGGCCTCGGCGAGCTGCCGGTGGTCGTCGGCTACCTCGACCGCACCGAGCAGGCCGTGCCCCGCCTCGGCAGGCCCGCCGGTTCCCCCGAGAACGCGGCCGCCGTCCTGCACGGCGGCCGGGTGGTGCTGCGCTTCGCCAAGCACCACCTCCCCAACTACGGCGTCTTCGACGAGTTCCGGTACTTCGTGCCGGGCAACACCCAGCCGGTCGTCCGGGTCCGCGGCATCGATGTGGCCCTGGCCATCTGCGAGGACCTGTGGCAGGACGGCGGCCGCGTCCCGGCCACCCGTGCCGCCGGAGCCGGGTTGTTGATCTCCGTCAACGCCTCCCCGTACGAGCGCAACAAGGACGACCTACGCCTCGAACTGGTCCGCAAGCGGGCCCAGGAGGCCGGTTGCACCCTCGCCTACGTCGCCATGATGGGCGGCCAGGACGAGCTGGTCTTCGACGGCGACTCGATCGTGGTCGACGCCTCCGGGCAGGTCGTCGCCCGCGCCCCGCAGTTCTCCGAGGGCTGCGTGCTGGTCGACCTGGAGCTCCCGGCCGCCTCGCCGGACGCCCCCGAGGGCGTCGTCGGCGACGGCCTGCGGATCGACCGCGTCGTCCTGTCCGAGGAGCCGGTGGAACCGTACGAGCCCGTCGTCCCCGGCGGTTATGCGGACCGCCTCGAAGACGACGAGGAAATCTACGACGCGCTCGTCGTGGGCCTGCGCGCCTACGTCAGGAAGAACGGGTTCCGGTCGGTCCTGATCGGCCTGTCGGGCGGCATCGACTCCGCGCTCGTCGCCGCCATCGCCTGCGACGCGGTCGGCCCGCAGAACGTGTACGGCATCTCGATGCCGTCGAAGTACTCCTCGGACCACTCCCGGGGTGACGCGGCCGGGCTCGCCGAGCGGACCGGGCTGAACTTCCGGACCGTGCCGATCGAGCCGATGTTCGACGCCTACATGGGCTCGCTGGGCCTGACCGGCCTGGCGGAGGAGAACCTCCAGTCCCGACTGCGCGGCACCATGCTGATGGCCGTCTCCAACCAGGAGGGCCACCTCGTGCTGGCCCCGGGGAACAAGTCCGAGCTGGCGGTCGGCTACTCCACCCTCTACGGGGACTCCGTCGGCGCGTACGGCCCGATCAAGGACGTCTACAAGTCGGACGTCTTCCGTCTCGCCCGGTACCGCAACCGGGCCGCATTCGAGCGCGGCGAGATCCCGCCGATCCCGGAGAACTCGATCCTGAAGCCGCCGAGCGCCGAACTGCGCCCGGGCCAGGTCGACACGGACTCCCTGCCGGACTATCCGGTGCTGGACGCGATCCTGGACCTGTACGTGGACCGCGACCAGGGGCTGGACGCCATCGTCGCGGCCGGCTTCGACCGCGAGCTGGTCGCCAGGACCCTGCGGATGGTCGACACGGCGGAGTACAAGCGCCGGCAGTACCCGCCGGGCACGAAGATCTCCGCGAAGGGCTTCGGCAAGGACCGCCGGCTGCCCATCACCAACGGCTGGCGCGAACAGGCGTAGGCACGGCCGCGCCGACCGGGACGGCGCTCGCGGCCACGGCCGCGGGCGCCACGGCCACCACTGGGGCCTGGCGTCGAAGTCCCGTCGTCGCCGCGAGGCAGACGGGAGTTCGACGACAGGCCCTACGGCCGGACGGTGAGGCGGGCCGCGATGGGCAGGTGGTCGCTGCCCGTGCGCGGCAGGGTCCAGGAGGCCTCCGGCTTGATGCCGCGCACCATGATCTGGTCGATGCGGGCCATCGGGAACTGCGCGGGCCAGCTGAAGCCGAAGCCGTCGCCCGCCGCGCCCTGGGTGGAACGCATCTGCGAGGTGACCTCGGACAGGGCCCGGTCGTTCATGGTGCCGTTGAGGTCACCGAGCAGGATGACCTTCCGCAGGGGTTCGGCGGCGAGCGCCGCACCCAGCGCGTCGGCGCTGTTGTCGCGCTGGTTCGCGGTGAAACCGGCGTTGAGCTTGACCCGTACCGAGGGGAGGTGGGCGACGTAGACACCGATCGCGCCCGTGGGACCGGCCACGGTGGTGCGCATGGCCCGGACCCAGCCGAGGCGGATGTCGACGGGCTTGCTGGAGGTCAGCGGGTACTTGCTCCACACTCCGACGGTGCCCTCGACGGCGTGGTACTTGTACGTGTCCGCCAGGGCCTTCTCGTATATCGGGACGGCACTCGCCTTCAGCTCGGTCAGCGCCAGCACGTCGGCCTTGGACTTCGCCACGGACTCGGCGGTGCCGAGCGGGTCGAGGTTGTCGGCGTCGACGTTGTGCGCGGCGACCATCAGGTTGCCGCCGGCGCCTGACTTGTCGGTGACCAGACCACCGAAGAGGTTCGCCCAGACCACGGTGGTCAGCAGTATCGAGATCAGCGCGGTGGCCGACTTGCGGATCACCGCCGCGACGAGCAGCACCGGCACCATCAGGCCCAGCCAGGGCAGGAAGGTCTCGGTGAGGCTGCCCAGGTTGCCGACGTCGTTCGGCAGCTCCGCGTGCAGGATCATGACCAGCGAGGTCACGGCGGCCAGCGAGGCGGTCACGATGCCGCGCTTCCAGATGCCCCGGTCGTGCCTCAGTCCGGCCAGCCGGCGCCCGAGACCGGTTCGCGAGGGCCCCGGCTCGGAGCCGCCGTTCCCCGTCTCCGTCATGTACGCCTGTGCCATGCCCATGTCCTCGCTGCCGTGCTCGCGCTCCGTCCCCGCCCCTTGACCCTAGGCGATGCACGGAGCCTTCGGTGCCGTCCTTCACGGCCGTACGACCGGAGGGACGAACGGCCGTGCGGCAAGGGTTCCGCTTGTCACGAAACGCGCACATTGGCTCGGGCGCGCCCTGAGCCGCAGCAGGAGTGTGACGGACCGGTCATCCGCCGCCCTCCGCGGCACTTCCGTCGTGGGCCGGACGGGTGCCACCATGGTGGGTGAGTCCGGGGACGCCGTGAGGGCGCCTCGAGATGACACAAGGAGCAGTTGCAATGTCGCATGCCGTTTCGCCTGCCCGCGAGGCCTCTCCGACCCTGTACGGGGGTGCGGGCACCCGCCGCATCACCGTCCGCGACCTCACCCTCGCCAAGGAACGCGGCGAGAAGTGGCCCATGCTCACCGCCTACGACGCGATGACCGCGTCCGTGTTCGACGAGGCCGGCATCCCGGTCATGCTCGTCGGCGACTCGATGGGCAACTGTCACCTCGGCTACGAGTCCACCGTCCCCGTGACGATGGACGAGATGACCCTGCTGTCGGCGGCCGTCGTACGGGGCACCAGCCGGGCCCTGATCGTCGGCGACCTGCCGTTCGGCTCCTACCAGGAAGGCGCCGTGCAGGCGCTGCGCAGCGCGACCCGGCTGGTCAAGGAGGCCGGGGTCGGGGCCGTCAAGCTGGAGGGCGGCGAGCGTTCGCTGGCCCAGACCGAGCTGATCGTGCAGTCCGGCATCCCCGTCATGTCCCACCTGGGTCTGACCCCGCAGTCCGTGAACGCCATGGGCTACCGGGTGCAGGGCCGCACCGACGAGGCCGCGCACCAGCTGCTGCGCGACGCGAAGGCCGCCCAGGACGCGGGCGCCTTCGCGGTGGTCCTGGAGTTGGTCCCGGCCGAGCTGGCCGCCGAGGTCACCCGGTCCCTGCACATCCCGACCGTGGGCATCGGCGCGGGCTCGGAGTGCGACGCGCAGGTGCTGGTGTGGACCGACATGATGGGTCTGACCGGCGGGAAGATGCCGCGGTTCGTGAAGCAGTACGCCAACCTCCGCAAGACGATGACCGACGCGGCGAAGGCCTTCGCCGAGGACGTCGTCGGCGGGTCCTTCCCGCAGGCGGAGCACGCCTTCCACTGAGGCGGTCCTTGAAGGTCACGCCCGGCCCGACGGCCCGCCGACACGGATGTCGGCGGGCCGTCGTCCGCCTGTCGGACGCTTGTAGGGGCTTTGTCAGTGGCGGATGGTCCCATGGTGGGCATGACGCGAAACGACAACCATCCCAACGCCGTGGAAGTGCGGGGTCTGGTCAAGCACTACGGCGAGACCAAGGCCCTCGACGGTGTGGACCTCGATGTCCGCGAGGGCACCGTCCTCGGGGTCCTCGGCCCCAACGGCGCGGGCAAGACGACCCTGGTGCGCTGCCTGTCCACCCTGGTCGTCCCGGACGCCGGAACCGCCCGGGTCGCCGGCTACGACGTGGTCCGCCAGCCCCGGCAGCTGCGCCGGACCATCGGCCTGACCGGGCAGTACGCCTCGGTCGACGAGAAGCTCTCCGGCTGGGAGAACCTCTACATGATCGGCCGCCTGCTGGACCTGTCCCGCAAGGACGCCCGGCTGCGCGCGGACGAGATGCTGGAGCGGTTCTCCCTGACCGAGGCGGCGAAGAAGGCCGCCATGAACTACTCCGGTGGCATGCGCCGCCGGCTCGACCTGGCCGCGTCGCTGATCGGCAACCCGGCCGTCCTCTACCTGGACGAGCCGACCACCGGTCTCGACCCCCGCACCCGCAACGAGGTGTGGGACGAGGTCCAGCGGCTGGTCGCCGAGGGCGCGACCGTCCTGCTGACCACGCAGTACATGGAGGAGGCCGAGCAGCTCGCCAGTGAGCTGACGGTCATCGACCGCGGCAAGGTCATCGCCAACGGCAAGGTCGACGAGCTGAAGGCCCGCGTGGGGGGCCGCACCCTGCGGGTCCGTCCCGTGGACCCGTCCGACCTGCCGGGCATGGCCCGCTCCCTCGCGGAGGCCGGTCTGGACGGCATCGCCGGTTCGCAGGCCGTGCCGGACGAGGGCGCGCTGCTGGTCCCGATCCTGAGCGACGAGCAGCTGACCGCGGTGGTCGGGCTGCTGGCCGCCCGCGGGTACGCGATCGCCGACCTCGGCACGTACCTGCCCAGCCTCGACGAGGTCTTCCTGTCCATCACCGGGCAGAAGCCGTCCTCCGCCGAGGAGTCCGTCACCACCGAGAAGACCGAGCGGAATCAGGAGGTCGCGGCATGAGCACCGTAACCACGACGAAGCAGCCCGCCGACACCGCGTCCGCCCAGGCTCCGGCGGTCGTACCGGCCGGTGAGGGCCGGATCGGCCTGCGGGCCAACCTGCGGCACATCGGCGCCCTGGTGCGCCGCAACGCCCTCCAGATCAAGCAGGACCCCGAGTCGATGTTCGACGTCCTGTTCATGCCGATCATCTTCACGCTGCTGTTCGTGTTCGTCTTCGGCGGCGCGGTCTCCGGCAAGGGCAACCAGGGCGCGTACGTCAGCTATCTGGTCCCCGGTCTGATGGCCATGATGGGGATGAACATCGCCATGGCCGTGGGCACCGGGGTCAACGACGACTTCAAGAAGGGCGTGATGGACCGCTTCCGGTCCATGCCGATCGCCCGGTCGTCGGTCCTCCTCGCGAAGATCGTCGTCGAGATCGGCCGGATGCTGATCGCCATCGCGATCCTGCTCTGCGTCGGATTCATCCTCGGCCTGTCGATCGACGGCTCGGTCCTGGACCTGTTCTTCGCCGTCGGTCTGTCGGTCGTCTTCGGCGCCTCGCTGATGTGGATCTTCATCCTGCTGGGTCTCACGATGAAGACCGCGCAGGCCGTCCAGGGCATGGCGATGCTGGTCCTGATGCCGCTCCAGTTCGGCAGCTCGATCTTCGCCAAGCCGGACACCATGCCGGGCTGGCTGCAGAGCTTCACCGACTACAACCCGCTGTCCAACCTGGCCGACGCCGCCCGCGCCCTGATCAACGGCACGCCGCTCGGCAACTCGGTGTGGATGACCCTGGCCTGGTCCGTCGCCATCACGGCGATCACCATGCCGCTGGCCGTCCGCAAGTTCCGCCAGAAGACCTGATTCCCACCGGGTCGCAACGGTCCGTTCGGATCGCGTCCCGGACGGGCCCCCGACCCGGGCCCGGATCAGCAGAACAGGGCGGTGGCCTCCTCCAGGGTGAGGCCGCCGCCTTCGGCGTACGCCGCCTCGTACGCCGCGTCACCCAGCGCCTCACGTAGCAGTTCCTCGGCGCGGGCGGAGTCCTCGCGTTCGGTCGACACGGGGAAGTGCCCCGTGGGCAGCAGGGCCCGGTAGGCGCCCATCAGCCGGGCCGCGTCGCGCATCCGTCGCTCGCCGCCGAGGAACGCCAGGGAGAGGCCGGCGGTCAGCAGGTAGACGGCGGGCATCTGCGGGGCCACCAGCAGCGCCATCGGGTCCTGGACGGACCCCATGGCAGGGCGGATCCGGTCCAGGGCGTCCTGGTGGCGGCCCTCCCGGTTGTCCAGCCAGGCCATCGTGCCGAGCAGGAAGCCGTCGAAGACGGCGAACGCGCCGAACGCGAACTCGTCGCGCAGGATTTGGAGCTGCTCCCGGGCCTCGGCGATGCGGCCGGTGCGGCCGAGGATGCCCGCGAGGAACATCCGGGCCGCCGGCAGGGCCTCGGTGCCGTATTGCTGGAAGGTGGCGGTGACGTCCTTGAGGATCTGCTCGGCCTCCTCGTGCCGGCCGCTCTCCGAGAGCGTCCCGGCCATCCGGACGCGCAGCACGGCCACCTGGACCTTGGCGCCGAGGCGTTCGGCGTAGGCGATGGCCTCCCGGTAGTCGCGGGCGGCCGGGCCGTACTCGCCGCGCTTCTCCAGGGATTCGGCGCGCGCCGACAGCGCTTCGGCGCAGCCCCAGGCGTCGCCGAGGTCGCGGAACAGCGCCAGGCTCTCGTCGGCGTCGCGGGCGGCGTCACCGGCCCAGTCGGCACGGTTGGCGAGGACGTTGGCGCGCAGTTGGAGCGCGGAGGCCAGTTCCCAGCGGTAGCCGAGCGCACGGGCGGTGGTCACCGTCGCGTCCACGACCTCCTTGAGCAACCCGGGGTTGCCCGAGATCATGACGGCGTAGATCCACAGGGAGCTGGGCGTGCGGCAGGTCTGGGGCAGTCCGGGCCGGTAGGCGGTGAGCACCCCGTCGATCTGGGCCCGGACGTCCGGGCTGTTCCAGGTGTCGTTGGTCTGGTCCCGGGCGGCCAGCCGGACCAGGTGGACGGCGCGCCAGGCCTCGGTGAGGAGTTCGCCGGAGTAGGGCGGGGGCGAGTCGACGAGCCGCTCGTGTACGGGTTCGGCGGGGACCACGGGCGGGGCGAAGGGGTCGGGGCCGAGCGCCGCGGCGGCCTCGGTCCAGTGCCGGGACTCGGCCCGCAGGTCGTGCATGTGCCAGTACCAGCCCAGCGAGTGGATCAGGCACAGCACCTCGTCCGCGTCGCGGGTGGTGACGGCCCGGCGCAGGGCGGTGCGCAGGTTCTCGTACTCGGTGGCCAGCCGGTCGGCGGCGGCCCGCTGGCCGTGTCCGCGGAGCACCGGTTCGGTGGTGCGGGCGAGTTCCCGGTAGTGGACGAGGTGACGGTGCCCGGTGGCGCCGAGATCCCCCGGCGCTTCGGCGAGGCGTTCGGCGGCGTACTCGCCGACGGTCTCCAGGAGGCGGTAACGCATGTCGGCGCCGTCGGGGCCGGGGGTGGCGACGACGAGGGACTTGTCGACGAGGGAGCCGAGGGTGTCGGCGATGTCGAGGCCGCCGTGCGCGCAGACGGTCTCGGCGGCGGCGAGGTCGCAGCCGCCGGCGAAGACGGACAGCCGGCGCAGGACGGTGCGTTCGGCTTCGTCGAGGAGGTCCCACGACCAGTCGACGACGGCCCGCAGGGTCTGCTGGCGGGGCAGGACCGTGCGGGAGCCGCCGGTGAGGAGCCGGAACCGGTCGTCGAGCCGGTCGGCGATCTGGCGCGGGGTGAGCAGCCGCAGCCGGGCGGCGGCCAGTTCGATGGCCAGCGGCAGGCCGTCGAGGCGGCGGCAGATCTCGGCGGCGGCGACCGGGTCGTCCGCCGGGCTGAAGCCGGGTCGCGCGGCGGCCCCCCGGTCCCCGAGGAGGCGGAGCGCGACCGGGTCGGGCAGGGGTTCCACGGGGCGCAGGGTCTCCCCCGGTACGCCGAGGGGTTCGCGGCTGGTGGCCAGGATCTGCACGCCGGGGCAGTGCGTGAGGAGCCGTTCGGCGAGTTCGGCGGCGGCGCCGATGACGTGCTCGCAGTTGTCGAGGAGCAGCAGGATCCGGCGGCGCGCGCAGTGCTCGGTGAGCCGGTCGAGGGGGTCGTCGCCGGCCCGGTCGGTCAGGGCCCGGATCTCCTCGGCTGCGGCGCCGCGGAGCTTGGTCTCGCGGGCTCCGAGGGCGGCGAGGACGGCTTCGGCGACATCCTCGGGGTCGTCCACGGGGGCCAGCTCGACGAGCCACACCCCGTCGGTCCAGGCGTCGGGGAGGTGCGCCCCGTCGGCCGGGGTCCCGTCGGCGCGGGCCCGGTCGGCGCGGGCCCGGTCGGCGTGCGCCTCGGCGGCCTCCTGGGACAGGCGGGTCTTGCCGGCGCCGCCGGGGCCGAGCAGGGTCACGAGCCGGGCGCGGGCGAGGTCCTCGCCGATGACCCGGATGTCGTCCTCACGACCGACGAAGGTGGTGAGGCGGGCGCGGAGGTTGCCCGGGGCGGGCGCCGGCTCGGGCGGGCGCGGGGCGGCGGCTGCCGGCTCGGCCGGGGCGGGGCCGCCGGTGACCGACGCGGGCTCGGCGGGCGCCGGGGTGGGGGCGGTCCCCGCGGGCGCCGCCACCACCGGGGTGCGCGGGAGCTGCGGCTCGGGCGGGCTGAGGAGCTCGGTGTGCAGGGCGCGCAGGGCGGGGCCCGGGTCGGCGCCCAGGCGGGCGGCGAGGTCGCGGCGGACGTCCTCGTAGGCGGCCAGGGCCTCGGCGGGCCGGCCGGCGTCGCGCAGGGCCCGGATCCGCAGCACCTGAAGGGGCTCGTCCAGGGGCCGGCGGGCGCACAGTTCGGCCAGCTCCGGCAGGATCCGCGGGGCGTCGCCGAGTTCGAGGGCCGCGGCGAGCCGACCCCGGCGCGCGTCCAGGCGTACGGCCTCCCAGCGGGCGGCCTCGGCCGCCGGGTCGGGCAGGTCGGCCAGGGCCGGTCCGCGCCACAGGGCGAGGGCCTCGTCGTAGCGGGCGGCGGCGCCCGCCGGGTCGGGGGTGTCGGAGGCTTCGCGGACGAGGCGTTCGAAGCGGTACAGGTCGATGTCCTCGCGCCGCGCGTCGAGCAGGTAGCCGCCCTCGGCGGAGCGCACGGCCCCGGGTCCCAGGGCCCGCCGCAGCCGACCGACGAGGGCCTGGAGCGCGGCGGGGGCGTCGGCGGGCGGTTCCGCGTCCCACACGTCGGCGACCAGCAGGGCGGGCGGGACCGCCCGACCCGGACGCAGGGCGAGCGCGGTCAGCAGGGCCCGCAGGCGCGGGCCGCCGACGGCGACGGTGCTCCCGTCGTCGCGGATGGCCTGGGCGGTGCCGAGAATCGCATAATGCACCGGCCCATTGTCGCCGCCCCCGCACTCCTGCCCGCGCACGGGCCGGGGTAGGTTTCGCCGCATGGGTCACCAGGGCAGCCGCGGCGAGCGGCAGATCAGTTCCGTATTCCTCGGCGTGGTCGCCGTCATGGCGGTCACGGGCTGGGCCGTGTGGACGGGCTACGCGGCGAGCCCGGGGTTGGCCGTCTTCCTCTTCGTGACCTCGGCGTGGATCGTCTCGCTGTGCCTGCACGAGTACGCGCATGCCCGCACGGCCCTGCACGGCGGTGACATCAGCGTCGGTTCGAAGGGCTATCTGACGCTGAACCCGCTGAAGTACACGCACCCGCTGCTGAGCATCGTCCTGCCGGTGGTCTTCGTGATCCTGGGCGGGCTGGGTCTGCCCGGTGGCGCCGTGTACATCGAGCGGGGTCGGATCCGGGGCCGTTGGAAGCACAGTCTGATCTCGGCGGCGGGTCCGCTGACCAACGTGGCCTTCGCCGTGGTGTGCACGGCGCCGTTCTGGCTGCACGCCCTGGACGGGGTGCCGGTGCCGTTCCGGATGGCGCTGGCCTTCCTGGCCCTGCTCCAGGTGTCGGCGGCGATCCTGAACTTCCTGCCGGTGCCCGGCCTGGACGGGTACGGGGTCATCGAGCCGTGGCTGCCGCACCGGGTGCGCCGCGAGGTGGAGCCGCTGGCGCCGTTCGCGCTGATCGGCGTGTTCGTGCTGCTGTGGATCCCGTCCGTCAACACGGCCTTCTTCGACGCGGTGAGCGGGGTGCTGAGCACGCTCGGCGTGTCGGACCTGGACACGTACTGCGGTCGCGACCTGTACCGCTTCTGGAACGAGACGGACGGGTTCTTCTGCGCGCTCCCCGCCGAGTAGGCGCGGGAGGCCCGGGCCGGGGGCCCGGCGGCGGGGCTCAGACCTTCTGGGGCTTCTCCGCCTTGGCCTTGCGCATGTAGTACCAGGCCATGTTCGACGTCAGGCCGGCCAGCAGCACCCACACGATGCCGAGGAAGCTGCCCTCGACGAAGGCGACCACGGCGGCGGCCACGGCGAGGACGCAGACGACAACGGCGAACACGGCAAGGCGGGGCATCGGGAACAGCTCCTCGGCGACACGGGGCGGGGTCGAGCTCCTCCAGTGTCCCCCATGCGCCCCGGCGCGGACGGCCGGGGCACGGCCGCGGGAGGGCCGGATGCCGTCGGGGCCGCTGCGGGCGGCCCCGACGGGGGGCTCACACGTCGGTGAGGCGGAGTCCGGCGTGGGCCTTGTAGCGGCGGTTGGTGGAGATCAGGTTGGCGACCATGGCCTCGACCTGGTGGGCGTTGCGCAGCCGGCCGGCGAAGACGCCCCGCATGCCGGGGATGCGGGCGGCGAGGGCCTGGACGAGGTCGGTGTCGGCGCGGGACTCGCCGAGGACCATCACGTCGGTGTCGATCTCCTCCACCGAGGCGTCCTGGAGCAGGACCGCCGAGAGGTGGTGGAAGGCGGCCGTGACCCGGGAGTCGGGGAGCAGGGCGGCGGCCTGCTGGGCGGCGCTGCCCTCTTCGACCGGGAGGGCGTAGGCGCCCTGCTTGTCGAAGCCGAGCGGGTTGACGCAGTCCACGACGAGCTTGCCGGCGAGGTCCTCGCGGAGGGCTTCCAGGGTCTTCGCGTGGCCCTCCCACGGCACCGCGATGATCACGATGTCGCTGCGGCGCGCGCAGTCGGCGTTGTCGGCGCCCTCGACCCCGAGGCCGAGTTCCGCGGCGGCCGTCTCGGCGCGGTCGGCGGCGCGGGAGCCGATGATCACCTTCTGACCGGCGCGGGCGAGCCGGTAGGCGAGGCCCCGGCCCTGGTCGCCGGTGCCGCCGAGGACGCCGACGACGAGGCCGGAGACGTCCGGCAGGTCCCAGGGGTCCTTGGCCGGCGGCTTCTGCGTGCTGTCTGTGGAGGTCATGGGGGCGAGGGTACTGCCGAGTAGTCGCCGGTTCGAGTCCCGTGGTGCACGGCCAAGTGGAAGGAAGCGCTCCTGAAGGTGTGCCCGATGGTGCAGGATGCCGTCATGGACGCCGTCAGGGTCGCGCTGCTGCGTGAGGTGCTCGCCGGTACCGAGTGGCCGCGGGAGGCCCGCCGGTTCGCGGGTTCGCTGCGCCGGTCGGTGACGCCGTCCGGGAGCGGTCCGCTGCTGGTCGGCACGGAACAGTACGAGCCCTGGCACATGGCCGCGCACCTGGTGGACGAGGCCGCCTGGTCGGGGTTGCCGGAGCTGGCGCCGACGCTGGTGCGCCACCGGGTGCTGCCGGGGGAACCGCCGCACCTGTCGGTGGGGCTGGGGCGGCTGGAGGGGGCCCGGCGCGGGCACACGCTGCTGGTGGTGGCTCCGGAGCGGCCCGGCGCGGGGCTGCTGGAGCGGGTCCACGACGCCCGCCGCGCGGGGGCCACCGTACTGGCGCTGGACGCCGGGGACCCCGATCTCGGCGCGCTGGCGCACGAGGCGCTGTCGGTGCCGCCGGACACCGCCGGTCTGGATCTGGACACGGTGCAGCACCTGGTCAGCGCGGCGGCCGGGGAGAACGGCCCGGCCGCCCGGCGGGGGCCGGGGCGGTTCCGGGACCGGCTGGCGCGGCTGGCCGATCAGCTGACCGCCCCGCCGGCCGGCCGCTGGTAGGCGGCGCGGGCGCAGGTCCTAGGGCGTCGCGGCCCCGCCCTCGCCCTCCTCACGGGTCTTGTCGTTCCACTTCGGATCGTTCTGCCATTCGAGGTTGCGTTCCTGCGCCGTCTCCATGGCGTGGCCGGCCTCCTCGGGGCTCCCGTACGGGCCGAAGCGGTCCTTGGCGGGGCAGTCGGGGCCCTCTTCCACCTTGTTGTGGACCAGGCAGTAGTACCACTCGCCCGGCTTGCCCACCTGACGCTTCTTGAACAGGGCCATCGTCGTCCGGCTCCTCTCGATGCTGCTCTCGCAGCCATGCTGCCCCATCCCCGCTGGATACACTCGCTCGCATGTCTGGCCAGTCGCTGCTCGTACCAGGCGAGCTCTCTCCCGTCCGTTCCGTTCCCGGAAACATCCGCCGGCCCGAGTACGTGGGCAAGCCCGCGCCCACTCCGTACACCGGACCGGAGGTGCAGACGGCCGAGACCATCGAGGCCATGCGCATCGCCGGCCGGATCGCCGCCCAGGCGATGGAGGAGGCCGCCAAGCTCATCGCGCCGGGGGTGACCACCGACGAGTTGGACGCGGTCGCCCACGCGTACATGTGCGACCACGGTGCCTACCCGTCGACGCTGGGATACCGGGGCTTCCCGAAGTCCCTGTGCTCCTCGCTGAACGAGGTCATCTGTCACGGCATCCCCGACTCGACCGTCCTGCGGGACGGCGACATCGTGAACCTCGACGTGACCGCGTACATCGGCGGGGTGCACGGCGACAACAACGCCACCTACCTGTGCGGGGAGGTGGACGAGGAGTCGCGGCTGCTGGTGGAGCGGACCCGCGAGGCCCTGAACCGGGCGATCAAGGCGGTCAAGCCGGGCCGCCAGATCAACATCATCGGCCGGGTCATCGAGTCGTACGCCAAGCGCTTCGGCTACGGGGTGGTCCGGGACTTCACCGGGCACGGCATCAACTCGTCGTTCCACTCCGGTCTGATCATCCCGCACTACGACAGCCCGCACGCCACCACCGTCATCGAGCCCGGCATGACCTTCACGATCGAGCCGATGCTGACGCTGGGCACCCACGACTACGACATGTGGGACGACGGCTGGACCGTGGTGACGAAGGACCGCAAGCGGACCGCGCAGTTCGAGCACACGCTCGTGGTGACGGACAGCGGGGCGGAGATCCTGACCTTGCCGTAGGCATGAACCATCCGGACCTTTTTACCGACAAGGCGTCGGGAACACATTGACTTAGGCAAGCCTAAGTAGGAAGATCGGGCATGGCGGCACTGCCGCCACGCCTGTTTCCCCTTCCTTTCCGGAGGTCCGTCTTGGACGCCTTCTCCACGGTCATCCGTGTCGCCTCGCACGAGCAGCACACCGAGGCCGAGACCTCGACGTTCATGAGCGACCTGCTCGGCGGGCGGCTCGGCGTGGACGCGTACACCCGCTACACCGAGCAGCTGTGGTTCGTGTACCGGGCGCTGGAGGAGGCGGCCGACGCCCTCCGGGAGGACCCGGTGGCCGGGCCGTTCATAAGGCCCGAGCTGATGCGGCAGGCCGAGATCGAGCGGGACCTGGCCCACCTGCGCGGGCCCGGGTGGCGCGAGAGCCTGGTCGCGCTGCCCGCGACCGCGGCGTACGCCGAGCGGGTCGCCGAGTGCGCGGCGTCCTGGCCCGGTGGCTACGTGGCCCACCACTACACGCGCTACCTGGGCGACCTCTCCGGCGGCCAGATCATCCGCGACAAGGCGGAGCGCACCTGGGGCTTCGAGCGCAAGGGCGACGGCGTCCGGTTCTACGTGTTCGCCGACATCTCCAACCCGGCCGCCTTCAAGCGGACCTACCGGGAGCTGCTGGACGCGATCGCGGCGGACGACCTGGAGAAGCAGCGCATCATCGACGAGTGCAAGCGCGCCTTCGACTTCAACGGCGCGGTCTTCCGCGAGCTGGGCGAGCAGTTCCGCCTCAGCGCCTGACCCCGTACGCGAACGGAGGGCCGGCCCGGTGCGATGCGCACCGGGCCGGCCCTCCGTCATGTCCGACGCGTCGCCCCACGGGACAGCCCTCAGGCGGCGAAGCGGACCCGTCCGCCGATCTCGATCGTGCCGTCGGGGGCCGGGGCGGTGAGGATCTGCGAGCCCTCGCCCTGGGTGATGTTCAGGGCGCGGCCGAGTTGCGCGGTCAGCAGGATCGCCGCGGAGCCGGTGGCCTCGTCCTCGACGACGGCGCCGTCGGGGCGCCGGGGGAAGCCGCGGGCCCGGACCCGGCCGGCGGCCTCGTCCTCCCAGGCCCAGGCGTACAGCCAACCCTCGCCCGGGGGCGGGGCCGGCAGGGCGTCGACCTCGGCCGCGCTCGCGTACTGCTCCGTGCGCTTGCCCGTGACCCACTCGGGGCGGGCCGTGATCCAGGTGAACTCCCCGTCGCCGCGGGCCCATACGGAGCCGGCCGGCGGGTTGAGCTCCTCGATGTCGAGCAGCCAGGCGACGCCGACGAGCGGGTGTCCCGCGAAGGCCATCCGGGTGCCGGGCGTGCGGATGTCGACGACCCCGCGCTCGGGGTCGTCGACGAACACCGTCTCGCTGTAGCCGAGTTCGGCGGCCAGCGCCTGCCGGGACGCGTCGTCCGGGCAGGTGCGGCCGTCACGGACCACTCCGAGCGGATTGCCGAAGCGGCCGTCACCCGCGCAGAAGACCTTGAGCACATCGAGATCGTTCACGCGGGCATTCAAGCACGGCTCAGGCCTGGGCCGTTCGGCGCCGACGGGCGACGAACACCGCGCCCGCACCGGCGGCGACCACCAGGGCGGAGGCCCCGAGGAGGGCGCCGGCCGGGACCTCGGATCCGGTGGTGGCCAGGTTGCCGCCGACGGAGCCGCCGCCACCGGCCGAACCGCCGCCGCCGACCGAACCGCCGCCCACGGCGCCGCCGGTGGTGCCGGCGCCGGTGGTGCTGCCGCCCGAGGAGCCGCTGCCGCCGCTGCCGGCCGGCGGGAGGGTGACGTCCTTGTCCACGGCCACCGAGAGGTCGAGGGAGTCCATCGGCTTGCCCGGCTTGTACTTGTCCAGGACGGCGTTGTCGTTGGCGAAGACGGCGGAGCCCTGCTCGGTGAAGACGGCCGGGACCCCGTTGAGGGCGAGCAGCCCGTCCTTGGTCTTGTAGTCGGCCTTCGACAGGTCGAGCGTCGCGAAGGGGATGTCCTTGCGCAGGCCCGCGGCCGTCTTCGCGTCGAGGGTGAGCGTGCCCGTCGCGCCGTTGCCGACGACGCGGATGTTGCTGAACGTCAGGTCGAGCGCGTGCGCCGGGTACTCGAAGCGCAGGGTGCCGTCGAAGGCGGCGTTCAGCTTGCGGTTCTTGGTGTCGAGCTCGCCCTTGCCGAAGGCGAACGCGTAGGTGTTGCCGCTCTTGGCGGCGCCGCCGGACGCGGTGATGCCCTTCTCCCCGACGTACTCGCGGAAGGACTGCATGATGCCCCAGGTCAGCTTGCCGCTGAGGATCTTCTGGGGGCCGTCGGCGGGAGGCGTGACGGGCGGGGTCACCGGCGGCGTCACCGGCGGGGTGACGGGAGGCGTCACCGGCGGGGTCACGGGCGGGGTCACGGGAGGCGTCACCGGTGGGGTCACCGGCGGCGTGACGGGCGGGGTCACGGGAGGCGTCACCGGCGGGGTGACCGGGGGCGTCACGGGCGGGGCGAACTTCAGGGCCACCGTGACCTTGTCGCCGTCCGCGCCGGAGTAGGCGGGGCGGGCGAACACGGCGGCGAACTCCGGGGTCAGCTTGGTCGACAGGCCGGCCATGTTCATTCCGGTGAAGGCCACGTCCGCGAGGGGCACGTTCGGCGTGAGCGTGCCGTTCTTGGTGACGTCGGCCGTCAGCTTCTTCGTGCCGGTGCTGATCCGGAAGTTCTCCATCTTCACGACGAACCCGTGCGCGGTCCCGTCGAAGACGACGCGGCCCTTGAAGTTCGCGGTGACGACGTGGCCGCCGTCCTTGTCGTACTGACCCGTCGCCTGCCCGAAGCGGAAGCCTCCGGGTATCTCGGTGGCGCCGTCCTGGACGGTGACCGAGCCGATGCCCTTCACGTATTCGCGCAGGCTCGTGAGCACCCCCCAGTCGAGGGTGCCGTCGAGCACCGGGATGGGCGCGGCAGCCTGCGCCGCCGCGGGCTGCGCTGCGGCCTGCGCGGCTGCGGCCGGGGCGTTGCCGTCGGCGGTGGCGGGCAGGGCGAAGGCGGTGGTGCCGAGGGCGGCGGCGGTGAGTACGGCGGCCGCGACGGCGATCGGGCGGCGGGGGGACGACGACATGGCTGGGTGCTCCTGAAGGACCGTGACGAAGAGGAAGGGGGTGGGGCGGGTGCTACGGGGCGTCGGGGGACGCGGGCGCGGCGGGCGCGGGCTCGGCCGCGTTCGCGCGGCGGGACCGCAGCACCAGGAAGGCCGCGCCGCCGGCCAGGACCAGGACGGCCGCGGCGAGGGCGACGTACAGCCCGGTGTCGGAGGACTTGCTCGCCGCGGCGGCGGGTGCCGGTGCGGGAGCGGCGGAGGGGGAGGAGGCCTGGGGGGCCGGCGCGGGGGCGGCGGTGGAACCCAGGTCGGGCAGGGCCGGGAGCTGTGCGCTGCCGTCCAGGGCGACGGCGAGCGAGATCGGGTCCATCTCGGTGCCGGCCTTGTACATGGAGTTGAAGGCCTGGGAGCCGCCCTCGGTGAGGGTGGCCGGGGCCTCGGTGACGGTGGCGAGGTTGCCCTCGGTCTTCAGCGCCTTGGCGTCGAACTCGACGAGCGCCACCGCGTTCTTGGTCTCCGTGCCGGTGGTGACGTCGGCGGACAGGACGCCCTTGCCGTTCTCGACCTTGACCCCGACCTTGGCGAGCTTAAGGTCCAGGTGGGCGCCGGTGAAGTGGACGGTGCCGGCGAACGCGGCGTCGAGGGCGCCCTTCGAGCCGTCGTACGAGCCCTTGCCCTGGGGGAAGCGGAAGAGCGCGCCGCCGTCCTGGGCGCCTTCGGCGAGGGTCCACTTGCCCTGGCCGATGGAGCCGGTGACGTACTCGCGGAAGGTGCGGCGGATGCCCCAGTCGACGGCGGCGTCGGTGAAGGCGCCCTGCGCCTGCGGGGTCGCGGCGGGGGTGCTCGGCGTTTGCGAGGGCTGCCGCGAGGGCTGCTGCGCGGGCTGTTCGGCGGTCGGGGCCTTGACGTCGGCGGACAGCGAGAGGGGGTCGAGCCGCGCGCCGGCCTGGTAGTAGCCGGCGAAGGCCTTGGCGCCCTGTTCCGTGAGGGTGGTCGGAACGTTGGTGAGGGCGAGCGGGCTGCCGCCGCCCTTCATGTTGATGCCGCCCAGCCCCAGGGTGGCGAAGGGGACCTGGGACTGGTTGGTGACCGCCCCGGTGTCCTTGGCCTTGCTGGAGACGTCCAGGTAGAGGGTGCCGCTGCCGCCGGAGATCCTGACGGTCGGACGGCTGACGGTCATGTCCAGTTCGTACGCGCCGTCCGGCTTCTGGTGGCCCTGGAAGGCCACGCCGCCGGTGAAGGACGCCGTGAACTCACCCGTGTCCGGGTCGTAGGAGCCGTTCGCCGAGTGGAAGCGGAAGAGGCTGCCGCCGACCGTGGCGGCTCCGCTCCTCAGCTTGAAGCCGCCCTTCGCGATGGGACCGGTGACGTAGCTCTGGAAGGAGGACTTGAGGCCCCAGTCCAGTCGGCCGCCCTGTACGGTACGGCTCGCCGCATGAGCCGCGGTGGCCGGGAGCAGGGCACCCAGCAAGGCCGCCAGCAGGGCGACGGCGAACACACGGACGGATCTTGCGGGCATGAATGTCCCCTCCAGGGTCTAGCAAGCGAGGTTAGGCTAACCTAAGCTATCCCGGTCGAGGGGGGAACCCCCACGCCGGCAGAACCTCAGAGCCCCCAGTCGGACGATCAGGACGGTGCCTTCGTGCCTACGCCCGCCGCGTCAAACCGCTTCCCCCGCCTCGCCGTTGCCCTCGTGGCGATGGCCCTGGCGGTGACGGGATGCGGAGGTACGGCCACCCCCGAAAACTCCCCCGCGGCGAGTGCCGCGGCCGTCCCGGACCGGATCGAGCCGCTCGCCGCCGCACCGGTCCCGGCCCTACCGGTGACGGTGCCCTCGGTGGACGGCCCCCAGGTGACCGTCACCTCCGCGGACCGGATCATCCCGCTGACGGGCAGCCTCAACGAGATCGTCCAGACCCTCGGGCTCGGCAAGCAGGTCGTCGCCCGCGACATCACCGCCACCTTCGAGCAGGCCTCCGCCCTGCCGGTGGTGACACGTGGACACGACGTCTCCGCCGAGAGCGTGTTGTCGCTGCGCCCGACGCTGGTGCTGGCCGAGACCACCACCGGCCCCGCGGAAGCGATTCAGCAGATCCGCGACGCCGGGATCCCGGTCCTGGTGATCGCCCCCGCCAAGACGCTGGAGGACGTCCCGAAGCGGATCGACGCCGTGGCCGGCGCGCTGGGCGTCCAGGACGCCGGCGCGCAGCTCAAGCAGCGCACCGCCGACCGGATCGCCGCCGCCCGCAAGGACGTTCCGGCCGCCTCCGGGAAGAAGCCCCGCGTGGCCTTCCTCTACCTGCGCGGCACCGCCTCCGTGTACCTGCTCGGCGGCTCCGACTCCGGCGCCGCCTCGCTGCTGGAGGCCGCGGGCGCCGTCGACACCGGCAAGGACTCCGGCCTCGGCAAGGACTTCACCCCGATCACGAGCGAGGCCCTCGCCGCCGCCGCGCCCGACGCGATCCTGGTCATGACCAAGGGCCTCGAATCGGTCGGCGGGGTCGACGGCCTCGTCAAGGTCCCGGGCGTCGCCCAGACCCCGGCCGGCATGGACCGCCGAGTGGTCACCGTCGACGACGGCGTGCTGCTCAACTACGGGCCCCGCACCGACCAGGTGCTCTCCTCCCTGGTCGCGCAGCTCTACGGCAAGGGCGCCTGAGCATGACCCTCCCCTACGATCCCCCGCAGGCCGCCGGCTCCGCCACGGACCGGCCGACCGCGACGGAAACGCCCGTGACGGAGGCGGCGGTGACGAAGCCGGCCGCACTCCCGCACCCGCCCTCGGCCCCGCAGGGGCCCGGGGCGCCGGAGCCGGCCGAACCGTCCGCCGGACCCGACGCGGGTCCCGCCGGGCCGCGCGGTCGCCGGGCCCTGGTGCTCACCGTCGTCCTCGCCGCCGCCCTCGTCGCGTGCGCGCTCCTCTCCGCCGGAACCGGCGCCTACCGCATTCCGACCGGGGACGTGCTCGCCTCGATCCAGCACCGCATGGGCCTCGGCGGCGCCGCCCTCGACCGGGTCGGGGAGAGCGTGCTGTGGAACGTACGGCTGCCCCGCGTCGTCCTCGCGCTGCTGGTCGGAGCCAGCCTCGGCTGCGCGGGCGCCCTCATGCAGGGCGTCTTCGGCAACCCGCTCGCCGAGCCGGGCGTGATCGGCATCTCGGCCGGCGCCGCCGTCGGCGCGGTCGCCGCGATCGGACTGGGCCTCACCTTCCTCGGGAACTGGACCATCACGGCCTGCGCCTTCGTCGCGGGCCTGATCACCGTCTGCGCCGTGTACCTGCTGTCCCGCAACGGCGGCCGGACCGAGGTCGTCACCCTGATCCTCACCGGCATCGCCGTGAACGCCTTCGCGGGCGCCCTGATCGGCATGTTCATCTTTTTCGCGGACAGCGGTCAGGTCAACCAGATCACCTTCTGGCAGCTCGGCTCGCTCGCCCAGGCCACCTGGCCCAAGGTGCTCGCCGTCCTCCCCTGCGCCCTCGCCGGCCTGTTCGTCGCCCCCTTCTACGCCCGCAAGCTCGACCTGCTCGCCCTGGGCGAGCGCCCCGCCCGCCACCTCGGCATCGACGTCGAGCGGCTGCGCGTCGCCCTCATCCTGGTGGTGGCCCTGCTGACGGCGGCGGCCGTCGCCGTCGCCGGCGTCATCACCTTCGTCGGGCTCCTCGTCCCGCACCTGCTGCGGATGGCGAACGGCCCCGGGCACCGTTTCCTGGTGCCGGGCAGCGCGCTGGCCGGGGCCCTCGTGCTGCTCGCGGGCGACCTGGCCGCCCGTACCCTCGCCCAGCCCGCCGAGTTGCCCCTCGGCGTGCTGACCGCCCTGATCGGCAGCCCGTTCTTCTTCTGGTTGCTGCGTCGCACCCGCCGCAAGCAAGGAGGCTGGGCGTGACCAGCAAGCTGACCGGGCTGTTCGGCCGGAACAAGCGGACGGTCCCGGACCGGCCGCTGCCCGGGGCCGCCGTCGCCGAGATCGAGGGTCTGCGCCTGCGGCTCGGGGACCGCGAGGTCCTCTCCGGGATCGACCTGACCGCCGTGGCGGGTGAGGTGCTGGCCCTGGTCGGACCGAACGGCGCGGGCAAGTCCACCCTGCTCGCCGCACTCGCCGCCGACCTGCCCGCGACCTCCGGCAGCGTACGGATCGACGGGCGCCCGGTGGGCGACTGGTCGGCGCCCGAGCTGGCGCTGCGCCGGTCCGTGCTCCCGCAGGCCGCCGCCCTGTCGTTCCCCTTCCCCGTCGCGGACGTCGTACGGATGGGTCGCGCACCCTGGGCGGGCACCGCCTTCGCCGACGCGGACGAGGAGGAGGTGGCCGCCGCCATGGCCGCCACCGAGGTCACCCACTTCGCCCGGCGGCCCTTCTCCGCCCTGTCCGGGGGCGAACGGGCCCGCGTCGCGCTGGCCCGCGTCCTCGCCCAGCGGGCCCCGCTGCTGCTGCTCGACGAGCCCACCGCGGCGCTGGACCTGCGCCACCAGGAGCTCGTGCTGCGGATCTGCCGGGAGCGGGCGGCGGCCGGGGACGCGGTGGTCGTCGTCCTGCACGACCTCGGGTTGGCGGCGGCGTACGCGGACCGGGCGGCCGTGCTCCACGACGGCGGGATCGCGGCGGACGGGCCTCCGTCCGAGGTGTTCGGCGACGCCTTGCTGAGCCGTGTCTACCGGCAGCGGGTGGAGGTGTTCCCGCACCCGCGCACCGGCGCGCCGCTCGTCGTTCCGCTGCGCGAGCGGACCCGCCCGGGCACCGCCGACGACCGCGCGGGACGGCTCACGGACCCCGGCTTGACCCGGGCTTGACCACGGCTTGAGAGTGAAATGGCGGGGCCGTGACGGGCTTGTGTCCGGGGTGGAAATGTGAGAGGTGATTCACTGGACGGGCGGGTTGAGGTGAGGTAAGCCTCGGTTAAGTTAGGCCTGCCTCACTCGCTCATCACCCCCCGTCCTCAGCCCCGCAGGAGCCCCCATGCGCCCCGCCCGCATCACCGTCCTCACCGCGGCCGCCGCCGTGGCCGCGCTCACCGCCGTCACCGGCTGCGCCGAGAAGAGCGGCGGTACGGGCACCGACGCGATCAGCGTGAAGGCGTCCGACAGCGCCTGCGAGGTCTCCGCGAAGGAGTTCCCCGCGGGCAAGGTCACCATCGACGTCGAGAACAAGGGCTCCAAGGTCACCGAGCTCTACGTGCTCTTCCCGGACGACCGCATCGTCACCGAGCGGGAGAACATCGGCCCCGGCACCAAGGCCTCCATCACCGCGGAGATCAAGGCCGGCGACTACGAGATCGTCTGCAAGCCCGGCATGAAGGGCGACGGCATCCGCCAGAAGGTCAAGGCCACCGGCGAGGGCGGCGGCGAGAAGCGCAGCCCCGAGTTGGACGCCGCGGTCGCCGCCTACCGCAAGTACGTGCAGGAGCAGGCCGACGAAACGCTCCCGAAGGCCCGGGCGTTCGCCGACGCCGTCAAGGCCGGGGACGTCGAGGCCGCGAAGAAGGCGTACGCGCCCTCCCGCATCGGCTGGGAGCGCACCGAGCCGGTCGCCGAGTCCTTCGGCGACATCGACCCGAAGGTCGACGTCCGCGAGGACGGCCTGGAAGCCGGCCAGGACCCGGCCAAGGATTGGACCGGCTGGCACCGCCTGGAGAAGTCCCTCTTCCAGGACAACAAGATCGACGACAACGACAAGAAGCTCGCCGACACCCTGATCGCCGACCTCACCGACTGGCAGAAGAAGGTCGGTCAGGCGGAGATCACCCCCACCTCCATGGCCAACGGCGCCAAGGAGCTCCTCGACGAGGTCGCCACCGGCAAGGTCACCGGTGAGGAGGAGCGCTACAGCCACACCGACCTCGTCGACTTCAAGGCCAACGTCGAGGGCGCGCAGAAGTCGTACGAACTGCTGAAGCCGACCGCCGAGAAGAACGACCCCGCGCTCACCAAGCAGTTGGACACCCAGTTCGCCGCGCTGACCCTGCTCCTCGACAAGTACCGCGCCGACAAGACCTCCTACGAGTTCACCTCGTACGACAAGGTCGGCGAGGCGGAGCGCAAGGAGCTGTCGGACGGCGTGAACGCGCTCGCGGAGCCGCTGTCGAAGCTGGCCGCCGCGGTCGCCAAGTAGCCGACGACCGGAAGAGGCGGGAGAGGCGAATGGACGACTCGGTGCCGGGCCCGGAAGAGACCCGCGGTACGGCGAACGGCCCCTCGCGCCGCGCCCTGCTCGGCTGGGGCGGGGCCGGGCTCGCGCTCGGCGCCGCCGCGACCGGCGGCGCGGTCGCCGCGCTCCGCTCCGGTGCGGACCAGGTCCCGGCCGCCCTGTCCGGCGCGGCCGTACCCTTCCACGGCCCGCACCAGGCCGGCATCGCCACACCCGTCCAGGACCGGCTGCACTTCGCGGCCTTCGACGTGCGGACCAAGGACCGGGCCGAGCTGGTCGCGCTGCTCAAGGAGTGGACCGCGGCCGCCCGGTTGATGACGGCCGGCCTGCCGGTCGGCGAGGGCGGCTTCGGCGGCCTCCCCGAGGCCCCGCCGGACGACACCGGCGAGGCCCTCGGTCTGAAGGCCTCCCGCCTCACCCTGACCATCGGCTTCGGCCCGGGCCTGTTCGCCAGGGACCGGTTCGGGCTGGACGGCCGGCGGCCGGCGGCCCTCGTCGACCTGGAGCTCTTCCCCGGCGACAACCTGGACCCGGCCCGCTCCGGCGGCGACCTCTGCGTCCAGGCCTGCGCCGACGACCCGCAGGTCGCGGTGCACGCCATCCGCCAGCTCGCCCGCATCGGCTTCGGCCGGACCGCGATGCGCTGGTCGCAGCTCGGCTTCGGCAAGACCTCGTCCACCACGCCCGACGAACAGACCCCGCGCAACATGATGGGGTTCAAGGACGGCACCCGGAACATCTCCGGCACCGACACCGCCGCCCTGGACGAGCACGTCTGGGTCGGGCCCGGGGACGGCGGCGACTGGATGGCCGGCGGTTCGTACCTGGTCGCTCGGCGCATCCGGATGAACATCGAGACCTGGGACCGCACCTCCCTCCGGGAGCAGGAGGACATCTTCGGCCGGGACAAGGGCGAGGGCGCTCCCGTCGGCAAGTCCAAGGAGCGCGACGAGCCGTTCCTGAAGGCGATGAAGCCCGAGGCGCACGTCCGACTGGCCCACCCGGACTCCAACAACGGGGCGACGATCCTGCGCCGCGGCTACTCCTTCACCGACGGCACGGACGGCCTGGGCCGGCTCGACGCGGGCCTGTTCTTCCTCGCCTACCAGCGCGACGTCCGGACGGGCTTCGTCCCCATCCAGCGCGCGCTGGCCAAGTCGGACGTACTCAACGAATACATCCAGCACGTGGGTTCGGCAGTCTTCGCCGTCCCGCCGGGCGTCCGCGACGAGGACGACTGGTGGGGTCGGACGCTGTTCGCGTAGTCCCCTCCGGAGAGGAACCGCCGTGTTCGGCAACTATCTGATCGGCCTGCGCGAGGGTCTGGAAGCGGGCCTCGTCGTCTGCATCCTGGTCGCCTACCTGGTCAAGACCGACAACCGGGCCGCGCTGCGCCCGGTGTGGATCGGCGTCGGGATCGCCTGCGCGCTCTCGCTCGCGTTCGGCGCCCTGCTCGAATTCGGCACGCAGGAGCTGACCTTCGAGGCGCAGGAGCTGATCGGCGGGACCCTGTCGATCGTCGCCGTCGGCCTGGTGACGTGGATGGTCTTCTGGATGAAGCGCACCGCGCGACACCTGAGGGGCGAGTTGCAGGGCAGGCTCGACGCGGCGCTCGCGCTGGGCACCGGCGCGCTCGTGGCGACCGCGTTCCTCGCGGTGGGCCGCGAGGGCCTGGAGACCGCCCTGTTCGTATGGGCCTCGGTACGGGCGAGCGGCGAGGGTTCCTCGGCGCCGCTGATCGGGGTCCTGCTCGGCATCGCGACGGCGATCGTGCTGGCCTGGCTGTTCTACCGCGGCGCGCTCAGGATCAACCTGTCGAAGTTCTTCACGTGGACCGGCGGCATGCTCGTCGTCGTCGCCGCGGGCGTCCTCGCGTACGGGGTGCACGACCTCCAGGAGGCCCGTTTCCTCGGCGGCCTGGAGAACCGGGCGTTCGACATCAGCGGCGCGATCCCGCCGGACAGCTGGTACGGGGTGCTCCTCAAGGGCGTCTTCAACTTCCAGCCCGACCCGACGGTCCTCCAACTCGTGGTGTGGGCGCTGTACCTGGCGGTGGTCCTGACGCTGTTCCTGCTGCCGGTCCGCTCCGGCAAGCCCTCGGGCACGCCCGCCGGGACCCCGGGCGCCGCCCGGGGGTGAGCCGTCGAGCCCCGGGGCGCGCCGTCACCAGAGGCGGTCGGTGTTCCCCGGGTGCAGCGGGACGCGGGTCCCGGTCAGTGCGGTGCGATCGACCTCCCCGTCCGGGGTGAAGAACGCCGCGAGGACGGCCTTGTCGAAGCCGGGGGCGTCGGTGGCCAGCGGCTCCTCGGGGGTGCCGCCGACCAGGACGGTGCCGGGCAGGACCTCGAAGCCGGCCGCCCCGTAGAAGGGGACGAGGGGCCGGTCGCAGCTGAACAGCGCCAGGTCCACGGCGGGGTCGTCGGCCAACGCCGTGCGGGCCGCCGCCACCAGCCGGCCGCCCAGGCCCCGGCCCCGCAGCTCCGGCCGGGTCACCACCGAGCTGAGCCCGGCCGCGCGACGGCTCCGGCCGGCGACCGGGACCTCCTTGTACAGCAGCGCCAACGAGGCGCCGACCGTCCCGTCGGCGTCCATCAGCAGCAGCGCCCGCGGGGTGAGGGCCGGGTCGTGCCCGGGAGCGGCGCCGGGCCAGGCCGTCGCCTCCAGGGCGGCGACGCGGGCCGCGAGTTCCTCCGGGAGGTCGGCCTCCGCGTACGAGAGCAGTCGCATCAGGGGATGCGCACGCCCGCGCCGGTCACCCGCACCCGGGGGTCACCGGCCCGCAGCTCGACGGTCAGGACGCCGGGGCGGCCCATGTCGTCGCCCTGGTGGAGGGTGAGCACCGCCGCCTCGGGGACGAGGTCGAGCTGCCGGGCGTACGCCCCGAAGGCGGCCGCGGCGGCTCCGGTGGCGGGGTCCTCCACGACGCCGCCGACCGGGAAGGGGTCGCGGACGTGGAAGAGGGCCGGGCCGGCGCGGTGCACGAGCTGGACCGTGGTCAGGTCCAGGCGCCCCATCAGGGCCTCCAGCCGGGGGAAGTCGTACGACAGGTCGGCGAGGCGGGCGCGGGTGGCCGCGCCGAGCACGAGGTGGCGGGCGCCCGCGTAGGCGATGCGCGGCGGCAGTTCGGGGTCGAGGTCGGCGGCGGGCCAGTCGAGGGCGGCGAGTGCCTCCGCTAGGTCGTCCGCGGCGATGTCCTCGACGTGCGGGACGACGCTGGTCAGGGTGGCCCTCAGGTGTCCCTCCTCGGAGGTGACGGACACCGGCACGGTGCCGGCCGGGGTGTCGAAGACCAACTCCCCCGGACCGATCCGCTCGGCCAGCGCCACGGCCGCGGCCACGGTGGCGTGTCCGCAGAACGGCACCTCAGCCTTCGGGCTGAAGTACCGGACGGTGAAGCCGCGGCCGGGCTCCGGGGCCGTTCCACCGGGCTCGGCCGGTCCGGCCGGGCCGGTGAGGAAGGCCGTCTCGCTGTAGCCGAGCCGGGCGGCGACGGCCAGCATGGCGGCCTCGTCGAGACCGGCGGCGTCGAGGACCACCCCGGCCGGGTTGCCGCCGGCGGGGTCCTCGGAGAAGGCGGTGTAGCGCAGCACTTCGGTCGTCATGATCGGCTCAACCGCAGCGGGCCGGGCACCATTCCCGGCGGCCGGACCGTCGCCCGCGCGGGCTCAGCCGCGGCCGATGTACGGCATGGCGGTCGCCATCACCGTCGCGAACTGCACGTTCGCCTCCAGCGGCAGCTCCGCCATGTGGAGCACCGTGCGGGCGACGTCGGCGGCGTCCATGACGGGCTCCACCGCGAGTCGGCCGTCGGCCTGGAGGATGCCGGTCTGCATGCGCTCGGTCATCTCGGTCGCCGCGTTGCCGATGTCGACCTGTCCGCAGGCGATCCGGTGGGGGCGGCCGTCCAGCGAGAGGGACTTCGTCAGGCCGGTCATGGCGTGCTTGGTCGCCGTGTAGGCGATGGAGTTGGGGCGCGGGACGTGGGCGGAGATGGAGCCGTTGTTGATGATCCGGCCGCCCTGCGGGTCCTGGGCCTTCATCTGCCGGAAGGCCGCCTGCGCGCACAGGAAGGCCCCGGTCAGGTTGACGTCGACGACGGACTTCCAGGCCTCGTACGAGATGTCCTCCAGCGGAACCCCGCCGGGGCCGAAGGTGCCCGCGTTGTTGAAGAGCAGGTCGAGGCGTCCGTAGCGCTCACGCACCGCCCCGAAGAGCGCGTTCACGTCGTCGGGGTCGCTGACGTCGGCGCGGACGGGGAACACGTCCGCGTCGGTCCCGGCGGCCGCGGCGGTGTCCTCCAGGGGTCCGGTCCGACGGCCCGCCACGGCCACGGACCAGCCGGCCCCCGCCAGGGTCAGGGCCACGGAGCGGCCGATGCCGGTGCCCGCCCCGGTCACGATTGCGATCTTGCTCAGACGTGCGCTCATGGGGCCGCAGGCTACGTCACACCGGCGACGGGTCCACGGACGTTCCGCCAGCTGAGAGCATGGGGCGGTCAGGGGTGCATAAAGCAGATGAAAAGACTGGAGTTCCGCATGTCGGAGAGAGGCCCCTCGACGGCCCCCTCGCACGGGTCGTCGCCCGAGCCGTCCCCCGAAACATCCGCCGCCCCCGCACCGAACCCCGCCGCCGCCAACGCCGCCGTCGGCGTCCCGGAAGCAGGCGCCGCCCCCGCACCCCTGGCGGCCGCACGGCGCACCGGCCTGCTCGTCACCTTCGTCCTCGGCGGGCTCACCGCCCTCCCCCCGCTGTCCATGGACATGTACCTGCCGGCGCTGCCGGAGGTCACCACCGCCCTGAACAGCCCGGCCGCGACCGTCCAGCTCACCCTCACCTCCTGCCTCGCCGGCATGGCGCTGGGGCAGTTGGTGATCGGACCGATGAGCGACAAGTGGGGCCGCCGCAGGCCCCTGCTGATCGGCATGATCGTCTACGTCCTCGCCACCGCGATCTGCGCCCTGGCCCCGACGGCCGAACTGCTGATCGGCTTCCGGCTGCTCCAGGGCCTGGCCGGGGCGGCCGCCATCGTCATCGCGCGGGCGGTGGTGCGCGACCTGTACGACGGGGTCGAGATGGCCCGGTTCTTCTCCACACTGATGCTGATCTCCGGGGCCGCCCCGATCGTCGCGCCGCTGATCGGCGGCCAGGTGCTGCGGTTCGCCGACTGGCGGGGGGTCTTCGTCGTGCTGACCGTCGTCGGCGCCGCGCTCACCGCGGTCGTCTGGCGCACCCTCGACGAGACGCTGCCGCCCGAGCGGCGCCAGACCGGGGGCGTGGGCGCGGCCCTGCGGACCATGCGCGGCCTGCTCGGCGACCGGGTCTTCGCCGGGTACACCCTCACGGGCGGCTTCGCCTTCGCGGTGCTCTTCTCCTACATATCCGCCTCGCCGTTCGTGGTGCAGGAGATCTACGGGGCCTCCCCGCAGGCCTTCAGCCTGCTGTTCGGCGTGAACTCCGTCGGGCTGATCATCGTCGGCCAGATCAACGGAAAGCTGCTGGTCGGCCGGGTCAGCCTGGACAAGGCGCTGGCCGCCGGGATCGGGATCATCACCGTCGCGTCCGTGGCACTGCTGCTGATGTCGACCGGGGTGTTCGGGGAGGTCGGGCTGTTCCCGGTCGCCACCGCCCTGTTCGTCCTGATGTCGGCGATGGGCCTGCTGCTGCCGAACACCAACGCGCAGGCCCTGATGCGGACCCCGCACGCGGCCGGATCGGCCTCGGCCCTGCTGGGCACCTCCTCGTTCCTCGTCGGGGCCGTCGCCTCGCCGCTGGTCGGGATCGCGGGCGAGGACACGGCAGTGCCGATGGCGGTGGTCCAGCTCGCCTGTTCGCTGCTGTCGGCGGCCTTCTTCTTCGGGATGTGCCGACCGTGGCGGCCCCGGAGCCCGATGGCCACCGCGGGCTGAGCCCGTGCGGGCGGCGCGGGTGACCGTACCGCCCGCGTCCGTCGGGGCACCGTGCCACTGATGCCGGGCGGCCCCTCGGGGCGCCGTAAACTTCCCGGGTGAACGTCTCCGTCCCCGCCTCCGCCCCGACCACCGCCGAAACCCTCAGGTCCGCGCTGGCCGGACTGCTCGACGGGCTCCCGCCGAAGCAGGCCACGGCCGCCGTCGAGCGGCTGATCTCCAACTACCGGGGCACGATCCCGACCGACACCCCCGTGCTGCGCGACCGTTCCGACGTGGCGGCGTACGCGGCGTACCGGATGCCGGCCACCTTCGAGGCCGTTCGGTCCGCCCTGGACGGGCTGGCCGGGGCGGCGCCGCAGTGGGCTCCCGCCTCGCACGTGGACGTGGGCGGCGGGACGGGCGCCGCGACCTGGGCGGTCGACGCCACCTGGGACGGTCCCCGGACCACCTCCGTACTGGACTGGGCGGAACCGGCACTGGCCCTCGGCAGGGAGCTGGCGGGCCGTTCCTCCTCCGAGGTGCTGCGCGGCGCCGAGTGGCGCCGGGCCGTCATCGGGAGCGGCATCGCCCTGCCCGACGCCGACCTGGTGACCGTGTCGTACGTGCTCGGCGAGCTGACGGAGCCGGCCCGGCGGGCCGTCGTGGCGGAGGCGGCCCGCGCCGGGCAGGCCGTCGTCCTGGTCGAGCCGGGCACACCCGAGGGGTACCTGCGCATCCGGGAGGCCCGCGAGCAGCTGATCGAGGCCGGCCTGAAGGTGGCGGCGCCCTGCCCGCACGACGGGACCTGCCCGATCGGCGTCGGGCAGGACTGGTGCCACTTCTCGACCCGGGTCAGCCGTTCCTCCCTGCACCGGCAGGTCAAGGGCGGCTCCCTCGCGTACGAGGACGAGAAGTTCAGCTACGTCGCCGCGACCCGGTTCCCGGCGACGCCGGTCCCCTCCCGGATCACGCGGAGGCCGCAGATCCGGAAGGGGCTCGTCCAGCTGGAACTGTGCGGCCCCCTGGAACAGGGCCTGACGCGGGCCACCGTGACCAAGCGCCACGGCGACCTCTACAAGGCCGCGCGGAACGCCGACTGGGGCCACGGGTGGCCGCCGGCCGGGGCCGGGGACCCGCAGGACCGGTAGGGCCCTGCGGGCTCCGGGGAGCCGTACGTCCGCGGACCCCGCCGGGTGCTCAGTCCTCCTCGGGGGGCGCGGGCCTCAGTTCCTGCGTGCAGCACTTCACGCTGCCGCCGCCCTTGAGCAGTTCGCCGAGGTCCATCGGGACGGGCTCGAAGCCGCGCTCGCGCAGCGGTGCGAGCAGTCCGACCGCCGCCTGCGGGAGCAGGACGTGCAGGCCGTCCGAGACGGAGTTCAGCCCGAAGGCCTCGGCGTCCGGGGTGTCCACGAGCAGGGCGTCCGGGAAGAGCCGGCGCAGCACGGCCCGGCTCCCCGGCGAGAAGGCCTGCGGGTGGTACATGATCTCGTCGCCGTCGAGCACGCACAGGGCCGTGTCCAGGTGGTAGAACCGCGGGTCCACCAGGTCGAGGCCGATGACGGGGCGACCGAAGAACTCCTGGGCCTCGTCGTGCGAGAGGGGGCTGGAGCGGAAGCCCCGGCCGGCGAGGATGTAGGAGGCGGTGACGGCGAAGTCGCCCTCGCCCTCGTTGACGTGGGACGGCTCGTGGACGTCCCGGAAGCCGTTCGACCGGAACCAGTCGAGGTGGATCCCCGCCTCGGCGGTGCGTTCCGGATGGGCGAACCTGGCTCCGAGCACCCGGCCGTCGACGACGAGGGCCCCGTTGGCCGCGTAGACCATGTCGGGCAGGTCGGGGTGCGGGACGAGGGTCTCGACGGTGTGCCCGAGGGCGCGGTAGCGGTCCCTGAGGTCCTCCCACTGGGCCTGTGCCAGGGGGAGGTCCACCGGTTTCGTGGGGTCCATCCACGGGTTGATGGAATACGTGACCTTGAAGTGTGCCGGTGGGCACATCAGGTAGCGCCGGGGTGTGGCGTCTCTGCGCAAAGAAGGCTCCTCACGACTGCGAACTCACGAGGCGTGCGTTGTGTGAAGGAATCGTCTCTCCTCCGGGGGAACCGCGCAGTGAACTGACCGGGTGGTTCAGCGAATCACCAAAAGACGAGACGTCTCGAATTGGTACGTTGGACCGCATGAGCAAGACTCCCGACGCCACCCGCCGCAGCGACCGCTCGCGGCGCGCCATCCTCGACGCCGCCCTCGCGCTGGTCGGGGAGGTCGGCTACAACAAGCTGACCATCGAGGCCATCGCCGCCCGCGCCGGCGTGGGCAAACAGACCATCTACCGCTGGTGGCCCTCGAAGGCGGCCGTCCTGCTGGACGCCTCGCTCGCACTGGCCGGGGACGCCGGGGACGACGCGCAGTGGGCCGGCTTCCCCGACACCGGTGACCTCGCCGCCGACCTGAAGTTCGTGCTGCGGGCGACGGTGGACGAGTTCAACGACGAGAAGTACGAGGCACCAGCGCGCGCCCTGACCGCCGCCGGGGCGACCGACCCGGAACTGGGCGCCCGGTTCACCGAACAGCTCCTCGAACCGCAGCTCGCCCTGTACGAGGCGCGGCTGCGGTCGGCGCGGGACGCCGGACTGATCGCCCCCGACACCGATCTGCGGCTGACGGTGGAGATGCTGCTCGGGCCGTTCACGTACCGCTGGCTGATGCGGACCGCGCCGCTGACCCACGCCTACGCCGACGCCCTCGTGGACGCGGTGCTGCGGTCGGTCGGCGGACCCGACGGGAGCCCGGAGCCGAGGCCCGGCACCGTGGGATAGGTCACGGCCCCGGGGCGGCCCGGCCCGGGGCGGGCGGGCCGTGGGCCGGATCGGCCGGGAACGCGCGGCCGGATCGGGCCGGTCCGAGGGGCCCCGGATCGAGGGGTGCGGTCACCCGGACCGCAGGATGGTGGGACCATGGGGAAAGTCCGCCGGGGCAACGGTGAGGTGAGGGGATAGATGGGGTCTGAGTCCGGCCGCGTCAAACGCGGCGAGCAGAGCAGGATTTCCCAGTGGCTGCGCCGCCGCTCGAAACCGGCTCCCGAAGACCCCGGCAGGGAACGCGAGGCGCTGCTCCTGGCCGTGGCCGCCGCGGGCCTCCCGATCTCACCGGCCGCCCATCCCGCCGGATACCGATGTTCGTGCGACCGCGTCGGCTGTCCGACCCCCGCACGACACCCCGTCTCCTTCGCCTGGCAGACGCAGTCGACCACCGACCGGGCGCAGATCGAACGCTGGGCGCGCAACCAGCCCCAGGCCAACTTCATCACCGCGACGGGCATGGTCCACGACGTCCTGGACGTGCCGCTGGAAGCGGGCCGCGGCGCCTTGGAGCGCCTGCTGGCAGCCGGGATCGAGGTCGGCCCCGTCGCCGAATCGGCCGGTACGGGCGAACAGGCCCGGATGCTCTTCTTCACGGCGACCCGCGGTACGCCGGAGGACGAGGACGAATGGTGGCCCTGCGAACTGGACTGCCACCCCGAGACGATGGACGAGCACCCGGGCCTGCGCTGGCACTGCCGGGGCAGCTACGTCCTGGTCCCCCCGTCCACCCTGCCGGGCGACCTCTCGGTGAGCTGGCTGCGCGACGTGAGCCACCCGCTCCCGGACCCCCTGACCCTGCTGGAGACCCTGACCGACGCCTGCGCCCAGTACGCGGGCGAGGCCGGACACACCCCGGCCGCGGTGGCCTGGCCACTGGGCCGCTAGGGCCTGTCGTCACAGTCCCGTCGTCGCCCGGAGGGCGGCCGCGAGGCAGACGGGAGTTCGACGACAGGCCCCAGGGGGTGTTCCGCCCTCGGGCGGTGCGGGGCGCGTCGCCCCGGACCGCCCGACCGTGCGGCCGTCCCGGCGGGCGCCCGCCTCAGTGGATCTGCGTCACGACCACGTCCAGCGACCAGGCTCGGCCCGCCTTGGCGGGGGCCTCGGCCTCCACCGTGTAACCGAGGTCGCGCAGGGCGGTGACCAGCTCGGCGGGGTCGGCCGGGGCCGCTCCCGCCAGCAGCAGGTCACGCACCAGGCGGCCCTTGGTGGCCTTGTTGAAGTGGCTGACCACCGAACGCTTCTCCACCCCGTCCACGATCTGCGAGTGCAGCACCCGGACGCCGGCCGTGCGTCCGGCCGCCGCGCCCTTCGGCTTCCAGGCGCTCGTGTACGCCGAGGACCGCAGGTCGAGGACCAGCCCGTCGCCCGCCGCCTCCGGCAGCGCGTCCGCCATCGGGGTGCGCCAGTACGCGCCCAACGCGCCCAGCCCCGGCAGCTTGACGCCCATCGAGCAGCGGTACGAGGGGATCCGGTCGGTCACCCGGACCGCGCCCCACAGTCCGGAGAAGACCAGCAGCGAGCGGTCGGCCTCGGCGCGGGCGGCGGCGGGCAGGTCGGCGAGACCGAGGGCGTCGTAGAGGACCCCGGTGTAGATCTCCCCGGCCGGGAGGGCGGGCGCGGACAGCAGCCCGGCGTTCTTCGCGACCTCGCCCCGCAGGCCCTCGCTGAGCCCGAGGACCTCACGGGCCTTCAGCTCGTCCGCGGAGCACAGCTCGACCAGCTCCTCCAGCACCGCCGCGCGCGCGGCGGCCAGCCCCGGCAGGGACAGGGAACTCGGGTCGAGCGGTGCGCCGGAGCCGCCGGCGGCCTTTCCCTCGGAGGGCGGCAGCAGCACGAGCACGGTGGTTCTCCTTCAGTACGACGCGGCGCAGGGGGGTGCGGCCCCCGAGCCAGGGTAGACGGCGCGGCGTCCGCCCCGGACCCGCCCGGGGGACGGCAGGACCGCCCGGGACGAGGGAATAGATCACCCTTTTACGGATGAAAAGGCCTAGGCTCGGGTCCATGCCACGCCGCCTCATGCACATCACCGGCACCGACGGGGCTGCCCTGCGGGCCGCGCTGTGCGCCCTGCGCACCCGTCTGGGCGTGCCCGAGGAGTTCCCGACCGCGGTCCTCGCCGAGGCCGAGCGGGCCGCCGCCGCCCCCCGGCTGCCGTCCCTCGACGCCACCGACATCCCCCTCTTCACCATCGACCCGCGCGGATCCGTCGACCTCGACCAGGCCATGCACCTCGCGGCGCGGACCGGCGGCGGCTACCGCGTCCACTACGCCATCGCCGACGTCGCCGCGTTCGTCACCCCCGGCGGCGCCCTCGACGCGGAGGCCCACCGTCGCGTCACCACGCTCTACTTCCCCGACGGGAAGGTCCCCCTGCACCCGCCGGTGATCTCCGAGGACGCGGGCAGCCTGCTCCCCGACCGGACCCGACCGGCCCTCCTGTGGCGGTTCGACCTGGACGCCGAGGGACGCGTCGGGACCACCGAGGTCCGCCGGGCCCTGGTCCGCAGCCGCGCCCGCCTCGACTACGACGGCGTGCAGAAGGCCCTCGACACCGGCACCGCCGACGCCTCCCTGATCCTGCTGAAGGAGATCGGCAGGCTCCGCGAGACGCTGGAGACCGAACGCGGCGGCATCTCGCTGAACGTCCCCGAACAGGAGATCACCGAGCGCGGGGGCGCCTACGGGCTGGTCTACCGGGCCCCGCTGCCCGCGGAGGCCTGGAACGCGCAGATCTCCCTGATGACCGGCATGGCCGCCGCCGACCTCATGCTGGCCTCCGGCACGGGGATCCTGCGCACCCTGCCCGCCGCCCCGGACGGCTCGGTCGGCCGGTTGCGGCGTGCGGCGCAGGCCCTGCGGATCGACTGGCCGCACCACGTGCCGTACGCACGCCTCGTACGCTCCCTCGACCCGCGGCTGCCGGCCCACGCCGCCTTCCTCCAGGAGTGCACGACGCTGCTCCGCGGCGCCGGGTACACCGTGTTCACCGACGGCGACATCCCCGACCCGGCCGTGCACGCGGCCGTCGCCGCCCCGTACGCGCACTGCACCGCGCCGCTGCGTCGGCTCGCCGACCGGTACGCCGGCGAGCTGTGTGTGGCGGCGTCGGCCGGGACCGAGCCCCCTCGGTGGGCCACCGACGCGCTGGCGGCGCTGCCCCGGGAGATGGCCGGGGGCACCCGCACGGCCAACGCGGTGGAACGCGCCTGCGTGGACCTCGTCGAGGCGGCCGTCCTCAAGGACCGCGTCGGGGAGACGTTCGAGGCGACGGTCATCGACGTCAAGGAGCACGAACCCCGGGTGGGCACCGTCCACCTGGAGGACCCGGCGGTCGTCGGCCGGGTGGAGTCCCCCTCCGACGACCTGCCGCTCGGCGCCCGCATCCGGGTCCGCCTGACGGAGGCCGACCCGGGTACCGCGAAGGTCCTGTTCGCCCCCGCCTGAACCGGCCCGCCGCGCTACCGCAGTGCGGCGACCAGCGCGCGGGGGTCGTCCGCATGGAAGCGGATCGTCCGGGCTCGGGCGCGGGCGCCGAGCGGGCGGCGGAATTCCAGCGGGCGGTTCAGCTCCAGGGTCACCGTGGTCTGGCTCCCGACGATCAGGTCGAGCACCTCGCCACAGCCGGCGCCGTCCCCGTCGCCGTCCCCGTTCCCGGCGTCGGACAGCTTGATCAACCGGCCTTCCGGGTAGCGGCGGTCGACGCGGGCCGAGGCCACGGCGTCCGCCGGGACGGTGAGGTCGAACAGGGCCCCGTACCGGATCCGCAGCGATCCGTCGGGGCGCACCACGTGCGGCCGGGTCACGCAGGCGGCGTGCAGGGCCAGCACCAGCAGGACCCCGTACACGTCGAGCACCAGCACCACCCGGTGCACGGCCGGCCAGGGGATGAGGAAGGCCAGCGCGACGGTCTCGACCACCGACACGAAGACCAGGCCGTACATCATCGCCGTCTGCGGTCCGGTGTAGGCGGCGACGACGTCGCCGGGTCCGACCCCGTGCTCGCGGCGCAGCACCCACCGGCCCAGCGAGGCCGCCGCGCGCAGCTCGTGCAGCAGCAGGCGGCGTACGGCGACCGGCACCACGGCCCGCACCGCCTCCCGGCGCGCCCCGGCCGGTGTGGCACCGCGGGCGCGGGCGGCCGCGTACAGGGAGCGCAGGACCCACGCCTCCAGCAGCAGCACCCCCAGGACGAGCGCCTCGGCGGTCACCGCGGCCCAGCCGGGCAGCCGGACCCCGGAGGCCACACAGACGACGAGGAGCAGCTCGCCAGGTACGACGGCGGCAGCCGCCATGCGGGCCGCGCGAAGGGCGTTCATCGCGACCCGCCCCCGCCCATGTGCCGGGCGAAGGCGTCCATGACCCGGCGGACGACCTCGGCCTGGGCCGGGGCGTAGTCGGCGAGCAACGCCTCCTTGAAGCCCTCCACGACGACCCCGTCGGTGGGGATGGTCGCGAACACGTCCTCGGGGACGACGGCGACCAGGGCGTCGGCGAGCGGTCCGATCCGGGGGTCGTCCGCGGCGGCCCCTTCGAGCTCGTCGAGCCGTTCGTAGAGTTCGAGGACCTTCGGGTCGGCGGCGATCCGCCCGAGGGCCGCGTAGACGGCCTCTCCCCCGGCGCCCACTCCGTCGAGCAGGGTCAGGTGCTCGCGGTCCTTGGCGGCCGCGGCCGAGTCGGTCGGCGGTGCCTGGGCCAGCAGCGCGGCGAGGGCGGGCGAGACGGGTTCGCCCTCGCCGGGGCCGGCGGCGAGCAGGACCCCCAGCCGGCGTCGGCGTTCGGCCAGTTCGGCCTCCTGCCGGGCGAGGTCGGCGTCGAGTTCCCGCAGGACGTCGGACAGTTCGCGCCCGGCGTCGTCCGCGAGGACGTCGCGCACCTCGTCGAGGCTCAGTCCGAGTTCCGTGAGCCGGCGCACGCGGGCCAGCAGCACGGCGTCGCGCACGGTGTAGGCCCGGTATCCGTTGGGGCGCCGCTCCGGTTCCGGGAGCAGCCCGACATGGTGGTAGTGCCGGATCGCCCGGGTGGTGACCCCGACGAGCACGGCGATCTCTCCGATCCGCATGCCCCTCAGTAGAAACCCTGACGCTGCGGCAAGGTCAAGTCGCCACGGACAGCCGGTAGCATGGTCGGCACGACAGACGAGTCGGCCGGGCGGCCGCGTCGGGGTCCCCGGATCCCGCCGAGGAACGTCCGGGCTCCACAGGGCAGGGTGGTGGCTAACGGCCACCCGGGGTGACCCGCGGGACAGTGCCACAGAAAACAGACCGCCGGGGACCTCGGTCCTCGGTAAGGGTGAAACGGTGGTGTAAGAGACCACCAGCGCCTGAGGTGACTCAGGCGGCTAGGTAAACCCCACCCGGAGCAAGGTCAAGAGGATCCGTCCCCGGACGGGTCTGCGCGGACGATCGAGGGCTGCCCGCCCGATGTTCGCGGGTAGACCGCACGAGACCGGTGGCAACGCCGGTCCTAGATGGATGGCCGTCTCCCCGGCGACCGCGAGGTCTCCGGGCGACAGAACCCGGCGTACAGGCCGGCTCGTCTGCCGTACTCCACTTCGCGCCCGACGGCGCACGCACGAGAACCCCCGCCGCTGCGGCGGGGGTTCTCGTCGTTCGCGGGCCCGCGCGCTCAGCGCAGGTGCGCGGTGTCGTTCAGGAGGCGGACCGAGGCGTTGCCGTCGGCGTAGTAGGCGACCGCCGACAGGGAGGCCGCGGAGAGCTCCATCCTGAACAGGGCTTCCGGCGGGGCTCCCAGGGCGAGGCGGACCAGGGTCTTGACCGGGGTCACGTGCGTGACCAGCAGGACCGTGCGGCCCGCGTGTGCGGCGAGGAGCCGGTCGCGGGTGGCGGAGACCCGGCGGGTGACGGTCGCGAAGCTCTCGCCGCCGCCCGTGGGGGCCGCCTTCGGGGAGTCCAGCCATGCCTGGAGGTCGTCCGGGAACCGTTCGCGCACCTCGGCGAAGGTCAGCCCCTCCCAGGCGCCGAAGTCGGTCTCGCGGAGCCCTTCCTCGACGGTGACGGGCAGCCCGAGACGGTCCGCGACGGCCTGGGCCGTCTCCCGGCAGCGGCGCAACGGCGAGCTGACGACGGCCTGGACGGTGCCCCGCGCGGCCAGCGCGACGGCGACGGCCTCGGCCTGCCGGCGGCCCGCCGGCGACAGCTCGGGGTCGGTGCCGCCGCTGCCGGAGAACCGCTTCTGCGGGGTGAGGGCCGTCTCGCCGTGCCGCAGCAGCACGAACGTGGCCGGGGCACCCATGTCGGGGCCCCAGCCGGTTCCGGTGCCCGCGGCGGAGTTCCCCGGCCGCTGCTCCTCGACCGGGGCCGGGGTGGCGGGCGCGGTACCGACCGCGCCGGTCGGGTCCGGGTGCGCGGTGGTGCCGGTCTCCGCGGTGACGTGCGGGGCGGCCTCGTCGCCGAACAGGGTGTCGGTCTGCCGGGGGCCGGTCGCGACGGAGTGCGCCGCGGCGGTGTCGGCCGTGCGGGCACGACCCGTACCGCCGCCGGAGGCCAGGGCGGCGCGGACGGCCGCGGCACCCTTCGCCGCGTCGCCGGGGGGTCCCGAGGGGGCCGCGGGCGCGGCGAAAACGGCCGTGGAGGCGGAGGGCTCCCACTGCTTGCCGCGCTTGCCCGCGTCCATCGCCTCGTTGGCGAGCCGGTCCGCGTGCTTGTTGCGCTCGCGCGGGATCCACTCGTAGGTGACCTGGGCGCGCGGCAGGACCTTCGCGGCCTCGGCGGCGAGCGGCTTCATGTCCGGGTGCTTGATCTTCCAGCGCCCCGACATCTGCTCGACGACCAGCTTGGAGTCCATCCGGACCCTGACCGTGGCGTCGGGCGCCAGCTCGCGCGCCGCCTTCAGGCCGGCGATGAGGCCCTTGTACTCGGCGACGTTGTTGGTCGCGACGCCGATGAACTCGCCGCGTTCGGCCAGCGTCTCGCCCGTCGCCGGGTCCAGGACGACCGCGCCGTAGCCGGCGGGCCCCGGGTTCCCCCGGGATCCGCCGTCCGCCTCGACGACGAAGTGCGGCATCAGATGCCCGAGTCCGCCGCACGGACGAGGATGCGTCCGCAGTTCTCGTGCCGGACGACCTGGTCCCGGGCCGCGGCCTTGATCTCGTTGATCTCCGCCATGTCGAGCTCCAGCCGGCAGCCCTCGCAGCGGCGCTGGTACAGGCGGGCGGCACCGACACCGCCCTGCTTGACGCGGATCTTCTCGTACAGGGCCATGAGGGCGTCCGGCATGGAGCCGACGATGACCTCGCGGTCCTTGGAGATCTTGGCGGCCTCGTCGTCGAGCTCACCGGTGGCGGCGTCGCGGCGCGCGGTGGCGTCGGTCAGCTTGGCCTCCAGGGCGGCGACGCGCTCGGTCAGGCCGGTGACGCGCTCCTGGGCGGCCTCCAGGCGCTCCATGACCTCCAGGACGACGTCCTCCAGGTCGCCCTGCCGCTTGGCGAGGGAGACGACCTCGCTCTGCAGGTTGGCGAGGTCACGGGCCGAGATGCCGACGCCGGTGTCGAGGCGCTGCTGGTCGCGGGCGGCCCGCTGGCGCACCTGGTCGACGTCCTGCTCGGCCTTGGTCTGCTCGCGGGCGGCGTCGCCGGCCTGGGTCCGGGCGGCGACGAGCAGGTCGCGCTGCTGGCTGAGGTCCTTGGTCAGGGAGTCGACCTCGGCGTGCTCGGGCAGCGACTTGCGCTTGTGGGCGAGCTGCGACAGCCGCACGTCCAGGGCCTGGACGTCGAGAAGTCGGATCTGGTCGGCGGGCTCGGCGTTCAGTTGGGGGCTCCTGAGTGAGAAGGGGGTGTGACGGACGGCGCGTGCGCCGTCCACGGGTCGGTGACCGTGCGCGAGACGTGGGTCCGCAGACCCCATCCGTGGCGCTCGGAGATCGCGTCGAGCTGGGCGGCGGCCTGCTCGCACCAAGGCCACTCGGTGGCCCAGTGGGCGGCGTCGACGAGGGCGAGCGGGCTCTGCTCGCGCGCCTCGGACACCGGGTGGTGCCGCAGGTCGGCGGTGAGGAAGGCGTCCACGCCGGCGGCGCGGACCTGCCCGAAGAGGCTGTCGCCGGAGCCGCCGCTGACGGCGACGGTACGGATGACGGCGTCGGGGTCGCCCGCGGTGCGGATGCCCTGCGCGGTGTGCGGGAGCCTGGCGGCGGCGCGGGCGGCGAACTCGCGCAGGGTCTCGGGGTGGTCCAGTTCGCAGATCCGGCCGAGGCCCCGGCGGCCCGTCGGGTCGGTGGGATCGGGTACGAGGGGGCCGGTGATCCGCAGGTCGAGGGCGCCGGCCAGGGCGTCGGACACGCCGGGGTCGGCGGTGTCGGCGTTGGTGTGGGCGACGTGCAGCGCGATGTCGTTCCTGATCAGCGTGTGCACGACGCGGCCCTTGAAGGTGCCCGCCTCGACGGTCGTGGTCCCGCGCAGGTAGAGGGGGTGGTGGGTGACGATCAGGTCGGCGCCCAGCTTCACCGCCTCGTCGGCGATCTCCTGGACCGGGTCCACGGCGAACAGGACGCGGGTGACCTCGGCGTCGGGGTCGCCGCACACGGTTCCGACCGCGTCCCACTGCTCGGCCCGCGAGGGGGGCCAGAGAGCGTCCAGCGCGGCGATGACTTCAGAGAGACGGGGCACAGGCCAAGGCTACCGCCCCTTTTTCGGGCCCCCCTTCGTCTCCGGGTCGCTCCGGGCCCGGCCGGCGGGGGTGCGCCGCCCCGGAACGCCACCGGCCGGCCGCCGTTCCCGTCGGGCTCCGGGAGCACCACGGGGTCGGGAGGGGCACACGTGAACGCGCCGGTATCCCAATCGCCCCGATATGCAACAGCACAATCGTGCTGTCTTCCGAGGGCGAACCGCCCCGTGGCCACCCGTACGTGTGAAGCCTGCTGCGTCGTGTGGTTCGGCAGGGGGTACGAAACTAGCTTCCTCAGCGGAGGTGACGGCCCGGATGACTGTCTGCGCCATCGAGATCACGAGGACCGACCCGTTCACGATCACCGCCGACGGCGCCTACGCCGCGCGGCTGGCCGGTGAGGGGGAGGCGCGCTACCCGGAACGCTGGACGCTGGCCGGGCCGGAGGCGTACGCGGTGCCGTTGCCGCTCGCGCAGCCGGAGGAAGCCGACAGCGAGGTGCTGCCGCTGGCCGACGGGCGGGTGCTGATCCACCGCCGGGTCGCCGACCGGCACGTCTTCGCCCTGTTGTATCCCACAGGCACGGAGGCGGCCCCCCGCACCGGGGAGCTCGTCCTGGGCTCCGTCCCCGCGCAGGAGGGGGTACGGGTCGCGCTGCTGCCCCCGTCACCCGACGGCGCCTGCGCCTACGCCCTGGCGGTGGGCCCCGAGGACAGCACCGTCTGGCAGGTCGCCGGGAACCCCTCCGGGCCGCAGCGGGTCGCCCAGGTCCCGGGCCTCTGCTCGGGCGGCGTCTGGCTGGACCGGGCGGGCCGGCTGCTCGCGCTGGACCGCGAACTGGACGGCCGCACCAAAACCGTCGCCGTGGACCTGGCCGGAGCGGTCAGCCCGCTGCTCCAGATCTCCGAGGACAGCGACGACCGGCTGCTGCTGGCCGCCCCCGACAGCGGGCTGCTGGTGATCCGCTCGGACGCCCCGGGCGAACCGCGGCTCGGCTGGGGGGTGCTGGGCAGCGCCCGGCCCGTCCGCTTCCCCGAGTGCCTGCGACTGGAGGAGGGGGCGACCCCCTTCGCGGTCCAGCCGGGCCAGGTCCTGATGCCGGAGAACTGCGGGGTCGCACTGCGCGTGGGTGAGACCGGCCTCGCCCTATGGCGCCCCGCCGACCGGCACGTCTTCCGGCTCGGCGCGCCGACGGGCTGGCTGGGCGGTACCGGCCTGTGGACGGCGGAGGGCCGACTGCACCTGCCGTACTCCGTCCCGGAGGCCGCCTGCGGCGTCATGGGCCTCGGCCTGCCCGTCGCCCCGCTGCCGCAGGTCCGCATGGACCCGCAGCCGGCCGTCGACCCGGTGCCGCAGCCGGCCGTCGACCCGGAACCGGAGCCGGCCGCCCGCCCGGTCCCCCTCCAGCAGGCCCCGCTCGGCTGAGGTTCGACCGGTCCGTGGTAGGCAGGGCGGGTGACGATCTCCGAAGACCTCGGTACGGCCCGGCCCTACGACGCAGTGTTGTGCGACGTCGACAACGTGATCCGCTTCTACGACTCCACGCGCCTGACCGGGCTGGAACGCCGCTCCGGGCTCCCCGAGGGCACCACCGCCGGGGTCGCGTTCGCGCCGGAGCGGGACGGGCCGCTGATGCGCGGCCGGATCACCCCGGCCCAATGGGTGGAGTCCGTCACCGAGGGCCTGACCGGCTCGCACGGCGTACCCGCGGAGCTGGCGCACGAGCTGGCCTCGGCGCTGGCCACGGCCCCGTTCTCGGCGGACGACGCGACGGTCGGCGCGCTGCGGGAGGCGCGTGCGGCAGGGCTCACGCTGGTCCTGGTGACGAACGCGACCGTGGACCTGGAGGACGACCTGGAGTCGATGGGTCTGACCGGCCTCGCCGACCACGTCGTCAGCAGCGCCCGCGTGGGCGTGGCCAAGCCGGACCGGGAGATCTACGAGATCGCGGTCGCGCGGGCCGGGGCGGCGCCGGGCCGGTGCCTGTTCGTGGACGACCGGCGGGAGAACGTCGAGGCGGCCGAGGCGCTGGGGATGACGGGCGTCCACTACCGCCGCCCGGAGGACCTGCGGGCGGCGCTCGGCTTCCTGGACCGGGCGCGGGGACTGCCGGACGGAGCCTGACCGGGCACGGCGGAGCCTGACCGGGCACGGCGGAGCCTGACCGGGCACGGCGGAGCCTGACCGGGCACGGCGGAGCCTGACCGGGCACGGCGGAGCCTGACCGGG